>NZ_JAETXL010000094.1:0-450 GCF_016774385.1 Micromonospora fiedleri
CACGCCCCTTCCCCCGCGTTCCCGTTGGGTGGTGCGGCCTTTCCCGACGACCACCCCCGTCGCCCCACCCACCTCCTGCCCTGGTCGCTGCCGACCCCGCCACTTGCGCCGGACCCGCGGGCGGTCGGCCTGGTCGGTGCCGCGCTGCTCACTCCGCTGGGCCTGCGCAGCCTCTCCCCCGAGTGCCCCGGTTACCTCGGCGGGCACCGGGGTGGGCCGGCCGCGCGGGACGGCGCCTACCACCAGGGCACCGTCTGGCCGTGGCTGATCGGCCCGTACGCCGACGCCGCCCGCCGGGCCGGGCTGCCGGTCCGCGCGTTGTTCGTCGGTCTGGAGGCCCCCCTGAGCGAGTACGGCCCCGGCTCTGTCCCTTACACCCCCCCCGGTGTGTATACGATGCCCCCCCCGCCCAACCCTCGCCCCCCGCCCACTGCCCGCGGTCGCTCCTGC
>NZ_JAETXL010000095.1:0-450 GCF_016774385.1 Micromonospora fiedleri
CCCGAACCGGTGGCAGCGCCACGGCCGACCGGGCCACGGGCGGCAGTTCCTGGGGGTCGCTGGTGGGGAAGGCGATCGCGTCGGTCGCCCGCACCTGGACCGAGCAGCGCCACGACCAGTGGCAGCAGCAGTGGGGCGGCCGACCCGGCGCCGACCCGCACCAGGCCGCCCCGCTCGGCTACGCCCGCCTCGGCAATGGCAGCAGCCGACTGGTGCAGGCGGAACTGCTCACCCAACTCACCGGCCTGCCCAGCAGCGTCAGTCGGCTCGATCCGACGCCCGGCCGGGAAGCCGAGGCCGAAGCCCGGTTGGCCACCCTGCTCTCCGCCGGCAGTCCGGTGATCACCGGAACCCTGCCGGCCGCCCAGTACCCCGGCAAACCGCCGTACGGACTCATCACCGGCCACGCGTACTGGGTCGTGCCGGTGCCGAACGGTGAGGTGCCGGTGC
>NZ_JAETXL010000096.1:0-450 GCF_016774385.1 Micromonospora fiedleri
ATACACATCTCGCCGTCTACTGCGTGGTCGACCTGCACGCCATCACCGCCGGGCACGATCCGAAGGTGCTGCACCGGCGCAGTCGGGTGGCCGAAGCGCAGGGCGAGGTGGGTACTCGGTGTGCTGCTGATCGGGCTGGGGTTGTGGCGGTTCCTCAGCGGCGCCGGTTTCGGTGGGCTCTGGTTGGCGCTGATCGGCTGGGTCCTGATCGGCGCGGCCAGCATGGAGGAACGGCAGGCCCGGATGGGCAGCGCACTGCGTGGGGTACGGGTCGGCGCGGTGATGACCCCGCAGCCGCAGACCGCCTCGGGTCAGCTGACCGTGGCCGACTTCGCCGACAACTAACCGTTCGCGGACCGGCACACCGCCCTGCCCCTGACCGAGGACGCGATGGCTAAAAGAGACAGCGCAGGAGCCCCTCCGCGGGGCACGGAAGAGCGCGGCATAGGG
>NZ_JAETXL010000097.1:0-450 GCF_016774385.1 Micromonospora fiedleri
GGCGGTCCGCCTCGACGTCAACGACGTACCGTTCCAGCACGTACGCACGTTCGACGACGCCGTACGGGCGGTACCGCCTGGGCGGCTGGAGGTCATCGCGAACTACACAGCGTTCCAGGACATCCGAGCGGAGTTGGACCGTGTCAACTGAGACCCTGCGCATCGTCTGGATCTACCCCGACCTGCTGTCCACCTACGGAGACCGGGGCAACGCGCTGATCCTGGCCCGGCGGGCGCGTCAACGCGGGTTCCCGGTCGAGGTGCCGGAGGTCCGCTCCGACCAGCCGCTGCCGACCACCGCCGACATCTACCTCATCGGTGGCGGCGAGGACGGGCCGCAGGCGTTCGGAGCACAGCGACTGCTCGCCGACGGCGGCCTGCACCGGGCCGTGGCCCAGGGCCCGGTGGTGTTCGGGGTCTGCGCCGGCTACCAACTGCTCGGCACCGCGT
>NZ_JAETXL010000098.1:0-449 GCF_016774385.1 Micromonospora fiedleri
GCCGGGGCGCCCGGCGCGTGCCGGTAGGACACCGCCCGCGACGGGCGGTCCTGGGACCGGGAGGAGCTGGGGGTACGCAGGGCGGGCGGGCCGACCAGGCGGGCCACGTGGTCCAGGAAGTCGGCGGCGGCGGGCCCGGCGCCGGGCAGCTGGACGGTGGCGGCGCTCCACAGCGCGTCCATGCCCGCCTCGCCCCAGACCCGTACCCCCTGCCGGTAGCTCTGCAGCAGGGTCACCACGCTGATCCCGCGCGAGCCGAGGTGGCTGTAGAGGTCGGGTAGGTCGGAGATGCGGCACACGTTCGCCGCCTCGTCGAGGATGGCGGTCATCGGCGGGTCCAATCGTCCGCCCATCCGTTCGGCGGCGACCACCCCGGCCCGGATGACGGAGTCGGCCAGCCCGGCGATCACCCCGGCCGCCGAGCCGCCGCCGTCCTTGGAGAGCAGGTA
>NZ_JAETXL010000099.1:0-449 GCF_016774385.1 Micromonospora fiedleri
CCGTGTAGCCAGGCGATCGGGACCCAGGCACGTACCGGAGCGCCCAGGTCTGCCCGGAAGCGGGTGCACTGGTCGGCGATGCGGTGGAAGACCTCCTGCGAGTAGTCGACCAGAGCCATCTTGTTGACGCAGAGCACCAGGTGCGGCACCCGCAGCAGAGGGCAGAGGAAGGCGTGCCGGCGCGACTGCTCCACCAGGCCCTTACGTGCGTCCACCAGGATCAATGCCAGGTCGGCGGTGGAGGCGCCGGTGACCATGTTCCGGGTGTACTGGATGTGCCCGGGGGTGTCGGCGATGATGAACTTGCGCCGTGGCGTGGCGAAGGAGCGGTACGCCACGTCGATGGTGATGCCCTGCTCCCGCTCGGCCCGCAGGCCGTCGGTGAGCAACGCCAGGTTGGTGTACTCGTCGCCCCGGGCCGCGCTGACCGCTTCCACCGCGGCCAACTG
>NZ_JAETXL010000100.1:0-449 GCF_016774385.1 Micromonospora fiedleri
CCACCACCCCCACCTTGCGCCCGCCAGACCCCTTGCGGTCCGCGCCGGATTCCATGTAGCGGCCCGTGACGGTCTGTGCCGCGAGGCCGCACTCGGTCAGGACGTCCCAGGCGTTCTCGACCTGCGGCAGCGCCGCAATGTCCGCCATCGAGCAGCCGGCTGCCAGGTCGGGCAGGACGACCCGCTGCGTGTCGGCGGTGAGGATGTCGGCGCTCTCGGCCATGAAGTGCACACCGCAGAAGACGATGTACTCGGCATCCGGCCGGGCGGCGGCCTCGCGGGCCAGCTTGCACGAGTCGCCGGTCACGGCGGCGAACTGGATCACCTCGTCGCGCTGGTAGTGGTGGCCCAGCCCGAACACCTTTTCGCCGAAGGCGGCCTTCCGCGCTCTGGCCCGGGCCACCCGGTCGGGGTCGCCAGGCGCCCGCCGGCCACCCGGACCCCCCCTC
>NZ_JAETXL010000101.1:0-449 GCF_016774385.1 Micromonospora fiedleri
GTCCACCCACGACCGACCCTGGCCACCATCCGGGCCACCGCCGAGACGGTGTCGGCCGGGCACGGCCCGGTCCCGGCGGCCACCCCGGAGGAGTCGGAACTGATCCTGTCCTGGTTGGAACGGCCGGAGACCCGGCTGGTGGAGATGTCGGCCGGTTGGGCCTCTCCGGTGTCCGGCGCGGGTCGCTTCCGTGACCTGTTGACCAAGGCCGAGAACGCCGCGTCCCATCAACTCTGGTCCGAACGCTCATGAGCAACTGTCCGATCGGCCTACGTCGACTCACTTAGTCTGTTAAGGGAGTGCAGTCCTGCCCGTTTCGAGGTTCTGCTCCCGGTTGCCGATCCGCTGGCGCGCCGGTGCGGAAGCGTGGGGGTGCCCCACGCGGCCGCGCACGCCGGCCGCGGCGGGCGCCCGCGCGGCTCACTTCCCGCCACTGCCGTCGATGCAAC
>NZ_JAETXL010000102.1:0-448 GCF_016774385.1 Micromonospora fiedleri
GCAGAACAAGGCTGCGGACAATGAACTGAATGCGCTTTACCAGCAGATTACCGGGCGGCTGAAGAGCGATCCGGACCGCAAGAAGCTGTTGATCGGCGCGCAACGCTCGTGGATTGCGTTCCGGGATGCGGAGTGCAAGTTTTCAGCATCGGGGGTGGAAGGTGGGAGCGTTTACCCATTGATCTACAGTAATTGCATTACAGAGCTGACCCGCGCACGGGTGGCGACTTTCAAGAATTATTTGAAATGCCAGGAGGGCGATATGGGGTGTCCTGTGCCTAGTCAAACGTGAGGATCCCCGAGAGCCTTGCTCGGCGTGGCGTATTGCGGCTTGAGATGGCCGTCCTGATCGCTGTCTCTTATACACATCTAGATGTGTATAAGAGACAGTCCTTGCGGCCGCCACCTTCGGCCTGCCGGAAACACCTGGCGGGGAGCGCAACTGGGA
>NZ_JAETXL010000103.1:0-448 GCF_016774385.1 Micromonospora fiedleri
ACCAACAGTCCGGCCAGCTCCGCCAACTGGAGGATCGCCAGAGCGGCGTTGCGATGAGGACTTTCGAGACTGTGGGCTAGATTGGTGCTCATGACGTTGAGCGAGCCCAATGTTTCACAGGTTTGGGCGGGCAGCGACAGCGTGTCGAGGTTAGGGTGGAGGGTGAAAAAGTGGCTGATGGGATCGGAGAGTTTGGATGAGTCAATGTCATCGTTGGCTGAAGCATCGGGTGATTGCGGGGAGTTGGGGGTAGTCTTTTTCATGTCGGAGATCCGTGCAAGTTTAAGGCTAGGCCGAAAAGGTCAATGATGTGGTTGCTGGGTATCGATTTTCTTACATTCGTGTCCGGGGCAAACGTACTTACCGCAACATCGTCTTGGTTCCGGCCAACGTTCTCTTGATCCCCTTTTTCAGCCGGTGCAAGTTCGGGGAGCTTAACAAACAGTGC
>NZ_JAETXL010000010.1:0-258425 GCF_016774385.1 Micromonospora fiedleri
TAGGCCGCGTTTCGTAATGGCCGTCAAAGCCACTGGTTGATGACGGCGATGGTGACGGTGGCTTCGAAGCGGACGGAGAGTTTGTCGTATCGGGTGGCCATCGCCCGGTTCTGTTTGAGCTGGTTGATGCCGCATTCCACGGCGTGACGCTGCCGGTAGAGGACCGGGTCGAACGACGGAGGACGCCCGCCCTTGGCTCCTTTGGCCTTGCGGTGGGCGTCCTGGTCAGCCTTGCTCGGGATGCACACCCTGATCCTGCGGCGGCGGGCGTACCCGCGATTGCCTCGGCTGGTGTACGCCTTGTCAGCCAAGACCAGGTCCGGCCGGGTGCGGGGCCGTCCACCACCGACCCGGTAGACCTTGATCCGTTCGAGGACCGTGATGAACTGCGGACTGTCACCACGCTGACCAGCAGTGATCACCGTCGACAGCGTCTTACGGCCTTGTTCGCAGGCCAGATGGGTCTTGGTGGTGAACCCGCCCCGGGACCTGCCCAGAGCATGATCGGCGGGTTCGGTGAACACTCCACCCGGCGGTTCCTTCTGCAGGTCACCTGCATGACGGGCACCCGCAGCATGCTGATGGGCACGACTGATCGTGGAATCGACACTCACCGCCCACTCGATGTCACCGGCCGCGTCGGCCCGGGTCTGGAGCCGGGCCAGGATCTTCGCCCAGGTCCCGTCACGCTGCCACCGCCTAAACCAGCGATACAACGTCTGCCAGGGCGCGTACACCTCGGGCACGTCCCGCCACGGCGTTCCCGCCCGAACCCGCCACCGGATCCCATCAATGATCTGCCGCTTCGTCCATCGCGGCGGACGACCTCGCCGAGGATCCGCAGGCAGCGCAGGCCTCAGCACCGCCCACTGAGCGTCGGTGAGATCATGCCGCCTCGCTGCCACTACCCTGGGCACGAGGTCTCCGGTGGTTCAGGTTTGCTTGGTCGCTAACCCATCTACCGGAGACCTCACTTCGTATCGACAACCGCCACGCCCAGACACGTCACACCCCGCCCGCACTTACGAAACGCGGCCTAGCGCCCGCTCCCGCGCCTCGGCGAAGGTGACCACGTAGTCCGCGACCCGGCTCGACTGGTCGATGATGTCGCTGGAGGTGAGCACCTCCTGCCAGACCAGATCGGGCAACCGGGGCGACGGGAACGACAGGATCTGAAACGGGCTACCGAGCGCGGGATGCGCCCCGGCGGTGAAGGGCATGACTCGGATCTCGAACTGCTCCGGTCGCTCGGTCAGCAGTCGGTCGAGGTGATTGAGCTGGCCGCGCATCACCTCGGGGCCGCCCACCTGCTGCCGTAGCGCGCCCTCGGCGATCACGGTGGTCAGCCGCAGCGGGTGGTCACCATGCAGCCGCTGCTGCCGCGCCATCCGCACAGCGATCCGCCGGTCCATCTCGGTCAGTCGGACGTAGGTGTTGCCGCCTCGGATCACCGCGCGGGCGTACTCCTCGGTCTGCAACAGGCCATCTACCAGCTCGTTGTGGTAGCTCCGGACGTGCTCGGCCCCTGCTTCGTAGCCGAGAAAGCGGAGGAACTCGGCCGGGAAGAGTTGGGAGTACTGGTGCCACCAAGCGCGCGTCATGGCGGCGACCCGCAGCTCCTCCAGCTCGGCGGCGTCGGCAGGGTCGATCTCGTATACCTTGACGAGCTGGGCCAGCCGGTCGCCCGGCAGCTTGACTCGCCCGGCCTCCACCCCGGAGATGTACGCCTGGGTGATGCCACTGGCCTTGCCAGCGGCCACCGCCGTCATCCCCACTTCTTCGCGGCGCTCACGCAGCCGCAGCCCAAGCTCCCATGCCTGCACGGTCGGGGACACAAGCATCGGCCGCTTACGACGAGTACTTCCGGAGTTCGATGCCATCTCGATCCGCTCCCTTCGCTGGCGCATCTATGGCGCTCACAATATCCGGCAACTGCTCCTTGCGATAGGCCCTTGATATAAATGGCGACATCGGTGATGCTGCCATGAGGAGCTTGACTGGCACAGGGAGGCGGCATGTTGGGTGAGGTCAGGTGGTTTCCTCGGGAGCCGGAGGTGCGGCACGCCCTGTCGCTCTGCCGGGTGGTCGACGCCAGCACCCGGGACGAGTGGTACGACCTGCTCGGGGTCATCCGGGTGCCGGTGCACCCGCACACGCCCGAGACGCTGCATGATCAGCTTCGGGACTGGGCGCTGGCCACCTTGCGAGCCGGTGGCTACGGCTTCGGGCGCTACTACGCGAGCCTCTCCACGCTCGACGAGGACGACGAACCGGACAAGTTGATCGCGGACGAGAACATCGACTGGTCCGGCAGCGAAGCCCTGGTCCCGGCCGACCGATCAACCAATGGGTGAAACGTCGCCCGACACGACCTCCGGACGTCATCACCTTCCTGCCCCCGAGTCTCGCTTGACGTCGAGCAGGGTCGTACATATGTTCGAGCAGTGATCTCCTGCGGGAACTCCCATCGGCGGCCGCGGCCGGGATGGTCGAACCATGAGGGCAGGCCGGGGCCTACCATCATGCGCATGGACACGGCGACGATCGAGCGGGCGGCCCTGGTTGCCCTACTCCGCCGCCCCCATGCAAGCTGGCCCGAGACGGCGCTGCAGATCCAGGAGAACGGCAGCGCCAAGGCGGTCCTTGACCACACGGTCGGCCAATCCGACACGCTCTTCCCGGATGCGGATTCGGTAACCAGTCTGCTCGGCGCTGCCGCCGCCGAGATCGCCGATTGGCAGGCGGAGGGAATCGGCGTTCACGCCTTCTTCGACGCCACCTACCCGGCCCAACTGCTCGGCATCCGGGAGATGCCACCGCTCCTGTTTAGCCGGGGTGACCTGCGGGTTTACGACCGGGCGGTCGCCGTCGTCGGCAGCCGTAAGGCAAGCAGGGACGGGCTACGGATCGCCCGAGCGTGTGCCACCACCCTGGCAGGGCGTGGCGTGACCGTGGTCAGCGGGCTCGCCACCGGCATCGACACCGCCGCTCACACCGCCGCACTGGAGGCAGGAGGGCGCACGGTCGCCGTCGTCGGCACCGGGATTCGCCGTTACTACCCGGCGGACAACCGGCGCCTACAGGACCACATCGCCGACGTGGGGCTGGTGATCTCGCAGTTCTGGCCCGACGCCCCGCCGAGCCGACAGAGTTTCCCCATGCGCAACGCGGTAATGAGCGGGTACGCAGTCGCGACTGTCGTCGTCGAGGCAGGAGAGACCAGCGGAGCACGGGTCCAGGCCCGGCTCGCCCTCCAACACGGTCGTCCTGTCGTCCTCACGAGTCAGGTCATGCAGTGCGACTGGGCCAAGGCGTTCGCCGAAAAGCCCGGCGTCTACGTCGTCCACGGCACCGCACAGCTGTTGGAAGCCGTCGATGACATCCTCAGCTACCAACCCACCGAAGCCGGCCTGGAGAACTTCCCTGACTTCGCACTCCACTGATCATCGCTGGACCATCATCCGCCGATACGTCGAAGTTCAGCGCGGCTACCTACGCAATCCGCTGTCGGCGTACCCCTGGATCTGTCCCACCTGCCGTGGTGTTCGGCGTGCGGGTTACCCACTCTGTTTCCGCTGCCAGTCCCACCTGACTCTGTCGGACGGCGTCCTCGCAGACCTCGTCCTTCCGATTTCCTACTCCCCACGCAGCGGGCAACACCATCACAATCTCCGGACCTACAAGGGCGCAGCCCGGTCCGAGCAGAGTCGGCGAAACCTGCTCGCCGTACTGCTGCTCTTTCTGCACGACCACCTTGCTTGCGTGACGGCCCGCACCGGAGCCTCGCCGACGCACGTCATCACCGTCCCCAGCACCCGCAGCCGTCCGGGGGCACACCCGCTCACCGAGCTCGTCGGTAGTCGGCTCGGTCTGCCCTGGATAGACAGCGCGGTCAACCCGGACTACGGGCCGGACGACCACGACTTCCATACCGACTGGTTCGCCCCGACAATGCCCTCGTCCCGCGCGCCGATCCACGCGCTGATCCTCGAAGACACCTGGACGACTGGTGCCCGTGTGCAGTCACTCGCCTACGCCCTGAAGGCCGCAGGCGCGGCCACGGTGGCAACGATCGTCCTCGGTCGCCACGTAGATCCGAACTACGCTCCGGCAAAGCGGCTGCTCGATGCCATCGCTGACCCGGTATTCGACACCAATCGGTGTGCCGCAGACAGCGGCTGACCACAAGTTCCGCCGGCGTCGATGTGGGCCGGCCCCTCGACGATGCCGCAGCGGCCGGTTCCTCCGGTGTCGTCCCTAACCGTTACGGTCACCTTCATGAATGGGGAGGGTGTGCTCGCCGTACCGGATGAGCGGGTGATCCGCGACGAGCTGCAAGGGTTGGTCCTGGCTGACCTGCTCGGGCCGCTCGATGGTGCGGCGGAGGAGTTTCCGACCAGGGAGAACCCACTCGATCGCTACCTGCTCGGTCGACTCGCCCCCAACGGTGAGTCGGTTGACCCGTCCGATCAGGACACCCTCGATGAGGCCACTGTGTCCGATCCGCTGGAGGGGGGTGCCGAGCCGAGCGCTCCGAGCCTGCCCAGCATGGCCCCCTCCGCGATCGGCTTCACCACCTCCGTGCCGGTGTCGGTGACCCAGTTGCGGGTCACCGCCGCCTGGGGCAGCTACGACATGGGGGTGTCCGACCGGGAGGAGCACGCCGGGCAGCGGGTCTGGCGACGGCACCAGCGCGGCGGCCCGGTGACGGTGACCCTGGCTGAGGGGTTGCTGGCTCCGCAGCCGGTCGACGCGGCGCAGCCGAAGGTGGTGATGCGTGGTCGGGCACGTCGCCTGGGCGAGCACTGGCTGGTCTCGCTCTTCCTGGAGAACCGGCAGCCCAGTCCGTCCCCCCGGGATCCCAAGCAGTGGATCTTTCAGGTGGAGTTGAGCGCGACCGGCCCCGAGGAGGGCGAGCCGGTCTTCGTGCCCCGGCCGGAACAGGTCGCCGGTGGTGACGCCGCAGATCAGGCCGAGCGGCGTCGGCTGGCCATGGCCTACCGCTTCCAGCCGGAGTTCGCGGTGGGGCACGGCACGGCCGTCACGGCCGAGCTGGCGCCCGCCGATCCACTCCGAGCCCACAAGATCCGCACCACCACCGTTCCCATCCACGAGATGCCCTTCACCGACGTGCCCGACAGCAGGCAGGACAAGGATCTGCTGCCCGAGCTGGCCGAGGTGGAGCTGGACATGAAGCGGCTCGCCGAGTTGGCCGAGGCCGGGCCCGCTGCGACGCTGACCAGGGCGCTACGGCCCCTCGTCGCCGGCTACCGCAGGTGGATCACCAAGAACGAGGCGAGCGCCGGCGACCCGGCCCGACGACTCGACGAGTACCGCCCGGAGGTACGGGACGCTCTGCGCGACGCCCGGACGTCAGCCGACCGGATCGAAGCCGGCATCAACCTGCTGGCCGCAGATCCGACGGCGCGCGAGGCGTTCGGCTTCGCCAACCGGGCGATGTATCTGCAACGTGTGCACACCATGGCCGCCAGTCGCCGACGGGAGGATCCGAAGACTGCGCTGGCGGATGCGGTAGCTGACGTCGACCAGCCGGACCACCACCGGTGGCGCCCGTTCCAGTTGGCCTTCGTCCTGCTCAACCTGCCGGCGCTGGCCGACCCCCGGCACCCGGAGCGCAGTGCCGACACCGACCAGGCCATCGCCGACCTGCTGTGGTTCCCCACCGGTGGCGGCAAGACCGAGGCGTACCTCGGCCTCACCGCCTTCGCCATCGCGGTACGCCGTCGGCAGCCGGACTACCACGGGCTGACCGGCCGCGACGGGCTGACGGTGCTGATGCGCTACACCCTGCGCCTGCTCACGATCCAGCAGTTCGAGCGGGCGGCCACCCTGATCTGCGCGGCGGAGACCCTGCGCCGCGCCGCGCCGCAGACCTGGGGCGAGACGCCGATCCGCATCGGGTTGTGGGTCGGGGGCCGGGTCACCCCGAACCGCACCCAGGACGCCAAGGAGTGGCTGGATCAACGGCGGCAGAATCGCCCCAACCGGGGGGTCGGTTCGCCGCATCAGCTCACCAGTTGCCCCTGGTGCGGCACCAGGATCGACCCGGGTCGACACATCGTCGTGGAGCGGGAGCCCTGGCGCACCCTGGTGCTCTGCCCGGACGTGGACTGCCCGTTCAGCACCCTGGGCGGCTTCTCGCTCCCCGAGGACCAGCGGGGGCTTCCGGTGCTCCTGGTCGACGAGGAGATCTATCGACACCCACCGGCCCTGGTGATCGCCACCGTCGACAAGTTCGCCCAACTGCCGTGGAAGGGTGAGACCGCAACCCTCTTCGGCCGGGTGCACAAACGCTGCGAGCAGCACGGCTACCTGACTGAGGACCTCGAAGCGACCGACTGGGAGCGCCGGCGACACCGGCCGGGCAACCGGGTGCTCCCCTGCCCGCCGCTGCGCCCGCCGGACCTCATCATCCAGGACGAGCTGCACCTGATCTCCGGCCCGCTCGGCTCGCTGGTCGGGCTCTACGAGACCGCGGTGGACCGGCTGGCCAGTTGGGAGCCGGAGCCCGGGCACCTGTCCCGACCCAAGGTGATCGCCTCTACGGCCACCATCCGCCGCGCGCAGCAGCAGATCGGCGCGTTGTTCCACCGGCGGACCGAGGTCTTTCCGCCGCCGGGGCTGGACGCCGCCGACAGCTTCTTCGCCCGGCAGCGCGAGCGCGAGCAGCAACCGGGTCGCCGCTACGTCGGCATCTGCGCGCACGGCAACCGGCTCCGGTCAACCCTGATCCGGGTGTACGTCTCGGTGCTCGGGGCGGCGCAGAAGCTCCACGACAAGTACGGCGGCAACCCGGTCACCGACCCGTACATGACCCTGGTCGGATACTTCAACAGCCTGCGTGATCTGGGTGGTATGCGGCGGGTGGTCGAGGACGACATCTCCACCCGACTCACCCGCGCGGACGAACGCGGACTGGCCCGGCGCTACGACCCGCACCTGGAGGAGCTGACCTCCCGGATGTCCTCCGACGCGATCCGGCCCCTGCTGGACCGGCTCGCCGTGCGGTTCTCCGGCACCCGGGTCAAGGGCGGGCAACGGCCGATCGACGTACTCCTCGCCACCAGCATGATCTCCGTCGGTGTCGACATCGATCGGCTCGGCGTGATGGTGGTCGCCAATCAGCCGAAGTCGGCCGCGGAGTACATCCAGGCCACCAGCCGGGTCGGCCGACGGGCCCCGGGCCTGGTCTTCACCGTCTACAACTGGGCCCGACCGCGCGACCTGTCCCACTATGAGCGGTTCGATCACTTCCACGCCACTGTCTACCGGCAGGTCGAGGCCCTGTCGGTGACCCCGTTCGCCGAGCGGGCCATCGACCGGGGTCTGACCGGAGTGCTGGTGGCGCTGATCCGCGACCTGGAGGACACCTACAACGGCAACCTTCGGGCCGGGGACTTCGACCGGCACAGTCAACTCGCCGAGCACGTCGTGAATTTCCTCAAGCGGCGCAGCACAGTGGCCGCCGACAACACCATCAGCCGGCGGGTGGTGGACGAGTTGGAGGCCCGCCTGGACCTCTGGGCCCGGGAACGGATGCGACCCGCGCGGCGGCTGGCCTACGACAAGCCCTACCACAGCGACGACATCGCCGGGCTGCTGCACCGCCCGGACGAAGGCCGGTGGGAGCAGACCACCTGCCCCACCTCCCTGCGCGACGTGGAACCCGGCATCCAACTCCAACTGCAACTCGCCGCCCTCGGCGAGGAGCCGCCACCGTTCGTCCCGCCCGTCGCCAGCGCGCCCGTAGGTTCCTCGTGACCGGCCCGCAGCAACGCAGCCTCCGGGTCGGGGCGCTGCGTCCCAACCAGCTCCTGCACACCTACGGCGTCGGGTCGGTCGCCGACCTGCCCAGCCTGTCGGTGTTGACCCTCGGGTTGGCGCACTGGGACCTCACCCACTCCGTCCCGGTCGTCGAGGAGCGACTGCTGGCGGCGCTCCGGCGCAGACTCGGCGGCCAGGTGGAGAGCCTGCGCCTGCCGCCGCACCTGCCGGAGACCTCCGACCCCTTCGCCGACTGGACCCGGGTGGGCGTGCCGGTGACCCTCTTCCCCACCTGGCTGCGTTGCTCCGACACCCGGTGCAACCGGCTGGCCCCGGTCACCTCCGGGCTGTTCGACCTGCTCTCCTCCCCCTTCCAGCCGGACAAGGCCCGCTACGTGCACAGCTGCCGGGGCAACGGCCCGTCCCGGCCCACCGCAGTGCCTGCCCGCTTCGTGCTGGCCTGCGACAACGGCCACCTGGACGACTTCCCCTGGTCGTATGTCGCACACGGCGGGACCGATCCCGGCCCCGGCCACACCCTCAAGCTCACCGAACGCGGCAGCACCGGTGAGGCGGCCAACATCATCATCAACTGCGAGTGCGGGGCCTCCATGGCGATGTCCCGGGCGATCGGCAAGCCCGCCGAGCGGACCCTTCCCGCCTGTCGTGGACGCCACCCCCACCTGGGCACCTGGGACTCCTGCGGCGCCGCCACCCGGACCCTGGCGCTCGGCGCCACCAACAGCTGGTTCGCGATGCAACTGCGCGTCATCAGCCTCCCCCGGGCCGAGACCCCGGTCGACCAGGTGGTCGCCGACAACTGGGCGGAGCACCTGCATTTTCTCGCCGGGCTGAACGCCGAGACCGCCAAGCAGATCATGCAGACCCAGGTCTGCTGGCCCGAGTTGAGGCCGTACGGCGTGGACCGGGCCTGGGAGGCCATCCAACGGCACGCCGCCGCCGAAGGCACCGACGACACCAGCCACGACGACACCGACCTGCACACGCCCGAGTGGCTCGCCTTCACCTCCGGCCGCAGCTTCGAGCTGCCCGACTTCACCACCCGGCCGGAGCCGGTACCGACCCAGCATCGGGATTGGCTGCGGGACGTGGTCCTCGTTCCCCGGCTGCGGGAGGTCGCCGCGCTGTACGGCTTCACCCGGATCGACGGCCCCGAGTGGGTGGTCCTCGACACCCCGGATCGGCGGCGGGCCCCGCTGACGGTCGGCCGACCCACCTGGCTGCCCTGTGCGGAGATGCGCGGGGAGGGGATCTTCCTGCGCCTCGCCGAGGAACGGATCGTCGAGTGGGAACACCGCCCGGAGGTCAAGCAACGCGAGAAAATGTTGACCGTCGCCCACGACCGTTGGCGGGCCTCGCGGAACATGGACCCGGCTCCCCATCCCGGGCCGCGATACGTCCTGCTGCACACGTTCGCGCACGTGCTCATCCGTGAGCTGGCTCTCGAATGCGGCTACAGCGCCGCCGGCATCCGGGAACGCATCTACCCCGGAACGGACGACGCTTCCGCCGCCGGAATCCTGCTCTACACCTCGGCACCCGACAGCGAGGGCACCCTCGGCGGGCTCGTCTCCCTGGGGCGCACCGACCGGCTGGGCGCGCTCATCGAACGCGCCCTGGAGGCCGCCCGGCTGTGCAGCTCGGATCCGCTCTGCGCGGAACACGACCCGAGGGTGCACTCCCGGCTGTCGGCCGCCGCCTGCCACGCCTGTCTCTTCGCCGCCGAGACCTCCTGCGAACGAGGCAACCACTACCTGGACCGGGCCCTGCTCGTCGACACCCTCACCGATCCCGGCTCCGGCTTCTTCACCGCATGAGCCACGAGCGCTTCGCCGAGGTGATCGCCGACATCGCCACCGCTCTCCCCGCCGACCACATCGCCGCCTGGGCCGGTGTGCTCGGCAGCGTGGACCGGGAACCGGGCGCCGCCCTGGCAGTCGACCTCATCGCGGCCCGGCACGGGTTCTCGGTAGCCACCCAGGCCACCCGGCTGATCACCGCCTGGCAGACCGAGGCGCCCGACCTGCCCGGCTCGGCAGTGGCTCTCGCACTGCGGAGCGCCGCACTCATGCAGCAGCGGGTCGAGGCACAGCGGACCCGGTTGGTGGTCAGCGGCCCGACCAGCCCCGCCGTGCCGGTCCGGCTGACCAGTTCCGTGATCGTGCAGGTCATCCGCGAGGCCCGGAGCCGTCTGCTGGTGGCGAGCTTCGCCGCGTACCGGGTGCCCGAGGTCGTCGCCGAGTTGCGCTCGGCGGCGCACCGGGGCGTACACATCGATCTGATCCTGGAAAGCTCCGCCGAGAACGGGGGTGCCCTGCGGGGATCATCCGGGGCCGCAGCCGCCTTCGCCGCCGTACGCCGACAGGCCACCTTCTGGCACTGGCCGGGAGCCCGCCGCACCGCCGACGGAAGCCCGCGCGCCGCACTGCACGCGAAGTTCGTCGCCGCCGACGACCGGCAAGCCGTGATCACCAGCGCCAACCTCACCGGCCGGGCGCTGTCCGACAACATCGAGGTCGGGGTGATGCTCAACGATCCGCAGGTCGTCGGGCGGCTCGTCGCGCACTTCCGCGCCCTCACCGACCCGCGCACCGGCCCGCTGGAGCGGCTCACCTGAACCCGCCTGGGCGGGACGGCAGGTGCCCGCCGGTCAGCTGGGCCAGGCGCGCACGAACAGGTCGCGGGTGTCGCTGAGCAGTTGCGGCAGGACCTTGGTACGCCCGATCACCGGCATGAAGTTGGCATCGCCGCCCCACCGGGGCACCACGTGCTGGTGCAGGTGGGCGGCAATGCCCGCGCCGGCCACCCCGCCCTGGTTCATCCCGAGGTTGAAGCCGTGTGCGTTGCTGACCTTGCGGACCACCCGCATGGCGGTCTGGGTAAACGCGGCCAGCTCGACCGTCTCCGGCTCGTCCAGGTCGGTGTAGTCGGCCACGTGCCGGTACGGGCAGACCAGCAGGTGACCCGGGTTGTACGGGTACAGGTTGAGCACGACGAACACGTGCTCGCCCCGGGCGACCACCAGGCTCTCCTCGTGGGGTCGACCCGGGGCCAGGCAGAACGGGCAGCCGGAGGGCTGTTCGTAGCCGCCCTCGGGCCGGTCCTCACCGGAGATGTACGTCATCCGGTGGGGGGTCCAGAGCCGGTCCAGCCCGTCTGCCATGTCCCTGTCGATGTGCTGCTCGTCCGCCCCAGTCACACGGCGATCCTACGTACCGCACGGGGCCGGTTCGCCACCCCGTACCGCAGACGTCCGGCGATCGCGGCCACCGGGTGACGGCCAATTGCAGAATGCGACAAGGATTTCTTGACTATTACATCGATGTCGATGAAACTTTCACTCCTCACAATTCGAAGATCGTCGATTGGAGTGGTTGTGGAGCGACGTACCGTCCGGCACCGTCTGGTCAGTGCCCTCACCGCCTGCGCCCTGGCCGCACTGGCCAGCCTGGCGGCGGTGACCGCCACCGGCACCCCCGCCCAGGCCGACGCCTGCTACACCTGGGGTCGAACGCTCTCCTCCGGCATGACCGGCGAGGACGTACGCCAGTTGCAGATCCGCGTCTCCGGCTACCCCGGCTACGGCGCGGTGCTCACCCTCGACGGGGCGTACGGCCCGGCCACCCGGTCGGCGGTGATCCGCTTCCAGCAGGCCTACGGGCTGGCCGCCGACGGGGTGGCCGGTGCGCAGACCTTCAACCAGATCTACGCCCTGCAGGATCCGGACTGCACGCCGGTCAGCTTCAGCTACGCCGAGTGGAACCGGTGCAACAGCGACTGGTCCGGCGGCGCGGTGTCGGCGAGCACCGCCCGGTTCAACGCCCTGGTCTCGATGTGGAAGCTCCAGGCGATGCGCCGCGCCATGGGCAACGCACCGCTCTACCTGAGCAGCGGATTCCGCAGCTACTCCTGCAACAGCGCGGTCGGCGGCGCCAGCAACAGCCGACACCTCTACGGCGACGGGATCGACCTGGTCGGGTCGCACTCCTTCTGCGCGCTCGCCCAGCAGGCCCGCAACCACGGGTTCACCAACATCCTCGGCCCGGGATATCCGGGACACAACGACCACACCCACCTGGGCAACACGCCCAGCCGTTCCTGGTCGGCACCGAGCTGCGGGATCTGACGCACCCGTGCGACGGCAGCCCCGCCGAATGCGGGGCTGCCGCAACGGCGGGTCAGGCGGCGGACGGGCCGACGTTGGTGCGGGTGTTGACCACGTCGAGGACGTGGGTGACCGCCTCGGCCAGCGGCACGCCGTTGCGCTGCGAGCCGTCGCGGTAGCGGAACGAGACCGTACCGGCGGCGACGTCGTCGTCCCCGGCGATCACCATGAACGGGATCTTCTGCTGCTGGGCGTTACGGATCTTCTTCTGCATCCGCTCGTCACCGGAGTCGACCTGGGCGCGGATGCCTTCGGCGCGCAGCGCGGCGACGAAGCCGTGCAGGTAGTCCGCGTGGTCGTCACGGATCGGGATGCCGACCACCTGCACCGGGGCCAGCCAGGCCGGGAACGCCCCCGCGTAGTGCTCGGTGAGCACCCCGAAGAACCGCTCGATCGAGCCGAACAACGCCCGGTGGATCATCACCGGTCGCTGCCGGGTGCCGTCGGCGGCCTGGTACTCCAGGCCGAAGCGCTCCGGCAGGTTGAAGTCGACCTGGATGGTGGACATCTGCCAGGTCCGGCCGATGGCGTCCTTGACCTGTACGGAGATCTTCGGCCCGTAGAAGGCCGCCCCGCCCGGGTCCGGTACCAGGGTGAGTCCGGACTCCTCGGCGGCCGAGCGCAGCGCCTCGGTGGCCCGCTCCCAGTTCTCGTCGGTGCCCACCGACTTCTCCGGGTTGCGGGTGGACAGCTCCAGGTAGAAGTCGTCCAGGCCGTAGTCGCGCAGCAGTTCGAGGACGAAGGCGAGCAGCGACTTCAGCTCGCCGGCCATCTGCTCCTCGGTGCAGAAGATGTGCGCGTCGTCCTGGGTCATGCCGCGCACCCGGGTCAGACCGTGCACCACACCGGACTTCTCGTACCGGTAGACCGTGCCGAACTCGAACATCCGCAGCGGCAGTTCCCGGTAGGAGCGGCCACGGGAGCGGAAGATCAGGTCGTGCATCGGGCAGTTCATCGGCTTGAGGTAGTAGCTGGCGCCCTCCACCTCCATGGGCGGGAACATGCCGTCGGCGTACCAGTCCAGGTGACCGGAGACCTCGTACAGGTGCCCCTTGGTGATGTGCGGGGTGTTGACGAACTCGTACCCGGCCTGCTCGTGCTTGAGCCGCGAGTAGTTCTCCATCTCGCGACGGATGATGCCGCCCTTGGGGTGGAAGACCGCCAGGCCGGAGCCGAGCTCGTCGGGGAAGCTGAACAGGTCGAGGTCCACACCGAGCTTGCGGTGGTCGCGCCGGGCGGCCTCCTCCAACAGCTTCAGGTACGCCTTCAGCTCGTCGCGGGTCGGCCAGGCGGTGCCGTACACCCGCTGCAACTGCGGGTTGCGCTCCGACCCACGCCAGTACGCGGCGGCCGAACGCATCAGCTTGAACGCGCCGATCAGCCGGGTGTTGGGCAGGTGCGGGCCCCGGCACAGGTCCGACCAGCAGACCTTGTCCTCGGTGGCGGCCAGGTTGTCGTAGATGGTCAGCTCGCCGCCGCCGACCTCCATCACCTCGGAGGAGTCCAGCCCCTCGCCCTTGACGTCGATCAGTTCCAGCTTGAACGGCTCGGCGGCCAACTCGACCTTCGCCTCGTCCAGGCTGTCGAAGCGGCGGCGACGGAACCGCTGGCCGGACTTGATGATCTCCTGCATCCGCTTTTCGAGCTTGGCCAGGTCGTCCGGCTGGAACGGCTTGTCGACGGCGAAGTCGTAGTAGAAGCCGTTCTCGATCGGCGGGCCGATGCCGAGCTTGGCCTCGGGGAAGATGTCCTGCACCGCCTGGGCGAGCACGTGCGCGGTCGAGTGCCGCAGCACGTTGAGCCCGTCCGGGGAGTCGAGGGCGACCGGCTCGACGACGGTCTCCTCGGCCGGACGCCAGTCCAGGTCCCGCAGCACGCCCTGCGGGTCACGGACCACCACGATCGCCTTCGGACCGCTGGTGGGCAGTTCGGCGGCGGCCACCGCGTCGGCCGCCGTCGTCCCGGCGGCGACGACGACAGGGTCGGCCACGGCGGGGGTACGGGGTGCGGACACGGGGAACTCCTCGCAGCAGATGTGACGGAAGGTGCCGGTGACGGCTCACCGCGATGGTATCGGTCGGCCCGACGGCCACCGTCCCCGACACCGTAGGGGACGAATCCGGGCGGCGTTGAACCTTTTCGGCCCGGAAACCGAACTACCAGGTGTGGCCGGAGCCGGTTCCGGCCACGTCGACACGGATGGGGAACCCAGGATGGCGATGACGCGCGGCGGGAGCCGTCGACGCCGGGGTGGGCTGGTGGCCGCCCTGGCCACGGCCGGGGTGCTGCTCTGGCCCGCGACCACGGCGTGGGCCGACGGCGTGACGTTCACTCCGACCGAGGCCCAGCAGGGCAACTCGGTCAAGCTCGAGTTCCTGGTGCCCGACGAGCGGCCCGGGGTCCGGACCGAGCGGATCGAGATCCGGATGCCGGCGGAGACTCCGGTGGCCGAGGTGTATCCGCTCTCGGTGCAGGGCTGGGCGCCCGCGATCACCACCCGCAAGCTGGACGTCCCGGTCGCGGGCATGCACGGCCCGGCGACCGACGTGGTGACCGCCGCGCTGACCTGGACCCGGGGCACCGGCGAGGCGGGCACGGGCCCGGCCCGGCTGGTGTTCTCGATGGCGCCGCTGCCGCAGACCGACCAGGTGCGGTTCGAGCTGACCCAGACCTACGCCGACGGCCTCCAGGTGCACTGGGGCGACCGTCCCGGCCAGCGCCCGCTGCCCGCGCTGATCCTCACCCCGGGCGACCCGGCGTACCCGGGTGCCGCCCACGGTGGTCACGGCGCGGCCCCCGGCGGTGCGGTGCCGGGCGCCCCCGCGCCGGCCACCGCCACGCCCGACGAGGGACCGAACGCCAACAGCCTGCTCGCCGCCGGCCTGGTCGCCGGCCTCGGCGGTGGCGCGGTGGTCGGTTGGCTGATCAGCCGACGCCGCCGCGCCGACACCGAGGAGATCGACCGGTCGGTCCTCGACGAAGAGCCCGCCGCCGAGAACGGCCCGACGGCGGTGGCCGACGCGGAGCCGACGCAGCGCCGCGACGACCGGGTGGCCCGGGCCGGCGCTACCCGCTGAGCGGCACAGGTCAGCCGGTCCACTCCGGCAGCGGTTCACGGGCCGTCAGCCAGCCAGTGGGCACCCCGCCCGAGGTGCCCACTCCGGTGTACCCGGCCACCGTCCCGCCGACGATGGCGGCGGTGGTGTCCACGTCCCCGCCCGCCTCGACACAGGCCCGTACGGCCGCCGGATAGTCCTCCAGGTAGCTGGCGGCGACCCACAGGGTGAAGGCGACGGTGTCCTGGGCGGTGACCCGGCTGCCGTTGCCGAGCGCCGCCACGACCTCGGCCAGCGGTCGACCGAGCAGGTCGACTGCCCGGCGTACGCCCCGGTGCACCTCGGTCGCCGGATCCAGCGCGGCGGCCACCCCGGCGAGCAACCGGGCCGGGTCGGGTCGGTCGCCGTCCAGGCGGGCCCGCGCGGCCAGCGACGCGGCCACCGCCACCGCGACGGCACCGGCGATCCCCTCCGGGTGGGCGTGGGTCACCTCGGCCGACGCCTGCGCCTGCGCGGCGGCCCGGCTGGTCGAGTCGGCGAAGTACGCGCCCAGCGGCGCGACCCGCATCGCCGCGCCGTTGCCGCAGGAGCCCTGCCCGTCGAAGGCGGCGGCCGCGGCGACCGGCCAGGGGGTGCCGGTACGGATCAGCCGCAGGATGCGCACGGCACCGGGGCCGTAACCCCGGTACGGTTCGCAGCGCTCGGCGAACGCGACCGCCAGGGCGTCCCGGTCGATGCTGCCCGTCTGCGCCAGGGCGGCCAGCACCGAGCAGGCCATCTCGGTGTCGTCGGTCCACTGCCACGGTGCTGGCGGAAGCAGCCCGGCAGCCAGGTCGGCCGGCTGGCGGCCCGGTACGAAGAACTGGGATCCGAGGGCATCACCGACCGACAGACCCGCGAGGCTGTCCCGGGCCAGCGTCAGTCGGGTGTCCGGGTAGAGAGTGAACGTCATCGTCGTACCAGCTTGGCGGGTTCCGGGGTGGGCCGCAACGACGAACCATCCGCCGCGCCGAGTACCGTGCTGGGGTGGCCACCGTCCTCCTGGTCGAAGACGATCATGTCGTACGCGGCGCGATGCTGCGTTCGCTCACCGACCGGGGTCACGCGGTACACGCCGTGGGCACCGCCCTGGACGCGCTGCGGCGGGTCGCTGCGGAGGCGCCTGACCTCGTCGTCCTCGATCTGGGGTTGCCGGATCTGGACGGCTCGGACGCGCTGCGGATGCTGCGCGGCATCACCGACGTGCCGATCATCATCGCCACCGCCCGCGACGACGAGCAGTCCGTGGTCAAACTGCTGCGGGCCGGGGCCGACGACTACATGGTCAAGCCGTTCACCGGCGCACACCTGGACGCCCGGATCACCAGCGTGCTGCGGCGGGTGGGCCGGGCCAGTCGGGCGGAGCAGCCGGTCGTGCTCAGCGTCGGCGGCCTGCGGGTCGACCTCGGCGAACGCAGCGCACAGCTCGACGGGGAGTCGCTGGCGCTGACCCGAAAGGAATTCGACCTGCTGGCATACCTCGCCGCGCGTCCCGGCCGGGTAGTGTCCCGGCGGGAGCTCTTGGAGGAGGTATGGCGGCAGCCATCGGTCGGCGAGGACCAGACCATCGACGTTCACCTGTACTGGCTACGCCGCAAAATGGGCGAGTCCGCGGCGAAGCCACGCTACCTGCGCACCGTGCGGGGGGTGGGCTTCCGGCTGGTGGCGCCGGACTGAGGCGTGCCCTGGCCCTGGCGACGGCCGGCATGGGCGTACTGCTGGCGCTGGTCTTCCTGGTGCCGCTCGGGCTGACCCTCGGCAGCCAGGCCCGGGAGGAGGCGATCGCCGACGCCGCCCGGCGCAGCGCGCTGGTGACCGGGGCGCTCGCGGTGAGCACCGACCCCGACGTGGTGGCCCGCGCGATTGAGGCCAGTGGCGACGACGCGGCGACCCGCCCCGTGGTGCACGGCCTGGCCGACGCCGACTCCGAAGTCGACGTCGCCGCGACCGGACGGGCCGACGCCGACCAGCTGGCGCAGGCGCAGGCCGAGCGACGTTCCGTGGTGCTCGACGTCGACGGTGGCGTGCTGCGGTTGGATCCGGTGGTGCTGGCCGATCGGACCGCCGTGGTGGAGGTCTTCGTGCCGGACTCCGCCCTCGGCGGGGACGCCGGCAACCGGTGGCTGCTGCTCGCCGGTGTGGCCGTCGCCCTGGTGGGCGCGGCGGTGCTGGTGGTGGACCGGGTCGCCGCGCGGACCGTGGACGCCACCCGGGATCTGGTCAAGGCGGCGCTCGCGGTCGGCGACGGCGACCTGGGCGTACGCGTCGAGCCCAGCGGCCCACGCGAGTTGGCCGAGGCGAGCCACGCCTTCAACCGGATGGCCGAACGTCTCGTCGCGGCCCGCACCGACGAGCGGGAACTCGTGGCGGACCTGTCGCATCGGCTGCGTACCCCACTGACCGTGCTACGGCTCGACGCGGAGGCGTTGGAGCCCGACGACACCAGCGTGGGCTCGTTCAGCCAGGCGGAGTTGGACCACCGGCGGGGGATCCGGCGCATCCGGCAGGCGATCGTCACCCTGGAGGGTGAGATCGACACGCTGATCAAGACCACTCGCAAGGCGGTGGCCACCGAGGCGGGGCCGGCCATGTGCGACGTCAGTGAGGTGGTCCGGGACCGGATGGTCTTCTGGGCGGCCCTGGCGGGCGACCAGAACCGTCCGCACCGGGTGATCGGCGCCCAGTTGCGGATTCCCGCGCCGGTGCCCCGGGCGGAGCTGGCCGCCGCGCTGGACGCGGTGATCGGCAACGTGTTCCGCTACACCCCGCAGGGCACCGCGTTCGAGGTGGCGGTCTCCCGACGCGACGGGTACGTGGCGATCCGGATCGACGACGCCGGACCGGGCATCCCCGACGCCGACCGGGCGCTGCGCCGGGGTGCCAGCGACCAGGGCTCCACCGGGCTGGGGCTGGACATCGCCAAGCGGGTGGCGTTGCAGGCCAACGGTTCGGTGAGCATCGACCGGGCCCGGCTCGGCGGGGCCAGCGTGGTGATGCTGCTCGCCGACCCGGAGGCGACACCGCGTCAGGTCAGTCGTTTCGGCCTGGTCGGGCGGATGGCCCGGGAGCAGAAGAGCAGCGGGCGGCGGTGGCCCCGGCAGCGTCCGACGGGCCAGTGAACCTCGACGCGTACGGTGACCGTCAGGCGTCGCCGAGATGAACGGGTTGTGCCCCGGAACAAGTCTTCCTTAGATCGGGATTAACCCGGGCCGTGCGCTCGCCGTCCACTGGCAGGATTCCTTCGAACCCAGCAGTTCCACCGGCCTTTCGCTCCCAGCGCACCGGCCGGTGGAGCCGTGCGCGCGGCGGGAGACATGGTCCCCCCACACCTCCTCCCGCCGCGCGCCACTCGCTCGGGTCGTTGCGCTTCTGCGCCGGTGCTCAGGCCAGCGCGGTCGCCAGGTAGGCGTCGATCTCGTCGAGGATCCGGCGCTTGCCGGTCTCGTCGAGGAACGACGCGGCCACCGCGTTGCGGGCCAGCTGCGCCACCTGCTCCGGGCCGGCGTCGAGCAGCCGGGCGGCCACCGCGTACTCGTCGTCGAGGGTGGTGCCGAACATCGGCGGGTCGTCGGAGTTGATGGTCACCAGCAGCCCGGCCTCGACGAGGAGGGGAAGCGGGTGCTCCTCGATGGCCGGCACCGCCCGGGTGCGCACGTTGGAGGTCGGGCACACCTCCATCGGGATCTGCCGCTCGGCGAGGTACTTCAGCAGCTCGGGATCCTGCGCGGCGGAGATGCCGTGACCGATGCGTTCGGCGCCCAGGTCGCGCAGCGCGTCCCAGACGGTCTGCGGGCCGGTGGTCTCCCCGGCGTGCGGCACCGAGCGCAGTCCCGCCGCCCGAGCCTGGTCGAAGTAGGGCTTGAACTGCGGGCGCGGCACCCCGATCTCGGGCCCGCCCAGGCCGAAGCTGATCAGCCCGTCCGGGCGCTCGTCCAGGCTGATCCGCAGCGTCTCCTCGGCGGCCTCCAGTCCCGCCTCGCCCGGGATGTCGAAGCACCAGCGCAGCTCGATGCCGAAGTCGGCGGCGGCCCGCCGGCGGGCGTCCTCAATGGCCTCGCAGAACGCCGGGGCGGGGATGCCGCGGCGTACGTGCGAGAACGGCGTCACGGTCAGCTCGGCGTAGCGGACCTGCTGGCGCGCCAGTTCCCGGGCCACCTCGTGGGTGAGGATCCAGACGTCCTCCTGGTCGCGGATCAGGTCCACGACGCTGAGGTAGAGCTCGATGAAGTGCGCGAAGTCGCGGAACACGAAGTAGTCGGCCAGCTGCTGCGGATCCGCCGGGACCGGGCTGCGCCCCTCGTGCCGCGCGGCCAACTCGGCCACGATCCGGGGTAAGGCGGAGCCGACGTGGTGCACGTGCAGCTCCACCTTGGGCAGTCCGGCGATGAAGGTACGCAGATCGGTCACAGATTCTCCTGGGCGCTGGCGCCGACACGGGCGACGACGAAGATCCGGCGGAACGGGAAGTACACCTGCCCCTGCCGCACCGGGTACGCCTCGGCGAGGCGTACGCCCAGGGCGGCCCGGAAGGCCGACCAGCCGGCGGCGTCGAGCGTGGCCCGGACCGGACGCAGCGCGGTGCCCTCCATCCAGGTCAGCACCGGATGATCCGCATCGGGCCGGGCCTCCAGCAGGTGCACGTAGGTAGTCTCCCAGGCGTCCACGGCGCAGCCGGCGGCGACCAGCGACTCGGCGTAGTCGGCCGGCTCGGCGACCGGCGCCTCCCGCTGGAACGGGGCCAGTTCGGCGCGCCAGGCCGCGAGCCCGGCGACCTCACGCAGCGCGCGGTGCGACGGGGCCGCGAAGTTGCCGGGCACCTGGATCGCCATCCAGGCACCGGCGGGCAGCTGCGCGGCCCACCCGGTGAGCAGCTCACGGTGGTCCGGCACCCATTGCAGGGCGGCGTTGCTGACCAGCACGTCGGTGTGCGGGTCGGGATGCCAGTCACGCAGGTCGGCCACCTCGAAGGTGACCGGTACGTCGAGCGTGGCGGCCCGGGCGATCATCTCCGGCGAGGAGTCCAGGCCGACGATCCGGCTGTCCGGCCAGCGGGCGGCGAGGGTGGCGGTCAGGGTGCCCGGGCCGCAGCCGAGATCGACCACCGTCCTCGGCTGTTCGGCCGGCACCCGGGCGAGCAGGTCCTCGAAGGGCCGGGAACGTTCGTCGCGGTAACGCAGGTAGGTCGCCGGGTCCCACATCTCACGCCTCCAGAGATACAAACCGTACGTACGTCTTGTTAGAGTACGGCCCGCTCCGGCTCACAGCAAGTGAGCAACTAGGCTCAGCCTCATGGAGCAACGCACCTTCCCCCGACTGGGTCGGCAGGCCGGCGTGGTCGGCCTCGGCGCCTGGCAGCTCGGTGCCGACTGGGGCACGGTCAGCGAGGACGACGCGATGGCGGTGCTCGATGCCGCGGTCGAGGCCGGCGTCACCTTCCTGGACACCGCCGACGTGTACGGCGACGGGCGCAGCGAGCAGCTCATCGGCCGCTTCCGGGCCGCCCGCCCGGACACCGCGCTGACCGTGGCGACCAAGATGGGCCGCCGCGTGCCGCAGACCCCCGAGGCGTACACCCTGGACAACTTCCGCGCCTGGACCGACCGGTCCCGGGCCAACCTCGGCGTGGACACTCTGGACCTGGTGCAGTTGCACTGCCCGCCGACGGTGGTCTTCGCCGACGACGCGGTCTTCGACGCCCTGGACACCCTGGTCGAGGAGAAGCGCATCGCCGCGTACGGCGTCAGCGTGGAGACCTGCGACGAGGCGCTGACCGCGATCGCCCGCCCCGGGGTGGCCAGCGTCCAGATCATCCTCAACGCGCTGCGCCACAAGCCGCTGGAGCGGGTGCTGCCGGCCGCCGCGAACGCCGGTGTCGGCATCATCGCCCGGGTGCCGCTGGCCAGCGGTCTGCTCTCCGGCCGCTACGACGAGCACACCACCTTCGCCGCCGACGACCACCGCTCGTACAACCGGCACGGGGAGGCGTTCGACGTCGGCGAGACGTTCTCCGGCGTCGACTTCACCACCGGCCTGGCCGCCGTACGCCGCCTCGCCCCGCTGGTCGGCGACGACCGGACGATGGCCCAGTTCGCGCTGCGCTGGGTGCTCGACCAGCCGGGCGTCACCGTGGTGATCCCCGGTGCCCGGGACGCGGCACAGGCCCGCGCCAACGTCGCCGCAGCCGATCAACCGCCACTGTCGACATCGGAGCTGGCCGAGGTGGCCTCGGTCTACGACGAGCTGATCCGGCCGCAGGTGCATCACCGATGGTGAGTGACACACCGGCCGACAGCGTCGCGCCCCGCCGGCCCGACGACCAGGAGATCGCGATGAGCGGATGGTTCCGGCTCACCCTCGGCCTGCTGGGCGTGGTCCTCGGCGCGGCCTGCACGGTGCAGGGGCTGGGCTATGTCGAGGGCAGCGTGATGGCCGGCCAGCGGATCTGGGCCGTCATCGGCCCGGTGCTGATGCTGGCTGGCCTGGTCCTGCTCTGGCTGGGCGCGCGCGCCCGCAACCGCCGAGGGTCGGGACCGCCTGCCTGAGGTGGGCAGGAAAAAGCCCCGCGTCCTGTCGGAACGCGGGGCTTCACACCGATGTGTGGGGCGGCCTCGCCACTGGCCGGCAGCCGCCGACCGGTGTTCTCAGAGGGGGCGGACCTGCTCGGCCTGCGGACCCTTCTGGCCCTGGGCGATCTCGAACTCCACCCGCTGGTTCTCCTCCAGCGTGCGGTAGCCGCTGGACTGGATGGCCGAGAAGTGGACGAACACGTCTGCACCCCCGCCGTCGACGGTGATGAAGCCGAAGCCCTTGTCAGCGTTGAACCACTTCACGGTTCCCTGCGCCATGTGTATCTCCTTCTAAAACTGGCGGCCCAGCACGCCGTGCGGCCGGTTGGCCGTTTTCGAGCAGCGGTGCCTGAGGCGGCCCCCGGTGAAGGAGAGCTTCTCTCAACCACGCCATCTCTCAACAGCGTGGAACAGCAAACCACGTACGCAAAAACTCTGCACAGCCTACCGGACGAAATTCTCCGACATGTGACCTGACGGATACGTCGGGACCGCTCGGCGGTGGCTGTGCATGAGTCGAAAGTGCCCTGCGCGCGGCCGTTCTAGTCCGGCCAACTGCCGGTCAGGCGGCGTACGCCCACCGCTCCGCCGCGGTCCACGGCGGCCCGTACCACCGCGAAAATTGCTCCCTGCAGGGCCGCCGCCGCGAGGATCTCACCCCAGCGACGGTCCTCATCGGTCGCGTTGGGCGCCTCGCCGTCGCCGGCGGTCATCTTCCACACCTGACGGAAGATGCTGCCGGCGATGGCACCGGCGGCGATGCCCATCAGCACCCCGACCGGCCGATAGGCGGCCTTGCCGATGCCCTTGCTCATCGACGCCTCCCCTGGATGATGGCCAGAATCACCGCGGCGACGACCGCGCCGGCGGCCAGCGCCACGAAGGGTGCCGGACCGCCGCGAGCCCCGTCTGCGGACATCTCCCGGCGCAGGCCGGTCTGTGCACGGACCCGGGCGACGGTCATCGCGGCCTGGTCACGCACCCGCTCCCGGGCCTGGTCCGCAGAGGACTTCAGCCGCTTCTTGACGTCGGCCTTCGCGGCCAGCGCCTCCATCGTCTCGCCCAACTCGACCCGGGTCCGCTGGATCTCCGCCCGCAGCGCCTCGGTGTCGCCGGTGCCGTTGCGCGTCATGCCCGTCCCCTGTCCTTCACCGCGGCGCTGACCACGTCGACGTCGGCGCGCAGGCTGCGCACGGTCGCCTGCGGCACCGGCGGCACCGCCCGGCTGACCTGACGGCGTCCGATCAGCGCCAGCACGCCGGCGATCAGGAACATGGCCACCGCCACGATCAGCGCGGCGGCCCACGCCGGCAGCACCAGGGCCAGCAGCAGGATCGCGGTGGTCACCAGCGCACCGAGACCGAAGAACGCGAACGCGCCGCCGCCGGCGAGCAGACCGGCACCGATACCGGCGCGCTTGCCCTTCTCCGTCAGCTCGGCGCGGGCTAGCGTGAGTTCGTCGCGCACCAGCCGGGAGACCTGCTCGGCCGCCCGCTGGACCAGCTCGGCGGTGGACGGTTCGCTCCCGAGATGGGCGGTCTTCCCGTTGTGGGATGTCCTCCCGTTGTGGGATGTCCGGATGTTCGCCACGTCGGCCATGCTGTCCCCCTCTCGTTCATCACCGCGCTGTATGCCCGAACTCGCCGCCGGTCAATCCTCGACTCGTCACCCGGCGCAGCACCGAGATGGGACAGAAGCGTCCCGCAGCAGGTCCCCAGAAAACGCGCCGGCAAACGGACGCCACCGAGCCGGATGTGAAATCCGAATGCAGAGACGTCCCGCGCCAGAGCGGCCGGCGCCGCGTCAGTGGCGCGCCTCGGCGGGTTCGTCGGGGCCGACGAACGCCTCGCTGCGGGCCTCGCCGTCGTCGCTGCCACCGAAGAGGCGCGCGTCGTCCGGCACGTCGGAGCGACGGCGTGGGGCCCGTGCGGGCCGCACCCACTGCCAGGGCAGGGTGCCGGCGCCGTCGCCGACCTCGGCCCGCAGCCGGGGCATCGCGGTGGGCCGCTGGTCGCGTACCCAGGCCACCAGGTGTTCGCGGACCAGGCAGCGCAGGTCCCACAACGCGCCGGCGCTGGCGGCGCTCACCAACGCGCGAATCTTGATCATGCCGCCGGTCGCGTCCGTCACCTGGAGTACGCAGACCCGGCCGTCCCACAGGTCGGTGCCCTCCACCAGGCGACGCAACTCCTCCCGCATGGCCTGCACCGGCACCGACCAGTCGACCTCGAACTCGGCCGTGCCCAGCACGGCGGCCTCGGTCCGGGTCCAGTTCTGGAACGGGGTGCTGGTGAAGTAGGAGGTGGGCAGGATCAGCCGCCGGTCGTCCCAGATCTGCACCACCACGTAGCTGAGGGTCAACTCCTCGATGCGGCCCCACTCCCCCTCGACCACCACCACGTCGTCGAGGCGGACCGCGTCGCTGAAGGCCAGTTGCAGCCCGGCGAAGAGGTTGCCGAGCAGGCTCTGTGCGGCCAGCGCGGCGACGATACCGACCACCCCGGCGCTGGTCAGCACACCGGCACCGATGCCGCGGACCGCGGGAAAGGTCATCAGCATCACGCCGAGGGTGAGGATCACGATCACCACGATGGTGACCCGGCGGAGCATGACGACCTGGGTGCGTACCCGGCGGGCGTGCCGGTTGTCGGGCACGTCGACGCGGAACCGGGCCAGCGCGGTGTCCTCGACCACCACCAGCAGGGCGGCGACCAGCCAGGCGCCGGCGGCGATGACCGCGAGCACCAGCAGATGCAGCAGCACCCGCCGCCAGGTGGCGTCGACGGCGTAGCCGGTGCTGAAACGGACGGCGAACTGCACGGACAGCACCGTCGCGGTCACCTGTGCGGCGCGGTGCGCGTGCTCGGCCAACTCGGTCAGCAGCACCGACCGCCGTCCCCACCGTCCGATCAGCCGATGCACCACCTCGACGACCACGACAGCGGCCGCCGCCGCGACGAGCGCGGCGACGACCGTAACCAGGTAGCTGTGCACGTGTTCCTCTCCCTCCGGTCCGACGACAAGATCCGCACAAAGGGGCCATGTTGCCTCGGATCGCCGTCACCGGCCACCGCTGGGGACGCGGTGGCCGGCCGGAGGGTTCAGACCTTGCGGTAGCGGGACTGGAGGAAGCAGTAGACGCCGAAGGCGGCGATGCCCAGGCCGATAAGGATCAGCAGGATGGTGCCGAACGGCTGGTCACGCAGCGTCCGCAGCGCGGCGTCCAGGCCACGGGCCTTCTCCGGGTCGTAGTTGACCGCGGCCAGCACGACCAGCAGACCGGTGACCGCGAAGGCGCTGCCCCGGGAGATGTAGCCGGCCATGCCGAGACGGCGGGCGAGCTGGGTGGTCCGGGCGTTCATCTCGCCGGTCTTCAGCCGCTTCATGAACTTCTTCTTGGCCCCGTAGATGACCATGCCGACACCGACGCCGGCGAGCACCAGACCGGCGAGGCCGACCAGCCAGCGGCCACCGCTGGACTCCATCATCCGCGCGGTGAGCTCCTCCTGCTGGGAGGCGCTGTCGGAGTTGGCATTGGCGAAGACCTTCCAGGCCGTCCAGGCCAACCAGAGGTAGATGACCGTCCGGGCGGCGGAGACGACCCGCTCCTTGGTCCGGTCGTTGCCCTGCGCGGCGTGGTGCCCGACGGCCGCCTCGAGGGCCTGCCAGATCGCCATGGCGAGCATGCCGACGGCGATCGCGATGACAAGGAACTTGCCCATGGGTTGCGCCGCGAGGGTACGCAGCGCGCCGGACTGGTCGCCGTCGTCGGCAGACTTGCCGAACGCGAGCTGCAGGACCAGCCAGCCGAACAGCAGATGCACGATCCCGTAGCCGATGAAACCGGCCCGGGCGAGGAGTTCCAGCCACCGGCTGTCGGCCGTACGGGCGGCGGTGGCTTCGGCGTTCCGGGTGAGAGACATGGGCTCTCAATCACCGAACACGAAGATTTCCAAACGTGGGCCGCCGCCCGCCGTGACCGCTCAGCCCGGGTTGCGGGCGATCCGGACCGCGACCTGCGAATCGGTGACGCTGTCCAGGGTGACCCCGAGGCCACCGACCTCGGCGGCCTGCTGGCCGACGGTCAACGTCAACTGCTCACCGGCGATGTCGAGGGTGACCTGGTCGTTCTGCACACCGACCAGCTTGGCCTCGACGCCGAAGATGTTGGCATTGGCCTCGACGCCACGGTCGAAGGTCACCGTGCAGGCGTCCAGGCCGCAGTTGGTGCTGGCGCCTTCCGAGCTGCAACCGGCCAGCAGTGCCGTGCCCAGGGCGAGGCCGGCGAGCAGACCGGCGAGTTTGCGGGTGCGGGGAGTCTTACCGGCGGGGGGTCGGTTCATCACACCGCCCAGCGTACGAGACGCCGGCGAACGCCGTCGGCGTCGCGCCGGCCGGTGGACAATGGGCGGCGTGAGCATGCTGGTCGAGGAGAACGCCGCCAAACACCGCTACGAGATCCTGGTCGACGACGCGCTGGCCGGGTTCACCGCGTACCTGCCCCGCGGGGAGGCGCTGGTCTTCACCCACACCGAGGTGGACCCGGCGTTCCAGGGCATGGGTGTGGGCTCGGCGCTGATGCGCGGCACGCTGGAGCAGGTCCGCGCCCAGGGTCAGCGGATCGTGCCGCAGTGCCCCTTCATGGCCGCGTTCATCAAACGCCACCCCGAGTACGCCGACCTGGTCACCAGCCTGACGTGACCGTGACCCCGCTGAGCACCTCGGCCGCGGCCCGTCCCGCGGCCCGGGTGGCGCCGTGGGTGGCGATGTGCACCGGCCCGGTGACCAGCGCGGGGACTCCCAGCTCCACCACCACCGCGTCGGGGCGGGCGATCAGCGCCCGGTCGACGGCGGCGCGCATCCAGGTGTGCCGGTGCAGGTCCCGCACCACCAGGACCAGGGGACGGCCGGCGGCGTCGGCGCCCGGGTCGGCCGGCGTCGCCGCCTCGGTGTAGCGGGCGACGGTGGTGCCCGGCAGCAGTTCGGCCAGCGGTGCGGCCACGCCCCACGGGGTGTCCGCGCCGATGGCGATGTTGTGCGGTGGCGCGAACTCCACCACGTGCGCGGCGCGGCCCAGCGGCAGCGCGGCCTCCCCGCCGGTCCGGGTGATCCGGACGGCGCGACGGGCCGCGTGCAGACCGACCGCCGAACCGGTGCCGTCAGCCGGATCGCCGAGTGGCCCGGCCGCCCGGGCGGCCACCGTCCAGGCGGCGAGCTGACCGACCCGCTTGGCCGCTTCGGCCAGCCGCTCCTCCGGCAGGTCCCCGGTGACGACCGCGGCCACGATGGCGTCCCGCAGGTGACGGACGGTCTGCTCGTCGGCGTGCTCACCGCCCACGCAGATCGCGTCCGCACCGGCGGCGAGGGCCCGTACGACGGCGCCGGCGAGGCCGTACCGGCCCGCCACGGCCTGCATCTCGATCCCGTCGGTCACCACCACCCCGCTGAAGCCCAACTCCTCCCGCAGCAGGCCACCGAGGATCCGGCTGCTCAAGGTGGCCGGCAGGTGCGGGTCCAACGCGGGCACCAGCAGATGGCCGGTCATCACCGCCTGCACGCCGGCGGCGACAGCGGCCCGGAAGGGGGCCAGCTCGACGGCGTCCAGCCGGGCCCGGTCGGCGGTGATGCGGGGCAGGTCGTGGTGCGAGTCGACGTGGGTGTCGCCGTGGCCGGGGAAGTGCTTGGCGCAGGCGGCGACACCACTGGACTGAAGGCCGCGTACCCAGGCGGTGGTGTGCCGGGCCACCAGCGCGGCGTCGGCGCCGAAGGAACGGACCCCGATCACCGGATTGTCCGGGTTGGAGTTGACGTCGGCGTCCGGCGCGTAGTTCAGGGTCACTCCGGCGGCGGCGAGTTCGGCCCCGAGGTCGCGGGCGACCTCCTCGGTGAGCGCCGGGTCGTCCACGATGCCGAGGGCGAGGTTGCCCGGCCGGGAACTGCCCCGCACCGACTCGATCCGGGTGACGTCGCCGGCCTCCTCGTCGATCGCGACGATCACGTCCGGCCGTTCCGCCCGCAGCGCGGCGGTCAGCGCGCTGACCTGCTCCGGGTCGACGACGTTGCGGCTGAACAGGACCACCGACCCGAGCCCGTCGCCGAGCCAGCGGCGGACCCAGTCGGGTGGGACGGTGCCGACGAAACCCGGCTGGAGAACGGCCGTCGCCAACGCCGCCAGGTTTCCGTTGGACGCGCTCATGCCCGCTCTCCTCCGCTCGTACCGCCACCCGACGGTGCAGACATGGTCACACCGCGCCAACGAATAGTCAATAAACCTTACAGTTGCCTTGGGAGCGCTGCCCCGCGAGAGTGCGGGGATGGAACTGCTGCTCGCCGACGCGACGAACGCGGCCGACATCCCCGGCGTACGCCTGCTCGGCCTGGTGGTCGGCGGCCTGCTGCTGCTCCTCGCGATCCGGGCGATGTTCCGGCGCTGACCCCCGTCGGGTGTGACCGGAACACCGTGGGGTACCGCCTGCCGCAGACACCGACACAGCGAGGGGCAGCCCATGAAGATCGGCTACTTTCTGTCCACTGAGGAGTATGCGCCTGCGGAGCTGCTGGCCCAGGCACGGGCCGCGGAACGGGCCGGATTCGCCGCCCTCTGGATCTCCGACCACTACCACCCGTGGATCGACGCGCAGGGCCAGGCACCCTTCGCGTGGTCCATGATCGGCGCGCTGAGCCAGGTCACCCGGCTGCCCGTCACCACGGCGGTGACCTGCCCGACCACGCGCATCCACCCCGCCGTGCTGGCCCAGGCGGCGGCCACCAGCGCGGTGCTGCACGAGGGACGCTTCGTCCTCGGGGTCGGCTCCGGCGAAGCGCTCAACGAGCACATCCTCGGCGACCGGTGGCCGCAGGCCGGCATTCGACTTGAGATGCTGGAGGAGGCGGTCGAGGTGATGCGCAAACTCTGGGACGGCACGTTCGTCAACCACCACGGGCGCCACTACCAGGTCGAACACGCCCGCCTCTACACGCGGCCCGAGACCCCTCCGCCGGTCTACGTCTCCGCGTTCGGCCCCAAGGCGGTCGACCTCGCGGCCCGCATCGGCGACGGCTTCATCAACACCGTGCCCGACGCCGATCTGGTGCGCCGGTTCCGCGACAACGGCGGCGGCGACAAGCCGTGCCAGGCCGGCTTCAAGGCCGCGTACGCGCCGACGGAGCAGGAGGGCGTACGGCTGGCGTACGAGCGGTGGCCGACCGAGGCGATCCCGGGCGAACTGTTGCAGGTGCTGCCCTCGCCCCGGCACTTCGAGCAGGCCGCCCAACTGGTCGACCCGCAGGCGATGCGCGAGGCGATCGTCTGCGGCAACGACACCGACGCACACCTGGCGCGGATCGACGCGTACGCGAAGGCCGGTTTCGACGAGGTCTACGTCGCCAACACCGGACCGCACTGGCAGGAGCTGCTCGACCTGTACCAGCGGGAGGTGCTGCCCCGACTGACCTGACCGGCGACTCCGGTATCCGGTTTCGGCGCGGCAGCGCCCGGGTACCTGCGGCCCTCGATGAAACTGACCACGCACTCGATGTCGTTGCGCCGCGCGGCTCGCAGCCTGTTCGGTTGGAGCACCCTGCGGCCCAACCAGCTCGCCGCCATGCGGGCCGTGATGAAGCGCCGCGACGCCCTGGTGGTCCTGCCCACCGGCGCCGGCAAGTCGGCGATCTACCAGATTCCGGCCAGCCTGATCCCCGGCCCCACCGTGGTGATCTCGCCGCTGCTCGCCCTGCAACAGGACCAGATCGCCGCGCTCAACGAACGGCAGCGACCGGAGCTGCGCGCGGTGCGGATCAGCTCGGACGAGGCGCCCAGCCAGCAGGCCGAGGCGATCGCCGAGATCCGCGACGGGCGGGCCGAGTTCCTCTTCATCACCCCGGAGCAGCTGGCCAACCCGCAGCGGCTGGCCGAGGTCCGCGACCTGAAACCGGCGCTTGTCGCCATCGACGAGGCGCACTGCATTTCCGCCTGGGGGCACGACTTCCGCCCGGACTACCTGGCCCTCGGCCAGCTCATCGAGGGCATCGGTCGACCCCCGGTGGTGGCGCTGACCGCCACCGCCTCCCCGCCGGTACGCGAGGACATCGTCGCCCGGCTACGGCTGCGCAACCCGGAGATCGTGGTGTCCGGGTTGGACCGGCCGAACCTCTTCTTCGAGGTGGCGCACTGTCCGACCGAGGACTACCGGTGGCGTCGGTTGATCGCGCTGTTGGAGCAGGACGAGCGGCCGGGCATCATCTACGTGCCGACCCGTCGGGCCGCCGAGGAGCTGGCCGAGCGGCTCACCGCCGCCGGCTTCCCGGCGCAGTACTACCACGGCGGAATGGCCGGCGGTGCGCGTGCCCGGCTGCACGAGGCGTTCCTCGCCGACCAGGTGCCGATCATGGTGGCCACCTCGGCGTTCGGCATGGGCATCGACAAGCCCAACATCGCCTGGGTGGTGCACATGGCGCTGCCCGACTCGCCGGACAGCTACTTCCAGGAGATCGGTCGCGCCGGACGCGACGGCCAGCCCGCCCGGGTCCTGCTGCTCTGGCAGGCCGAGGACGTCGGGTTGCAGCGGTACTTCAGCGGCGGCCTGCCGGACGTCACCGAGCTACGCGACCTGGCGGCGCTGCTGCGCAGTGGCCCGACCACCCGTAAGGAACTGCGCGAGACCACCGGCCTGGGGCCGCGCAAGCTCGGCCAGTACCTGGCGTTGCTGGAGCAGGTGGGCGCCGCGCAACCGCGCGCCGGGCAGCGGGTCGGCGCGCCCCGCTACTCCCCCACCCCGGTCCAGGCCGCCGAGGCGGCCCTGGCCGAGGCCGAGCGGCAGCAGAACCTCACCCGGTCGCGCACCGACATGATGCGCGCCTTCGCCGAGACCAACGCCTGCCGTGGCCAGACCCTGCTGGCGTACTTCGGTGAGCAGATGAGCGCGATCTGCGGGCACTGCGACAACTGTCACGCCGGCACCAGCGTCGCCGACGACGGCGCGGTGGGGCCGTTCCCGGTGCACAGCCAGGTCCGGCATCCGGAGTGGGGTGCGGGCCTGGTGCTCAGTTACGAGGAAGGCCGGATGACTGTGCTGTTCGACGAGGTCGGGTACAAGACGTTGTCGGTCAGCGTGGTGTCCGAACAGGGGCTGCTGTCGCTGGACTAACCTGGGCCAGCCATCGGCCGCACCCTTGCCCGGGTGCGGCGAGGAGACCGACGACGAGCGGGAGGGCACATGATCGAAGAGCCGGCGTACACCGGTTTCGGTTTCACCGACGAGGAATGGGGGCTGCTCGTCGGTCTGCCGCAGTCGGTGCTCACCGCGGCGAGCGCCGCCGAGTCCGACGGCACCAAGGCGACAATGGCCGAGAGCGCCGCCGGGCTGGAGAGCATCTCCGCCGGCCGGGAGTCGGCCAGCCCGCTGGTGGCGGCGGTCGCCGGTGAGCTGGTGACCCGGGTCGGCGACCCGGAGGCCGGCGAGGAGTTGCCCGCCATCGCCCCGGCCGACCCGCGCGCCTACGCCGAGGACGTGCTGGTCCGGGCGAAGGAGGCGATGGCGCTGTTGGCGGCCAAGGTCGACTCCGGTGAGGCCGGGGCGTACCGGCACTGGCTGGTGGAGATCGCCGAGCGGGTCGTCGGCGCGGCCAGCAGCGGCGGGGTCCTCGGCCTGGGCGGCAGCCAGGTCAGCCCGTCGGAGCGACGCTTCCGCGACCGGCTGGCGCAGGTTCTCGACGACTGATTCGACCGTACGGCGGCGCTGTGTCAGCGCCGCCGTACGGCTGTGTCGGACCACGTGCCGCCCACTTCGCCGACCGCGACGGCGGGTCAGGCGACCCGGCGGCGGAACAGCACCGCGGAGAGCACCACCCCGAGGGCCAGGATGCCGAGGAACCAGGCCAGCGCGTGGGCCGGCGCCGATCCGACCGGCGTGTCCAGCAGCAGCCCGCGCAGGGACTCGATGACCGGCGTGACCGGTTGGTGCTCCGCGAAGCCGCGCAGCCACCGGGGCATCGTCTCCACCGGTACGAACGCGCTGCTCGGATAGGGCAGGAACATCACCAGGAAGGTGTAGCCGCTGGCCGCCTCGGGGGTACGGGCCAGCAGGCCGAACGCCGCGGACACCCAGGACACCGCCAGCACGAACAACACCAGCAGCCCGGCCGCGGCCAGCCAGCGCAGTGGCGCGACGGCCGGACGGAACCCGATGGCGACGGCCACCGCCAGCACCAGCGCCGTGGCGACCAGGTTGCGGGCCACGCTCGCCACCACGTGACCGGCGAGGATCGAGGTGGCGCCGACGTCCATCGTGCGCAGCCGCTCGATCATCCCCTCGGTCAGGTCGGTGGTCACGCTCACCGCGGTGCCCGCCGCGCCGAAGCCCGCGCAGAGCAGCAGTACGCCGGACACGACGTAGGTCACGTACGCCGAGCCGGTCTCGATCGCCCCGCCGAAGAGGTAGACGAAGAGCAGCATCAGCAGCACCGGCAGCACCAGCGAGGTGAGCAGCGCGTCGACGTTGCGCCGGGACAGCCGGACGCAGCGGCTGATCATCACCGCGGTCTGCGTACCCCGTACCGCCAGCTCAGACATTCGCCACCTCCTGCGGCGCACCGGTCGGTCGGCCGGTGAGGGTGAGGAAGACGTCGTCCAGGGTCGCCTCCCGGACGGTGAACCGGACCACCCCGTGCTGGTCCGGGTCGAGGTCGTCGAGCAGGCGTCGGACGTCCGGCGCGCTGCCGTCGGTGGTGACCGACAGTTCCCGCCGGGCCGGGTCGCGGTGGGTGACCCGGTCGCCGAGTCGCTGCGCCGCCCGGTCGAAGGCGACCGCGTCCCGCCAGACCAACTCCAGCCGCTGGGCGCCGAAGCGCTGCTTGAGCTCGGTGGCGGTGCCCTCGGCGGCGAGCCGACCCTGGTGCAGCACGGTGATCCGGTCGGCGAGGCGGTCCGCCTCCTCCAGATACTGCGTGGTCAGCAGCACGGTGACGCCGGAGCGGGCCAGGTCGCCGATCACCTCCCACAGGCCCTGCCGGCTGCGGGGATCCAACCCGGTGGTCGGCTCGTCCAGGAAGACCACCGACGGCGTGCCGACGAGGCTGGCGGCGAGGTCGAGCCGGCGTCGCATGCCACCGGAGTAGGTCCGTACCCGCCGGCCGGCGGCCTCGACCAGGTCGAAGCGTTCCAGCAGGGCGGCGGCCCGCTGCCGGGCGGCCGACGGCGACAGACCCGCCAGCCGGGCCAGCATGGTCAGGTTCTCCACGCCGGTCTGCCCGTCGTCGAGGGCCGCGTGCTGGCCGGCGAGGCTGATCGCCCGCCGCACCTGCCGCCGTTGGCGCAGCACGTCGTGCCCGGCGACCCGGGCGGTCCCCGAATCCGGCCGGGTCAGGGTGGCCAGAATCCGCACCGTGGTGGTCTTGCCCGCCCCGTTGGGTCCCAGCAGCGCGTGCACGCCGCCGGCGGCCACCCGCATGGTCAGCCGATCCAGCACCACCAGGTTGCCGTAGGTCTTGCGCAGGTCGTGCAGTTCCACTGCCGGCGGTCCGTGCGCCATGATCACTCTCCTCAACTGCGTATTCCATACGCGTTTCTGCGTAGACCATACGCAGAAGCTAGGATGACGGTCAAGGGAGGTGGAGTGGACGACGTCGAACTGCCCGAGAACATCGCGCTCGCCTGGGGGCTGCGCGACCGGTCGAGTCGCGGCCCGAAACGCAGTCTCAGCCTGGAGCAGGTGGTCGCCACCGGCATCCAGGTCGCCCAGGCCGAGGGGCTACCGGCGGTCTCGATGAGCCGGGTCGCCGGCGAGCTGGGCGTATCGACCATGTCGCTGTACCGGTACGTGCCGACCAAGCACGACCTGCTCGATCTCATGGTCGACACCGCGTTCGGCCCGCCGCCACCACCCCGCGCCCCCGACGAGGGCTGGCGAGCTGCCCTGGCCCGCTGGGGTGAGGGCAACCTCGTCGCGTTGCGCCGACAGCCCTGGATGCGCCACGTGGCGATCAGCGGTCCACCGATCAACCCCAACCAGGTCCGCTGGTTCGAGTACGGGCTGCTCGCCCTGCGGGGCACCGGGCTACGGGCCACCGAGCGGATCTCCACCATCATGCTGGTCAGCGGGTACGCCCGCAGCTGGGCCATGATCAGTCTGGATCTCGCCGAGGCCGCCGCCCGGTCCGGGCAGACCCCCGACGAGGTCGGCCTGCGCTACTGGCGCAACCTCGCCGTGCTCACCGCGCCCGGCCCGTACCCGGCCATCCACGAGCTGCTGGCCGAGCCGTTCGACGACGAGGAGCACCCCGACGAGGAGTGGCGCTTCGGCCTCGAACGGATGCTCGACGGTGTCGAGATGCTGATCCGCAGCCGCGCCTCGGGCCCACCCCGGCGCTGACCTGCCCTCAGGCCCCCTCCAGCAGCGTCAACACCGCCCGCTCGGCCTGCTCGCGAGGGGCGTCCACGTCCACCGGCGCCAGCACACCGTCGTGGAACAGGTCGACCACCCGAGGGTCCACGTAGGACGTACGCGCCACCGTCGGGGTGTTGCCCAGCAGCTCCGCGACCTCCCGCATCACCCCCGCCACCGCCCGGCGACGGGCCGTGGCCGACCGCAGGGTGCCCAGCGCGGCCAGTTGGGTGGCCGCCCGTACCGTCGCGTGCCAGGTCCGGAAGTCCTTCGCGGTCATCTCCCCGCCGCTGGCCTCGCGCAGGTAGTCGTTGACCTCGTCGGCACGCACGTCGCGCCAGTCCCGGCCGTCCCAGTAGCCGAAGAGCCGCTGCGCCGCGCGCCGCCGCCGACGCAGGTTGGCCAGCACCTGACACAGCTCGGGGTCGGAGACCAGCCGCACCTGCTCGACGCCGCCCTTGGCGGGGAACTCGAAGACCACGCAGCCCTGCCGCAGCCGGGTGTGCTCGGCGCGCAGGGTGGCCACCCCGAAGGTCGGGTCGTCCCCGGCGGCGTACTGGTCGCTGCCGACCCGGAAGGTGCCCATGTCCAGCAGCCGGGTCACGGTCGCCAGCACCCGCTCCCGGCGCAGCCCTCGCCCGGCCAGGTCGTGACCGACCCGTTCCCGCAGCACCGGCAGCCGGCGGGCCACCTCCAGCACGTGGTCGAACTTCGCCTGGTCCTGACGCTGTCGCCAGACCGGGTGGTAGAGGTACTGCTTACGACCGGCGGCGTCGATGCCGATGGCCTGGATGTGCCCGTTGGGGTACGGCGAGATCCACACGTCGCGCCAGGCCGGCGGGATGACCAGCGCCCGCAACCGGGCCAGCTCGTCGGGGTCGCGTACCGGTTCCCCGCCCGGCCCGAGGTACGACCAGCCCTGGCCGCGCCGGCGGCGTCCGTACCCCGGCCGACCCGGATCGCTACGCCGCAACCGCACGGTCCGCACGCACCGTCCGTTCCACCTCGTCGACGGCCGCCAGCACCTGGTCGAGACCGAGCGCGGCCATCGTGGGGTGACTACCTACCCCGTCCCAGTCCGGCCATGCCCCGCCGCCCGCCCAGAGCACCAGGTGTCGCCGCCGCTCCGGCGGCGGTCCCCACCGGCTCGGCGGGACCGGGCCGAACAGCACCACCGAGGGGGTGCGGTAGCCGGTGGCCAGGTGGGCCACCCCGGTGTCCCCGCTGACCACCAGGCGGGCGCCCGCGACCAGCGCCGCCAACCCGGCGACGTCGGTGCGCCCGGCGAAGACCGCCTCCGGCGGCAGGCCCGCCTCGGCGGCGACCCGCGCGACGGTGTCCCGCTCCTGCGCGCTGCCGGTCAACACGACCCGGTGCCCCCGCTCGGTCAACGTCCGGGCCAGCGCCGCGTACCGCCCGGGTGGCCAGCACTTGGCCGGCACCTTCGACCCCGGATGCAGCAGCGTCACCCCGGTGGGCAGGCTCGTCGTCGCCGGCCGACGCAGGTCCAGGTCCGTCGGGTCGGCCGCGATGCCGTACGCGGCCAGCAGCCGGCACCAGCGCGCCACCTCGTGCTCGTCGTCGTCCCACGTCGGCCCGTCGAGATGCCCGGCCTCGGCGTTGGCGAAGGCGAGCAACCGGCCGGGGCCGACGGCGGCCAGCAGCCGGTGCGAGTCCGGCCCCCGCCCGTGCAGGTTGACCGCGACCTCGACCGCCGCCCCGGGCCGCGCCAGCCGGTCCAGCCCGGCGGTCGGCAGCACCCGGTCGACCCCACCGACCAGCTCCACCAGCGGGGCGAGCCAGGCCGGCGCGGCGAGCACCAACTCACCATCGGGGTACGCCGCCCGCAACGCCCGCAACGCCGGGACCGCCGTGGCGAGGTCACCGACACCCAGGGCACGCAGCGCCACGATCACGGGTAGGAGGTCTCCTGCTCGGCGCAGACGACCAGCTCACGGACCGCGCAACCGACGGGCTGGGAGAGCGCGAACATGATCGCGGCGGCGGTGTCCGCCGGCTCGTTGAGGATCGCGTCCGGCCCGGGGCGGTACTGCGCGTCCCGGTCGTCGAAGAAGGCGGTACGCATCCCGCCCGGCACCAGCAGGGTCACCCCCACCGACCCGGCCAGCTCGGCGGCGAGCGCCCGGGTGAACCCGACCACGCCGAACTTCGCCGCGCAGTACGCCGTCGCGTCACTGACCGCCTTCAGCCCGAGGGTGGAGGCCACCGTGACGATGTGCCCCCTCGACGCCTCCAGGAACGGCAGCGCCGCCCGGATCACCGCGGCGGTGGCCAGCAGGTCCACCGCGACGATCCGGTCCCACGTCTCGCCGGGCACGTCCGCCAGCCGGCCCGGCACGTCGATGCCCGCCGCCGTGACCACCGCGTCCAGCCCACCCGTGCGCTCGACGAGCCGACGGGTGGCCTCCTCCGCACCCCGGGTGTCGGCGAGGTCGCACTCGATCCACGGCACGCCGTCGGCCGGCGGCTGCCGGTCGAGCACCAGGGGCCGGCCGCCGGAGCGGGCCACCGCCGCGACCACCGCCGCCCCCAGACCGCTGGATCCGCCGGTGACCAGCACCGTCCGGCCGGTGTCCGGGGCGCTCATGCCAGCGCTCCGGTGGCCCGGGTGGCGGCGATCAGTCCGGTGGTCGAGCGACCGTCCAGATAGGGCACCACCACGCTGTGACCGCCCCAGCGGCGCAGGATCTCCGCCTCGGGCAACGCCTCACCGTCGGCGCCACCGGTGGCGTAGTCGCCACCCTTGACCCAGATGTCCGGTCGCAGCCAGGACAGCGCCGCCGCCGGGGTGGACTCCTCGAAGATCACCACGGCGTCGACACAGCTCAACGCGGCCAGCAGTCGACCACGGTCGGCCTGCCCGATGACCGGCCTGTCCGGCCCCTTCAACCCGCTGACGCTGGTGTCGGAGTTGAGGCACACCACCAGGCAGTCACCGAGCTGCCGGGCGGCCTGCAGGGTGGCCAGGTGACCGGCGTGCAGCAGGTCGAAACAGCCGCCGGTGGCGACCACCGTGCCACCGGCGGCCCGGACCCGGGCCACCACCGCGGCGGCCGCCGCCACCCCGACCCGGTCACCGGCGGCGGCGGTGTGCACCGGCTGCGGGGCCCGCCGCACCGGCTGCGGCAGCGCCGTGGCCACTCCCCCGTCCGCCACGTACGCCGACGCCTCGGTCACCGCCTCGGTCACCGCCTCGGAGGCGAGCGCCCCACCGGCCAGGGCGAGGCTGGCGGTGGCCGCGAAACGATCTCCCGCACCGCAGGTGTCCCCCTCGGCGGAGACCGGAGCGGGCACCATCAACGGGGTCGAGCCGGCCTGGCTGAGCAGGGCGCCGTCGGCACCCAGCGTCACGGCGACCGCGCCCGCCCGCCACCGCTGCCGCAGCCGCTCGGCACCCTCGGCGGCGGTGGCCAACCGGGTCGCCCCCGGCGACGCCTCCACCAGTTCCCGCACCTCCGCCTCGTTCGGCGTCGCCAGTCGTACCCCGGGAACCGCCGCAGGCCCGCGGGGGTGCGGGTCCCAGACCACCGGGGCCCGGGTCGCCGCCAGAGCCGCCCGCAGCGCCGGCTGGCGGGCCACCCCCCGGCCGTAGTCGCTGACCAGCACCACCGACGCCCGGTCGATCACCCTCAGCACCGCCTCCGCGGGCTCCCCCGGCTCGCTGACACCACCACCTCGGTCGTGGCGCAGCAGCACCCGCCCGCCGGCGCGCAGCCGGATCTTCTCCGGGGTGGCCCCGGCCAGCCGCAACGGATACACCTGCACCCCGGCGGCGGCCAGCAGCACACCCAGGCGGGCCGCACCGGCGTCGTCGGCCAGTGCGGTGACCAGGACCACCTCGGCGCCCTGGGCCGCCGCGAAGACGGCCGCCAGACCGGCGCCGCCCGGCCGGTCGACGTGCGCCATCTCGTCGAGCACCGGCACCGGTGAATCCGGACAGAGCCGGTTGACCACACCCTCGACGTCGCGGTCGAGCAGGGTGTCGCCGAGCACCACCACGGGTCCTGTCACGCTTGCCTCCTCACGCCTCGACCGGTCGCCCTGCGCCGCCGTCCAGCACCACCTCGACACCCGCCCGCACCGGGCCCTCCGCCGGGGCGTTCGACACCGCCGGCACCTGCGGCTCGACGTAGCGCGGTGTCGTGCCGCCCGTGTGCTCCGGCATCGCCTGCTCCACGTACTCGCAGAGCAGGTGGCTGGAGACCAGGTGCAACTCCTGCACGACCTGGCTGTCCGACGACTCCACCGCGAGCACCTCGTGGCAGGCGTCGGCCAGCGGGTTCGGGGCCGGTCCGGTGAAGGCCCAGCACCGCAGCCCGGTTTCCCGCCCGGCCCGGGCCGCAGCGAGCAGGTTGCCGCTGCCACCGCTGGTGGACAGCAGCAGCAGTACGTCGTCGGGCCGGCCGTGCGCCCGGACCTGGCGGGCGAAGACCTCGTCGTAGCCGTAGTCGTTGCCGATCGCGGTCAACGCCGAGGTCTCGGCGTGCAGGGCGATCGCCGACAGGGGTTGACGGTCGTCGCGCAACTTGCCGACCAGCTCGGCGGTCAGGTGTTGCGCCTCGGCGGCGCTGCCGCCGTTGCCGGCCACCAGCAGCCGGCCACCGGCGGTGAGTCGCTGCGCCAGCGTCGCACCCCACCGGGCGAGCAGCGGCTCGCACCGCTGGTACGGCGGCAGCGCCGCGGCCAGGTTCGCCAGGTGCCGCTCCAGCAGGGTGGCCGCCGGCATCAGGCCACCACCCGGGTCGGCCGGCGTACGGCGACCACCTCGGCGTACACCTCGGCGATCCGCTCGGCGGTGACGGTCCACGAGTAGTGCTGCCGGGCCCGGGCCCGCGCCGCACCCGCGTAGGCGAACCGGCGGATCCGGTCGTCGAGCAGCCGCCGCAGCGCCTCGCCCAGCGCCCGGGGATCGCGGGCCGGCACCAGGTCCCCGGTCACCCCGTCGACCACGGTGTCCCGCAGGCCGCCGACGGCGGTGGCCACCACCGGCACTCCGCACGCCATCGCCTCCAGCGGGGTCAGGCCGAACGGCTCGTACCAGGGGGCGGCGACCAGGATGTCCGCCGAGCGGTACCAGCGGCCCATCTCCTCCCGGGGCACCGCGCCCACCAGCCGTACCCGGTCGGCCACCTCGCAACTGCCCGCCAGGGCCCGCAACCGCCGGGCGTACGGGTCGGTCTCCAGCAACCCGGCCGGTGGACCGCCCACCACCACGCATTCCGCCTCGGGTACGTGTGCCATCGCCCGCACCACGGTCTGGAAGCCCTTGCGTTCCACCAGCCGGCCGACGGTGAGGATCCGAGGGCGGTCGGGTTCCCGCTCGGCGGTCGGTCCCAGCGGTGCGAAGGTGCCCAGGTTCACCCCGGACGGGACGACTGTCATCGCCGAGCGGGGCACCCCCATCCGGACCAGTTCCCCCACCTCGTCGCGGCACTGCGCGATGACCCGGTCGACGCAGCGGCCGAGGTGCAGTTCGTAGCCGATGCGGCGGGCCGGGCTGGTGTCCTGCACGCCCTGGTGGCGGCGCTTGACCGTGCCCAACGCGTGGTACGTCTGCACCACCGGTATCCCGAGGGCCCGGCCGGCCTGGAGGGCGGCCAGTCCGCTCATCCAGAAGTGCGCGTGGATCACCTCGGGCGTCCAGTCGCCGCCGCGCCAGCGGTCCACCAGCCACGCGCCGAACGGTCGCATGTGGGGCAGCAGCGCGTCCTTGGCCACCGGTTCGGCCGGGCCGGCCGGCACGTGCACCACGTCGTAGCCGTCCGGGCTGCGGACGAGCACCGGCAGGTCGACCGCGTCGCGCCGGGTGTAGACCCGTACGTCGTGCCCGGCGGCGGCGAGCGCGGCGGACAGCTCCGCGACGTGCGTGTTCTGGCCGCCGGCGTCCTCACCGCCCAGGATGGCGAGCGGGCTGGCGTGCTCCGAGATCATCGCTATCCGCATACTTCCTCCTCCAGCAGCCGGTCCCAGTCGGCGAGGAATCGGTCGAGGCCGTAGCGCTCCCTGGCCGCGGCACGGGCCGCGAGGCCCGCTCGGCGGGCCTGCTGCGGCTGCGCGACGAACCGGTCGGCGGCCGCGAGCAGGGTGTCGACCCGGGTGGAGAGCGCACCGGCGTCCGGCGGCACCGCCATCGCCGCCTCGGTGGTGGCCAGCGCCACCACCGGCATGCCGATGCTCATCGCCTCGATCAGGCTCAGCCCGAGTGAGGTCCACCGGCACAGGTGCAGGTACGCCCGGCGGCGCGCCAACTCGGCGTGCATCCGGTGCTGCGGCACGTCGTCGTGGCTCATCAGCCGGTCGGCGGGCAGCCCGAGGTGGTCGGCCAGCCCGGCCACCTTCATGCCGAAGACGTCCAGCGGGGCGATCTCGGCGAACCGGGGCAGCAGGTCGGTGCCGGTGACCCGCCAGCGGCGTACCGGCTCGTTGATCACGACGGCGAGTCGGTCCAGCTCACCGGTGTACTCCACCGCCGGGGGCACGATGCCGTGGTCGACGACGGTGGTCCGGGTCGCCCCGGTGTCCCAGAAGAGTTCGTTGAACGCGGTCACGTGCGCGATCAGCAGGTCGTCCCGGTCGGCCATCGGGTGGCGGCTGTGCGGGACGTCGCCGTCCTTGGGGGTGTTGTGCTCCACGTAGATCGCCGGCAGGTCCCGGCCGGGGCGGCGGCCCAGCCACTCGGCCGCCAGGTCCAGTTCCTCGGGGCGTTGCAGGATGACCACGTCCACCTCGGCGTCGCGCAACTGCTCCGGGCTCACCTCGGTCGCGCTCTCCGGCCAGGTGTACGTGCGGGCGCGGCCCAGGCCGTACGGACCGCGGTCCGGGGTGGCCGGCACCAGGTAGCGGTGTTTGCCGTGCACGAAGGAGGTGGTCCAGGAGCCGTGCACGTGCCAGAGCAGGATGTTCATCGGCCGCTCCCACCGTTCGGCACGGCCAGCAACCGCAGGGCGGTCAGGACCGCTTCGGGTTCGACCCGGCTCAGGCAGGGATGCCCGGGTACGGGACACCGCGCGGCCCGGGTGTCGCGGCACGCGGCGGTGGCGTCGCCGAGGCGTACCGTCGGCACCCGCCAGGGTCCCCACTGGCCGAACGGGACGGTGGGCGCGAAGAGGCTGACCACCGGCACCTCGTGGGCGGCGGCCAGGTGTGCCGGGCCGGTGTTGCCCACCACGACCGCGCCGGCCGCCGCGACGACCCCGGACAACTCGGCCAGCCCGGTCCGGCCGCCGAGGTCCACGGCGTGGGCACCGGCCACCCGGGCGGTCAGGTCGCGTTCCTGCGGGCCGCCGGTGACCACCACCCGGTGCCCGGCGTCGACCAGTTCTCGGGAGATCCGTTCGGCCAGTTCCGGTGGGCAACCCCGGGCCTGCGCCGCCGAGCCGGGATGCAGCACCACGTACCCCGGTTCGCCGGCCTCGGGTGGGGGTGGTGGCGCCGGCCGCAACCGCAGGCGCGGCTCGTCGCCGGGCGGTAGCGGGTAGCCCGCCGCCGCGGCCAGCGACAGGGCACGCTCGGCCTCCGGCACGCCGGCCGGTACCCGGTGCCGTACGTCGAGCAGCGAGCCGGAATAGTCGTCGCTGATCGCGGCGATCCGCGCGACACCGGCCATGCGCAGCAGCAACGCCAACGGCAGCGGCGACTGGTGGAAGGAGGTGAAGACGACCGCCTCGTCGGCGGCGACGGCGGCGAGCCGGGCGATCAGCGTGGTCATCTCCGCCGGGTCGACGGGTCCGGGCGCGGGGTCGATCCACGGCAGCCGGTGTTCGATCACCTCGTCGACGCCGGGCAGCAGGTCGGCGGCGGCCCGACCACGCGGACCGCAGAGCAGCACCACCCGGTCGGCGCCGGCGGCCACCGCCCGGATGCCCGGCCCGGTCACCAGCACATCGCCCGCCGAGTCGGAGCGGACCACCAGCACGGTCCGTGGCCCGTCGGCGCGGGTGGCGGTCGTCGCCGGTTGCAGCGCCTGCTGGCGACGCAGGATCTCCGCGACCGCCGACGGCAGGTCGTCGGCCACCCAGGGCGCGGCGGCGATCTCCTCGGTCCGGGTGACCGGCGTCGGCACCAGGATGCCGGCCGCACCGGCGGCCAGGGCGGCCGTGACGTCCCGCCCGATGTCACCGATCAGCGCGCAGCGGGCCGGTACGGTGCCCAGCGCCTCGGCGGCGGCGTGCACCAGACCCGGTGCCGGCTTGCGGCAGGCGCAGCCGTCGCCGTCGTCGTGCGGGCACACCTGCCAACTGTCGAAGGGCCCCAGCAGTTCCTCGACCCGGCGGTGCACCCGGTCCAGTTGCGCCTCGGTGAACAGGCCTCGGGCCAGCCCGGACTGGTTGGTCACCACGGCGAGTTTCAGACCGGCGGCACGCAGCCGGTCCAGCGCCGCGCGGGCGCCGGGCATGGCCCGTACCTTGTCCGGATCACCGTTGTACGGCACGTCCTCGATCAGGGTGCCGTCGCGGTCCAGCAGCACCGCGTCGAACAGCGGGGACTCGCGACCGGCCGGTCCCGCGCCGGCCAGCACCCCGGCTGACCTGCGCTTATCCGGTTCCCCACGGTCCCCTCGCACGGGCGGCGGGTTCCCGACGCCCCGAGGAGTAAACGTCGATCGCGACGCGGCGGACGAATGCCGCGCGTCGGCGGCCTGACAGGCGCCGCCAGCGGTGGCCTTACCCGTCGCCCCGGAGAAGCTAACCCGGGTGCGGTTAGCCGGCGACGCCGGTGGGGTACGGACAACCGGTGGCGATCGTGCAGCAAGTGATCAAGGCTCCGGTCCGGCAGGTCTGGGCGGTCCTCGCGGACGGATGGACCTACAGCGACTGGGTGGTCGGCACCGCCCACATGCGCAACGTGGACGACGGCTGGCCGGCGGTCGGCACCCGACTGCATCACCGCGCCGGTCCCTGGCCGTTCTCGCTGGAGGATTCCTCCCTGGTGTTGGAGTGCGAGCCGGAACGCAAGCTGGTGCTGCGGGTGAAGCTCTGGCCCGCCGGTGAGGCGATAGTGGTGTTCGCCCTGGAACCGGTCGGTCCGGACGCCACCCGGGTGTCGCTGGGCGAGGACTTCGCCGCCGGCCCGCTGCGCTGGGTGCGCACCAAACTCAACGACCTGGTGCTGCACCAGCGCAACAAGGAGACGCTCAACCGGCTCTCCGACATCGCTCGCCGGCAGAAGACCCCGGACTGATCCGGTCCCGTCGACCGGCCGCGTGCCGGCAGACCGGCCGACACCGGGCGGGGGAGCCATTTCGCCCCGGAAGGGGCAAGTAGCTACTCTCTGAGAGACCCTGTTCGCAGACCGAGGATGTCCCCCATGATCGAACCCGTCCAGTTGCCCTCGCCGTGGCGGGACGCGCGCCTGACTGTCGTGGTGCCGACCTACAACGAGGCCGGCAACCTGCCGACGCTGGTCGAGCGGCTCCTGGCGCTGCCACTGCCCGGCCTGAAGGTGCTGGTCGCCGACGACAACTCGCCGGACGGCACCGGCGACGTGGCGGACAAGCTGGCCATCGAGCATCCCGAGCGGGTCGAGGTGGTGCACCGGCCGGGCAAGGAGGGGCTCGGGCGCGCGTACGTGGACGGGATCAGTCGGGCCCTCGACGGTGGGGCGGAGTACGTGGCCCAGATGGACGCCGACCTGTCGCATCCGCCGGAGGCGCTGCCCGGCATGCTCGGCGCCCTGCTGTCCACCCAGGCCGGCGTGGTGATCGGGTCGCGGTACGTCCCCGGTGGCGAGCTGGACGAGAACTGGCCGCTGTACCGGCGGGCCCTCAGCGGCTGGGCGAATCTGTACGTGCACACCCTGCTGCGGGTACGCATCCGGGACCTGACCGCCGGCTTCAAGATCTGGCGGGCCGACGCGCTGCGCGACATCGGGTTGGAGCGGGTCCAGTCCAACGGCTACAGCTTCCAGGTCGAGATGCACTACCTCGCCACGAAGCTCGGGCACACCATCCTTGAGGTGCCGATCCGGTTCGAGGAGCGGCGGGACGGCATCTCGAAGATGACCACCGCCACCAAGATCGAAAGCGCGCTGATGCCGTTCAAGCTGCGCACCCGGCATCGCCACATCGAGCGCTGAGCCGACCGTTCCGCGGCAGGTCGCGCGGTGCGCACCGCGCGACCGGGTCAGCGGTAGCGCGGCGTACCGCGCGGGTCAGCGGTAGATCGCGCGGTGCGCGGTGCGTACCGCGCCGTGGTAGAGGTCGCCGGTGAGAACGCCGTCGCGGGCCAGCGCGGCCCGGGCGGCGTTCGCGCCCGGCGCGCCGTGCACCCCGCCGCCGGGGTGCGCCGACGAACTGGCCAGGAAGAGCCGGTCCACCGGCGTGTCGGCCCGGCCCAGGCCGGGGATCGGGCGCAGGAACAACTGCTGGTACGGCGCGGCGGTGCCGCCGCCCAGCGCCCCGCCGACCAGGCTCGGGTTGGCCTGCTCCAACTCGGCCGGTCCGGCCACGTGCCGGCCGACGACCAGTTGCCGGAAGCCGGGAGCGGCGGCCTCCAGCACCTCCTCCATCCGCTCGACGTGCGTCATCAGTTCCTCGGCCCGCCAGTCCTGCCGGAACGGCAGGTGGGTGTACGACCAGAGGGACTCGGTGCCCGGCGGGGAGTGGCTGGGGTCGGCCACCGACATCTGCCCGAGCAGCAGGAACGGATCGCGCGGCAGCTCGCCACGGGCCAGGTCGGCGGCGTACCCGGTCAGCCCGCCGAGATCGGCGCCGAGGTGAACGGTGCCGGCGGTGGACAGCCGCGCGTTGCGCCACGGCACCGGGCCGGACAGCGCCCAGTCCACCTTGAGCGTCGAGCCGTCCCAGCGGAAATGTTCCAGATCCGCCACCAGCCGGGGCGGTAGTGCCTGGGCCCCGACCAGGTCGAGGTAGAGCGCGGGCGCGGGCACGTCGGCCAGCACCGCCCGGCGGGCCTGCCACAACCGTCCACCAGTCGTGCGTACGCCCACCGCCCGTCCCCGGGCGATCAGCACCCGGTCGGCGCGGGCGCCGTAGATGATCCGGCCACCCCGTTCGGTCAGCCGGTCCACCAGCGCATCGGTGATCTTCTGCGCCCCGCCGACCGGCACCGGCCAGCCGACCTGCTGCCCGAGCATCGCCAGCAGCCAGCCGTACACTCCCGAGCCGGCCTCCTCGGGGGACAGGTCGGTGTGCAGGGCGCAGCCCGCGAGCAGCGCGGTGCCGCCGTCACCGGCGAACAGTTCCGCACCGAGGCGACGTACCGGCAGCACCATCCGTCGGGCCAGCCGCAGCGCGCCGCCGACCCGCACCCGACGCAGCAGGTCCAGCCCACCGCGCACCGGCGGGAACGGCGTGGTGATCACGTCGATCATCGGTTCGGCGACCTGCCGCCACTGCTCGTACGCGGTCAGCCAGCGCTGCCCGTCGCCGGGCGCGAACTCCTCCAGGGAGGCCGCGGTGACCGCCGGATCGCGGTTGAGCAGTGCCGCCCGCCCGTCGGGAAACAGGTGCGCCAGCACGTCCGGGGCGTGTCGCCAGACCAGCCCGTGCCGCGGCAGGTCCAGGTCCCGCAGCACCGGCGAGACGTAGCCGAGCGGGTAGAAGGAGCTGTAGAGGTCGCTCAGGTAACCCGGTGCGGTGACCTGGGCCGACCGCACCGCCCCGCCGGGCACCTGGGTCGCCTCCAGCACCAGGACGTCCCAGCCGGCGTCGGCGAGCAGGTTGGCGGCGACCAGTCCGTTGTGTCCCGCTCCGATGACGACGGCGTCCGCCCGCTCGGAACCGGTGGAACCCGGCGAAATCATCAACGGACGCTACCCCGCGGCCAACCGGACGAAACGTTTGCCGGCCCCGACGTCGGGCATCCAGCGCCCATGTACACGGTTGCGCAGCTGATCGGCGGGGTGTGGGGGGCCGGCGGGGACGACGGCGAGTTCGTGGTCCATGATCCGTCCGACGGCAGCCGGGTGAGCACCGCACCGATCGCGACCGCCGACGAGGTGGGCAAGGCCGTGGCGGCGGCCCGGGAGGTGACCGCGCAGTGGGCGGCGACCGCCCCGGCGGAACGGGCGGCGGCGCTGCACCGCGCCGCCGACGCGGTGGCCGAGGCCGCCGACGAACTCGCCCGGGCCACCACGGCGGAGATGGGCAAGCCGCTGGCCGACGCCCGGGGCGGGGTCGAGGCCGGCATCGGCACCCTGCGCCAGTACGCCGAACTGGCCGCGGCGCGTGGTGGGCGCACCCTGCACGGCGATCCCGCCGCCCTCGACTTCATGGCCCCCGAGCCACGCGGGGTGGTCGCCGTGATCACCCCGTGGAACGATCCGGTGGCCGTGGCCTGTGGGCTGCTCGGCGCGGCCCTGGTCACCGGCAACGTGGTGCTGCACAAGCCGAGCGAACGGACCCCGGCGACCGGGTGGCTGCTGGCCCGGGCGTTCGACACCGCGCTGCCGGCCGGGGTGTTGTCGCTGCTCACCGGCGGGCCGCAGACGGGTGCGGCGCTGGCCGCGGCCGAGGTGGACGTGGTGGCGCATGTCGGCTCCACCGCCACCGGCCGGGCCATCGCCGCTGCGGCCGCGGCCGGCGGCGCCAAGGTGCTGCTGGAGAACGGGGGCAGCGACCCGCTGATCGTCGACGCGGACGTCGACCCGGTCTGGGCGGCCGGCCAGGCGGCGCAGGGCGCGTTCGCCAACGCGGGGCAGATCTGCGTCGCCGTGGAACGGATCTACGCCCATCGGGACGTCGCGGAAGACTTCGTCGACGCGCTCGTCGAACGGGCTGCGGCGCTGCGCGTCGGACCGGGCCGCGATCCGGACACCGAACTCGGCCCGCTTGTCGACCGGCGGCACCGTGACCAGGTGCACGGGCAGGTCACCGCGGCGGCGGCGGACGGTGCCCGGATCCGGGTCGGCGGCACGCTGCCCGAGGGCCCCGGCGCCTTCTATCCCGCCACCGTGGTCGACAACTGTCGGCACGACCTGACGCTGGTCCGCGAGGAGACCTTCGGCCCGGTCGCGCCGGTGGTGGTGGTCGACTCGTTCAGCGAGGCGCTGCGGTGTGCGGCCGACTCGCCGTACGGGCTGGCCGCCACGGTGCTGACCGGGTCGATGAGTCACGCCCAGCGGGCCTGGCGGGAGTTGCCGGTCGGCACCGTCAAGGTGAACGCGGTCTTCGGCGGCGCCCCCGCCGGTGCCGCCCATCCCCGTCGGGGCAGTGGTCAGGGCTTCGGCTACGGGCCGGAACTGCTCGACGAGTTCACCGCGATGAAGGTGGTGCACATCGAGGCGCCCGGCGGCGGACACTGGTGAACGCGAGGGTCCCGGTCACGCGAGGGTCCCCGGTCGCCGGGCGTACGCGGGCGACCGGGGACCCTCGGTCCGGCGTACCGGGTCAGTCGCCGCGGGCCTTGCGGGTCTGCCGGTCGTTGGCCTTTTCGATGGCCTTGACCAGTTCCGGCTTGGTCATGCTCGACCGGCCCCGCACGTCCAGCTTGCGGGCCACCGCCAGAAGATGGTCCTTCGGGGCGTTCGCGTCCACCCCACCGGCGGTGGGTGCCCGCCGCTGCGGGCCACCACCTGCGGCCTGCGCGTCGCTGGGGCCCTTGCGGCCCTTCGGCTCCCAGTGGTCGCCCACCTTCTCGAACTGGTGCTTCACCGCGGCGAAGGCGGTACGGTGCGCCCGCTCACCCTCGCCGTAGGTCTCGACGGCGGAATCGTGCGTCTTCTCCCAGGTGCGCTGGGCCTTCTCCGGGGAGCGCCGCAGCGTGCTGGGCAGTACCTCGCGCCCGGGCATCTCGGTCCTCCTGTCGTCTGCGAGCCTTCCTGGTGGCGTCCCCGTTGCCGCAGCCGGTAAACGGGCGAGCGGTTTGCCGACGGCTGAGGCCGGGTACCGGCCGGGCCACCCGAACCGGGTCGCGAACTGCGAGGGAGCGGTGATGACCACGACGAACTCCGACGTCCCGCCGACCGACGGTCGCACCGCCGCGCTGCCCCGCCGGATCCGCCAACTGAGCTGGTCGACCTGGCGTGGCGTGCTGATCCGCAGCGGCCGCAACTTCCTGCGGGACAACTGCACGGACTGGGCGGCCGCGCTCACCTACTACGGGGTGCTCGCGCTGTTTCCGTCCACCGTCGTGGTGGTCGCCCTGGTCGGTCTCGTCTCCGACGGCGAACGCACCGTCGACACCGTGTTGGACCTGGCCCGTGGCGTCGGCGCCGGCGCGGTGGTGGGCAACGAGAGCTTCGTCGGGGTGGTTCGGGCGCTGGTGGACCAGAACAGTTCGGCCGGGGTCCTGCTGAGCTTCGGCCTGTTCGGTGCCCTCTGGTCGGCCTCGAACTTCATCGCGTCGTTCACCCGCGCCTCGAACGCGATCTACGGGGTGACCGAGGGCCGGCCGATGTGGCGGTTGCGTCCGATGCAGATCGGGCTCGCCGCACTGTCGCTGGTCCTGCTCGCCACGGTGGCCGCCGGTCTGATCGTCAGCGGCCCGGTCGCGGACGCGGTCGGTGACCTGATCGGCGCCGGTAGCGCGGCCCGTACGGCCTGGGCGGTGGCCAAGTGGCCGGCCCTGGCGATGATCGCCATGCTGCTGCTGTCCCTGCTGTTCTGGGTCGCGCCGAACGTGCGCCAGCCCCGCTTCCGCTGGCTCACCCCGGGCGGCGTGGTGGCCCTGCTCGCCTGGATGATCTCCTCCTTCGGCTTCGGCCTGTACGTGGCGAACTTCGGCTCGTACGACGCCACCTACGGCAGCCTCGGCGCGGTGATCGCGTTCCTGGTCTGGCTCTTCCTGTCCAACTCGGCGCTGATGCTCGGAGTCCAGATCAACGCCGAACTCCAGCGCGGTCGGGTGATCCAGTCCGGCGCGAGCGACCCCACCGAACCGGTGTTGCCGCCCCGGTCACCGGCCGGTTCGTGACTGCTTGCCGGGTTTACCACCCGCCGTGGCGGGTAGCGCAGAAGACATGGATCGCGGCAACAGCAAGCACGCACCGAGAGTCGACGAGCAGATGAGTCAGGAGGTCAACGGCCTGGTACAGGGGCCGGGGACCGGTGGCTCGCGGGTCGACGAGTCCCGGGTGCCGGAACCCGCCGGGGAAGACCAGCCGGAGACGACCACCGCTGTAGGCGGTGATCTGCGCAGCGGCACCCCACAGGGGATGACCTCCGAGGACGTCGAGGCGCGAAGCCGGCTCGGGCGGTTCATCACGATGACCGCCCTGCCCGGTGACCGGGCCGCGTTGCTCGCCAACGCGCGGGAGAACGACGCACCCGACGACGTGATCGCCGCGCTGGAGCGTCTGCCCGACGGCACCCGGTACCAGACGGTGTCCGAGGTGTGGGCGGCGCTGGGGCACAAGAACGAGACGACGCGCTGGTGAGACGGGCTGTCCAGGCCCGCCGCCCCCGCCGGCGCAGGGAGGGATGCTGATGAGTGGCGTAACCGAACATGTCGACGTGGCCGTCCCGGTGCGGACGGCGTACGACCAGTGGACCCAGTTCGAGGAATTCCCCCACTTCATGGAGGGCGTGGAGTCCGTACGCCAGCTGTCCGACACGATGACCCACTGGACGGTGGAGATCGCCGGGGTCAAGCGGGAGTTCGACGCCGAGATCACCGAGCAGCTGCCCGACGAGCGGGTGGCGTGGCGCTCGACCGGCGGCACCCAGCACGCCGGGGTGGTGACCTTCCACCGGCTCGACGAGCACAGCAGCCGGGTCAGCCTGCAGCTGGAGTTCGACCCGCACGGCGTCATCGAGCAGGCCGGCGACAAGCTCGGCGTGGTCGACCGGCGGGCCAAGGGTGATCTGCAGCGGTTCAAGCAGTTCATCGAACGACGCGGGCAGGAGACCGGCGCCTGGCGCGGCAAGGTCGACCGACCGCAGCCCTGAGCATGATCTCGTCGACGGCCGCCGGTGTCCTGCACCGGCGGCCGTCGCCGTGCGCGCCGCGCCGTTGGTCGCCGGGCCGGCCGGGCACCGTCGGTGGCCGGCTCCCGTTTGCGGCGACCGGGCGGGGGTACGGCTCAAGGCATGACGGACGACAGGACGTGGCGCAAAGAGGAGCGGCTCTCGCTGGAGGAGTTGGACCGGGCCGTGGCCCGCAACACGCTCGACGGGCAGGCCGATGACGTGACCGCCAACGACGCCGGCGAGGAGGCCGCCTTCGGGCACGGCCCGGAGCCGGCCGACCGCGGTCGGGTCGTGCCCGGCAGCGACCTGGAGCCGACCGACCCGGAGCGGGGTTACCGCCCGTCGACCACCGGCCGGACCGGACCCGACACCATGTGAGGCCCGCCCCGACCGGGGGGCGGCGAGGTTCCGGCCGGACGGTCGGAAATTCGGACAGCTCGGCCAGAATCGGCCGTTCGGCTGACGGCAACGCCCTCGATGCGCGTAAGACTTTCGGAATGCATCAGGGCTCCGGCTTCCTCACCACGCGTCAGCGCCGCCTGGCATGGATCGGCTTCCTCCTCGCCGCCGTGCAGGCACCCGTCTCCGCCCGGCTGGTCGCGGACAGCTCCTGGCTGTTCAGCCTCTGCGTCGCGCTGATGGTGGCCACTGTGATCATCGCCGACGACGCCGCCCGCCGGCGCCCCGCCGACGCCCGCTCGTCCGACTGACTTCACCGCCGACGGCCCGGCTCGCCGGGCCGTGGACGGCTGTCTGATCGGGTGCCGCGGCTGTGTGATCGGTCACCCCGGCCGATGGGCGGGGTCGCTCGGTGACGTCGCCCGCTGGTCCGTTTCGTGCATTGCTGAGGGTTGGCGCACCATCCGCGGCGGCGTGGCCTGCCCGGTCCGCACCGACTTGGAACGCGCGGACAGCCGATGGCGACCAGCGGTGGATGCGCCGGCCAACCGAGTGGACGAGGACGCTACCGGTCCGGGTTGGTTAGATTCGTTCCCCATGCGCGTGCCCCCGAACGAGGTTCCCACCTCCACTGCTGTCGACGCGACGCGAACCACCCTCGTGGGGCTCGCCAACGCCGTCGGGCTCGACGGGTTGGCCGCCGCCAACCAGCTGCCCGGGCTGCTCGCGGTCGTTGATCAGCACGCCGCCGCCGTACGCGACAGCCTGCACGGCGACCAGCGCCCGCTGACCGCCGCCGCGCTGGCCGGCTACGCCGAGGGCGTACGCGCCGCAGCCGACGAACACGGGTGGCAGCCGCCCACCGATCCGATCGACTGGTCGGAGGCCGACTGGGTGCTGGTGCGCCTGCTCGCCGTCTGCGCGTTGACCGCCGCGCTGGACACCCCGGCCCCGCAGCCGCCGCCGCTGTGACGGCAACGGGTGCCCGCCGTCGGCGGACACCCGTTGCGTCTTGCTGCCGTGCTCACCGGCGAAACTGCTGCGTTTCGTCACTCGCGGTCCCGGACTGGTGGGTCGCCCGGCCACCGGCCATCGCCTGACTCCGCTCGGCACCGGCCCGGTCGGCCATCTGCCGCTGGGTGTCGCCGCGACCGGCCGCAGCGCCCTGCCGCTGTTCACGAACGGCCCGCGACTCGTCGGCGATCCGGCGCAGCCAGTCCTCCCAGCGGTTCTGCATCGGCCGGACGAGACCACCGCCGACGCCGATGATCAGAATGCCGGCCACCGTGGCGAGCACCGCGATGAGCACCGGCGTGGTGACGGTGGTGGCGATGCCCACCTGGTTGAGCGCCGCGATCACACCCAGGGCGATCACGAAGAACGCCGTCACGTCGGCCAGCACCTTGCCGTACGACAGGCCGCCCAGGAACCCGCTGACGATGTCCCGTACGGCGTTGGCGATCGCGAAGGCGATCACCACGATGACGATCGCGACGAACGCGCGTGGCAACCAGGCCACCACACCCGAGATCAGGTTGCTGATCGCGTTGGGTCCCCAGACCCCGAACGCGAACTGCAACGTGAACAGCAGCACGGCGTAGTACGCCAGCTTCGCCAGGATGTCACTGGCGTCGTACTTCGTTCGTTCCAGTGCTCGTTTGATGCCACCTCGTTCGACCGCCCGGTCGAACCCCACCCGTTCCAGCGCCGCGTCGACGATCTTGAGTACGGCTCTGGCGATGAGCCATCCGACCACCAGGATCGCGATGAACGCGATGGCCCTCGGTACGAACAGCAGCACCGACCTCCACATGTCAGCCACGGCATTGCCGATGTCGACCTGCCTGGCCGCGAAGGTTTCCGGCATGATGTCCCTCCTGTCGCATGGTCTGCCCCGCGCGCTTACCCCTTCACTCGGACGGCACGCCGCGCCGATCGCCTCCTTTTTCTCGACACATCGCCACACGGTTGCTCTGACCTGGACTTATGTCCCGCACCTCGGGGATCGCAGCGCAAGATCGAAACACTGTTCGGCTCGCCGGACTAGGCTGCTGTCATGCCAGGAACGGTCGGGCGAGTCCCCACGCCAGCAGGCAGCGTCCCGAGCGCGCGGATGCCTGGCGTCACCGGCATGGTCGGCCGCCATCAGTGGAGCGGCAGCAGGCTCGGCCCCCCGGAGTACTGGGACCTGGCCGTACGGGCCGCCGCCGAGATCGTGCTCGCCTCGCCGGCACCGATGGTGCTGCACCTGAGCGACGAGTTCTTCCTGCTCTACAACGACGCGTACGCCGAACTGATCGGCGACAAGCACCCTGCGGCCCTCGGGCAGCCCGCGCCGCAGGTCTTCGCGGACATCTGGCCGATGCCGGGCATCGGCGACGTGGTCGAGCACACCTACCGCACCGGCGAACCGTTCCTGGAACGGGAGATGACCCTGCCGCTGCGCCGGGCCAACGGGCAACTCGACCAGGTGGTGTACGTACGTGCCTGCTCCCCGGTGCGGGACAGCCGGGGCGGCATCGTCGGTGTGCTGTCCGTGATCACCGAGACCAACCCGGCGATCCGGCAGTTGCAGGGGATCAGCGAACTCGCCGCGGCGCTGTCCGGCACCCTCACCCTCGACGACGTGGCCCGGGTCGCGCTGCGCTACGCGATCACCTCGTTCGACGCCGACCGGGTCTCCTTCGCGGTGGACGACGGTGGCGGCTGGCGGCTCGCCCGACGGGTGCGGGGCGAGCTGGTGGACGAGGCCGACGAGCGGCTTCCGCCGCTGTGGCGACGCGGGCCGGCGGACTGGCCGGCCCCGGCGGTGGTCAGCGCCCGCACCGGACGGGCCAGCTACACCGACGACGGCGAGCCGCTGCGCGAGGTCGCCGCCGACCGCCACGACCAGAAGATCCGCTCCCTGGCCACGGTGCCGCTGAGCGCCGCCGTGGTCCGCGGCGCCCTCACCGTCGGCTACCGCTCCCCGCACAGCTGGTCCGCGCAGGAGCGGGTGCTGCTGGCGGCGTCGGCCGAGTTGGTCGGCCAGGCCACCGAGCGGGCCCGCCGCTTCGAGACCCAGCACGGTACGGCCCAGTTGTTGCAGCGCAGCATGCTGCCGGAGAATCTGCCGGGCCTGCCCCGGCTGCGGATCGCGGCGCGCTACGACCCGGGCGTGGACGGCAATGCCGCAGGTGGGGACTTCTACGACGCCTTCGTGCTGCCCACCGGTGAGCTGGGCGTGGTGCTCGGTGACGTCGCCGGACACGACGTGCAGGCCGCGGCCCGGATGGGTCAGGTACGCGCGGCCCTGCGGGCGTTGGCCCTCAACGACCCGCGCCCGGACCAGGTGCTCGTCGGGCTCGACCGCCTGGTCAGCAGCCTGGGTGCCGAGGCCGGCACGCACGAGCTGTTCGTCACCGTGGCGTTCGGGGTCATCGACATGGCCCGGGAACTGCTCACCCTGGCCAGTGCGGGTCACCCGGCACCGCTGATCCGACGGTGCTCGGCCGACGGCGAGCCGCGAGCCGAGTACGTGCAGGTGCCGGCCGGCGCGCCGCTGGGCGTCGGATACCAGGCGGCGACCTGCACCGTCGCGTTCCCGCCCGGCGACACGCTACTGCTGTTCAGTGACGGCGTGGTGGAACGGCGACGGCAGGGGCTCTCGCACGGTCTGGCTCGGCTGGTCGAGTCGGTGGCCGCCGCGCACAGCGGCGACCCCCGCGCGCTGTGTGCCACCGCCACCGCCGCGGTGCCCGGCGCCACCGAGGACGACGTGGCCGTGCTCGCCGTCGAGTACGCGCTGCGGCCGAGCCGGTCCGCCCGGATGGAGGTACCGGCCGAGCCGACGGCGCCGAGCCGGGTACGGCACTGGATGACCGCCCAGCTCACCGAGTGGCAGGTGGCCGAGTCGGTGATCGGCGCGGCGGTGCTGTGCACCAGCGAGTTGACCACCAACGCCCTGCTGCACGCCGGCACGGCGGCCCGGGTGGAGATCGACCTGAGCCCCGAGCGCCTGCTCGTGTCGGTGGCCGACTCGGGCTCGCGCGGCACGGTCACCCGGACCCGGACGGACACGTTGAGCAGTCGGGGCCGTGGGCTGGGTCTGATCGAGGAGTTGAGCGACGCCTGGGGCACCGATCCCACCGTGCGGGGCTCGACCGTCTGGTTCGAGATCCTCACTCCGCCGCAGTAGGGCCGTTGCGCAGTAGGCCCCGGCGCGGGTAGCTCAGGTCAGCCGGCGGGCCAGCGCACGGCCGAGGTCGTGGCCGGAGCGCCACGCCGTCTGTACCCGGGGTGGCGCGCCGTACGCGTCTCCGGCCAGCCCGATCCCCTCGTCGTCGAGGTGGAACCCGGCGGCGGAGCCGGCGGTGGGCTGGGCGTACGTCCACCGGTGCAGGTGCACGCGTACCGCCGGATCGGGCAGGGCGAGCAGGTCGCGTACCGCCGCCTCGACCGCCGGGGCGGCGGCGCTGGGCTGGGCGAGATGCCGTGCGGCGAACGACCCGGTGGTGTGCGCGACCAGCACGGGCGCCCGGTCACCACGACGGTCCCCGTCGTCGCAGACCAGGCGCAGCACCGGGTGGTCGTTGACGAAGGCGCCCCGGAACTCCTGCCAGCGCCGGTGCGGGAACCGCAGCATCGCCGCCAGCGACGGTGACCAACGCTGGTGCTGGAGCGCCTCGGTGGCGACGGTCAGGGCCGGGTCGAGCACCAACGCGGCCTGTGGCCCCGGCATCGCCAGCACGGCCGCCCGGCACCGGTGGCCGTCCACCGACGGTCCCGGGGCGACGTCGAGCACCAGCCGGTTCACCAGCACCGGCAGGTCCTGTGACAGGTGTTCGACGAGGGAACGGAGTCCGCGGGGTGCCGCCCACCGCATCGGGCCACGGACCTCGTGCCGCCCCTGCGCGCCGTACGCGACGAAGGTGTCCGTCCACTCCCGGACCAGCCCGGCGGCCTGCCACTGCGCCACCACCTCGGCGAAGTCCGGATCGCTGACGGTGAAGTAGGCCGCGCCGAGGTCGGCCGGACGCCCGTCGAACGGCTTGCTGGACATCCGGCCGCCGGGCCCCTGGGCACGTTCCCTGATCTCCACGGGCACCCCGGCCCGTCGCAGCTGCACCGCGCACGCCACACCGGCGATGCCGGCACCGACCACCACGACGCCGGTTCGCTCCGTAGTCACCCGGTGATCTTACGTACCGGGTCTCGCCGGTTCCGTCGTACCTGGCCGCTGGCCAGTCCGTCGAACATACCTAAAGCCATCGATGCTTCCGGAAGGTCTTCACAATCTCGCAACGGGTGCGTACCTTGGCGGACATGTGGGAGCGCTTCCACGCAACTTGCTCGATATATCCGAGGAGCAGACCATGAGAACCCGACGCACGTCCGCCGTGGTCGGCGCGGTGACGGCACTCACCGTCGCCGCCACCGTCGGCGTGGGCGCGCTGCTGGCGGCGCCCGCCGCGGCTGCCGATTCCGCCTTCTACGTGGACCCGCAGACCAGCGCCGCCCGCTGGGTGGCGGCCAACCCGGGTGACTCCCGGGCCGCCGTGATCCGGGACCGGATCGCCAACGTGCCGCAGCCCCGCTGGTACACCACCACCAACACCTCGACCGTGCAGGGCGAGGTGAGCCAGTTCGTCGGCGCCGCCGCGGCAGCGGGCAAGATCCCGATCCTGGTGGTCTACAACATCCCCAACCGCGACTGCAGCAACCACAGCGGTGGCGGAGCGCCCAACCACAGCGCCTACCGTCAGTGGGTGGACCAGGTGGCGGCCGGCCTGCAGGGTCGACCGGCCACCATCATCCTGGAGCCGGACGTGCTCCCCATCATGACCAGCTGCATGGACGGCAACCAGCAGGCCGAGGTCCGGGCCTCGATGGCGTACGCCGGCAAGGCCCTCAAGCGTGCCTCCTCGGCGGCGAAGGTCTACTACGACATCGGCCACGGCGGCTGGCTCTCGGCCGGCGAGGCCGCCAACCGGCTGCTCGCCGCGGACATCGCCAACAGCGCCGACGGCATCTCGGTGAACGTGTCGAACTACCGCAGCACCGCCGGCGAGGTCTCCTACGCCAAGTCGATCATCGCGGCGACCGGGATCTCCCGCCTGAAGGCGGTCATCGACACCAGCCGTAACGGCAACGGTCCCGCCGGCTCCGAGTGGTGCGACCCGCCGGGGCGGGCCATCGGCACGCCGAGCACCACCAACACCGGCGACTCGGCGATCGACGCCTTCCTCTGGGTCAAGCTGCCCGGCGAGGCCGACGGCTGCATCGCCGCCGCCGGTCAGTTCGTGCCGCAGCGGGCGTACGACCTGGCCATCGCGGCCGGGCCGCTGCCCACCACGCCGGCCCCCACCACCCCGGGGCCCACCACTCCCCCGCCGCCCACCACTCCTCCGCCGCCGACCACCCCGCCGCCGGGCGGAGGCTGCACGGTGACGTTCACCCCGAACACCTGGACCGGTGGCTTCACCGCCGAGATCCGGGTGACCAACCGCGGCAGCGCGGTGAACGGCTGGACCCTGGCCTTCACGGCCGGCTCCGGGGTACGGCTGAGCAACGGCTGGAACGGCGTCTGGAGCCAGTCCGGCGACCGGATCTCGGTCCGTAACGCCGACTGGAACGGCAGCCTGCCCAGCGGTGGCACCCTCAGCACCGGCTTCCAGGGCACCTACAGCGGCAGCAGCCTGCCGGCCCCGAGCGGTTTCACCCTCAACGGCACCAACTGCACCTGATCGCACCCGCGTGGGCCCCTCGCCACCGCCTTCGGGCATCGGCGAGGGGCCCACGCCTGCGTCACCTCCGTCGGCCTGACCGGCGCGGACGCGTTACCGCTGCCATCGGGCGGGAACGCGTGGAGCGACGAAGGAGGAGACCCATGACCACACAGTCGAATCCCCCGGCCTGGCAGCCGGGCGTGACCGGTGGCGGCACCCTCCCGTCGGGGCCGGGTGGCCGTACCACGGCGCCCAGCGGCGACGGGCACGCTCCGCAGTTCGGCCCGCCGACCGTGACGATCGGGGCCTACCCGGACTATCCCTCCGCCCAACGGGTGGTGGACCACCTGGCCGACAACCGGTTCCCGGTGGAACGCAGCGCGATCGTGGGCACCGATCTGACCCTGGTGGAGACCGTGCTGGGTCGGATGACGACCGCTCGTGCCGGTTTGATCGGCGCCGGCACCGGTGCCTGGTTCGGGCTGTTCATCGGCCTACTGTTCGGCATCTTCACCGTCGGCAACTGGCTCGCGGTGATCCTGGCCGGCCTGGTCATCGGTGCGATCTGGGGCGCGGTGTTCGGCGCGGTCGCCCACGCCATGACGGGCGGCAAGCGCGACTTCACCTCGGCCAGTTCGCTGCGCGCCAACCAGTACGCCGTCATCGTCGACGCGGACGTCGCCGAACAGGCCCGTCAACTGCTGGGCCGGCTGCACCTGGGTGCGCGCGCCCCGCAGACCGCAGGTTGACCGCAACCGACGCACGCACGAGTCCTGCCGCCCCCGACCGGTCCGGTCGGGGGCGGATCGCGTGCCCGCGACGGTCAGTCGGTGGCCAGGCGGGCGTGCAGATGCTCGTCGTGGCGCCGGCCGTCGCCGTAGCGGTGCGACTGCCGCAGGGTGCCTTCGGCCAGGTAGCCGGCCCGTTCGGCGACCCGGCAGGAGGCCGGGTTGCCCACCGCGTGACACAACTCGATGCGGTGCAGTCCGAGTTCCGCGAAGGCCCAGGCGGTGACGCGGACGACCGCGGCCGAGGCGAGCCCTCGCCCGCGGGCCGCGGGCACCACCCAGTAGCCGATCGAGGCTTCCCCGTCGTGGATGCGGTGCAGCGACACCGAGCCGAGCAGCACTGCCGGATCGGTCGGATCGGCCAGCGCCAGCGCCACGTTCGCGCCGTTCGACCAGGCGGCCCGCCGCCGTACCCACTGTCGAGCGGCGTCCAGGTCGAGACCGTCGCCCTGGGGGTTCCACAGGGCGATCTCCGGGTCACCGAAGGCGTCGAGGGCGGCGGGGGCGTCGCCGTCCCGCCAGGGACGTAGCAGCAGGCCAGGGCCGGTCAGGTTCACCACGTCGGGCAGTGTGGCACACGCTCCTCGCGTACCACCGCTGGAATACGGTCACCGGTCCGAGGCTTTCATTCAAACCTTCAATATCTTCCCCGATGACCTCGATCACCCGCTTCACCGCCAGCACTTCGGCGAGATAGTTCAAATTTTAGTTTGTGCTACCGTTGGGGCATGACCGAGAGCCTGAGCCCGGACCGCCTGGCCGCCTGGCGGGGGTACATCGAGGCCAGCCAGCGGTTGCTCACCCGGCTGGAGGAGGATCTGCGCGCCACCAGCGACCTGAGCCTCGCCGACTACCACGTGCTCGTGCTGCTCAGCGAGATCCCCGGGCAACGCCTGCGGATGGGCGAGCTGGCCGACCGGCTGGTCTTCTCACCCAGCCGCCTGACGTACCAGATCTCCTCGATGCAACGGCGCGGCCTGGTGGCGCGGCAGCCGTGTGCGCAGGACGGGCGGGGCAGCGAGGCGGTGCTCACCGCCGCCGGCCTGCTGGCCCTGCGCGAGGCCGCACCGCAGCACCTGCACTCGGTACGCACGCACCTGATGGACGACCTCGACGACGCCGAGATCGCCTGCCTGACCAGGATTTTCACCCGACTCGGCCAGCGGCTGCAGGCCACCGCCAGCCCCGCTCACAGCGACAGTTGAAGGAGCCTCCGATGCCCGCGATCACCGTCGACAACGTCCTCGTCCTGCCCCGACTGCCCCGGCTCGACGAGTCCACCACCACCATCCGCCCGGTCCGCCGGCTGACCACCGCGCCGAGCGGCTTCGAGGGCGAGGGCTTCCCGGTGCGCCGGGCCTTCGCCGGGGTACCGACCAGCGAGCTGGACCCGTTCCTGCACCTGGACCAGATGGGCGAGGTCGAGTACGCCCCGGGCGAGCCACGGGGCACCAGCTGGCACCCGCACCGGGGCTTCGAGACCGTCACCTACATCATCGACGGGGTCTTCGAGCACCAGGACACGCACGGCGGTGGCGGCACCATCACCAACGGCGACACCCAGTGGATGACGGCGGGCAGTGGCCTTCTGCACATCGAGGCCCCGCCGGAGCATCTGGTGGTCAGCGGCGGCCTGTTCCACGGCACCCAGCTCTGGGTCAACCTGCCCAAGGTGGCGAAGATGAGCCCGCCGAAATACCAGGACATCCGGGGCAACCAGGCCGCTCTGCTCACCACGCCGGACGGCGGCGCGCTGATCCGGGTGATCGCCGGTGAAATCCCCGGACACCAGGGACCGGGCTCGACGTACACCCCGATCACCGTGACCCACGTGACGGTGGAGCCGGGGGCGCAGGTCGACCTGCCCTGGCGGCCCGACTTCAACGCCCTGGTCTACGTGCTGGGCGGGCGCGGCACGATCGGCGCCAACGGCCGCGGCGTACGCACCGGGCAGCTCGCGGTGCACGGCCCGGGTGATGCGCTGCGGTTCCGGGCCAACGCCCGGCAGGACAGCCGCACGCCGACGCTGGATCTGTACATCATGGGCGGTCAGCCGATCCGCGAGCCGGTCGCCCAGTACGGCCCGTTCGTGATGAACAGCCGTGACGAGCTGATCCAGGCCTTCGAGGACTACCAGGCCGGCCGGCTCGGGGTGATCCCGGCCGATCGGCTGGCGCACACCGACGGCCAGGGTTCGCGACCCTGACCGGTGACGACAGATGGGGGCGCCCGATGCGACCGGGGCGCCCCCGCTGGTCAGGAAACGGCGAATATCCCGGCCACGCCGAGCACCACCATCACCAGTACGGCCAACAGCGCTCCCCGCTCCCCCTCCACCGCCTGCTCGCGGTGCTCGGTCACAGCGCTTGTCGTCTCGCCGGGCATGGTGCGGCCTCCTCGAGGTAGGGGTGAATGCCGATCCAGCCCCTGGGTTACCCGAATGGGCCTGCGGAAACCCCCGTCGCGCCACTGGCGAGCTCCAGTTCGCCGCACACCGTCAGCCCGCCCGGGTAGGCGAACGACGACCGTGGGGCGTAATAGCCCCAGGCGATGGTGAGCGGATTCTCCGGGCGCAGCGCGTAGATCGGATGCTCCGGTTCGAGGAACTCCACCGACTCGATCTCGAACTCGCCCACCGGTTCGGAGATCACCGGATAGGTGCTGCTGACCACCTGCCCGCCCAGCGCGGTGAGATAGCGGTGGTGGCCGTTGTGTGTGGTGGTGCCCGTTTCGCCGACGCGGGCCTGGGCCCGGATCACCGGTACTCCACCGATCTCCGTCTCGGCCACCACCTTGTCGTGGCCCGACCTGATGGTGGTGCTGCCGGCCAGGGCGGGAGCGCCGCGGGCGAGGGCGTAGTCGCGGACCTGGTCGCTGGAGGCCACGTAATGGGTCCACCAGCCGCCCGGGGTCACCCCGTCCGGAGCGGGCACGTCGGCCAGGGTCACGCCGAGATAGGCAAGCGAGTACGAGCCGAACCCGGAGGTCTGGGCGGCGTCGTCCACCACGTACTGGTTCATGAACACCTGCCGGTCCGGATGCGGTCGCAGGCCGGCTGGAACGAGCGCGGCCACCGCCTCGGGATCCGCCGGCAGCCAGCTGAAGTAGAGCGCGCGGCTGTTGACCACGAGGTGGGGAACGGCAGGATCGAGCACGGCGCCTCCGGACAGGGGATGTACCGCGACGCTACGGCCAGTCCCGCCGACGGGACAAGGGCGAAAACTCGACAGTCACCATCCTTCCGCCATCCAAACCACCAACTTGTGTCCGGTTCATGTCGTTTAGTGACTTGAAATCACTTAAAGACATCGTCCGTTCGGCTAGATTTCCGCTGCCCTATCAGGCTATGGTGACTCCCGAACGTACGAACAGCGCCCAACCGAAGCGTCACGTCTTTATCCGCGGACGAGGTGCAGGGAGGACCACCATGACCGCGCCAACGATCACCGAGCCGGCAACCGCGCCGACGACCGCGACGAAACTCGACCCGCGAGCGCTCACCGACAGCGCCACCGACCTGCTCAACGCGATGGCCGCGCTGCCCGCCGGGCACCCGTCCCGTGCCGCGCTGCGCGACCGGGCCATCGAGGCATGGCTGCCGCTGGCGAACCACCTCGCCCACCGCTACAGCGGCCGGGGCGAGCCGACCGACGACCTGGCCCAGACGGCGGCGGTCGGCCTGATCAAGGCCATCGACAAGTTCGACCCCACGCGCGGCGTCGACTTCGCCGGCTACGCGATCCCCACCATCATCGGCGAGCTCAAGCGCCACTTCCGCGACCGCACCTGGGACATCCGGGTCCCCCGGCGGCTGCAGGAGCTGCGCCTGGCCATCTCGGACGCGAACAGCTCGCTGCTGCAGACCCTGGGCCGCTCGCCGACGGTGGCGGACATCGCCGCCCACCTCAAGCTCACCGAGGAAGAGGTGCTGGAGGGCCTGGAGGGTGCCCGCGCCTACAACGCGGTGTCGCTGTCCACGCCCACCGGCGACGGTGACCGGGCGACCGAGCTCGGCGACATGCTCGGCGGCGAGGACAGCGAGTTCGAGCTGGCCGAGCTGCGGGTGGCGCTGGGGCCGGCACTGGCCACGCTTGACGAGCGCGAGCAGAAGATCCTGACGCTGCGCTTCTACGGAAACCTGACGCAGTCGCAGATCGCCGAGCAGATCGGCGTCTCGCAGATGCACGTGTCCCGGCTGTTGGCCCGGGCGCTGACGAAGCTGCGGGGGCAGCTCGACGGAACGTACTAAGAGGGGGTGGCGACGATGGCCGGGCCGGCGGGCCCGGCCATCGACGTGTTCACGATCAGGCCGGCTGGCTGCCCGGTTCCCGCCACATCGGCCAGAACGGCGTGCCGTCCGGCAGCCGGAACGGCTCGGCGACCCGGTAACCGTGCCGGGCGTACAGGTCCCGGCTGGTCTCGCTGCTCGCCTCCAGATAGGCCGGTACGCCGTTGGCGTCCAGCCAGGCATGGTGGTGCCGCAGCAACGCGCTCCCCACACCCGCGCCCTGGCGGTCCGGCCGTACGGCCAGCATCGCCAGGTGGTGGTGGTCGGCATGCGGGTGGTTCGCCGCGAACAACTCGTCGAGGTGGGCGAAGCGGGGCGTCCACTCCCCGCACGCGGCGGCCAGCCGGGCGTCGTAGTCCTCCGGCTCGGGCAGCGGATCACCGACCGACGGCAGCCAGACGGCCACGCCGACCCGGTCCGCGGTGCCGAAGACCAGCCCGTGCCGCAGCGCGTGCGACACGACGATCTCGAACTGGGCGGCCAGCACCGCCTCCCGCTTGGCCTCGTCCGGCACCAGCCACCGGGTCGCGTCCAGCACCAGGAACGCCTCGGCGATCCGTTCGGCCACCCACCGGGCGTCAGCGGGGCCGAGACGATCGATGTCCGCCTGCGTCATCACCGCACCCCCGTCGTGGGCTGCGCCGGATCGGTGCCCGCCGGCGGCAGCCCGACGACCGCCGCGGTGCTCTCCGCACCCAGCCCGATCCGGGCGTACGTGTCGGGCCGGGTGCGCCGCAGCACCACGCCCCAGAGCACACCGAGCGCGGCGGCCACCGGGTACGCCGCCGGGAAGAGCCAGCGCAGCGGCGAGTCGGGCTCCACGCCGAGCAGGTTGGCGAAGTTCTGCACCGCCAGCACGATGATCGCGAACAGCGCGATCGCGGCGATGCCGGGCGCGATCAGCCGCCGCCACAGGGTCTCCTGCTCACCGCTGCGCGCGAAGTACACGATGATCGCGATGGCGGTCGTCGCGATCAGCAGCAGCACGCCGAAGCCGCCACTGGTGCCCAGCCAGAAGAACAGTTGGAGCACCGGGTCCCAGCCGTTGACGGCGTACAGCAGGATCACCGCCAGGCCGAGCGTGCTCTGCGCCAGCGAGGCGGCCCGGGGCGCGCCGGTGACCGGCGAGGTCCGTCCGAACGCCGCCGGCAACACCCGCTCCCGGCCCAGCGCGAAGGCGTACCGGGCGGTCGTGTTGTGGAACGAGATCATGGCGGCCAGCACCGAGGTCAGGAAGAGCGCCTGGCCGATGGTGAGCACGGTGTCGCCCAGGTGCGCCCCGGCGAGGTTGAAGATCAGGTCGATGCTCTGGGTACCGGCCTCCTCGACGATGCGGTCCGGTCCCACGGCGACGGTCATGCTCCACGAGGAGAGCGCGTAGATCACGCCGATGATCGCCACGGACAGGTAGGTCGCCATCGGCACGGTCCGCTTCGGGTCCTTGCTCTCCTCGCTGAACACCACCGCGGCCTCGAAGCCGACGAAACCGAGGATCGCCAGCACCAGGACCGCGCCGAGTCCCGGCACGAAGAAGTTGTCCGGCGAGAAGGCCGCGAAGGTCGCGCCCCCGGCGGCCGGGTTGCTCAGCTGACCCAGGTCGAACAGCACGATGATGGCGATCTCGGCGCAGAGCAGCGCGGCCAGCACCATGCCGTTGATGTCCACCCGGAGCAGGCCGAGAACCCCCACCAGCGCCCAGGCCACCAACGCCACGATCCACCACTGCGGGGTGATGCCGAAGAGCCGGTCCAGCACCGGCGTGGCCGCCGCGCCGATGGTGCCGTAGAGCCCGACCTGCAACGCGTTGTAGGCCAGCAGCGCGACCCAGGCCGTACCCACCCCGGCGGGGCGACCCAGGCCACGCGCGACGTAGGCGTAGAAGGCGCCGGCGTTGGCCATCCGACGGGCCATCGCCACGTAGCCGGCGGAGAAGATGGCCAGCACGGCGGCGACCGCCAGGAAGGCCAGCGGGATGCCGAGCACGCCGATGACCCCGTAGCCGGTGGTGACCACCCCGGCGACCACGGTCAGCGGCGCCGCCGCGGACAGGACGAAGAAGACCACGGAGGGTACGCCGAGGCGGCCACGGGCCAACGCCTCGGAGACGTTGCTTGGTCGCTGCGATGTCACTGTGGAGGACATGGGAGCTCCGGTGTGAGAGTGAGGGGTAGGGGGTGCCGGCTCAGGGAATGCCGCGCAGCACGGCCGCGCCCACGGCGGCCTCGGTGTGCGCCACGAGTTCCTTCAGCGGCGCCGGCAACGCGGGGATGATCAGATTGAGCCGGTGGTGTGCGCGAGGGCCGGCGCTCCACAGCACCTCCCGGGTCAACCCGGCGGAGGAGACGAGGCCGAGCAGCAGCGCGTCGGGCACGCTTGGCGGATCGGGGCGTTCCAGCACCGCGCGCAGCCGGGTGGCCGGCCAGGCGGCCACATTGGGGTCGATCGGTACGTAGCTGACGGTGGTGCGCAGCAGCCGGCGGCTCTCCTGCCGGCGTAGCGCGCCGGCCCGGGCGAGCCGCTCCCCCACCGCGGTCACCGCGGTCTGGGCGAGGAAGCTGAGCCAGGTACGCACCGACTGGTGCTGGGCCTCACCGATCAGCTGGTCGAGCACGGTGTGCGCCAACGCGTCGGCGGGCGGACGGCGGTCGATCACGCCGACCTGACCATTGGCGACGGTGATGTGTCCGTAGAGGATCAGCTCACCGAGCAGACCACCGGCAAGACCGAGGCCGGTGGCCGCCGGATGCAGCTTCGCCCTGCCCCGGATGTCGTTGTGCGCGATCAGGAAGAACTCGTCGGCGATGAGCACCGGTCCTCCCCCGAATCGCCGTCCATTGTGATCGCTAGCTCGGGGGCAAGCATGCACGTCGGACCCATGCAATGCAACTCCCGTTTTCGACAGTTGCACTCCGTGCTGATGCGACCTGCAGGTTTTCCCGTGACAGACTCGGAGGGTGACTGCGAGCCCCACTGTCCGACGCCGCCGCATCGCCCGGGAACTACGTCAATTGCGCGAACGCGCTGGAATGACCCTGGATGTCGCCGCCCGGCAACTGGACATGTCCAAGAGCAACCTGTCCCGCATCGAGAACGCCCAGATCGGCATCAAGCCGCGCGACGTACGTGCCGCGCTGGCGCTGTACCAGGTGACCGGAAGCGACGCCGAGGCGCTCATCGAGATCGCCCGTGGCGCCCAGCAACGCGGCTGGTGGCAGCACTACAGCGACGTACTGCCGGAGTGGTTCGAGTTCTACGTCGGCCTGGAGGCCGAGGCCGCCACCCTGCGCACGTACGAGGCCGAGGCGGTGCCCGGCCTGCTGCAGACCGAGGCGTACGCCCGGGAGGTCTACCGCCTGACCGCCGGCGAGGAGGACCTCGACCGCAAGGTCGCCGCCCGACTACGCCGACAGAACGTGCTGCGCGGCGATCAGCCGGTCGACCTGTCGGTGGTGTTGAACGAGTCCGTGTTGTTACGCCCGGTTAGCGATCGAGGCGTGATGGCCGGGCAACTGTCTTATTTGGAGGATGTCGCTCAGTTACCGAACGTCACAATCCAGGTACTGCCGTTCGAGGCCGGTGGTCATCCCGCGCTGAACTCCCCGTACGTGATCCTCACGTTCCCCGACGCCGCCGACGCCGCCGTGGTCTACCTGGAAAATCTCACGACAGGCCTGGCACTGGAGGAGGCTGCGCAGGTGCGCTCGTATAGCCTTGTGCACGAGAGGCTGCGCCAACTGGCGCTGGATCCGGCGGCATCCCTGGTCCGCCTCAAAGAGGCCTCTCGCTACTTTACGTGATCGCGTCGCCGCGATCACCCTGAGTATCGATGAAGGGATCGCGATGACCGCGCTCGACCCGTCCCGAGCGAAGTGGCGCACCAGCACCCGCAGTGTGGGCAACGGCAACTGCGTGGAGGTCGCCACACTCGACGGTCATGTCGCGGTGCGGGACAGCAAGGACCGCGGCGGACCGGTGCTGACGTTCCCACCGTCGGCCTGGACCTCCTTCGTCGGCGGCCTCCACCACGACGGCAGTCGCTGACCCGGCCGGGACGAACACCAGCGTCGGACAGCGGCAGCACCCCGATGGGGCTGCCGCTGTCCGCACGGCACACCCGGCCTGCGCACGTGCCGCGCGACCCCCGATCCGACAGCGCTGCGCCGGTCGGTGGCGCTGCGGGGGCGGTTCAGCCCTCGTCGACCACGTCCGCGACGACGACCGTGACGTTGTCCGGTCCGCCGGCCCGCAACGCGAGATCGATCAGCCGACGCGCGCACTCCTGACGGTCCGGATATCCGGCCAGCACCTCGGCCAGGGTCTCGGCGCTCACGACGTTTGACAACCCGTCGCTGCACAGCAGCCAGCGGTCGCCGGCCCAGGGCAGCATGGTCGCGTACGTCGGTGAGACCTCCTCGCCCTGCAACGCCTGGGTGACCACGGCCCGGCGGGGGTGGCTGCCGGCCTGGTCGGGGGTGATCAGGCCCTGGTCGACGAGCATCTGCACGAAGGTGTCGTCCCGGGTGATCTGCTTGAGCACGCCCTCGCGGAACAGGTACGCCCGGGAGTCGCCCACGTGCGCCAACGCCAGGCAGCTGCCGGTACGCGCGAACAGCAGCGCGGTCAGTGTGGTGCCCATCCCCTGCCGCTGCGGATCCTCGGCGACCGCCTGGCGGATCCGGTTGGTGGCCAACTGGATGCCGCTCTGCAACGCGGCGACCAACGCGTGCTCGGGAGTCTCCACGTCCAGCGGCGCCATCGCCTCGATGGCGATCGAACTGGCCAGGTCGCCAGCGGCCATGCCGCCCATGCCGTCGGCGACCGCGACCAGCCAGGCACCGGCGTGCAGGGCGTCCTGGTTACCGCTGCGGATCAGCCCACAGTCGCTCGTTCCGGCAGAACGTAGCTTCAGGGTCATGGGACGCAGCCTGCCAGGCGAAGGGCGCGGTTGTCTCTAGGAGATCGGGACGACCGGGCGTGGCGCGGCGAATCTCACTGGCGAGCGCCCCTGAAGAAGATCGGATGCGATCGATTGACACGGTCGACTGTGCCTGGAAACATGCCCGATACCTGGGAGCGCTCCCAGCTTCTTTTTCGCCACCATTCGCCCGTCCCCCGTTCGTCGGAAGGATCCCCCGTGACGCCACCCCGACGTCGTCTCGCGGTACTCGCCGCGGCAACCGCCGTGGCGCTGGCCGGCACCACCGCCGGCACCGCGTACGCCGACCCCCCGGCAGACGCACCCGAACAGATCAACAACGGCGACTTCAGCAACGGCTCGTCGCCCTGGTTCTCCTTTGGCACCGGCCCGCTCGGCGTCGTCGACGGCGAGCTGTGCACCACCGTCGCCGGCGGCCTGGCCAATCCGTGGGACGCCGGCATCGGCCACGACGGCGTCCCGCTGATCGCCGGCGCCGAATACACCCTCGGCTTCGACGTGCACGCCACCCCGGGCACCTCGGTGACCGCCGTGCTGCAACTCGGCTCCGCGCCCTACACCGGCTACTACTCGGTCACCGCGGCCGCCACGCCCACCCTGCAGCGTGTCGAGCGGACCTTCGTCGCCTCGACCGACGACAGCCGCGCCCAGCTGATCTTCCAGGTCGGCGGCGCCGCCCAGGAGCAGACGGTCTGCCTGGACAACGTCTCGCTGCGCGGCGGCAACCCGCCCGAGCCGTACGAGCCGGACACCGGCCCCCGGGTCCGCGTCAACCAGGTCGGCTACCTGCCGCACGGGCCGAAGAACGCAACGGTGGTCACCGACGCCACCGAGGCGCTGCCCTGGCAGCTGAAGTCCGCCTCCGGCGCGGTGCTGGCCAGCGGCACCACCACCCCGCGCGGTGTCGACCCGGCGTCGGCCCAGAACGTCCACTCGGTCGACTTCTCGTCGTACCGCACCCCGGGGCAGGGCGTGACGCTGACCGTGGACGGCGAGGTCAGCCACCCGTTCGACATCTCCGGCACGATCTACGAGCAGCTGCGCTCGGACGCGCTGCAGTTCTTCTACATCCAGCGCAGCGGCATCGCCATCGACGGTGACCTGGTCGGCGAGGAGTACGCCCGCCCGGCCGGCCACCTGGGCGTCGCCCCCAACCAGGGCGACACCGACGTGCCGTGCCAGCCCGGCGTCTGCGACTACCGGCTCGACGTACGCGGCGGCTGGTACGACGCGGGCGACCACGGCAAGTACGTGGTCAACGGCGGCATCGCCACCTACCAGCTGCTGAGCGCCTTCGAGCGGACCAAGAACGCGGCCACCGCCGGGTTCGGCGCCGCCCTCGGCGACGGCACGCTGCGGCTGCCCGAGCGGGACAACGGGGTACCGGACATCCTCGACGAGGCCCGCTGGGAGCTGGAGTTCCTGCTGCGCATGCAGGTGCCGGCCGGCAAGCCGCTGGCCGGGATGGCCCACCACAAGATCCATGACCAGAACTGGACCGGCCTGCCGTTGCAGCCCGAGGACGACGACGAACTGCGCGAGCTGCACCCGCCATCGACCGCCGCCACGCTGAACCTGGCCGCCGTCGCGGCCCAGTGCGCCCGGCTGTTCGCCCCGTACGACGCGGCGTTCGCGCAGCGCTGCGGCACCGCGGCGAAGACCGCCTACGCCGCGGCGAAGGCCAACCCGACCCGGTACGCCAGCCCGACCGACGGCAACGGCGGTGGCGCGTACGACGACAGCAACGTCACCGACGAGTTCTACTGGGCGGCGGCCGAGCTGTACCTGACCACCGGTGAGACCAGCTACCTGGCCGACCTGACCGCCTCGCCGCACCACACCGGCGACGTGTTCGACGCCCGTGGCTTCGGCTGGCAGAGCGTGGCCGCCCTGGGCCGCCTCGACCTGGCCACCGTGCCCAGTGGGCTGCCGACCGCCGAGGTGACCCGCATCCGGGCGTCGGTCACCGACGCCGCCGACCGCTACCTCGCCGAGATCGCCCGGCAGGCGTACGGGCTGCCGATGCCCGGTGAGGCCAGCAGCTACTTCTGGGGCGGCAACAGCAACGTGATCAACAACGCGATCGTGCTGGCCACCGCCTTCGACCTGACCGGCCAGGCGAAGTACCGCGACGGCGCGGTGCAGACGATGGACTACATCTTCGGCCGCAACGCGCTGAACATCTCGTACGTGACCGGTTGGGGCGAGCACGCCGCGCAGAACCAGCACAGCCGCATCTTCGGCTACCAGCTCGACCCGAGCATGCCGAAGCCGCCCGCCGGCTCGCTGGCCGGTGGTCCCAACGCCGACCTGCAGGACCCGTTCGTGGAGCAGTTGCTCGCCGGCTGCGCCCCGATGTTCTGCTACGTCGACGACATCGCCTCCTACTCGACCAACGAGGTGGCGATCAACTGGAACTCGGCGCTGTCCTGGATCGCTTCGTTCCTCGCCGACCAGGGCGACTCGGCGGCGGTGCCGGCACCGAGCTGCTCGGTGACGTACACCAACTACGGCTCCTGGCAGGGCGGCACCGGCTTCACCGGCCAGCTGACCATCCGCAACACCGGCAGCACCACGCTGAACGGCTGGACCGCCACGTTCGCCTTCACCGGTGACGCCAAGGTGCGCGAGGCGTGGATGGCCGACGTGAAGCAGTCCGGTGCCACGGTGACCGCGAAGAACGAGTCGTACAACGGCAAGATCGCCCCCGGCGGCACGGCGATGTTCGGCTTCAACGCCACCACCGGCACGGGCGCCAACCCCGCCCCCAACCTGATCACGGTCAACGGCGCTCCCTGCACCGTCTCCTGATCCCCGGGTGGGGTGCCGTCGGCGACCGGCACCCCACCCGGCCCCCGTCTTCCCCCACCCACCACCCCACCAGGGCCCGGTTGATCAAGAGGTTTTGGTCTGGATTCCACATCCAGGCGACCAAAACCTCTTGATCACCGGGCCCTCGTGGGTGGAGGGGGTGGGGTGGAGGATGGGGAGATGGTGGATGTGGTGGTGCGGGCGGGTGGGCCGGGGGACGCGGCGGCGGTGCTGGGGCTGCTTGATGGCGCTACGGCGTGGTTGGTGGAGCAGGGGCGTACGGGGCAGTGGGGTACGGAGCCGGCTTCTGCCGACCCGCGCCGCATCGCGCAGGCCGAGGGCTGGGCGAACGGGGGCGGTCTGTGGTTGGCGCAGGTGGGGGAACAGCCGGTCGGGGCGCTGGTGGTAGGTAGCGCCAACGACTACGTGCCACCCGCCACCGAACCGGAGCTGTACGTGAACCTGCTGGTCACCGACCGCGCGTACGCCGGCGCCGGCATCGGTGCTCGACTACTGGCGCACGCCGCCGACCTGGCCCGACACCGCGGCGTCCACCTGCTACGAGTCGACTGCTACGCCGGCGACGACGGCGCCCTCGTGCGCTGGTACGAGCGCCAAGGCTTCACCCGCACCGCCCGCTTCACCGTGGACCGCCCCGGCCGACCCCCCTGGCCCGGCCAACTCCTCACCCACCACCCCTGACCCCCTCCTGCCCCCGTCACCGGCCGCGTTGATCATGAGGTTGGCGGCAGTCTGGAGATCGACAACTGCCGTCAACCTCATGATCGACCGGCAGGGTGGGGGGGTGGGTGGGGGGGTTAGGGGTGGGGGAGTTTGGGGAGGACTTGGGTGCCGAAGGCGTCCAGGAAGGGGCGTTGGTCCTGGCCTACGTGGTGGAGGGCGATCTGGTCGAAGCCGAGGTTGATGTAGTCCTCCAGCCAGGCGGTGTGTCGGGCGAGGTCGGCGGAGATGTTGACGACCTCGGCCAGGCGGGACATGGGCACCTGCGCGGAGACCACGTCGAAGTGTTCGGGGGTGGCCAGGTCCCAGCAGACCGGTGGGGCGAAGACGTTGCTGCGCCACTGGTCGTACGCGATGGCTTCGGCCTCGGCCTGGGTGTTCGCCCAGCTCAGATGCACCTGGAGGTGCACCGGGCCGCGACCGCCGGCCTCCCGGTAGGCGTCGATCATGCGGCGGAGGTGTTCGGTCGGCGCGTTCACGGTGATCAGCCCGTCCGCCCACTCGGCGCACCAGCGGGCGGTCTCGACGCTGACCGCGGCGCCGACCAGCGCCGGCGGCTGCTCGGGGCGGGTCCAGAGCCGGGCCCGGTCGACCCGGACCAGGCCGTCGTGGCTGACCTCCTCACCGGCCAGCAACGCCCGGATGATCTCGACGCACTCGCGCAGCCGGGCGTTCCGCACGTCCTTGCGCGGCCAGGCGTCGCCGGTGACGTGCTCGTTGGCGGCCTCACCGGAGCCCAGCGCGGCCCAGAACCGGCCCGGGTACATCGCGGCCAGGGTGCCGATCGCCTGCGCGATGATCGCCGGGTGGTACCGCTGGCCCGGCGCGTTGACCACGCCGAACGACAGCCCGGTGGCCTGTAGCGCGGCACCCAGCCACGACCAGGCGAACCCGGAGTGCCCCTGGCGCTCGCTCCACGGTGCGAAGTGGTCGGAGCACATGGCGGCGTCGAAGCCGACCTGCTCGGCGTGGCACACCGCCTCCAGCAGGGCACGCGGATGGATCTGCTCGTGGGAAGCGTGGAACGCGATCGCCGTCATGCCGGCCATCCCTACCCAGGCCGGCCCGAAAGTAAGCCGGGCTACTCGGCGTGGGCGCCGGCACCGACACCGGCGGTTCCCTCACCGATCCACACCGTCTTGACGTTGCAGAACTCGTGCATGCCCTGGGCGGACAACTCCCGGCCGTACCCGGAGTTCTTCACCCCACCGAAGGGCAGTTCCGGGTACGACGTGGTCATGCCGTTGATGAAGACGGCCCCGGCCACCAGGTCGGTGGCGAAACGCTCCTGTTCCTGCGGGTCCCGGGTCCACGCGTTCGAGCCGAGCCCGAAGGCGGTGCCGTTGGCCACCTCGATCGCCTCGTCGTACGACGACACCCGGTACAACCCGGCGACCGGCCCGAACACCTCCTCGTCCCACATCCGCATGCTCCGGTCCAGGTCGGTCACGACGGTCGGCGGGTAGAACCAGCCCTCCCCGGTGGGCTTCTCCCCGCCGCAGAGCACGGTGGCGCCCTTGTCGACCGCGTCGCGGACCTGGGCGTCGACCTCGTCGCGGCCCCGCTCGCTGGCCAACGGCCCGACGTCGGTGTCGGCGTCCATCGGGTCACCGACGCGCAGCGCCGACATCCGGTGCGCGAACGCCTCGGCGAAGGCCTCGTAGACGTCGGTGTGCACGATGAACCGCTTGGCCGCGATGCAGGACTGGCCGTTGTTCTGACAGCGCGCGGTGGTGGCCACCTCGGCGGCCAGTTCCACGTCGGCCGAGGGCATCACCACGAACGGGTCGCTGCCGCCCAGTTCCAGCACCGTCTTCTTCAGCTCGCGGCCAGCGATCTGGGCGATGGAGCGGCCGGCGGGCTCGCTTCCGGTCAGGGTCGCGGCGCGTACCCGGGGGTCGGCCAGGATCTGCTCGACCGCCTCGGAGCCGACCAGCAGGGTGGTGAAGGCGCCCTCGGGGAAGCCGGCGCGGCGGATCACGTCCTCCAGCAGCAGCGCGGTCTGCGGCACGTTCGAGGCGTGCTTGAGCAGCCCGGTGTTGCCGGCCATCAGCGCCGGCGCGGCGAAGCGCACCACCTGCCAGAGCGGGAAGTTCCAGGGCATCACCGCGAGCACCGGCCCGATCGGCTGGTAGCGGACGAACGCCCGGGTGGCGGAGACCGCCGTCGCGTCGGCCGGGACGTCGGCGAGGAACTCGGCGGCGCGGGCGGCGTAGAAGCGGCAGGCGGCGGCGCACTTGCTGACCTCGGCCTTGGCGGCGGCGTACGTCTTGCCCATCTCGGTGGTCATCAGCCGGCCGATGTCGTCGCGTTCCGCCTCCATCAGGTCCGCCGCCGCGGTCAACCACTGCCCGCGCTGCTCGATCGTGGTGCCACGCAATTGCTGGTACGCCAGGTCGGCCCGTTCGATCGCACCGCTGAGCTGCTCGTCCGACATCGGCTCGTACGTCTTGAGCACCTGGCCGGTGAGGGGGTTCGTGGTGGCGATGGTCATCAGGGCTTTTCTCCCGTCACTCGAAGAGCGAGTGCCGTACGCCGGGCTGTTCACGGCGGCGGGCGGCACGGCGGCGTTGGATGACGGCCAGGTCGACGACCGCGACCACCGCGAAGATCACGCAGGCGACGCCGAGCCAGGCCAGTTCGGCGCGGAACGCCAGCACCGCGAAGACGACCATGGTGACGAGCCCGAAGCCGGCCAGCACGAGCCGCAGGTTGAGCGCGCTGTTCGCGTGGCCGACCGTGCCGCGGGCACGCCGGGGCTGTGATCTCGTCATCACTCCCACCTACCCGACAGCACCCGGCCTAACCGTCGGCACCGGATCCGGTGCCGCTTAACACGCTCACCGCCCCGGCGACAGGGGTCTGCCGCATCTCCGACAAGGCGGCACGAACACCACCGGACCCACGCGTACAGTCACCATGCCATTGCTGCGCGCTACGAGGCTGGGGAAGTCATGCCGGGACGCTGGACAACGGCCGCCGTCTGCCTGCTCGCGTTGGTCGCGTTGGCCTGCGAGGCCGGTTCAGAGGTGACACCACGGCCGACCGGCAGCGCCCCGCCCGGCTCCCCCAAGGTGGTCGCCGCCCTCGGTGACTCCATCACCACCGGTTTCGGCTCCTGCCTCGTGCTCACCTCCTGCGAACGCAACTCCTGGTCGACCGGCTCGGGGCTGCGGGTCGACAGCCACTACCGGCGGCTGCTCGACCGCAACCCGGGCCTGCGCGACAAGGCGTACAACCACGCCCGGCCGGGCGCCCGGGCCGCCGCCCTGGCCGGCCAGGCGGAGGCGGCGGTACGCGACCGGGCCGACTACGTGACGGTGCTGATCGGCGCCAACGACGCCTGCCGGGGCACGATCGAGGCGATGACCCCGGTGGCCGAGTTCCGGGCCGAGGTGGACCGGGGCCTGCGGGTGCTGCGCGACGGTCGCCCCAAGGCGCGGGTGCTGGTGGTCAGCATCCCCAACCTGTACCGGCTCTGGGAGGTCGGGCACGACGACTCCCGGGCGGCCCGGGCCTGGCGACGCGGCGTCTGTCCGGCGCTGCTGGCCGATCCGACGTCGACGGCACCCGCCGACCGGGCTCGCCGGGCGGCGTTCAAGGAGCGGGTCGCCGCCTACAACAGGCAACTGTCGGCTGCCTGCCGTGCCTACGGCTCCCGCTGCCGGTACGACGGCGGCGCGGTGCACCGGGTCAAGTTCGACCTGGACCTGGTCAACCCGTTGGACTACTTCCACCCCAACACGGCCGGCCAGTCCCGGCTGGCCGAGGTGACCTGGCGGTCCTCCGGCTACGCCGACTGATCGTCGTCCTCGGGAGAACGGCGGGGCTGGGGAATGTGCGGGTTGCCGTGCTGGCGGTAGTGGACACGCGAGCGCTCGGCGAGGTTCTTGGTGGCCGAGGAGTTCGCCCAGGTGCCCAGGATGATGGCGGCACCCGGCACGATCTTGGCGAAGACCCGCTTCGCGGCCCGCACCCCGGCCATCTGGGCCAACCGGACACCCAGCCGCAGCATCGCCCGGCCGAGTGTCGTCTGGCCGCCACCGCCGAACAGCGCCCCGGCCCGTTCCCGGCCCGCCGCCACCCCCAGGGCCAGCCGGGCACTCGACGCCACCTTGTGCACCTTCTGCAGGACCAGCAGGTCGGCGGCGCGGTCCGGGTGCGCCGGGTCGACGCCGTACGCGGCGGCGATGTGCAGCACCATGCGGGCCTGCGTCCAGGCGAGCAGGCCGACGTCGAGCACCGCGCCGGGCAGCCCGGCGGCGCCCGAGACGGCACCGGAGAGCCGGGCCTGGTTGACGAACCGGCGTACCGCCTGCTCGGCGAGGGCTTCGGCGGTGACCTCGGGCCGCTGGGCGCGGGCCTGCCGGACCCAGTTGGTGGCCTCCGGGCCGAGCCGGCGCACCGCCTCCAACGCGAGATGCTCCGGGGCGTACTGCGGGTCCTGGCGCATCCGGTCCCAGAGGGTGACCGGTGGCGTCTCGGGGGCGTCGTCGGCGGGCCGGGGTCCCGAAGTTGCCGGGGTACCGGGCTGTCTGTCGGCCGCAGCCGGGTCGCTCATCGACTCTCCCTTCCGTGGTGCCGACTCATATGTACCCCGGCCCCGCAACGCCTTATTCGGGCAGGGTCGGGTCGAATCCGGGCCGCGCGGACCGGCGCGGCAGGAATGCGCCAGGATGGCGGGTACGTTCTGGCGATCGGGGAGCCGTCAACGAAGGTGACCCGTTACGCGCAACCAGGGAGGCCGCACCGGTGCTCGACCCACACGAGCTCTACGAACTCACCGACGACCTGCCCGACGTCGGGCAACCGGTCCTGATCCAGGCACTCACCGGTTTCGTCGACGCCGGCAATGCCAGCCGGCTGGCCCGCGAGCAGTTGCTGACCTCGCTGGAGTCCCGTCCGATCGCCCGCTTCGACCTGGACCAACTCTTCGACTACCGTTCCCGCCGCCCGGTGATGACCTTCGTGGAGGATCACTGGGAGAGCTACGACACGCCGGAGTTGGTGCTGCACCTGCTGCACGACGACGACGAGACCCCGTTCCTGCTGCTCACCGGGCCGGAGCCGGATTTGCAGTGGGAGCGGTTCGTCGCCGCCGTCGCCGGACTCGCCACCCGGCTGGATGTACGCCTCACCGTCGGGCTCAACGCGATCCCGATGGCGGTGCCGCACACCCGGCCCGCCGGAGTGACCGCGCACGCCACCCGCCGCGAGCTGATCGTCGGCTACGAGCCGTGGCTGCAGCGGGTGCAGGTGCCCGGCAGCGTGGGCCACCTGCTGGAGTTCCGCCTCGGTGAGGCCGGTCGGGACGCGCTGGGCTTCGCCGCGCACGTGCCGCACTACGTGGCGCAGGCCGAGTATCCGGCCGCCGCCGAGGTGCTGCTCGCCTCGGTGTCGCGCAGCACCGGGCTGCTGCTGCCCCGCGACGGGCTGCGCTCGGCCGCCGAGGCGGTCCGGGTGGAGATCGACCGCCAGGTGGCGCAGAGCGAGGAGGCGGCGACCCTGGTCCAGGCGCTGGAGGAGCAGTACGACGCGTACGCCCGGGGTCGGGAAGGTAAGAACCTGCTGGCGGCAGAGAACGGTCCCCTGCCCACCGCGGAGGAGCTCGGCGCCGAACTGGAGCGTTTCCTCGCCGAGCAAACCCGCCCCAACAACGAGTGAGGGTGTAAGGAAGGGCCCCTTGTTAACGCCTGGTGCAGAGCAGGGGCCCCCTGTTAACAACCTCAGGGGTGGCGGCGCACGGAACCGCCCCCGATACGGCAGGCTGGCATCATGCGCCTGGCGACCTGGAACGTGAACTCGGTGAAGGCCCGCCTGCCCCGGCTGCTGGACTGGCTCGCCGGCACCGAGCCGGACGTGGTCTGCCTCCAGGAGACCAAGTGCCCCGACGGCGCTTTCCCGGTGGCCGAGGTGGGCGACCTGGGCTACACCGTGGCCAGCCACAGCGACGGCCGGTGGAACGGGGTGGCCATCCTGTCCCGGATCGGCCTGTCCGACGTCACGGTCGGCTTTCCCGGCGAGCCCGGCTTCCCCGAGCCCGAGGCCCGAGCCATCGCCGCCACCTGCGACGGGGTACGCGTCTGGTCGGTGTACGTGCCGAACGGGCGCACCCCCGACGACCCGCACTACGCCTACAAGCTGGCCTGGCTGGCGGCGCTGCGGGACGCGCTGGACGCCGAACTGACCGACGGGACGGCCCTGGCGGTCTGCGGCGACTTCAACGTGGCCCCGACCGACGACGACGTGTGGGACCCGGCGCTGTTCGCCACGTCGACCCACGTCACGCCGGCCGAACGGGCCGCCCTGGCGGCGTTGCGGGACCTCGGCCTCGTCGACGTGGTGCCCACACCGATGAAAGGGCCGCACCCGTTCACCTACTGGGACTACCGGGCCGGGATGTTCCACCAGAACAAGGGCATGCGGATCGACCTGGTGTACGCCTCGGCGCCGTTCGCCCGTACGGTCCGCTCGGCGTACGTGGACCGGGAGGCCCGCAAGGGCAGGTCGCCGTCCGACCATGCCCCGATCGTCGTCGACGCCAGCCCCACCCCGAGCGTCGAGACGTTCTGACCGGGGCGAAGGACGGCTCTGAGCCGTGGCAGGCGCGGAGCGCGTCTAGGGTGAGGGCATGGCAGTCGTGAAGATCAACGCAATCGACGTACCGCCGGGGGCCGGCGAGGAGTTGGAGAAGCGGTTCGCCGCGCGGGCGCACGCCGTGCAGAACTCGCCCGGCTTCCTCGGTTTCGAGCTGCTGCGCCCGGTCGCCGGGGAGAGCCGCTACTTCGTGTACACCCGCTGGGAGAGCGAGCAGGCCTATCAGGACTGGGCCGCCGGGCCCGCTCGGGCCGCGCACGCCGCCCCGCCCGGCGCCGAGCAGCGCCCGCCGGTGGCCACCGGCGCCAACCTGCTCGAATTCGAGGTCGTCCAGCAGGTCCCCTGAGCTGCCTACCCGCGGGCCGCCCCGCTCGATGACGCCCAGGGTCTTGCCGGCCGGGGACGTCGAGACAGGCGCTAGGCGGGGCGGGTCGTGGTGTGGGTGGCGAAGGCGATGACGTTGTCGGCGTATCCGGTCGGGCCACCGACCCACTGACCGCCGCAGGTGATCAGCCGCAGGCTCGGCGGGCCGTCGTGGCCGTAGATCCGGTCGGCCGGCAGTTCGTCCTTGGGGAAGCGTTCGACGGAGTTGACGGTGAACACCGCCACCGAGCCGTCCTCCCGCTTCACCTCGATCGGGTCGCCGACGCGCAGCTTGTGCAGGTCGTAGAAGACCGACGGGCCGCTCTTGGTGTCGACGTGGCCGACGATGACGGCGGGACCGGGCTCGCCGGGCACCGGTCCCCGGTCGTACCAGCCGGTTTCCTCGTGCCGGCTCAACGGCGGCACGTCGATGGTGCCGTCCGGAGCGTCGCCGACCGGCTTCACCGCGGCGGAGATGTCGACCGCCGCGACGGTGAGGCTCACCGGTCGCGGTGCGGTGGGCGCGGCAGGCACGCCCCGGGTCGACGTTTCGCCACCGGCGGCGGTCGCCCAGTGCAGTGGATCGCCGACGCTGCGCCCCAGCCCGGCACCGGTGGCGAAGACACCGAGCAGGACGAGCACCACGGCCAGCGGCAGTGACCAGGGGCTACGGCCTGATCGGGTGTCCCGTCGGGCCGGCTTGGCGGTCGAGGGCTTTCCGGCGTAACCGGTCAGCCGGGGCGGTCTGGCGGAGCCACGCGCCGGATGGCCGGCCGGCTCCGACCGCTCGGTGGTCGGTGGTGCCGGACGCTCAGTGGTCGGTGGTGCCGGACGCTCAGTGGTCGGTGGCTGCGGTACGAAGAGGTCGGGGTGGGTGCCGGTCGACCGCCGCGCCGGATCGCCGGCGGGCGGCACGAACATCTCGGGTCGGGGTACGGGGCTCGGTCGGCTACCCGGCGCTCGGCCGGTGCGTACGCTCCCGGTGCCGCGCACCGCGCCGACCGGCCGTGAGCCACGGGCGGAGTTGGTGGGGCGGGGTGCCCGTGCGGCGGCCATGGCGGGTCACCGGCCGGTCTGGCGACGCCGGGCGGCCACGACCCAGAGGATCATGCCGCTGACGGTCAACGCGAGCCCACCGGGCAGCAGCAGACCGGAGGTGCCCCCGGCCCCGCCACCGAATCCGGTGGCCGGTCCCCGGCTGGGTTTGACGGCGCGGACCACCTGGAGCATCGTCGAGGCGCTCTCCCCGCCCCGGCACTCCAGCTTGACCCGGTAGTTGCCGGGCAGCACCCGGTCCTTCACCTGGGCGGTGCCGGTCAGCAGCCCGCGTTGCGGCTGCACGGCGACCCGACCGAAGGCGTCCGACACCGCGATGGCGCCGACGGAGTTGTCCTGGCAACTGGCCCGCAGACCGACCAGATGTCCCGGTTCCACGGTGCTCGGGCTGACCTCGATGAACACGTTCGGGCCCGGCGGCTGCGGGGCGGCGACCGGCTGCGCCACGGCGTGGGTGGCGGCCGGGCCGGCGGCCCTGGCGGGCGTCGGGGCCCCGACCAGGGCCATGGCGAGCAGCGGGGTGACGGTGAGGAGGGTGAGCACCGGGGCCGCGAAGGTGGCGGCCGACAGCGCTGGGCGAGTACGGGTCACTGACACGATGCCCCCTCCCGGCGCGACGGAGCAGTCGCCGGGCGCCGCCGGACACCCGGTCTGCCGTACGGGATGATGGTCTCACCCCCGGTCGTACATCACATCCGATCCGGCACCGTGCTCGCGTAAGCTCGGTTCGCTGTGACCTCCACCGAACCCATCTCCGCAGGCACCGCGCCGCATCCGGCGCGGGCGATCCGCACCTTCCACCCGCGGCGCGGCCGCATGAGCGACCGGCAGACGACGGCGCTGCAACAGCTCTGGCCGGTGTACGGCCTGCGCGTCTGCGATGCCGTGTCGTCCGATCCTGCCGTGCCGTTCGATGCTGCCGGGCTCTTCGGCCGCCGGGCTCCGCTGGTGGTGGAGATCGGGTCCGGCATGGGTGACACGACCGTCGAGATGGCCGCCGCCGACCCGGATCGAGACTATCTGGCGGTCGAGGTACACACGCCCGGAATCGCCAACCTGCTGGACCTGGTCCACCAGCGTGAGCTGCGCAATGTCCGCATCGCCGAGGGCGACGCGGTGGAGTTGCTGCGGGCGATGCCGGCGGACTCGCTGGACGCGGTGCACGTCTTCTTCCCGGACCCGTGGCCGAAGTCGCGGCACCACAAGCGGCGGCTGATCCAGCCGGCGCACGTGGCGTTGCTGCGCTCCCGGCTGGCCGTCGGCGGCACGCTGCACTGCGCCACCGACTGGGCGGAGTACGCCGAGGCGATGCGGGTCACCCTGGACGCCGACCCGGGCCTGGTCAACCTGCACGACGGGTACGCGCCTCGGCCCGCCCACCGGCCGGTGACCCGGTTCGAACGGCGGGCGCTGCGCGCCGGCCGCCCGATCGCCGACCTGATCTACCGCCGCCGCTGACCGCCGGCTGTCGACCGGACCCCTGCTCCACGTCCCGCGGAGTGAAGGGGTCCGGGCCCGACCAATCCGGGCACCCGGTTGGCGTCGGAGGGCATGATCCAGGCACCATGGACCGGCCATGACTCTCACCGCCGCGCTGCCCAAGACCGCCGACCCCGACACTCTCTACGACGCGTTCGCCGGCTGGGCCTCCGCGCGCGGCCTCGACCTCTATCCCCATCAGGAGGAGGCGGTCATTGAGATCGTCTCCGACGCCAACGTGATCATGAATACGCCGACCGGCTCGGGCAAGAGCCTGGTCGCGATCGCGGCGCACTTCGCCGCGCTGGCCGACGACCGGACGACCTTCTACACCGCGCCGATCAAGGCCCTGGTGTCGGAGAAGTTCTTCGCGCTCTGCGAGGTCTTCGGCGCGGAGAACGTCGGCATGCTCACCGGCGACGCGAGCGTCAACGCCGATGCGCCGATCATCTGCTGCACGGCGGAGATTCTGGCCAACCTGGCGCTGCGCGAGGGCGCCCGGGCCGACGTCGGCCAGGTGATCATGGACGAGTTCCACTTCTACGCCGAACCGGACCGGGGCTGGGCCTGGCAGGTACCGCTCATCGAACTGCCCCAGGCGCAGTTCGTCCTGATGTCCGCCACGCTGGGCGACACCACCCGGTTCGTCGACGACCTGACCCGGCGTACCGGCCGGTCCACCGCCGTCGTCCGCTCGGCCGAGCGGCCGGTTCCGCTGATCTTCACGTACGCGATGACGCCGCTGCACGAGACGCTCGAGGAACTGCTGGAGACCAAGCAGGCCCCGGTCTACGTCGTGCACTTCACCCAGGCCGCTGCGCTGGAACGCGCCCAGGCGCTGATGAGCGTCAACGTCTGCACCCGCGCCGAGAAGGACATGATCGCCCAGGCGATCGGCAGCTTCCGGTTCACCTCCGGCTTCGGCAAGACGCTGTCCCGGCTGGTCCGCCACGGCATCGGCGTGCACCACGCCGGCATGCTGCCCAAGTACCGCCGACTGGTGGAGACCCTGGCCCAGGCCGGACTACTCAAGGTCATCTGCGGGACGGACACCCTCGGCGTCGGCATCAACGTGCCGATCCGTACGGTCCTGTTCACCGGCCTGTCCAAGTACGACGGGGTGCGTACCCGGCTGCTCAAGGCCCGCGAGTTCCACCAGATCGCCGGCCGGGCCGGACGCGCCGGCTTCGACACCCTCGGCCGGGTCGTGGTGCAGGCCCCCGAACACGTGATCGAGAACGCCAAGGCCCTCGCCAAGGCCGGTGACGACCCGAAGAAGCGCCGCAAGGTGGTGAAGAAGAAGCCGCCGGAGGGCTCGATCGGCTGGGGTGAGCCGACCTTCCAGCGCCTGGTCGAGGCCGAGCCGGAGCCACTGACCTCCAGCTTCCAGGTCAGCCACTCGATGCTGCTCAACGTCATCGGCCGCCCCGGTGACGCGTTCGCCGCCATGCGGCACCTGCTCACCGACAACCACGAGGACGCCGCCGCCCAGCGCCGGCACATCCGCCGGGCCATCGCCATCTACCGGGCACTGAAGGCCGGCGGGGTGGTCGAGGAGCTGCCCGAGCCGGACGAGACCGGCCGACGGGTCCGGCTCACCGTCGACCTGCAACTCGACTTCGCACTCAACCAGCCGCTGTCGCCGCTGGCCCTGGCCACCATCGAACTGCTGGACAGCGAGTCCCCGTCGTACGCCCTCGACGTGCTGAGCGTGATCGAGTCGATCCTCGACGACCCCCGCCAGGTGCTCTCCGCGCAACAGTTCAAGGCCCGCGGTGAGGCGGTCGCCGCGATGAAGGCCGAGGGCATCGAGTACGAGGCCCGCCTCGAACTGCTCGACGAGGTGACCTGGCCCAAGCCGCTGGCCGAACTGCTGAACAACGCGTACGAGATGTACCGGCAGGGCCACCCCTGGGTCGCCGACCACCAGCTCTCCCCCAAGTCCGTGGTCCGCGACATGTACGAGCGGGCGATGACCTTCACCGAGTTCGTGCAGTTCTACGGGCTGTCCCGCTCGGAGGGCCTGGTGCTGCGCTACCTGGCCGACGCGTACAAGACGCTGCGGCAGACCGTGCCCGAGGAAGCCAAGACCGACGAGCTGATCGACCTGATCGAGTGGCTCGGCGAACTGGTCCGCCAGGTCGACTCCAGCCTCATCGACGAGTGGGAGCGACTGCGCAACCCCACCGACCTGCCGGACGTCGCCGCCGCCCTGGACGACCGCCCCACGGCGGTCACCCGCAACGCCCGCGCCTTCCGGGTCCTCGTCCGCAACGCCCTGTTCCGCCGGGTCGAACTGGCGGCGCTACGCCACTGGGACGCCCTCGGCGAACTGGACGCCGCCGCCGGCTGGGACGCCGACGCCTGGGCCGACGCGCTGGAACCTTACTTCGACACGTACGACGAGATCGGCACCGGCCCGAACGCCCGCGGCCCGGCCCTACTCATGATCGAACAGGGTCGCGACCGCTGGACGGTACGGCAGATCCTCGACGACCCCGACGGCGACCACGACTGGGGCATCAGCGCCGAAGTAGACCTCGCCGCCTCCGACGAAGCCGGCACCGCCATCATCCGCATCACCAACGTCGGCCAACTCTGACCCGGCCCGACCCTTCGCGTGGCACCGACTCATTGATCAAGAGGTTTGCGTCAGGAATTCGGCGATCGCCGACGCTAACCTCTTGATCAACCGTGGTTACCGCTGTTGTTGGTCGTGCTGGCCGCTGCCGGGACGCCGCAGGGGTGGGAGCGGAGGACCGGTCCCACCCCTGCGGGTGACAGCTGTCGGTCAGTCGCGGGGGGCCTGGAATGCCAGGCGGCGACGACGGAACATCACGAAGAGGACCGCGCCGAGCGCCACCACGGCGGCACCCACGCCGGCCACGGCGGCAGCCGGGGCGCCGGTCACCGGCAGGCCGCCGCCGGAGCCGCCGTCGCCGTCACCGGTGTCGATGACGATGCGGGCGGTGTTGTTCTCCGGCTTCGACTCGGTGGAGTACCTGGCGCCGTCGACCACGATCATGCCGTCCGTACCCGGCGTTGACTTGATCTTCAGCTGGACCGTCGCCTTGATCCGACCATAGCCGGACGCGGTGCTCGGGAACTCGCTCTCGAAGTTGCAGCGCAGCTTCTTCGACTCGGGCAGCGTCCCGCCGGGCTCGCCGTCGGTGTAGCACCACTCGGCGGGCAGCAGCACCGTGCCGCTGGGCGCGGTGATGAGCACGCGCGGGCCGCCGCCGTCGGAGGGACCGTTGTTGACGACCTCGTAGGTCAGGTCGACCGTCTCACCCACGGTGCCCTTGATGGCCGGGGCGGAGACAGCGACGTCGATCGTGTTCTTCTTGCTCCAGAACCGGAAGTCCGCGTAGTTGTCCGACTCGTCGAGCTCCCACTTGGTGCCGGACTGGCGGGCGACCTTGGCATCCGCAGCCTTGACCTGCAGGGCCTTGACGGCGTCGGCGAAGGACGGGCCCGTACCCTTGCTGCCCGCGACCTTCTTCGCCGCTCGCGACTCCCCCGCCAGGGCGACGCTGACGAAACCGTAGTGCTCGCCGGGACCGGGCAGGTTGCGACCGAAGGTGACGTTGAAGATCGACTCGCCGGTCTCGTCGTCGAACAGCAGCAGCCCCTCACCCGGTTCGAGGGTCAGCGGCAGGACGCAGGTGACCTCGCTGGGCCCGTACACATAGGGTGCCCCGACATCGTCGGGGAAGTAGTCGGCGTACGTGCAGTCGCTGTAGCGTTCGACGAAGGTGGCGCCGGTGGTCAGGCTGACGGTGAACGTGAAGTCCGTGGCGGCGGTGTCACCCTCGTTGAACACGGCACTGTAGAGCGGAACCGTGTCGCCCGGGCCGACCCGGTCGGACTTGTCGTTCAGGTCCGCGGCAGCGACCACCAGATCGGGCCCGGAGGCGACCACCGAAACCGGGAAGGTCGTGGTGTTGTCGTCCGGGTTCGCGTCCTCCTCCGCGCCGGCGATGGTCACGGAGACCGAGCCGGCATCGCCGGACTTGGCACCCTGACGGCTGGCCAACGACATCGGGTAGAGGGTGTCGACCTGCCCGGCGACGAGCACGCCGACATCGCAGGTGATCTTCTCGTCGGCAAGCTTGCAGTTCTCGACCCAGTCCGGCACGGTCGCGACGATCGCGTCGGAGAGCTTGCTCAGGTCGATGGTGACGGTGACCGCGCTCGCGTCCGCCTCACCGTAGTTGTACACGTACATGCCGACGGTGGTGCCGCTGTTGTCGACCTCCGCGACCGGCTCCTGGGTGAAGGAGACGAACAGGTCGGGACGTGCGTCCGCAGCCTGCGCCACGGGGACGGAGCCGAAGAGCGCCGCCGTCGTCAGCACCCCCGTGCCCACGGCAAGGCGTGGCCAACGAGCCATGAGGGATGTCATATGTGCACTCCGAGAGAGAAATGGGGAAGCCCGGACTTTAGACGATCTCCGAGCAACGCGTTGTCCCGTGCGCAGGGCCCGTACCGCACCGGACGGCCCGTTTTCTCCCCTGGGCGATGTCAGACCCGTCGATTAGAATGTATGTACTAATCGAGTTCCTGACCTGGGAGGATGCTCGTGACCGCGCCCATCTCCGCCCCCCTCACGCCGTACGCCACCCTCCTCGGTTTCACCCGCTACGTCGACCGCACCGGGCCGACGAAAGCCAGCTTCGTCGGCGGTCTGCGTCGACAGCGGGCCAGCCGCTCCGGCTTCAACCCGCACGGCCAGTTCGTGAAGGCGCTCAAGGCCGACATCGCCTTCCACACCGGCGGCACCCACCTGGCGCAGGTGGTCGACGTGGTCAAGCCCCGGTGGCGCCCCCTCTACCAGGCGCTGGTGCCGGGCGCCACGGCCTGGCTGCACTCCCTGGGCGAGCCGCGCGAGGTGGACCTCGCCCAGACCCGTGACGCCCTCGCCCTGCTCGGCGACCTACCCGTCAAGATCAACCTTCATTTCGGCGTACGCCATTGCGACGGCCGCGCCGAAGCGGTCCGGCTGCACTTCGACGAGACGCCGCCCAGCGAGGAGGCCGCGCTCGCCACCCTGCACCTGATGGCCCGGCACATGGACGCCGTCCTGCCGCACGCCGAGCCGATCCTGGTCGACGTACGCCGAGGCGTCACCCACCGGATGCCCGAGAGCGCCAAGTCCGACGAGATCGAACGCTGGCTCGCCGGCGAAGCCGCCGCCTTCCGCGCCATCTGGTCCGCCGCCGCATAACCCACCCACACCCGCCGCCCTGCCCACCGCACCCCGCCGTGCAATTTCGGGGAAGATGCCGCCTCCGCAAGCGTCGAGGCGACATCTTTCCCGTAGTTGCACCCACCGCGCCTTGTCGGCGTCGGCGTTGCGGGGCAGGGGGTTATCCACAGGGGGTGTCGAGAGTGGGTTTGCTCGTCCAGAGTGGATTTCATGGCCATATCCGCTCGGCGTCCGCCGCAGTTACGCGGGCGCGTCTTCCGAGGGTCCCGTGCCGTGGCCCGGGGGTTGCTGACCCGGGGTGAGCTGCGCAGCAAGGCATGGCGGGCGATCTTCCGAGACGTGTACGCCGACGCCCAGCTCACGGTCTCGCACCGCACCCGTTGTCGGGCCGCGGCGCGATGGCTGCTCCCTCCCGGTGCGGCGATCGCCGGGCGCAGCGCCGCGGCACTGTTCGGTGCCGGATTCGTCGCCGACGCCGAGCCGCTCGACGTGCTGGTGCCCGCCGGGCAACGCTTCGGGCCGGTGGCCGGTCTCGCCGTGCACACCGCTGAGGTCGACCGGTTCGAGGTGCTGTCGCACGACGGGATGTCGGTCACCACACCGCTGCGGACCTGCTGGGATCTGGCCCAGTGGCTCGATCTAAAAGAGGCTGTGGTCGTGGTGGACCGCCTGCTCGGCCGTGGGCTGGTACGCGCCGGTCAACTGCGGGACCTGGCACACGATCGTCGCGGCGCCCGCGGCTGGAAACGCATGCTGCGGGTGGCAGAGTTGGCCGACCCCGGTGCGGAGTCGGCACAGGAGTCACGGCTTCGAGTGCGGATCGTGCTGGCCGGCGTCCCGCAGCCGGTCACCCAGTTCGTGGTACAGCGAGACGGTCGCTTCATCGCCCGCGTCGACCTCGCCTGGCCGCACCTGAGGATCGCGGTCGAGTACGACGGCCTCTGGCACGACGACCCGGAGCAGCTGCACCGCGACCGCCGCCGCCTCAACCGCCTGCTCGGCGAGGACTGGATCGTCCTGCACGTGACAGCCCGACGCCTCCGCGAAGACTTCGACGGCTTCCTCACCGAACTCCGCCAAGCAATCCACACCCGCACCCGCTAACCACCCACCCCACCACCCCGCGCCCTGCAGCTGCCTGACACCTCCCCGGCCGCCTCCACCGCCCGACTGCCCGGCGCCTCCCCTGCACCGGCCCCACACCTCCCCAGCCGCCCCCTGCACCCTGCAACTTCGGGGAAAATGCTGCCTCCGCCCGCGCCGAGGCGACATCTTCCCCGAAGTTGCACACCACCTTGACTCCGGCGGGCAGCGAGGGCAGCGGCGCGGGGGCAGTGGGGGCGTTGGAAGGTCAGTGGGGGGTGGTTGGGGGGAGGTCGGTGATCGGTACGACTCGGGGGGTGTCGAGGGGGCCGATGATCACGCGCAGCGATGGGAAAAGGTCGCCCAGGAGTTGGCGGCATGCGTCGCACGGGGTGACCAGGGTCCGGCCGCGGTCACCGACCGTGACGATGGTTTCCAGTGCGCCCACGCCCTGGGTCACGGCGGTGCCGATCGCGACGACCTCGGGGCAGGCTCCGCCGGTCGCGTGCACCACGTTCACGGCGGAGACGACCCGGCCATCGGCGGTACGGGCCGCCGCGGCGAGAGTGTGGGCAGCGCTGCGGCAGCGCAGCTTCGCCACCGCGCTGGCGGCCTGTACCAAGGCCCGATCGGTGTCACGCATCGTCATCGGCTTCCCCGTGTTCCATCCCCCGCTCGACGCACAACGATAGACCGTCATCCCCCGCCACCCCCGCCGCACCCAACAGCACACTGCGGATGGTGGACGAGACCGTGTCACATCAGCGCCCTTTGCTCTGCTTCACCCCACGCACCGAATGGCGACGACGCCCATTGCGCCGGTTGAAGCAGAGCAAAGGGGTGCTGCGGACCACTTGGCCACCGCTCGGGACGACTGCGCTGGTTGAAGCGGAGCAGAAGGGCGTCGCGGACCATCTGGCCACACTCGGATCGCTAGCCCTTGGACGACGCCGCTTTGCTCTGCTTCACCCCACGCACCGAATGGCGACGACATCCGTTGCGCCGGTTGAAGCAGAGCAAAGGGGTGCTGCGGTCTACCTGTCACCGCTCGGGCGGCCAGGTCCGGGGTCGACCGGGCCCGGGACGATCAACTCCGGGACGGCGCGGTTCGGGACGGCCGGGCCAGGCTGGGCTGGGCTGGGCTGGGCTGGGCTGGGCTTGGGACGGCCAGGCTCAGAACGCCCCGAGCTCGGGGCGGCGCGGTTAGCCCGGGTGGCGCGGGCTCGGAGCGGCGCGGGCTCGGAGCGGGGCGGGCTCGGAGCGGGGCGGGCTCGGAGCGAGGCGGGCCCGGAGCGGGGCGGGCCCGGAGCGGGGCGGGCCCGGAGCGGGGCGGGCCCGGAGCGACGCGGGCCCGGAGCGACGCGGGCCCGGAGCGACGCGGGCCCGGGACGGGGCGGGCTCGGGGCGGCGCGGGCTCGGGGCGGGGCGGGGGTAACCCGGAGGCGGGGCGGCGGCGGGCTGCCTATCCTTGGGCACGACATGCAGAATCCAGTCTCACCTGCCGCGACCGATCCGATCCGCGCGTTGCAGCGTCGCCTTCCCCCGTTGATGTTCCGTGACCAGCGTCAGCTGCGCCGGCGGCTGGACGGGGTGCGCAGGCTGCGCGACCCGCAGCGGCGGGAGTCGGCGCTGGCTGAGATCGCGGCCGAGGTGGCTGCGGCGGAGGGGCGGCTGGAACGGCGCCGGGCCGCGCTGCCGAAGATCACTTATCCGGCGGCGCTGCCGGTCAGCGAGCGCAAGGACGATATTGCCGCCGCGATCCGGGATCACCAGGTGGTGATCGTGGCCGGTGAGACCGGGTCGGGCAAGACCACCCAGTTGCCGAAGATCTGCCTGGAGTTGGGGCGTGGGATCAGCGGGCTGATCGGGCACACGCAGCCTCGTCGGCTGGCGGCGCGTACGGTGGCCGATCGGATCGCCGAGGAGTTGGGCACCGAGCTGGGTGACGTGGTCGGTTACAAGGTGCGCTTCACCGATCAGGTCAGTGAGCAGAGCCTGGTCAAGTTGATGACCGACGGCATTCTGCTGGCCGAGTTGCAGAACGACCGGATGCTGCGCCAGTACGACACCTTGATCATCGACGAGGCGCACGAGCGCAGCCTCAACATCGATTTTATTCTGGGCTATCTCAAGCAACTGCTTCCCCGTCGACCCGACCTCAAGGTGATCATCACCTCGGCGACGATCGAGACCGACCGGTTCGCCCGGCACTTCGCGGGGCCACCGACCGAGGAGCATCCCGAGGGCGTACCGGCGCCGGTGGTCGAGGTGTCCGGACGGACGTACCCGGTGGAGGTGCGCTACCGGCCGCTGGTCGAGGTGGCGGACGCCGACGAGGAGGAGGCGGACGAGGAGAACGTCCGCGATCAGATCCAGGCCATCGGTGACGCGGTCGAGGAACTGGCCGCCGAGGGCCCGGGTGACATCCTGGTCTTCCTCAGCGGGGAACGGGAGATTCGGGACACCGCGGACGCGCTGGGCAAGCTGGTGCAGAACAAGCGGTCGCTGCTCGGCACCGAGATCCTGCCGTTGTACGCCCGGTTGAGCGTCGCCGAGCAGCACCGGGTCTTCGCCCCGCACTCCGGTCGGCGGGTGGTGTTGGCGACGAATGTCGCGGAGACGTCGCTGACCGTGCCCGGCATCAAGTACGTGGTGGACCCGGGTACCGCCCGGATCTCCCGCTACTCGCAGCGGCTGAAGGTGCAGCGGCTGCCCATCGAGCCAGTCTCGCAGGCCAGCGCCAACCAGCGTAAGGGCCGCTGTGGGCGTACCTCGGACGGTATCTGCATCCGGCTCTACGACGAGCAGGACTTCCTGTCGCGGCCCGAGTTCACCGACCCGGAGATCCTGCGCACCAACCTGGCCTCGGTCATCCTGCAGATGACCGCCATCGGGCTGGGTGACATCGCCGCCTTCCCGTTCATCGATCCGCCGGACCGGCGCAACATCGCCGACGGGGTCAACCTGCTGCACGAGCTGGGTGCTCTGGACCCGGCCGAGACCGACCTGGATCGGCGGCTCACCGCGCTCGGGCGGCGGTTGGCCCAACTGCCGGTCGACCCCCGGCTCGCGCGGATGGTGCTCGAAGGGGAGCGCAACGGCTGCGCCACCGAGGTGATGGTGATCGCCGCGGCGTTGTCGATCCAGGATCCGCGTGAGCGGCCGGCCGACAAGCAGGCCCAGGCCGACCAGGCGCACGCCCGGTTCGCCGACAAAGAGTCGGACTTCGTGGCGTTTCTGAACCTGTGGCGGTATCTGCGCCAACAGCAGAAGGACCTGTCCTCCAGCGCGTTCCGTCGGATGTGCAAGGCCGAGTACCTCAACTACCTGCGGGTACGCGAGTGGCAGGACATCGTCAGCCAGTTGCGCCAGGTGTTGCGTACCGCCGATTCGGAGGGCCGGGGGCGCGGACGGCGAGGCGCCGACGACGACGCCCCGCGCGGAGGTGGGCGACGCCAGGCCGGCGCGGACCTGCCGGAGGAGATCGACACCCCGAAGGTGCACCAGTCGCTGTTGCCCGGCCTGCTGTCGCACGTCGGGCTCAAGGACGCCCAGAAGAACGAGTACCTGGGTGCCCGGGGGGCGAAGTTCGGACTGTTCCCCGGCTCGGCGCTGTTCCGCAAGCCGCCGCGCTGGGTGATGTCCGCCGAGTTGGTGGAGACCTCCCGGCTGTGGGGGCGGGTGAACGGGCGGATCGAACCCGAGTGGGTCGAACCGCTGGCCCAGCACCTGGTCAAACGCAGTTACAGCGAGCCGCACTGGGAGAAGAAGCAGGCGGCGGTGATGGCGTACGAGAAGGTGACGCTGTACGGCGTACCGCTTGTCACCTCTCGCAAGGTCAACTTCGGTCGGATCGATCCGGTGCTGAGCCGGGAGTTGTTCATCCGGCATGCGCTGGTCGAGGGCGACTGGTCCACCCACCACCAGTTCTGGCGGGACAACGAGCGGCTGCGTACCGAGTTGGAGGAGTTGGAGAGCCGGGCCCGGCGGCGTGACATCCTGGTCGACGACGAGACGATCTTCCAGTTCTACGACGAGCGGATTCCCGCCGACGTGGTCTCCGGGCGGCACTTCGACAGCTGGTGGAAGAAGACCCGGCGGGAGCGGCCGGAGCTGCTCACCTTCACCCGTGAGCTGCTGGTCAACGCGGGTCGGGGCGGGGTGGACGAGGCGGACTTCCCCGACCGGTGGCGCACCGAGGGTGTCGAGCTGCCGTTGACGTACACGTTCGAGCCCGGGTCCCCGGTCGACGGGGTGACCGTCGACATCCCGCTGCCGCTGCTCAACCAGGTCCCGGCGGAGAGCTTCGACTGGCAGGTGCCGGGTCTGCGGGAGGAACTGGTCATCGCGTTGATCCGTTCGCTGCCCAAGCCGGTGCGGCGCAACTTCGTACCGGTGCCGGACTTCGCGCGCGCCGCGCTGGCCGCGATCACGCCCGGCGAGGAGCCGCTGCTGGATGCGCTGACCCGGCAGTTGCGCCGGATGACCGGGGTGACCGTGCCCCGCGAGGCCTGGGATCTCGGCAGGTTGCCGGCGCACCTGCGGGTCACCTTCCGGGTGCTCGGCGACGACGACAAGCCGGTCGCCGAGGGCAAGGATCTGCCGGCCCTGCAACGCCAGCTCAAGGCCGAGGTACGCCAGGTGGTGGCCGCCGCCGCGCCGGACGTGGCGCGTACCGGGCTGACCGGCTGGGAGATCGGTACCCTGCCGCGCACCATCGAGCAGGTGCGGGCGGGGTACGCGGTGACCGCGTACCCGGCGCTGGTGGACGAGGGCGCCACGGTCGGCGTACGGGTCTTCGACTCGCCGGGCGAGCAGGAGGCCGCGCACTGGGCGGGTACCCGGCGGCTGCTGCGGCTGACCGTGCCGTCACCGGCCAAGTTCCTCCAGGGTCGGCTCTCCAACGAGGCGAAGCTGGCGTTGTCGCGCAATCCGCACGGCGGGGTGCAGGCGCTGATCGAGGACGCCACCGGCGCGGCGATCGACAAGCTGATCGGTGACGCCGGCGGGCCCGTCTGGGACGCCGAGGGTTTCACCGCGCTGCGGGACAAGGTCCGCGCCGACCTGGTGGACACCGTGGTGGAGGTGATGGAGCGGGTCCGGGCGGTGCTCGCCGCCGCGTACGCGGTGCAGCAGCGGCTCGGCGCGACGAGGAACCTGGCCGTGGTGGCCGCCCTGGCCGACATCCGTAACCAGCTCACCGGGCTGGTGCACGCCGGTTTCATCACCGAGGTCGGTTACGCCCGGCTGTCCGATCTGCTGCGCTACCTGACCGCCATCGAGCGGCGGCTGGACCGGTTGCCCGGCAATCCGCCCCGGGACAAGCAGTTGCAGGACCGGATCGCGGTGGTCCAGCGGGAGTACGACGAGATGCTCGCCGCACTCCCGCCGGCCCGACGTGACTCCGTCGCCGTACAGCAGATCCGCTGGATGATCGAGGAACTGCGGGTGAGCGTCTTCGCGCAGGCCCTGGGCACTCCGTACCCGATCTCGGAGCAACGCATCTACCGGGCCATGGACGACGCCGAAGGACGCTGAGTGCTCAGCCGACCTGCACCGGGAAGTCCCAGCCGACGGGCAGATCCGCCACCGTACGGGTCAGTTCTCCACCCGCCGAACGGGGCTCCGGGCAGGTCGTGCCCCACCACTCCCGGTTCTCCCGGTACCAGTGAAAGACCTCGATCAGCCCGTCGTCGAAACTGATCCGCGGTTCGTAGCCCAGCTCCTCGGAGATCTTGCGGAAGTCCAGCGAGTAGCGCTGGTCCTGCACCTTGCGGTCGGCGACGTGCCGGACCCGGTCCCAACCGGCACCGGCCAGTTGCAGGATCCGGTCGGCCAGGTCCCGGTTGGTCAGCTCGATGTCGCCGCCGATGTTGTAGACCTCGCCGGCGCGTCCCTTGGCCAACACGAGGGCGATGGCCCGGCAGTGGTCGTCGACGTGCAACCATTCCCGTACCGCGCTGCCGTCGCCGTGCAGGGTGACGTCCCGGCCGGAGAGCAGGCTGGTCACGAAGCGTGGAATGACCTTCTCCACGTGCTGGTACGGCCCGTAGTTGTTGGCGCATCTGGTGATCGACACGTCGAGGTCGTAGGTCCGCCAGTAGGAGCGCACCACGCAGTCGCTCGCGGCCTTGGAGGCGGCGTACGGCGAGTTCGGTTCGAGCAGGCAGCGTTCGTCCCAGGAGCCCTCCGCGATCGAGCCGTACACCTCGTCGGTGGAGACGTGCACGACGCGGCTCACTCCACTGCGGACGCATTCGGCCATCAGCCGGTGGGAGCCCATCACGTTGCTCTCGAAGAACGGCGCAGGGTCGTCGATCGACCGGTCGACGTGCGACTCGGCCGCGAAGTGCACCACCACGTCGTGGCCGGGCACCACCTCGCGAAGGAGTGACACGTCGGCGACGTCACCGCGGATGAAGGTCAACCGCGGATGGGTGGCGGGCAGGTTCCTGCGGTCACTGGCGTACGTGAGTTTGTCCAGCACTGTGACGGCGCTGCCTTCGAAGCCGAGGTAACGTCCCTCCAACAGGCACCGGGTGAAGTGAGACCCGATGAAGCCAGCACCACCGGTCACCAGGATCCTCATGTATGTGGCCTCCCTGCCACGCGAATCCGCGCATCGTCTATCCACCCCCGGACTCTCCGGGTGGGCCGCCATCTCACCCACCCTGTGGTCGCGCCGCGCCCGCAGATGGTTTGGCCTCGAAAAGCGACAAAAGAGGGACAAGCCCTCGTGCAAGACCTCACGATAGGTGACGAGCGTGCTGTGGGTGGTGGATATTGGGAGCTTAAGGACGAATTAAACGTCGGGCCGCACAACCGGACAGACAGCTCGGTCCGAACGGCGGCGTACGACAGGCGGAGCGGTGGGACGGGCGCGGCGGGACCCGCGCCTACCCCGCCGTGGACGGCGCCGAGGGGCGCCGGCGTCCGTTGACGAGCACCCGGAGCATCACCTGCGGGCCGAGCAGCCGGGTCGGCGGGTCGATCAGGTTGATCACCCGCAGGAAGGCGGCGCCGAGCGCCACGTCGTGCGCGGCCGCCGCGTGCAGCCGGGCCAGGTAGGCGTTGACGAACCGGACCTTGCGGGTACGCCGCCCGGTGACTCCCGGAAAGCGCAGGTCGGTGCCGACGGCGATGGACCACGGCGCGTCGATCACACGCGCCGCCCGCCGGAAGAACCGCCGGGCCAACCGGTGACGCCCGCGGGCGAGCAGCCGGCGCAGCAGCAACGCCTGTACGGCGGCGACGGTGATGCCCTGCCCGTAGACCGGGTTGAGGCTGCACAGCGCGTCGGCGAAGACCAGGTGGCCGTCCGGGAAGCGGGGCAGCCGCTCGTAGCGACGTCGGACGCTGGCCGGGAAGCGCATCAGCACCGGCTCGTCCAGCGGCTGGGCGTGCCGGACCAGTTCGCCTACCTGCGGGGCGGCCAGCGAGGTCGCGTACCTGACGAATCCGGCCTCGTCGACCGGGGGTTCCTCGCCCAGGATGCCCGCCATGGTGACCGCGAACCGCCCACCTTCCTGCGGTGCGACGACGCCGTAGCGGGGACAGCCCGGCATCGCGTTGGACAGGACACCGAGCTTGTCCTCCAGTTGGCCGGCCTCGCGCCGGTATCGGCGGGTCACGTAGGTGACCCCGACCTCGACCCGTTCCTGTTCCACCGTCGGGTAGCCGAGCTCGGTCAGCCAGATCGGGCTGCGGCTGGCCCGGCCACCGGCGTCGACCACGAGATCGGCGGTCAGGGCTGATGGTCGGCCGTCGCGCGGGGCGAGTCGTACTCCGGTGACCCGGCGGTGGTCGTCGGTCGCGAGCAGACCGGTCACCTCGCAGTCGGGCACCACGGTCACCCCGGGAAGCGCCATGGTGCGCTGCCTGACCACCTGTTCGAGCAGCGGTCGGCTCATGCCGAAGGCGGTCAGGTCGGAGCGGGCCGGCAGCATCCGGTGCCCGTCGTTGTACCAGTGCACCTGACCGTGCAGGTCGACCGGAGTGGCGCCGAGGCGGTACAGCTCGGCGCCGAGCTCGGGGAAGAGACTCTCCAGGGCTTGGCGGCCCCGGTCGAGCAGGACGTGGACGTGACGGCCCTGCGGGACGCCTCGGCGGTGCACCGGCTCGTCCGGCGGGGTGTCCCGGTCCAGCAGGATCACCTCGGCGAAGCTCTCCGCCAACGCCCGGGCGGCGAGCAGTCCGCCCAGACTGGCTCCGATGACGACGGCGCGACCGGAGGCTGCCATGCGGGGCAGCCTATGCGCGCGCCACGACCCCTGGCTGCTTCGATCGTGCTCGATGCCGTGCTGGTTCAGGTCAGCGGCTCGACCCCGGGCGGAAGCTCGTCGCCGGCGGTGGCGGTGTGCACGTAGTCGAGCAGGATGCGGCGCAGTTCGCGGCCGGCGTGGGTGGGCACCACGTCGCGGCGGCGGGCCACCGCGATCGTGCGGCGTACCCCGGGTGGGGCCAGTCGGGTGACCCGGATGCCGGGCCGGCGGGCCACCACGATGCCGGGGACCAGGGCGATGCCCAGCCCGGCCTCGACGAAGCTGAGCACCGCGTCCATCTCGCCGCCGTCGACCGACAGGGTCGGTTCGAACCCGGCGGCCCGGCATGCCTGCAGGGTGGCGTCGCGCAGGTCGTAGCCCTCGCGGAACATCACCAGCGGCTGGTCGCGCAGGTCGGTGATCTGCAGGTCGGTTCCGGGGTACGCGGTCGGCAGCGGATCGACCGAGGCGACCACCAGGCTCTCGGTCAGGATCGGGTCGGCGCGCAGCCCCGGGTCGATGCCCTGGGCCGGCATGATGATCAAGGCTAGGTCCAGGTCGCCGCGGAGCAGGTGGCGGACCAGGTCCTGTGAGCCACCCTCCTCCACCCGCAGGTCGACGGTGGGGTGGACGTCGCGGAAGCGGCGCAGCACCGGCGGTGCGAGGGAGGTGGCCAGGCTCGGGGTGGCACCGAGGCGGACCCGCCCGCGCCGCAGACCGACCAGCTCCTGCACCTCGCGGGTGGCGGTCTCCACGTCGGCGAGGATCCGCTTGGCCAGGGGCAGCAGCACCTCACCGGCCGCGGTCAGGGTGATGTTGCCCCTTACCCGCTCGAACAACGGGGCGCCGAGGGTGTCCTCCAGGGCGTGAATTTGCTTACTCAGCGACGGCTGGGTTATCCCGACGACATCGGCCGCCTGGGTGAAATGTCGTACTTCGGCTACTGCAATGAAGTACTTGAGCTGATGGAGCTGCATCTGGATAGCCTATGGCTATCAAGACTGCGGTGTCGATGCATTGGACGACTGATCGAAGTGCTCCTAGCGTCGGGCACGTGGTAGTCACGACTCGAACTCGGTCGCCCATCCGCTCCAACGTCGGCCTCAAGGCCGTCATGGCGGTGACGGGCATCTTCCTGGTGTTCTTCCTCATCGCACACATGCTGGGCAACCTGAAGGTCTTCTCGGGCGACTCCTCGTTCAACGGGTACGCGCACTGGCTGCGCGAGGTCGGCAAGCCGCTGCTGCCGGGCGTCTGGTTCCTCTGGTTCATGCGCATCGGCCTCGTCGTCGCGGCCGTCGGGCACATCTGGGCCGCCACCGTGCTGGCCCTGCGCGCCCGTGCCGCCCGCCCGGTCCGCTACGCCCACCGCAAGAAGGTCCGGGGCAGCTACGCCGCCCGCACCATGCGCTGGGGCGGCGTGATCATCCTCTTCTTCGTGATCTACCACCTGCTCGACCTGACCACCGGGCACCTGAACCCGGTCGGCGACCCGTCCCGGCCGTACGCCAACGTCGTCGCCACCTTCGCGCCGGAACGGTGGTACGTCACGCTCTTCTACACCCTGGCGGTCGTCACGCTCGGCTTCCACCTGCGCCACGGTGTCTTCAGCGCACTGCGCAGCCTGGGCCAGCAGACCCCGCGCGGCGAGCAGCGGGCCAAGGCGGTGGCGCTGGTCTTCTCCGCCGCGCTCGTCGCCGGCTACCTCGTGGTCCCGTTCGCCGTACTCACCGGATTGGTGTCCTGACCATGGATCTGTACATCGAGGGCGACCCGGTCGCCGACACCCGGGCTCCCGACGGCCCGATCGAGAGCCGCTGGGAACGCCGCCGGTTCGAGGCCAAGCTGGTCAACCCGGCCAACCGACGCAAGATGACGGTGATCGTGGTCGGCACCGGTCTGGCCGGCGGCTCGGCCGCGGCCACGCTCGCCGAGCAGGGCTACCAGGTCAAGTCCTACTGCTACCAGGACAGCCCGCGCCGGGCACACTCGATCGCCGCGCAGGGCGGCATCAACGCCGCCAAGAACTACCGCAACGACGGCGACTCGGTGCACCGGCTCTTCTACGACACCGTCAAGGGTGGCGACTTCCGCTCCCGCGAGTCGAACGTGCACCGGCTGGCCGAGGTGTCGGTCAACATCATCGACCAGTGCGTCGCCCAGGGTGTGCCGTTCGCCCGCGAGTACGGCGGCCTGCTCGACACCCGCTCGTTCGGTGGCGCCCAGGTGCAGCGCACCTTCTACGCCCGGGGCCAGACGGGCCAGCAGCTGCTGCTCGGCGCGTACCAGGCGCTGGAGCGGCAGATCGGCCTGGGCAACGTGGAGATGAACGCCCGGCACGAGATGCTGGAGCTGATCGTCGTCGACGGCAAGGCCCGGGGCATCGTGGTCCGGGACCTGGTCACCGGTGAGATCACCAGCGAGTTCGCCGACGCGGTGGTGCTCGCCTCCGGCGGCTACGGCAACGTGTTCTACCTGTCCACCAACGCCAAGGGCTGCAACGTCACCGCCACCTGGCGGGCCCACCGCAAGGGCGCGTACTTCGCCAACCCCTGCTACACGCAGATCCACCCGACCTGCATCCCGGTCTCCGGCGACCACCAGTCGAAGCTGACCCTGATGAGCGAGTCGCTGCGCAACGACGGCCGGGTCTGGGTGCCCAAGGCCAAGGGTGACGACCGGGCCCCCCGGGACATCCCCGAGGACGAGCGGGACTACTACCTGGAGCGGATCTACCCGTCCTTCGGCAACCTGGTGCCCCGGGACATCGCCTCCCGGGCCGCGAAGAACGTCTGCGACGAGGGTCGGGGCGTGGGCCCGACCAAGCTCGGCGTCTACCTGGACTTCGCCGACGCCATCAACCGGCTCGGCCGCAAGGCCATCGAGGCCAAGTACGGCAACCTGTTCGAGATGTACGAGCGGATCACCGGCGAGGACCCGTACGAGGTCCCGATGCGGATCTACCCGGCCGTGCACTACACGATGGGTGGCCTCTGGGTCGACTACGACCTGCAGTCCACCATCCCCGGCCTGTTCGTGATCGGCGAGGCGAACTTCTCCGACCACGGCGCGAACCGGCTCGGCGCCTCGGCGCTGATGCAGGGGTTGGCCGACGGCTACTTCGTGCTGCCCAACACGATCGCCAACTACCTGGCCGCCGGCCCGTTCGAGAAGATCGACGGCAGCCACCCGGCCGCGATCGAGGCCCGCCGCAACGTCGAGGACCGCCTCCAGCGGCTGCTCGCCGTCAACGGCGACCGGACGGTGGACTCGTTCCACCGCGAGCTCGGTCAGATCATGTGGGAGCACTGCGGCATGGAGCGCTCCGAGGCCGGGCTGCGCAAGGCGATCGACGAGATCCGTGCGCTGCGCGAGGAGTTCTGGCAGCGGGTCCGCATCGTCGGTGACGCCGACGGGCTCAACCAGTCGCTGGAGAAGGCCGGCCGGGTGGCCGACTTCTTCGAGCTGGCCGAGCTGATGTGCATCGACGCCCTGCACCGGGAGGAGTCCTGCGGCGGCCACTTCCGGGCCGAGCACCAGACCCCCGACGGCGAGGCGCAGCGCGACGACGACAACTTCGCCTACGTCGCCGCCTGGGAGTTCACCGCCACCGGTGAGCCCTCGGTGCTGCACAAGGAAGACCTGAAGTTCGAATACGTCCACCCCACGCAGCGGAGCTACAAGTGAACCTGACCCTGCGCATCTGGCGCCAATCCGGCCCCGCGGACAAGGGTCGGATGGTGACCTACCAGGTCGAGGACGTCTCCCCGGACATGTCGTTCCTGGAGATGCTCGACGTGCTCAACGAGCGGCTCATCCTCGCCGGCGAGGAACCGGTCGCCTTCGACCACGACTGCCGTGAGGGCATCTGCGGCATGTGCGGCCTGATGATCAACGGCAACGCTCACGGGCCGCAGCGCGGCACCACCGCCTGCCAGCTGCACATGCGACAGTTCTCCGACGGCGACACCATCGACATCGAGCCGTGGCGGGCCCGCGCCTTCCCGGTCATCAAGGACCTGGTGGTCAACCGCAGCGCCTTCGACAGGATCATCGCTGCGGGCGGGTACATCACCGCACCGACCGGCAGCGCACCGGAGGCGCACTCGGTGCCGGTGGCCAAGGCCAACGCCGACGCCGCCTTCGAGTCCGCCGCCTGCATCGGCTGCGGCGCCTGCGTGGCGGCCTGCCCGAACGGCTCCGGCATGCTGTTCACCGCCGCCAAGGTCACCCAGCTGGGCCTGCTGCCCCAGGGCCAGCCGGAGCGGTACACCCGGGTCATCGGCATGCTCGACGCCCACGACGAGGCCGGCTTCGGCGGCTGCACCAACGCCGGCGAGTGCACCGCCGTCTGCCCCAAGGGCATCCCGCTGACCACCATCGGCCGCCTCAACCGCGACTACCTAGCCGCCACCACCACCAAACGCCCCGACACCCCCTAACGCCCACCCCCACCCACCCCCACCCCACCCCCAACTCCTCCGTTGATCATGAGGTTGGCGGCAGTGCAGCGATCAACAACTGCCGTCAACCTCATGATCAACTCTGTCTGTCCGGTTGAAGGCCAGTGGTGGGGGTAGCAGGCCGGTATTCGGACGATGGCGAGGAGGGGCGGTATGCGGGCGTTGACGTGGCAGGGGAAGCGGGATGTGCGGGTCGAGGAGGTGCCGGACCCGCGGATCGAGGAGCCGACCGACGCGATCGTACGGATCACCTCCACCGCGATCTGCGGGTCGGACCTGCATCTGTACGAGGTTCTCGGGCCGTACCTCAAGCCGGGTGACGTGCTCGGGCACGAGCCGATGGGGATCGTCGAGGAGGTCGGCGCGGGGGTGACCCGGCTCAAGCCCGGCGACCGGGTGGTGGTGCCGTTCAACATCGCCTGCGGCTCCTGCTGGATGTGCTCCCGCCAGTTGTACGCGCAGTGCGAGACCACCCAGGTCACCTCGGAGGGCAAGGGCGCGGCCCTGTTCGGCTACACCTCCCTGTACGGCTCGGTGCCCGGCGGTCAGGCCGAGTACCTGCGGGTGCCGCACGCCGAGTTCGGGCCGATCAAGGTGCCGGAGACCGGTCCGGACGAGCAGTGGCTCTACCTCTCCGACATCCTGCCGACGGCCTGGCAGGCGGTGAAGTACGCCGACACCCCGCGCGGCGGCACCCTGGCCGTCTTCGGCCTCGGCCCGGTGGGTCAGTTCTGCGCCCGGGTCGGTCGGCACCTCGGCGCGGAACGGGTGATCGGCCTCGACGTGGTGCCGGAGCGTCTGGAGATGGCTCGCCGGCACGGCGTCGAGGTCCTCGACGTCAGCCAGATCGACGACGTGTCCGGCACGTTGATCGACCTGGTGGACGGGCGCGGACCGGACGCGGTGATCGACGCGGTCGGCATGGAGGCGCACGGCGCGCCACTGGGCAAGATCGCTCAGACCGCCGCCGGGCTGCTCCCCGACAAGCTGGCCGGGCAGATGATCGACAAGGCCGGGGTGGACCGGCTCGTCGTGCTCAAGGCCGCGTTGAAGGCCGTACGGCGCGGCGGCACCGTCTCCATCTCCGGTGTGTACGGCGGTGAGGTCGATCCGCTGCCGCTGATGGAGATGTTCGACCGGGGCATCCAGTTGCGGATGGGCCAGTGTCACGTCCGACGCTGGACCGACGAGATCATCCCGCTGCTCGCCGACGGCAGCGACCCGCTCGGCGTGACGGACCTGCGCACCCACCGGATGCCGCTGGCGCAGGCCCCGCAGGCGTACGAGATGTTCCAGCGCAAGGAGGACGGCTGCGTCAAGGTCGTGCTCGCCCCGTGAGCGCATCGACGGGCGCACACGCGTCGATCCGTCGGCCTAAGGTGTCCCGAGGACACGATCGGGCACCGACGGGAGAGACGATTGACCATCCGAGTGAACCGCAGGACCGCGCTCGGCCTGGGCACCGTGGCCACGGCCGGCACCGTGTTCGGCACCAGCGTGCCGGCCGCCGCTGAGCCGAGCCAGGCTGCGATGAGCGCCGCGGAGCCGGGCCAGGCCGGGACGACCGCGCAGCCGGGCCCGGCCGGGGGCACCGGCAGCGCCGAGCGCAGGAGTGCCGTGGCGCGTGTCGCTGCCGCGTACCGGCGGGAGACCGGCCGGGCCGGCGGGAACTGGCAGGCGTACGTCAGCCTCACCAGCCCGACCGGCGGTGACCCGATGGTCGCGGTGGCCGAGTCGGCGGACCGCCGGATCGAGGCGTACAGCGTCAACAAGATCGCCGTCGCGGTCGCCGTGCTGGACAAGGTCGACCGGGGTCTGCTCACCCTCGACCAGCGGGTCGAGGTGAGCGCCGCCATCGTGGTGCCCGGCGGCGACGGCATCTTCAGCCTCGACGGTGCCTACCCCAGCCAGGTGACCCTGGGACACGTGCTGGCCAACCTGCTGACCGTCTCCAACGACACCGCGGTACGGCTCTGCGGGCTGGTCTGCCCGGCCGCCGAGCTCAACCAGATCCTGCAGGCCAAGGGCTTCCCCAACACCCAGGTGCAGCCGGTGGCCAACCCGAACCGGTTCTTCCTCGGCACCAGTACCCCCCGGGAAACCCACGACCTGCTCCGGGCCCTGGTCGGCGGCACCCTGCTCACACCGTCCTCGACCGATGTCGTGTTACGGCTGCTGCGCTCGCCGGTGGCGTTCACCGACGGCATCCGCCGGGAGATGTCGTCGGCGCAGCGGGCCCGCATCGCCACCAAGGCGGGTTGGTTCGCCGACGCCCGGCACGAGGCAGGGGTCATCTTCGACGCCGCCGGGGCACCGGTGCTGACGTACGCGCTCTTCGCCGACGGCCAGCCGGGCGCGGACGACTACGGCGCCACCCACCCCGCCGTGGCGGCCCGGGCCAGGTTGGGGCGGCGGTTCCTGGACGCCACCGACCGGGTCGGCGGCAGCGGGACCCGACACCGCGCCCACCTGCACCGACCCAGCAACGGCGGCTGACCGAGCCGACGGCGGTTAACGTGGACTCCGGGCCGCGACGGAGGGGGAACCATGCGGGCGTCGAAGAAGGTGACCGGGCGACGGATCAGCGGCTCGATGGCGGGGCTCGCCGCCCTGGCCGGGTTGACCGGTCTGGCCTGGGCGGCCCGGGACGTCCCGGCCGCGCTCGGTGGTCGGCTCGCCGGGGCCCGGGCGGACCGGGCGGCTCGCTCGCCGCAGTTCCGCGACGGCGTCTTCCACAACCGGCCGGGCACCCCGATCACCGCCCCGGATCCGGACCGCAACCTGCTCCGGGAGCTGCTCTTCGGTAAGCAGAAACGCCGCCCGAGCGCCCCCGTGCCACTGGTCCGCCCGGTCGCGGCCACACCTGTCGACCCGGCCCGCGAACTGACCGTCATCTGGTACGGCCACGCCAGCACGCTCATCGAGATCGAGGGACGGCGGGTGCTGCTCGACCCGGTGTGGAGCGAGCGGTGCTCGCCGTCGTCCGCGCTCGGCCCGCGCCGACTGCACGAGCCGCCGGTACGCCTCGACGAACTGCCCCACCTCGACGCCATCCTGATCTCCCACGACCACTACGACCACCTCGACATGGCCACCGTCCGGGAGTTGACGGCCCGGCAGTCGGCGCCGTTCCTGGTGCCGCTGGGCGTCGGCGCCCACCTCGACCGGTGGGGCGTGCCGGCCGACCGGATCATCGAACTGGACTGGGCGCAGACCCACCGGGTGGCCGACCTGGAGATCACCTGCGCCGCCGCCCAGCACTTCTCCGGGCGCGGGCTGCGCCGCAACGGCACCCTCTGGAGTTCCTGGGTGGTGGCCGGACGGCAGCGCCGGGTCTACTACACCGGAGACTCCGGCTACTTCGCCGGCTACGCCGAGATCGGCGCGGCGTACGGCCCGTTCGACATGACGCTCATTCAGATCGGCGCGTACGACCACGCCTGGGCGAGCATCCACATGTTCCCGGAGGAGGCGGTCGCCGCCCACGTCGACCTGCGCGGTGGACTGCTCGTACCGGTGCACTGGGCGACCTTCAACCTGGCGCTGCACGACTGGTCGGAGCCGGTGGACCGGCTCTGGGCCGAGGCCAAGGCGCGCGACGTCCGGCTGGCCGTGCCGCGCCCGGGTGAGCGGGTGACGGTCGACGACCCGCCCTCGGTCGACGGCTGGTGGCAGGCGATCGCCTGAGACGTCGGCCGGACGCCCGGCCGCGGACACCGATGACTCGCCGGGGTCGGCGGATAACCGCGCCTACTGCGACAAACTGGCTAATCTGCTCGCGGATCGGCCAGCGGTCAGTGGTCATCGGTCAGTGGGCGGAGGAGACGCATGCAGGTTCGCCGCCACCAGGCGACCGCCCTCCCGCAGGCGGGTCTCGACCTCGTCATCGTCGGTTGCGGCGGCCACGGTCGGGAGATCGCCCAACTGGTGGCGGCGGTCAACGAGGCGGCCGGTCGGCCGGTCTGGCGGCCGGTCGGTTTCGTCGACGACGCCCCGTCGGACGTGAACCGTAAACGGGCGGAGGCGACCGGGCTGCCGTACCTCGGCACCCTCGCCGTACTCGGGCAGTTGCCCCCGCAGACCCACGTCACGCTCGCCCTGGGCGACCCGAGGGTCCGCCGGACGGTGGCCGCCCGCGTCGACGCCTTCGGCCTGCCGGTGGCCAGTCTGGTACACCCCGACGCCACCGTCGGCGCCGACCTGGTCTGCGCCGAAGGGCTGGTGGTGTTCGCCGGGGCCCGGATCACCACGAACGTCACCGCCGGACGGCACCTGCACGTCAACCAGAACGCCACCCTCGCCCACGACTGCGTGGTCGGCGACCATGTCTCGCTGCACCCGCTCGCGGCCGTCTCCGGCGACTGCCGTCTGGACACCGCCGCACTGATCGGCGCGGGTGCGGTGGTGCTGCCCAGGCTGCGCGTCGGTGCCGGCGCGATCGTCGGCGCGGGGGCCTGCGTGGTACGCGACGTGCCGCCGGACACCGTGGTCAAAGGCGTACCGGCCCGTTGAGTCGCGCCGCTCAGAGCACGAACGCGTCGGTCCACAGCGCGCCGGAGCGGCCGGACAGCGAGTCGAGCATCGCCACCGCCTGCCCGTCGGTCAGTTGCGCGACGAAGTCGACGATGGCCCGGCCACGGGCCCGGCCGATCCGGTCCGGGGTACGCGGATGCAGTTCCGCCTCGGCCAACTCCACCAGGTCGTGCAGGCGGCGAGGCAGCCGGGACTCCTCCTCCGGGTCGAGCAGCCACTCCAGCAGCGCCTCGACCAGGGTGCCGAGCAGCCGGGCCTGACCCCGCTGGTGCAACGCCAGATCCGGGCGGGCCAGCACGAACCGGTGGTGGACGAACTTGAGCACCTGCACCTCGTGCCACTGCGGTGGGGCCAGCAGCACGTGCCCGGAACGCAGCGACGGCTTCTCGGTGATGGTGATCGCGTCGACCAGCCGGGTGGTCCACCGGGCGGAGAAACGGGCCACGTACTGTTCCGCCTCGATCGAACCGTCGAACGGCACCGCGAGCAGCCCGTCGACAAGTTCCTCGCGGACGTGTTCGACCGCCGAGGCGAAGGCGTCGTCGTCGGCGACCCAGCTGTCCTTGCGGTGCAGCTGGCGACGCAGCCGCTCGATCGCCGCGCCGGGGCGGCGCGCCGAGGTGGTCAGCGCCGCGTCGGTGATGGCCCGCAGGTGCCCGCCCTCGCGCTGCCAGGCCATCAGTTCAGCGGCCACCGCACCCTGCTGGAGCACCCCGACCCGGTAGAAGTCCTCCACGTCGTGGATGGCGTACGCGATGTCGTCGGCGATGTCCATCACCGACGCCTCGACGGTCTGCTGCCAGTCGGCGATCCGCCCGACGAACGGTGCCCGGGCCTGCCGCAGATCATCCACCTCGGTGCGGTACGCCCCGAACTTCGCCGAGCCGCTGTCCGGGTCGTCCGGCGGCGGGCTCGCCCCGCGCGGCGGCGGATCCAACAGGCGCGGATGCGGGTCCGGATGGTCGAGCCGGGTCCACGGGTACTTCAGCATCGCGGCCCGCACCGCCGCGGTCAGGTCCAGGCCGGTGGTGGCCGCGCCCCGGATCTCCGTCGAGGTGACGATCCGGTACGACTGGGCGTTGCCCTCGAACCCGTCGGGCAGGCCGAGCCGATGCCGAGCCAGCCGGTCCAACACCCGCTCCCCCAGATGCCCGAAGGGCGGATGGCCGAGGTCGTGGGCGAGCGCGGCGGCCTCCACCACGTCCGGATCGCAGCCGCCCAACTTCTCCGCCAGGTCACGCTGCCAGCCGTCGGCGGTGAGGCGTTCGGCGATCGCCCGGGCCACCTGGGCGACCTTGAGGCTGTGGGTGAGCCGGTTGTGCACCAGCAGCCCGGAGCCGCCGGGACTCACCACCTGGGTGACCCCGCCGAGCCGGGCGAAGAACGGCGAGCCGACGATGCGGTCCCGGTCGGTGCGGAACGGGCTGGTCGCAAGGTCGCCGAGGGCGCGTGCGCTGCCGCCGAACAGCCGCCGCGCCCGAGGCTCCACAGGTGCTTCCATGATCGCCACGGTAGCCCGGCAGAATGCACGACGGAACCCACACCAGAAGGCGGAGCGACATCGTGACCCTCTCTGTTCATCAGCGCATCGCCGGCGAGCTCGGCGTCGCCGAGCACCAGGTACGCGCGGCCGTTGAGCTGCTCGACGGCGGCGCCACGGTGCCGTTCATCGCGCGGTACCGCAAGGAGGCCACCGGGCTGCTCGACGACACCCAGCTGCGCACCCTGGAGGAGCGGCTGCGGTACCTGCGTGAGCTGGACGAGCGGCGGGCCGCGGTGCTGGAGTCGATCCGCAACCAGGGCAAGCTCGACGAGGCCCTCGAAGCGCAGATCATGGCCGCCGACTCGAAGTCCCGGCTGGAGGACATCTACCTGCCGTACAAGCCCAAGCGGCGGACCCGGGCCCAGATCGCCCGCGAGGCCGGGCTGGAGCCGCTTGCCGACACGCTGCTCGGCGACCCGACGCAGGACCCGAAGACGGTGGCGGCCGGGTTCGTCGACGCCGACAAGGGCGTGGCGGACGCCGCCGCCGCGCTGGACGGGGCCCGGGCCATCCTGATCGAGCGGTTCGCCGAGGACGCCGACCTGATCGGCACGCTGCGGGAGCAGATGTGGTCGCGGGGCCGGCTGGTGTCGCGGGTACGCGAGGGACAGGAGACCGTCGGGGCGAAGTTCGCCGACTACTTCGACTTCGCCGAGCCGTACCCGAGGCTGCCCTCGCACCGGATCCTGGCCATGTTCCGGGGCGAGAAGGAGGGCGTACTCGATCTGACCATGGACCCGGAGGCCGACGGCGACGCCGACGCGGTCGTCACCGGCCCGACCCGGTACGAGGCCGCGATCGCCGGCCGGTTCGGCGTCACCGACCAGGGGCGGCCGGCCGACAAGTGGCTGACCGACACGGTGCGCTGGGCCTGGCGTACCCGCATCCTCATCCACCTCGGGGCGGACCTGCGGATGCGGCTGTGGCAGGCGGCCGAGGAGGAGGCCGTCCGGGTCTTCGCCACCAACCTGCGGGACCTGCTGCTCGCCGCACCGGCCGGCGCCCGGCCCACCATGGGACTGGACCCGGGCCTGCGGACCGGGGTGAAGGTGGCAGTGGTGGACGCCACCGGCAAGGTGGTCGCCACCGACACCATCTACCCGCACGAGCCGCGTCGGCAGTGGGACGCCTCCCTGCACACCCTGGCCACCCTGGCCGCCGCGCACGGGGTCGAACTGATCGCCATCGGCAACGGCACCGCCAGCCGGGAGACCGACAAGCTGGCCGCCGACCTGATCAAGCGGCACCCCGAGCTGAAGCTGACCAAGCTGGTGGTCTCCGAGGCGGGCGCGTCGGTCTACTCCGCTTCCGCGTACGCCGCGCAGGAACTGCCCGGGCTGGACGTGTCGCTGCGGGGCGCGGTCTCCATCGCCCGCCGCCTCCAGGACCCGCTCGCCGAACTGGTCAAGATCGACCCGCGGTCCATCGGGGTCGGGCAGTACCAGCACGACCTGTCCGAGGTGAAGCTCTCCCGGTCGCTGGACGCCGTCGTGGAGGACTGCGTCAACGCCGTCGGCGTGGACGTCAATACCGCATCCGCGCCCCTGCTCACCCGGGTCTCCGGCATCGGCGCGGGACTGGCCGAGAACATCGTGCTGCACCGGGACGCCAACGGCCCCTTCCGCACCCGCGCCGAGTTGAAGAAGGTGTCCCGCCTCGGCCCGAAGGCGTTCGAACAGTGCGCCGGCTTCCTGCGCATCCCCGGCGGCGACGACCCGCTGGACTCCTCCAGCGTGCACCCGGAGGCGTACCCGGTGGTGCGTCGGATCCTCTCCTCGACCGGGCAGGACCTGCGCTCGATCATCGGCAAGAGCGCCATCCTGCGCGGGTTGCGCGCCACCGACTTCGTCGACGACACGTTCGGTCTGCCCACGGTCACCGACATCCTCGCCGAACTGGAGAAGCCGGGCCGCGACCCACGTCCGGAGTTCAAGACGGCGACCTTCGCCGAGGGCGTGGAGAAGATCAGCGACCTGACCCCCGGCATGGTGCTGGAGGGTGTGGTCACCAACGTCGCCGCGTTCGGCGCGTTCGTCGACGTCGGGGTGCACCAGGACGGCCTGGTGCACGTGTCGGCGATGTCGCGCACCTTCGTCAAGGACCCGCACGAGGTGGTGAAGTCCGGCGACGTGGTCCGGGTCAAGGTGCTGGACGTGGACGTGCCGCGCAAGCGCATCTCGCTGACCCTGCGGCTGGACGACGACGCCGAACCGGGTCCGCGCGGCGGCCAGGACCGGCAGGCCCGCGGCGGCCAGGGGCGCGGCGGCCAGGAGCCGCAGGCACGGGGTGGCCAGGACCCGCAGGGTCGCGGCGGCCAGGGCCGGGGTGGTCAGGACCGGCAGGGACGAGGTGGCCAGGGTCGCGGCGGCCAGGACCGGCAGGGTCGGGGCGGCCAGGTGCGGCAGGGCCGCAGCTCGCAGCCGCCCGCCGACGGCGCGATGGCCGACGCGCTGCGCCGCGCCGGGCTGCTCTGAGCCGACCCCGCCGCACCGGGCGGGCGTAGCGTCGGGCCGGGCCGGCACCGGTGATCGGGTGGGCGTACCGTCGGGAGCGTGACCGACGAGGACTGGCAGGCGGCGCGTCAGCACGCGGTGCTGGCGCACGCGGCCGCCGCTGAGCGTCGCCGCCTCGCCGAGCAGGCCGAGGCGGCGACGCTGGTCAGCGACTTCGTCGCCGAGGCACGGCGGCGAGGGCTGCCCACCACCCGGCTCGTCGCCCGGTCCTACGACGGGCGGGCCCGCTACCGGACCCGGCTGCACGGCTGGTACATCGACCGGGCCCGCAGCCGCGCGGTCGACGTGGACGGGCGATTCCACCTGCTGACCGTGCCGCGTACGCTGCGCGCCCGGCTGCTCGGCGCCGATCCCCAACCCAGTCCGGCGCCCCTGATCATCGGCGCGGGTGGGCGCGACGGCGAATCGCTTCCGCTGCGCACGATGCTGCAACGCCGCCTCGACGCCGAGGACTGAGCCGACCGTCCGACACACCGCGAGCGCGATCCGACGCGCCGGTGGACCGCATCCTTTCGTTCCGTCCACGGGTTGTTGTGCCCGGGATCAGCCTTGCTGTCGCCATTTGCCCTCGGCGGCAGCGCTGTAGCTGATACAACCCCTTTAGCGCACAATGACCGGTTTGACGGACGGAGATCAGAACGGTGCCGGTATCCTCGGTGGCTCCACCCGTACGCCCTCCCCGGGTCACGCGATCCGGCGATCGGGCGAAGCGAGTATTCGACGTGGTCGTGGCAGCGGTGCTGCTGTTGTTGACCGCACCGGTCATGGCGGTGGTGGCGGTGGTGGTGGCCGTCGGGTTGGGTCGCCCGGTGCTGTTCCGGCAGTGCCGCATCGGCCTCGACGAGCGCCCGTTCGAGCTGGTCAAGTTCCGCTCCATGCACGAGCCTCGGGGCACGCGGGTCAGCGACGCCGATCGGCTCACCCCGCTCGGTCGGTGGCTGCGTTCCACCAGCCTGGACGAACTGCCCAGCTTGTGGAACGTGGTGCGTGGTGACATGAGCCTCGTCGGGCCCCGACCGCTGCTGCCGCAGTACCTGAGCCGGTACTCCCCCCGGCAGGCCCGGCGACACGAGGTCCGGCCCGGCGTCACGGGCCTGGCCCAGGTGAGCGGACGCAACAGCCTCGACTGGGACGCCCGACTCAGCCTGGACGTCGACTACGTCGAGCAGCGCACGTTCCGCCTCGACCTGGCGATCCTGGTCGCCACCGTCGGTACGACGCTGCGCCGGGAAGGCATCTCCGCCGAGGGCCACGCGACGGCACCGGAGTTCCTCGGGAGCCGACGATGACCGAACCCATCTACCTGTCCTCGCCGGACGTCGGCGCGCTGGAGGAGTCGTACCTGATCTCGGCGCTGCGTTCCGGCTGGGTCACCCCGTTCGGGCCGGATGTCGACGCCTTCGAACAGGAGGTGGCGGCCCGGGTCGGCACCACCGGTGCGGTGGCGGTCAGTTCCGGCACCGCCGCGCTGCATCTGGCGCTGCTCGGGCTGGGTGTCGGGCCGGGCGACGTGGTGCTCGTACCGACGCTGACCTTCGTCGCCACCGCCAACGCGGTCTCCTACACCGGTGCCCGGCCGGTCTTCGTCGACTGTGACCCCCGGACCGGCAACGTCGACGTGGGGCTGGTCGCCGACCTGCTGCAACGGCTGCGGGCGCGGGGTGAGCGGGTCGGCGCGCTGATCCCGGTCGACCTCTTCGGCAGCTGCGCCGACTACACCGCGCTGCTGCCGATCTGCGCCGCCGCCGACGTCCCGGTGGTCGAGGACGCGGCGGAGGCGCTCGGTGCCACCCACCTCGGTCGGGCCGCCGGATCCTTCGGTCGGGTCGGCGCGCTCTCCTTCAACGGCAACAAGATCATGACCACCTCGGGCGGGGGCATGCTCGTCGGCGACGACGCGGCTCTGCTCGCCCGGGCGCGGCATCTCGCCCACCAGGCGCGGGAACCGATGATCCAGTACGAGCACCGGGAGACCGGCTACAACTACCGGCTCAGCAACCTGCTCGCCGCGCTGGGCCGCGCCCAGCTGGCCCGGTTGGACGAGATGATCGACCGTCGGCGACAGCTGCGCGACAGGTACGCAAAGCTCTTCGCCCCGGTGCCCGGCGTGGAGCTGATCGGCGCCGAGGACTCCGGCTCGAACTGCTGGCTCACCGCCATCCGGGTGCATCCGCAGCGGTCCGGCTGGCACGCCGCCGACCTCGCCGCGCACCTCGCCGAGTGGAACATCGAGACCCGCCACGTGTGGAAGCCGATGCACCAGCAGCCGGCGTACGCGGGCGCGGAGAGCCTGCTCACCGGGGCCGCCGACGCCCTGTGCGCCGAAGGGCTGACCCTGCCCAGCGGCAGCGCGCTCACCGAACGGCAGATCACCTTCGTGCTCGGCATGATCGACGACTTCGTGACCGCCCGGACGGCAGCGTCGTCCACGTGATGCCGCCGGCTGCGCTCACCACCGAGGAGAACCAATGAACTGGGCCGTCCTACCGACCGTGCGCAACAGCGGCCGGGTGCTCCACTACGTCTGGACACATCCCGCCAACCGGGGTGCCCGGCTCAGCGGGGTCGCCCGTGCCGTCCGCTTCCAGGTGCGGGGTCGCCTGGGCCTGCGCACCCTCACCCGGGTGGGTCAGGGCGGTCGGATGTGGGCCGAGCTGCACTGCAGCGCGGCGTCGAAGGTCGTCTATGCCCCGCCCCCGGACTGGAACGAGATGATGGCGTGGCGGCGGATCCTCACACCGGGTGACCTGTTCGTCGACGTGGGCAGCAACGTCGGCGCGTACGCGCTGTGGGCCGCCGACGCGGGCGCGCAGGTCATCGCGGTCGAGCCGGGCCGCGACGCGGCGCGACGCCTGCGGGAGAACGTGGCGCTCAACGACTTTCCGATCACCGTGCTGGAGTGCGGGCTCGCCGACCGGCCGGGGCAGCTCCAGCTGACCACCGGGCGCGACTCGACAAACCACCTGCTGCTCGATCCGGCGGCGGCCGGCGAGTCGATCGCCGTGGACACCCTGGACAACGTCCTCGGTGACCGGTTCGCGGTCGGCGTGAAGATCGACGTCGAGGGCGTCGAACGGCTCGTGCTCGACGGTGCCCGCGAGGCCCTGCGCCAACGCCGCATCGGGGTGTTGCAGCTGGAGTGGAACGGCATGAGTCGCCGCCTGCTGGGCGAGGACCGGCTGCCCATCGCCGCCCTGCTCAGCGAGTGCGGCTACGAGTTCGTCCGCCCCGACGAGCAGGGACTGTTCCAGGACACCGAGGTCACCGCGACGGCGGCGGAGGACATCTTCGCGGTGCTTCCGGAGTACCGATGACGCAAACGCAGGCGACGGATGCGGGCCGCGGGGGCGGCGGCGGCATGATGCGTACGCTGCGCAGAGCCGTGGCGTTGCTCGATCGCCGCTCGCGCCGTCGCTACGCGCTGGCGGTGCCGGCCGCGCTGATCGTCATGGTGCTCGAACTGGTCGGCTTCATCGCGTTGGCCGCCGTGGTGCAGGTGCTGACCACGCCCAGCCTGCTCACCACCGCCGGGCCGAGAAGCCTGATCGGCCTCGCCCAGAACGTCGTGGATGCACAGTCACCCACCGGCTTCGTCGCCACCGTCGGGGCGTTCGCGGTCGGCCTGCTGATCGCCCGGGGCGTGTTCGCCTCGATCGTGGCGTGGTGGCAGGCCGGTGTGCTGGCCCGGGCCGAGGCGGTGCTGTCGACCCGGCTGTTCCGCACGTTCCTCTCCGCCGACTACGGCTTCCACCTGGAACACCACTCGGCCGACCTGACCCGTACGGTGGCCCAGTCCGTACGGTCGCTGATGGGCCGGGTGCTGCTGCCCGGCGCGGCCGTGGTCATCGAGGGCGCTCTCATCGTCGGGCTCGGCGCCGCGCTGTTCATCATGGAGCCTGCACCGGCCCTGACCTCGATGACCACCCTGGGGCTGGCGATGGCCGGCTACCTGGCCGTCGTGCGGCGCAAGGCGCGGCGCATCGGCATCGAGGACGAGCAGCTCAACGCGGCCGACCAGCGGATCATCCAAGAGGGTCTGGGCGCGGTGAAGGTGCTCACCATCCTCGAACGGCGCTCGCACGTGATCGCCCGCTTCGACACCTCCCGCCACCGGCATGCCCAGACCCTGCGCGGGTTGCTGTTCATGTCCAACTTCTCGCGCTACTACCTGGAGGCGGTCGTTCTCGTCATGGCCGCCACGATCGCCGCGGCGGCCCTGTCCGGCGGTCAGGCGGCGGCGCTGGGCTCGATCGGGGTGATCCTCGCCGGTTCCATGCGCCTGCTCCCCTCGGTCCAGCGGATGATGACCGCGCTGAACACCATCAGGGTGGGCGCCGGCAGCATCGACACCATCGAGCGGGACCTGCTGCTGGCCAACTCCAGCACGCCGGAACAGCCACGATCGACGCCACCGGCGCCCGTCCCGTTCCGCCGGCACATCGAGTTCCGCGACCTCGCCTACCGGTATCCGTCCGCGGCGGCACCGGCCCTGCACGACATCAACCTGACCATCCGGTACGGCGAGTCGGTGGGCATCGTCGGCACCTCGGGCTCGGGGAAGACGACCCTGGTGGACGTCCTCACCGGCCTGCTGCCGCCCTCGGCGGGTGGCCTCTACGTCGACGGTACGCAGATCACGCGCGCGAACCTGCCGTCCTGGCGCGCCCAGATCGGCTACGTGCCACAAGAGACGATCATCGTGGACGACACCGTCCGGCGAAACGTCGCCCTGGGGCTCGACGACGCGGACATCGACGACCGGGCGGTCTGGCGGGCGCTGGAGCAGGCGCAGTTGCAGGACCTGGTCAAGGCGTTGCCCGAGGGCCTGGACAGCCGCCTCGGTGAGCGTGGCGTGCGCATGTCGGGTGGGCAGCGCCAGCGCATCGGCATCGCCCGCGCGCTGTACCACCACCCGCGGGTGCTGGTGCTCGACGAGGCGACCGCCGCCCTCGACAGCGGCACCGAGAGTCAGATCGTCTCCACCATCGAACGGCTCCACGGTGCGGTCACCATCATCATGATCGCCCACCGGCTCAGCACCATCGAGCGCTGTGACCTGCGCGTACGCCTGGAACACGGGCGCATCGAGACCGTCCGCGCCCGCTCGGCGGTGCAGCCGCCGCACCAGCACGCCCTGCCCGAAGTACCCGCGACCGGCTGAGTGGGAAGCGAGCACCAGTGACCGTACGCACCGCCGTGGACCGCCAGCTGACGGTCGCGGTCTTCACACCCTGGTATCCCGAACCCGAGCGGCCGTGGGACGGCACGTTCGTCGCCAACCAGTGCGACGCCCTGCGTGACCTCGGCGTACGGATCCGGGTGTTCAAGCTGACCCGCGACGGCCTGACCGCGCGGATGCACGAGATCGACCCGGCGGATCGCACGGCGGTCCCGCACACCCGGCGTCGGATTCTCGGCGCACACCACCTGGCGTCGCTGGTGCACGGCGGACGCCTGTGGTCCGAGCCGGTCGACGCCGTACTGGCCGAAGGGGTGTGGGCGAGCAGCCTGCTGCGCCGCGTCGAGGCGCCGATGGTGGTGGTGCTGCACGGCCGGGCCCCGATGACAGCTTCCGGCGCGCGCACCGACCCGGTGCGACGCGGCATCATCGCCGGCTCGTTGCGGCGGGCGAAGGCGCTGGTGGCGGTGGGCCCCGACATCGTCGACGACCTGCCACCCGAGCTGCGGGCCGGGTGCCACGTGGTGCCCAACGGGGTGCTGCTCGACGCCTTCGCCCCGCGCGCCGGGTCCGCGTCGCAACGCCTGAGCGCCGACGACTTCCCGCGGTTCGTCACCGTCGGCAACGTCGACACGAACAAGAACCAGGAGACCCTGCTGCGGGCCTTCGCCGCGATCCGGGACAGGTGGCCCGCGGCGAGCTGGTGGGTGGTCGGCGACGGACCCGAGCGGCACCGGCTGGAAGGGCTCCGCGACCAGTTGGGCCACGGCGACCGGATCCACTTCACCGGTCGGGTCGCGCCCGACGAGGTGGCGAGGGTGCTCGGCGAGTCCGACCTGTTCGTCCTGCCGTCGCGGACCGAGGCGTTCGGCTGTGTCTACCTGGAGGCGATGGCCGTGGGCGTGCCGACGCTGGTGTCCCGCTCCGCCGGCCTCGCCGCGCTCATCGACGACGACCGGTACCTGCACGATCCGGACGACAGCCGGCAGCTGCTCGCCAAGGCCGACGCGATCTTGTCGACGCCCGCGCAGTACGAGCAGGCCGTCGCGTTCGGTCACGCCCTCGCCGAGGGATGCACCTGGCAGGCCCACGCCGAGTCCCTGGTCGACGTGCTCACCCATTCCGTGCTGAACAAGAAAGCGGTGACGGCATCGTGACGCCAACCGTACGCAGACTGGGTCGCCGGCTCCTCACGTACGCGCAGGACACCGCCCGCCTCAACGGGACCGAGGCGGGAACCTGCGTGTACGTCGGCCCACGGGTGCCGGGCAACCTCAACCTCGGCGACAACCTTCTGTACTGGGCGCATCAGCATGCGCTGCCCGACATCCCGCTGCGCCAGGTGCACACCGTTCCCGCGCTGGCCGGTGCCCGCGCGCTACGGCGTCGGCAGCTGCGCGGGACGGTCCTGGGTGGCGGCACGCTGATCGGCTCGCCCAGCTTCCGGCGGGGTCTGGAATCGAGTCTGCGCCTGCTGGACGGGCTGCCGGTGGTCAACATCGGCACCGGTGTCGACGACCCGGTCATGCCGTCGACCGGCGTACCTGGTGACAACCGCGAGTTGCGGGCGTGGGTGCCGCTGCTGCGCCGGATGCCGAAGGTGTGGGTGCGTGGGCCGCTGTCGCAGCACCTGCTGCGGGAGGTCGGCGTCGACGCCGAGATCAGCGGCGACCCGGTGCTGTTGTTCGCGCTCGACGCCGACCTGCGCCACCGGCCCGCCGTGGGGCGCATCGGCATCAACCTCGGCATCACCGGCAACCAGTGGCAACGCGACCCGGCCGAGCTGGTCCGCGCCGTGGTGTCGTACGGCCGCGGGTTGCGCGAGCGTGGGGTGGAGGTGCTGCTCATCTCGGTCTGGGACCGCGACGACGAACTCACCGCGTCGGTGGCCGACGAGTTGGGCTGCCCGGCCGTGCTGGCCGCGCAGATGCGCACCGCCGGCGCGATGCGCCGGGTCATGCGCGACATCGACATCCTCGTCGCCCAGAAGCTGCACGCGGTCGTCGGGGCCGCCTGCGTGGCCACGCCCTCGATCGCGTTGGAGTACCGCCCGAAGTGTCGGGACTTCCAGGAGTCGGTGGGGGCGGGACGCTGGACGATCCGCACCTCGGAGGCGACCGGGGGCGCCCTGGCCGCGATGACGCATCAACTCTACGACGAACGGGAGAGCGCGATGAAGACGCTCGCCGAGCAGGTGACGGACCGTCGCGCGGCCATCGGCCTGGCCGCGATCGAGGCGTACGAGACGCTCGATGGATAGCGGCATCGCCTGGGAGATCGTACTGGCGGGCACGGTGGTGTTGTTCCTGTTCAGCGTGCTGCGGATTCCGGCCACCCCGATGATCGCCATCTCGATCGTGCTGGTGCTGTGTTCGTCGACGTACGTGGAACGCTCGACCAACACCGGGTTCTCCGAGGTGGTCCGGGTGGCCAGCGTGCTGGTGCTGGCCCGGTTCATCTGGAGCGCGGCCAGTCAGGATCGCAGTGAGGATCCCGCGCTGGCGGATCGGTGTGGCCAGTTCGTCCGGGTCCTGGCCGCCACCATCGTGGCGTACCTGGCATTCGCCACCATCGGCCACGGGATGTACCAGGAGTTGCTGCTCTACAGTGCCGGCGCGGTGCTGACCGTGGTGTACGGCTCGCTGATCGCGCGACGCATCAGCGGCCCGCAGATCCGCGCGGGGATCCTCATCGCGCTCGTCCTGGCGATCTCGGGCAGCGTCGTGTTCGGCATCGTCCGGGCCGGCGACGGAATCCTCGGTGAGCGGCTGAGAGGTCTGGTCAGCAGCCCCAACCTGCTCGGCTTCTACGCGGTGATGATCTTCGCGCTGCTGCTGTCGTACCGGACGTTCCGCCTCTGGATGCTGCCCGTCGGCGCGGTGACCGGCGCGGCGCTGATCTGGACGGCCAGTCGTTCCTCGCTGATCGCGACGGTGCTGCTGGTGACGGCGCATCTCGCGCTGAGACAGAGCCGGCTGCGGGCGCTGTGGATCCTCCTCGGGGCGACCGGTCTCGTGCTGCTGCTGAGCAACCCGGCCTGGATGACGGACAGCGACCTGACCATCCTGCGGTCCAACAACTCGCGGCACGATTCGTACGCGTACACGATGACGGTCCTGGCCGACACCGGGTGGCAGGGCATCGGGCTCGGTAACGAGCTGGTGCAGGTGGCGAGCACTCCGCTGCGCGCCCTGGTGCACGCCGGGCTCGCCGGTGGCCTGCTGGTGGCCGCCATGTATGCGGTGATCCTCTACTTCTCGGCGAAGGTCGGCCGGCAGACCCTGCTGTTCGGCGGCGTGATGGTCGTGCACAGCCTCTCCGAGGGCTGGCTGCTGTCACCGGTCGGGCCGATGACCATGTGTTTCGTGGCCGTCTGGTGTGCCCTGGCGAAGTGCGAGGCACCACCGCCGTCGCTGCCCCGCCACACCGCCCGTACGCCGATGCCGGCCGCGACCCGGGAACGCAGCTATGCCGTCGTCTGACCCGATCGTGTTCTGGCAGAACACGCCGTCGATACACCAGGCGCCGCTGATGCGGGCGCTCGCCCGGCAGAGCTGCGCGCGGGTCGTCGTCATCACCGAGTTCGGCCTGTCCCCCCGGCGTCAGCAGTTGGGCTGGCACCTGCCGGACTACGGCGCGGCGACCCTGGTCGTCGCCCCCGAGCAGGCCGAGCGCCGGCGACTCGAAACGAGCCTGGCCGGCGGCGTGCACGTCTTCTCCGGGCTCGGCGCCTATCCCGCGACCACCCGGTCCCTGCTGTCGGTGGGTGGCCACGGTGACACTCTCGTCGGCGTCTACGCCGAGCCGTGGGACCCGGCGGGCTGGCGTGGTCGGTTGCGCCCGCTGCGCTACCGGGTCGCGGCACGCCGGCTGCGGGCGAGCGTCGACTTCCTGCTCACCACCGGGCCACTCGGACAGCAGCAGTACGTCCGGGTCGGCTTCCCGGCCACGCGGGTGTTCCGGTTCGGGTACTTCGTCGACGTGCACGACCAGATGGGCGGCGATGCCGTCGCCGCAGCGGGCCGGGACGCGGTACGGCTGGTCTTCGTGGGTTCGGTCAACCGGGGCAAGCAGCCGGAGTTGCTGCTCACCGCCCTGGCCCGGCTGGCGTGGGACTGGACGCTGGACGTCGTCGGCGACGGGCCGCTGCGGGAGCGTGCCATGGCGCTGGCCGGCCGGCTCGGCATCGACCGCCGGATCCGCTGGCACGGGCGGGTGGACAACGCCACGGCCCGGGGCATCGTCGGGGCGAGCGACATCCTCGTCCTGCCGAGCCGGTACGACGGCTGGGGTGCGGTGGTGAACGAGGCGCTGCTGGCCGGTACCCGGGTGGTCACCAGCGATCGGTGTGGGGCCCAGGATCTCGTCGTCGCCGACGAGCGGAGCCGGGTCTTCCCGGCGGGTGACGTGACCTCGCTGACCCGGGCTCTGACCGCGTCGGCCGGCTACGGGCGGGTCGACGACGAGGAACGGGCGGCCCGCATCGGGTGGGCGACGGCGCATCTCGCCCCCGAACGAGGCGCCCAGTACCTGCTCGACCTGGTCGCCCATCTGCGCGACGGCGCGCCGAGGCCGGTGCCGCCGTGGGCCCGGACCACCAGCGTGCGCTGACCGGTGCCGGTCAGGCCGGCACGTCCCGCGCCCACTCGCGCTGGCCGGCCGGCACGCTGTCGAGCGGGCTGCGGTGGTGGTCGAAGAGCCAGTCGAAGTACGAGTCCGCGGCGAAGGGCTCCGGATCCGGTGTGAGTACGGCGTGCAGCGCGGCCTCGACGGCATCGCGCAGGCTCGCGCTGTGACCCGGGTCGAAGGGGTGCAGCGCCAACGCGGCGATCTCGTGGTTGTGCGCGCTGTCCTGGGCGATCACCGGAATACCCGCCGATCGGGCCTCGGCCAGCGGGTAGCCGAACGACTCGACGGCCGTCGGGTAGTAGACCGCGGCACACCGGGCGTAGTACTCGGCGAGACGATCGCGGTCCAGCACCCCCACGAACCGGAACCGCGGGTCGTCCCGAAGCTCCGGCGGGGCGGTGTCGGGCCGCATGGTGGAGACCACCCGCACTCCGGACGGCAGCACCCGCGCCAGCTCCGTCAGGTGCACACGCATCCGCTTGAACGGCGAGTCCACGATCGGGCAGAGCAGGAACCGCTCGTCGGGGCCGGCGGCCGTGCGGGCGGGTTGGCGCAGCGGATGGAACCGTACGACGACCCGGTCCCGTACGCCGGGCAGGACGTGCCCGACCCGTTCGGCCATCGAGGAACTCGGCACCACGATGACGTCGGCGCGGCGCAGGCCGGCGCGTACCCAGGCGATCTGCGCGGCGAAGCCGGGCCGGAAGTACCGCTTGCTGCGGGCCCACTCCTGCTCGGTGAGGAAGTGGTTCGCGTTGCGGACGAGCGTGACGCGCACCCCCCGGCCGGTCGCGAACCCCACGTTGTTGGTGGACACGAGGCGGGCGGCGGAGCGCACCATCAGCTCCCGCCGCAGCAGCCAGCGGGCGGTGACCCGTCGGTCGGCCCCGAGCACCCGCACCGGTGCGGAGTCCGGCTCGGCGAGATAGCGCAGGCACTGTTCCCGGAAACGGCCCGAACCGCCGGAGGGGCCGCCGGACAGGTCAACCACCTTGTTCACGAATTGGCCCCCGATCGACAATTCCTCCGCCATACGCGAATAGATCGCGGAACACGCAGTCGGGCGTCCGCACTGCGGAGACACAGGAGCAACGATCGAGAATTGGACCGGTTACCCGAACAAGTCATCCGACACACGATCGTCGAATCGGTTAATCGCCGCGTGGCTATGTCGACCCGACCGGTGTCGCCGGTGTGCCCGGTACCGGGCGTGGCCGCGGCCCGGTTGTGGTGAGCTGGGGACATGCCTCGGATCCGGCTCGGGCTGGTGCTGCACCCCACCCGGGAGGTGTCCCCGGTGGTGGACACCATGGTGGCCTGGGCCGCCCGGCACGACGCCGCCCTGACGGTACGCGCCGAGGACCGGCACCGGGTGCCCGAGTCGGTCCGGGCGGTGCCGGAAACCGATCTCACGGCCGCATCGGACATGCTGCTCAGCGTCGGCGGCGACGGCACCATGCTCGGTGCGCTACGGCTGGCCGTGCCGGATCCGAAGCCGGTCCTCGGAGTACACCTGGGCAAGCTGGGGTTCCTGGTGGAGGTCGAACCGCAGGAGCTGCCGGCGGCGCTGGACCGGCTGCTGACCGGCGACTACACGCTTGTCGGCCAGGGCTGCCTGGAGTGCGCGGTGTGCGGCGACAACGTGGTCGCGTTCAACGACGTCGCGCTGATCCGTACCCCGGGGCAGGGCTTCGTCACCGCCACCCTGGCCGTGGACGGGCAACGGTACGGCTACTACCGCTGCGACGCGCTGGTGATCAGCACCCCGACCGGGTCGACCGCGTACAGCTACGCCGCCGGGGGGCCGCTGGTCTCCCCGGCCACCCGGGCGGTGGTGGTGACGCCGAGCGCCCCGATGTCCGGCATCTCCCGGGCGGTCGTGCTCTCCCCCGAGGAGACCGTCCGGTTGGAGCTGAAGTCGGGTTCGGGGCCGGTGGCCGTGGAGGTGGACGGCCAGATCATCCGGGACGGCTCGACGTCGGGCGCGGTGGAGATCCGGTACCGCCCCGAGGCCGGCCACGTGGTGCGCCTGGATCCGCGCCGCTACCAGGAACGCAGCGCGCTGAAGCTGGGCCTGCTCGACCTGCCGCTGCTGCCCGCACAATTGCGGGAACTCCTTCCCGAGGAAGTGCGCCGCCGGCTCGATGAACGGGAGCTTCCCCCACCACTGTGAAACACCGAACGGCCCAGATTATCGCGCCGCGCACACCCGGCGGCGGCCAAATCCCCTTTCTGTCGGCGTACGTAACTCGCCACTGATTCCCGCCGTTAATCGTCTGGCGTGCAGATTCGCGGGGCAGCACCGTATCGGCCTGCGTCGGCCCGGGCGAGTTGCGGAGGGGAGAACTGATGAGGAAATCGGTTCCGCGCACTATTGTCGCGGACCTGCGGACGTTGGGCCGCGCCGCACCCCTACGCGCCGCGTACGAACTGTCGAAACGCAGCGGCTTCCACCAGGTGCTGTTCCGCGGTGCGCCACCGCAGCACCACCGGGCCACCGTGGTACCGCTGACCACCGACGTGCCGACCGGCCCCGAGGCCCGGCAGCGGTGTCTCGACGACGCCCGCCGCATCCGGCAGGAAGGGCTGCGCGTCTTCGGGCACCGGGCCGCGACGGGGGTGACGGCCGCCTGGTCCACCGACCCGCTCACCGGACGGTCGTGGCCGGCGCACGAACCGTGGTGGCGCATCGACATCCGGTCCGAGGCCCGACTCTCCGACGTCAAGTACAGCTGGGAGGCGGGACGGCATCGCGACCTGGTCGTGCTGGCCCGCGCGGCCCGCCTCGACCCGGACGGCCCGTGGTGCGACGAACTCACCCGCCTGTTGCGCTCCTGGCACGAACAGTGCCCACCCGAACAGGGCGTGCACTGGCATTCCAGCCTCGAACTCGCGCTGCGCGCCATCAGCTGGAGCCAGGTCCTGGCGCTGGTCGGGGAGCGGCTCCCGGCCGAGGTGGTGACCGCCACCGAACGGCTGCTGCTGGCCAGCGCCCGGCATCTGATGATCGAGTTGCCGTACACGGTGAGCAGCATGCGCAACAACCACATGCTCGGCGACGCGCTCGGGCTCATCCTGCTGGCACGGATGTTCCCCACCGCACGGCACGCGACCCGGTGGGCGCGTACCGGCGAGCGGATGTTCGCCGCCCAGTGGCGTCGGCACCTCGCCCCGGACGGCCGGATGATCGAGGACTCGCTGTCGTACCACCGGTTCGTCCTGGAGATGCTCATCGTCCGGGTGCTGCTCGGCAACGCACCGGCGCAGCTGCGACGTGACCTGCACGCGGCCAGCCTGCACCTGGCCCGGCTCGGCGTGTTCGACGGCGACCTCCCGCAGTACGGCGACTGGGACGAGGGACGGGTGCTGGCGTCCTCCGGCGACCCCCTCGACGTGGCCGGCTCGGTCGCGCTCGGGCTGGTGCTCAGCGGCGAACAGGTGCCCGCGCAGTGGTACGCCGACCACGACGAGTTGGCCTGGTACGCGCCCGCCCCACCGGAGGCCACCGCGCCCACCACGACCCCCCGCGCGGCCGGGCGGCCGGGTGCGGTGGTGTCCGGGGGCATCGGGTACGTCAACCGGGGTCCGTGGCAGGTCTGGTTCAAGGTGGCCGGTGGACCGTCGCACGGACACGCCGACCTCACCTCCGTCTGGGTCAAGCACGACGGTCGATGGCTGATCGCGGACCCGGGCACCGGCACCTACAACGGGCCGCTGGAGGTCCGCAACGGGCTGCGTACCTCCGCCGCCCACCCGGTGCGCCGACCCGACGGTCAGGACCAGCTCGTGCCACACCGCGCGTTCCGCTGGCTGCACACCGCGTCCGGGCACCTCGGGGCGCCCCTCGTGCTGGCGGACCGCACCATCCTGTTCGGCTGGCACGACGCGTACGCGCGAGGCCCGCGACCGGTACGCGTCGGCCGCGCGGTGGTGGTGGCCGAGGGGTACGTGGCGATCGTCGAGTTCGCCGACGAGCCGGCCGCCGACCGGACGTGGTCGCTCACCGTGCCGCTGCACCCTGACGTGACGATCGAGGACAACACCCTGGTCAGCGGCGGGACCAAGGTCGGCCTGTTCGGCCTGCCCGGGCGCGCGCTGGTGCGGGGCCGATCGACGCCGTTCGCGGGTTGGCACAGCCACACCTACGGGTCCTGGGAACCGGCGACCTGGATCACCGTCGAGGACCGGGCCGACACCACCGTCTGGGGGCTCGGCGCAGTCCCCGGAACACCGCAGGCGCATGCGCTCGACGGTCTCGGGTTCGCGGTGACCTGGCAGCCCTCCAGCGCCTCGCTCGCCGTCACCGACCTCCTGTCCGGGGAGGTCCAGCACCGGGAAGTGCCGACATGACCACTCGCAGGATCGCCGTCTTCAACCAGTTCGCCGTGCCCCGGGGCTATCCCGGCGGGACCCGGCACGTCGAGATGTTCGGCCGGCTGCCCGGCTGGGATTACGTGATCATCGCCGGTCGGCGCAACCTGATCACCGGTCTGCCGCAGCGCGCGGAGCCGGGGTTCCACCCGGTAGCGGTGACCCCGTACCGGGGCAACGGTCTGGACCGCGTCCTCAACTGGGTCAGCTACACGGTGACCGCCGCGATCGCCGGGCTGCGACAACCCCGCCCCGACGTGGTGTACGCGTCCTCGCCGCACCTGCTGGCCGGGCTGACCGGCTGGACGGTTGCGGCGCTGCGCCGTACCCCGTTCGTGCTGGAGATCCGGGACCTGTGGCTGCGCTTCCTCGTCGACATGGGAGTGCTGTCCGAGACGTCGTTGGCGTACCGGGCGCTGGCACGGCTGGAACGGTTCCTCTACCTGCGGGCCGACCGGGTCGTCGTGATGGCGCCCGACGTGGTGCAGGTCGTCGCGGCGCACGGGGTGGCGCCCGAGAAGATCGCCTACATCCCCAACGCCGCCGACCCGGACGACTTCCTGCCCAGCGCCGACCGGGACACCCTGCGGGCACGGTACGGATTCACCCGCCGGACCGCCGTCTACGCCGGCGCGCACGGCCCGGCCAACGGTCTGGATCAGCTTCTGGACGCCGCCCGATCGGTGCCCGAGATCGACGTCGTGCTGGTCGGCTCGGGAGTGGAGAAGGAGCGGCTACGGGCCGCGGCGACCGGCATCGACAACCTCCGCTTCCTGGATCCGGTGCCGAAGACCGAGGTGCCCGACCTTCTGCACGCCGCGGACATCGGCGTGCACGTCCTGGCCGACGTCGAGTTGTTCCGCTCCGCGGTCAGCCCCAACAAGGTGTTCGACTACATGGCCGCCGGGCTGCCGGTGGTCACCAACAGCCCGGGCGTGGTCGGTGACCTGGTCCTGGGCGCCGGCTGCGGCTATGTGACCTCGCCCGGCCAACTCGCACACGGTCTCACCCAGATGGTCTCGGCCGGCCGCGACGAGCTGACGAAGATGGGCACGTCCGGTCGGCGTTGGATCCGCGCCAACCAGTCGCGCACCGCGATGTCCCACGCCCTCGCGCAGCTGCTCGCCCCACTCGTCGAGCGCTGATCCCACATCCCAAACCGAGCGGTACGCGCAGCGGCCGTCTTCGGCACAAGCGTGGCGCGGCGGTCGGCCTCGGCCGACCGCCGCCCTCATGAGTCACGAGCCGAGTGGGACGCTCACGCTGACGTCGTCGCCCGTCCGGGTGGGCGGAATCGACGGCTGTTCGGCGGGGCCGGTCAGCGCCGCGACCGCGGCCAGCGCCGTGCGGGTGGTGACGAACGATGCCTCGATCTCCCGATCGTCGGACCGGTCACCGACGATCGTCCGCCTGACCAGGGCGAGCAGCTGCTGATGTCCCTTGCCTGCGGCCACCCGCCGTACCTCCCGGCCGTCGACCTCCAGCCGCCGGAAGTCGTCGATCAGTACGGTGTGTCCACGGCCGAGGATCTCCACCCGCTCCTTGGCGGTGCTCCGGTTGCCGCCGGTGCAGTAGCTGATCGTCGCGGTGGAGCCGTCCGGGTATCCGAGCAGGATGCTCACGTCCTCCTCCAGCCCCGGCTCACCCCGTCCGCCGCCGTACGCGTGCACCACGCTCGGCGCCGCCCCCACCAGCCACGACGCGAGGTCGATGAAGTGGCACACCTCGCCGCGAATCCGGCCGCCCTGCCGTCGGTCGTGATACCAGTGCGAGTCGGGCAACCGTCCCGCGTTGATCCGGTACGCGACCGTCACCGGCCCGCCACCGGCGGCCAGGATCTTCTTCGCGTGGCCCACCATCGGCGCGTACCGCCGGTTGAAGCCGACGAACAGGTGACCGGAGTTGCGGTGGTACGCGTCGACGACCTCGTCGAGTTCGTCCTGCGTCAACGCCAGTGGTTTCTCCACGAACACGTGCTTGCCGGCGTCCAGCGCCTGCCGGACCAGGCCGGCGTGCGAGTCGTGCCGGCTGAGGACGAACACCACGTCGATGTCGTCGCGGCCGATCAGGTCCGCCGCGGTCCCGACCACGAGCGGGATGTCGTTGCGCTCGGCGAGGTGTCGCGCGGACAGCCCCTTGGCGGAGGTGACGGCGGCGAGATCGTCCGCCCAGCCGGCGGCCTTGAGCGCGGGCAGGAACGTGGCCTTGGCGTACAGCCCGGCCCCGATCAGCCCGGCCCGGGGCCGCGACGAGGCACGGCGTGGACGCAGCAGCACCGCGTCGGCGCGGGATTCGGTCGGGGCCGCGTAGCTCAACTGCACCGCGAGCGAACGCGGATCGGCGGCCAGCGCCTCGTACGCCGCGGTCGCCTGCTCCACCTCGAACACGTGGGTGACCAGGTCGTCGACCGCGACCCGACCGCTGTCCACCAGGTCGAGGTAGGTCTCGATGTTGCCGCGCGCCGTCCAGCGCACGTGCCCGGCCGGGTAGTCGACGCCCCACTCCTCGTAGGCCCGGTCGTAACGGCCGGGACCGTAGCTGCGGGCGAACCGCAGGTCCAGTTCCCGCTCGTAAAAGGCCCGCCGGTCGAGTTCCAACCCGACGTCGCCGACCACGACCAGCCGGGCGCGGTCCCGGGCGATCTCGGCGCTGCGGGTGACCGGCCCCGAGGAGCGGGTCGCCGCGGTGATCAGGACCGCGTCGACGCCCCGCCCCCGGGTCAGCTCCATGATCTGTTCGGTGGTCGCCGCGCCGGCCTCGACCAGGCCGGTCGCACCACCGCTGGTGGCCAGTTCGGCCGTCCACTCGCGCAGGTCGACACCGATGACGCGAAGCCCCGAGGCGAGCGCCAACCGGACCGTCAGCTGCCCGACCAGACCGAGGCCGACGACGGCGACCGTGCCGCCCACTCCCACCTCGGCCTGTCGTAGTCCCTGCATCGCGATGGCCGCCACCGCACCGAAGGCGGCGGCCTGGTCCGACACCCCGTCGGGTACGGGGACCGCGAGCAGGCCGGGCACCGTCTGGTACTCGGCGTGCCCCGCCGAGGCCGTGGCCACCCGTATGCCCGGCCGGAGGCCGTCGGTGGCGGCACCGGCGGCGACCACCACACCGGTGGCGCTGTACCCCAGCGGCATGTCCTCGTCGAGCCGGCCCCGCACCGCCGCGAGCGTGGTACGCAGCCCGTCCGTGCGGGCCTTGTGCACGACCTGACGCACCAGGTCCGGCCGGGCCCGTGCCTTGCTGAGCAGGCTCGCCGACGCCAGTTCGCGGACGGCACGTTCGGTCCCGGCGGAGAGCAGGGACCGGCGTACGGCCACGAGCACCTCGGTGGCGGTCGGTTCGGGCTGCGGAACCTCGACGATCCTGACCTCGCCACCGGACACGGACTGGACGACCTGCTTCACGGGACCTGCCTTCGGGGAGAACACCTGGCGTCCGCGACAGCCAGCCCTTCCGGCGGTGCACACAGCGACGCCTCCGTCGCGCCAAATTGTACGGTGAATACCATTACCAAACCGGATAACTTGTATCATTGGCGCGTCATTGCACAATAGCTGCCGAATCATGCGAGGAATATTTGTCTACCGCCACGGTTCTGCACATCGCCGGCGCGCGTCCCAACTTTCCGAAAGCGGCACCGGTGATCCGTGCGCTCGACGGTCACGACGTCGCCCAGCGACTGGTGCACACCGGACAGCACTACGACGAGCGCATGTCCGACGTCTTCTTCCGGCAGCTCGGGCTCCCCGAACCGGACGAGAACCTGGCCGTCGGCTCCGGCAGCCACGGGCGGCAGACCGCCGACATGATGGTGCGGCTCGAAACGTCCTTCCAGGAGGCCGACCCCGACCTGGTGGTCGTCTACGGTGACGTCAACTCGACGCTGGCGGCCACCCTGGTCGCCACGAAGCTCGCCATCCCGGTGGCCCACGTGGAAGCCGGGCTGCGCAGCTTCAACCGGGCCATGCCGGAGGAGATCAACAGGCTGGTCACCGACCGGCTGTCGGAACTGCTCTTCGCCACCAGCCCGGACGCGCTGGTGCACCTCGGCAACGAGGGGATCGCCGCGGAGAAGGTGCACTTCGTCGGCAACCCGATGATCGACACGCTGCTGGCCAACCTGCCCCGCTTCGACGCGGCCGCCATCCGCGGCCAACTCGGCCTACCCGAGCGGTACGTGGTGGCCACCCTGCACCGACCGGCCAACGTGGATGATCCCGGTGACGCCGCCGAACTGGCCAAGGCCGTGCACGGCGTCGCCGACCAGATCGAGGTCGTGCTCCCGCTGCACCCGCGCGGCCGGCAACGACTCGCCGCAGCCGGCCTGTACCCGTACCCAGGGATCCGGGTCGTCGAACCCCTGGGCTACCTGGAGTTCCTCAGCCTCGTGCGCGGCGCCCGGGCGGTCGTCACCGACTCCGGTGGCGTCCAGGAGGAGACGACGGTGCTGGGCGTGCCGTGCCTGACCCTGCGGGCCGAGACGGAACGCCCGGTGACCATCACCCACGGCACGAACCGGCTGGTGACCCGGGCCGGCCTGGTCGACGAGGTACGCGCCCTGCTGGCCACCGACCGACCCGCCGCCGACTGGCCGGTGCCGCCACTGTGGGACGGGCGAGCCGGTGAACGCATCGCCAAGGTGATCGCCGAATTCCTCCGCTGAGCGGGAGTCCACCGTCGAGACCGCCGGGCGTGGGCAGCCTTACCCGCCGGCGAGCACCGAGTCGACGACGTCCTTGGCCTCCTGCTGGATCCGGGCCAGATGCTCCGGGCCCTGGAAGGACTCGGCGTAGATCTTGTAGACGTCCTCGGTGCCGGACGGGCGAGCGGCGAACCAGCCCGACTCGGTGGTCACCTTCAGCCCACCGATCGGCGCCCCGTTGCCGGGCGCCGTGGTGAGCGTGGCGGTGATCGGCTCACCGGCGAGCTCGGTGGCGCGTACCTGCTCCGGGGAGAGCTTGCCGAGCACGGCCTTCTGCTCCCGGGTGGCCGGGGCGTCGATCCGGGCGTACGCGGGCGCGCCGAAACGTCCGGCCAACTCGGCCCAGTGCTCGCTCGGCGTACGGCCGGTCACCGCGATGATCTCGGAGGCGAGCAGGCAGAGCAGGATGCCGTCCTTGTCGGTGGTCCAGGTGCCGCCGTCGCGGCGCAGGAACGACGCCCCTGCGCTCTCCTCCCCACCGAAGCCGACCGTGCCGTCGAGCAGCCCGGGCACGAACCACTTGAAGCCGACCGGCACCTCCAGCAGCGGACGCCCGAGGTCGGCCGCCACCCGGTCGATCATCGAGGAGGAGACCAGGGTCTTGCCGACCGCCGCGGCCGGACCCCACTGCTCACGGGTGCCGAACAGGTGGGCGATCACCACGGCCAGGTAATGGTTCGGGTTCATCAGCCCAGCGTCCGGGGTGACGATGCCGTGCCGGTCGGCGTCGGCGTCGTTGCCGGTGGCCACCTGGTAGTCCGCGCGCATGGCGATCAGCGACGCCATCGCGTTCGGTGAGGAGCAGTCCATCCGGATCTTGCCGTCGCCGTCGAGGGTCATGAACCGCCAGGTCGGGTCGACGGTCGGGTTGACCACGCTCAGGTCGAGGCGGTGCCGGTCGGCGATCTCACCCCAGTAGGCGACGCTGGCGCCGCCGAGCGGGTCGGCGCCGATGCGGACCCCGGCGGCCCGGATCGCGTCCAGGTCGAGCACCGCCGGCAGGTCGTCGACGTACGCGCCGAGGAAGTCGTACGTGCCGGTGGTGTCGACGGCGCGGGCCCGCGCGTACGGGATGCGGCGCACCTCCTTTCCCCCGGCGGCCAGGATCGCGTTCGCCCGGTCCTGGATCCACTTCGTGGCGTCGGAGTCGGCCGGGCCGCCATGTGTGGGGTTGTACTTGAACCCACCGTCGTCCGGCGGGTTGTGCGACGGGGTGATCACGATGCCGTCGGCGAGCCCGGCGGTGCGGCCCCGGTTGTGGGTGAGGATTGCGTGCGACACCGCCGGGGTGGGGGTGTAGCCGTCGCGGCTGTCCAGCAGCACCGTGACCTCGTTGGCGGCGAGCACCTCCAGCGCGTCGACGGCGGCCGGCGCGGACAACGCGTGGGTGTCCCGGCCGAGGAAGAGCGGCCCGTCGACGCCCTGGGCCTGCCGGTAGTCGCAGAGCGCCTGGGTGACGGCGAGAATGTGGTCGGAGTTGAACGCGTTGCGCAGGCTCGACCCGCGATGCCCCGAGGTGCCGAAGGAGACCTGCTGGGCCGGGTCGGCGGGGTCCGGATGCTCGGCGTAGTAGGCAGTCACCAGTCGCGGAACGTCGACCAGATCGGCCGGCTGCGCCGGCTGCCCGGCACGAGGGTGACCACTCACTGTGCTTGCCTTTCGTTCGCGACTGCGGGGCTCGCAAGCTCACTCCTCGCGCTCACGGTTCCACCTTCTGACCTTTGCCGATGACGACGATGCCGTTGTCGGAGACGGTGTAGCGCTGCCGGTCGCGTTCCAGATCGACGCCGATCTCGGCGCCCTCGGGAACGTGGACATTCTTGTCCAGGATGGCCCGGCGCACCACCGCGTGTCGGCCGATCTCGACACCTTCCATCAGCACCGAGCCGTCCACGTGCGCCCAGGAGTGCACCTTCACCTTGGGCGAGACGATCGAGTTCTCCACAAGTGAGCCGGAGATCACTGCGCCGGGCGAGACCATCGAGGCGACCGCGCGACCGACCCGCTCGCCCCACTGGTGCACGAACTTGGCCGGCGGGTACGGCGGCTGCTCGGTGTAGATCGGCCAGTCGAAGTTGTAGAGGTTGAACACCGGGTGGACGTTGATCAGGTCCATGTGCGCGTCGTAGAAGGAGTCGAGGGTTCCCACGTCACGCCAGTAGCCCCGGTCCCGGTCGGTGCTGCCGGGCACCTCGTTGTCGCGGAAGTCGTAGACGTTCGCCTCGCCCCGCTCGACCAGCATCGGGATGATGCTGCCGCCCATGTCGTGCTTGCTGGACCGGTCCTCGGCGTCCCGCTCGACCGCGTCGATGAGCGCCCGGGTGGTGAAGACGTAGTTGCCCATCGAGGCGTAGATCTCGTCGGGCGCGTCGGGCAGCCCGACCGCGTCGGTGGGCTTCTCCCGGAAGGCCCGGATCCGTCGGCCGTCCTCGGCGACCTCGATGACACCGAACTGGTCGGCGGTGGACAGCGGCTGCCGGATGCCGGCCACGGTGACGCTGGCGCCGGAGGCGATGTGCTCCTCCACCATCTGCCGTGGGTCCATCCGGTAGATGTGGTCGGCACCGAAGACGATCACGTAGTCGGGCTGCTCGTCGTAGATCAGGTTGAAGCTCTGGTAGATCGCGTCGGCCGAGCCGGCGAACCACCACGGGCCGCGGCGCTGCTGCGCGGGCACCGGCGTGACGTAGTTGCCGAGCAGCGTCGACATCCGCCAGGTCTTGGTGATGTGCCGGTCGAGGGAGTGGGACTTGTACTGAGTCAGCACCACGATTTTCAGGTACCCGGCGTTGGCCAGGTTGGAGAGGACGAAATCGACCATGCGGTACATCCCGCCGAACGGGACGGCCGGCTTGGCCCGATCCGTGGTGAGCGGCATCAGACGCTTGCCCTCTCCGCCGGCCAGGACGATCGCGAGCACCTTCTCAGCCATGACCAGACGCTATCCATCCCGGTGCCGCTTCACCACTCGTACGGGCACACTTCTGCACTAGGGTGCCGGGCATGACCGACTCCACCCCGCTGCGCGTCGACCTGCTCACCCGGGAGTACCCGCCGGAGGTCTACGGCGGCGCCGGGGTGCACGTCGAGTACCTGGCCCGGGAGCTGCGTCGGCTCGCCGAGGTCCGGGTGCACTGCTTCGGCGCGCCGCGCAGTGAGCCGGGCGTGCGGGCGTACGCCGAACCGGCGGGTCTGGCCGGGACGAACCCGGCGCTGCGGACCATGGGGGTGGACCTGGAGATGGCCGCCGGGTGTGCCGGCACGGACGTGGTGCACAGCCACACCTGGTACGCCAACCTGGCCGGGCACACCGCGAAGCTGCTGTACGGGGTGCCGCACGTGGTGACCGCGCACAGCCTGGAGCCGCTGCGACCGTGGAAGGCCGAGCAGCTCGGCGGCGGCTACGCGCTCTCCTCCTGGTGTGAACGCACCGCGTACGAGTCGGCCGACGCGATCGTGGCGGTCAGCGCCGGCATGCGTGCTGACGTGCTGACCGCGTACCCGTCGGTGGATCCGGACCGGGTGCACGTGATCTACAACGGCATCGACACCGCGCAGTACGCCCCCGATCCGGGCACCGACGTGCTGGCCCGACTCGGCATCGACCCGGCCCTGCCCAGCGTGGTCTACGTCGGGCGGATCACCCGGCAGAAGGGCCTGCCGCACCTGCTGCGCGCCGCCCGCGACCTGCCCCCGGACACCCAACTGGTGCTGCTGGCCGGGGCACCGGACACGCCGGAGATCGCCGCCGAGGTGGAGGGTCTGGTCGCCGAGCTGCGGGCGAGCCGGTCCGGGGTGATCTGGGTGGCCGAGATGCTGCCCAAGCCCGAGGTGATCCAGGTGCTCACCCACGCCACCATCTTCGTCTGCCCGTCGGTGTACGAGCCGATGGGCATCGTCAACCTGGAGGCGATGGCCTGCGAGACCGCGGTGGTCGCCACCGCCACCGGCGGCATCCCCGAGGTGGTCGCCGACGGCGAGACGGGGCTGCTGGTCCCGATCGAGCAGGCCGGTCTGGACGGCACGCCGGTGGACCCGGCCCGCTTCGAGGCCGACCTGGCGGCGCGGATGAACGAGCTGCTGGCCTCCCCCGAGCGCGCCGCCGCGCTCGGTCGGGCCGGACGTCGCCGCGCGGTCGAGCACTTCTCCTGGGACGCCATCGCCGCCCGCACCCTCGCGCTCTACGAGGAGGTGAGGAAGGGCCCCCTGCCAACGCCCACGGTATAGACGAGCACCCCTCTCGCGCCCCACTGAGGGGACGTGGATACTCGCGGCCAGCCGGAGCAGGCCGGAGGGCCTGGGCGAGCGGCACGGTGGCAGCGGCCGTCACCCACGAGTCGTCGCCGGGCGAGCCATGACTACGCCTCGGGCGCGATCAGCGTCAAGGTCGGGAAATACGTGCGGTAGCGGCTGCTGTCGCGGGTGAGTAGCCGGTAGCGGCAAACCGCCGCGTGTGCCCCGATGTAAAAGTCGGCAATCGGCGAACGCTTGGCGCCGCCCTGCCTGCGGTATCGCGCGTACGCCTTGCCGGCGAGGAAGCCTGCGGAGTACGGCAGCTCCTCGCGGAGGAAGTCCGTGGCGGGCAGGGCATCGTCGAGGTCCTCAACCCGCGCGAACCGCACGGACACCTCGGCGTACACCATGGGGTTGATCACCAGCACGCCGGCGTCGCGCGCGGCAGCCAGTGCCTCAGCCGACCAGTCGGCCCACTTCGGATCGTCGGTGAAGATGTCCAGCAGGACGTTGGTGTCGACCAGAGTCGCGATCGTGTCGGGTGCCCGGTTGGCCACGCCCCGGATCCGTTCAGTCGCCACGAAGCAGATCCATCAGGTCGTCGGTCGACATGCCCTCCACCTCCCGGGCACCGCCCCGCCCACGCATGTGCCGAACCAGGCGTCGCCCACGGGTCTCGGCGTCCTCGACGCGCACGATGCGCAGGGCGCCACCCTCCTCGATCACGTCCACCTCGTCGCCCTCGTGCAAGTTGTGCCGAACGCGCAGCTCGGCCGGGATGGTCACCTGCCCCTTGCTGTTCAGCTTCATGGCTGCCCCCTGATACGTAATACACACGATACGTGTTACAAGCGGATGCCGACAGTGTGGCAGCATTTCCGAGCTAACGATCATGACCGGACACGTCATCCGGCCTGGAGCTGGCTCTTGACGTCGTCGTAGCCGGCCTGCGCGGGGGCGGCGGTCGGCGCGTAGTTCACCCGGATCACGCCCGTCGGGAAGACCTCCGTCGCCAGCACCTGCAGGTGATACCGGGCGTCGCCGTCATCGAACAGCCGGCGCCCCCTGCGCGCCGCGACGGGGTGCACCAGCAGGCGCAGCTCGTCGACCAGCCCCGCAGCGAGCAGCTGCCGCACCACGGAGATCGACCCGGGGATGAGGACGCCCCGGATACCGGCGTCGGCTCTGAGCGCGGCGACGGCGTCGACGAGGTCGCCCTCGATCAGCTCCGAGTTCCGCCAGGAGAACTGCAGCTGCTGGCGCGAGACGACCACCTTGCGCATGTCCCCGATCTGCTTGGCGAACGCCGCGTCCTCCCCGCCGGTGGCCTCGCGGTCGGGCCAGGCCCCGGCGAAGCTGTCGTAGGTTTTGCGGCCTATCAGCATCACGTCGGCCGTGGCGTAGTCCTCGTCGACGGCGCGGCCCATGTTGTCGTCGAAGTACGGGAAGTGCCAGTCGGGGTCGATCTCGGCTACCCCGTCGGCGGAGATGAACAGCGTGGAGACGACCTTGGCCATCGCCGTGGTCCTTTCGAGTCGAGCCAGCAGAGGTACGAGCACCGGACGCGGTCGAAGCGGGCAATCCGGATCGATGACATCGTGACGCACCCGTCCGACATTCCAGCCGGCCGACGGCAGGCCCAGCCGGCGGCCGATTATTGACGCTTCCTGCCAAACCGGCCTCTTCGCCGGCGTCCGCCGCGCCGGCATCCCGGTCTGGACCGAGACGGCGCTGGAGCGGCTCCTGGTCGAGGGGGACCGGGTCGTCGGCGCCGAGCTGCGCCACGGGGAGACGACATTCGCCGTACGGGCCGAGCGGGGTGTCGTGCTCGCCACCGGCGGCTTCGACCACGACCTGCCGCTGCGGCACGCCCACCACCACCGCGACCTGGGCGGCTGGAGCCTCGGCGCGGACAGCAACACCGGTGACGGGATCCCCGCCGCCCAGGAGGCGGGCGCCGGCACCGACCTGATGGAGCAGGCGTGGTGGTTCCCCGCCGTCGCGCCGGTCGGCGACGCCGCGCCGTCGGTGCTCCTCGCCGAGCGTTCCCTGCCCGGGTCGCTCATGGTGGACGGCACGGGCCGTCGGTTCGTCAACGAGTCCTGCGACTACATGACGTTCGGGCAGCGGGTGCTCGGCCTCGCCCGCGAAGGTGGGGCGCTGCCGACCATGTGGCTGGTCTTCGACAAGCGGTACCGCGACAGCTACGTCTTCGCCGGCACGCAGTTCCCCCGCGCCCCGCTGCCGAAGTCCTGGTACGCGGCGGGCATCGCGCACCGCGCGGGCACCCCCGGTGACCTCGCCCGGTCGATGGGTGTGGACGCCGACGCGCTGACCGCCACCCTGGCGCGGTTCAACAGGTTCGCCGCCGCCGGCGTCGACGACGACTTCGCGCGCGGCGCAAGCGCGTACGACCGCTACTACGGCGATCCGACGGTGACGCCGAACCCGAACCTGCGGCCCCTCCGGCAGGGCGCTGCGCGTGGTGGGGCGCTTCGGCAAGCGCTCGGCACCGTTCGCGTACGCGAGTTCGAAGCTGGCGGTGACGCGGTGGGCACGCCGCGCCGCGATCTCGCCGGAGTGGGCCGGCGTCGGCATCCGGGTGAACGTCCTGGCCCCCGGCATCATCGCCACCCCGCTGCTGGAGGAGCAGATGGCCCGGGGCGAGAAGGAGGCGGTCGAAGGGCTGCCGGTGCCGATCGGCGGGCGCGGCAACCCGGCGGACGTCGGCGAGTGGGTGGCGTTCATGCTCTCGCCGGCCGCCGACTTTCTCTGCGGTTCGGTGATCTTCCTGGACGGCGGTTCGGACGCCTACTTCCGCACCGACGACTGGCCCGTCTCGACCGGCCCGGTCGGGGTGCTGCGCTATCTGCGGCGCGCCAAGGCATGGCGGGCGCGGCGCTGACCGGCGTGGTGGAAGCAGCGCGCAATCGAGCGCGAAAGGATCTCGCGCAGTAGGTTGACGGGGTGACTGGACGGTTCCCGATCGAAGACGTCTCCCCCGTCGTCTCCTGCGGGCGTTACCCGGCCCGCGCGGTCGTCGGCGAACTCCTGCCGGTGTCGGCGACGGCGTACCGGGAGGGGCACGACGCGCTCGGCTGCAACGTGGTCTGGCTGGGCCCGGACGGGCGGGCCCGCCCGTTCACCCGGATGCACCCCGGCGAGCCCGGCCGGGACCGGTGGCACGCCACCATCACCCCGGACGCGGTCGGCGAGTGGGTCTTCACCGTGGAGGCGTTCAGCGACCCGTACCTGACCTGGCACAACGCGGTGACCAAGAAGATCGCCGCCGGCCAGAGCGCGGAAGACCTCGCCAACGACCTGGCCGAAGGCGTACGGGTGCTGCGCGCCGCCGCCGACCTGGTGCCGGCGGCCGAGCAGGCCCGGATCGCGCAGGCCGTCGCCGCCCTGGGTGACGCGACGTTGCCGCTGCCGCAGCGCAGCGCCCCGGCGCTGGCCCTGGCCGACCTGCTCTGGGCGCACCCGGTACGCGAGCTGGTCACCACCGGCGAGGAGTACCGCATCTGGGTGGACCGGGAGCGGGCGCTGTACTCCGCCTGGTACGAGTTCTTCCCCCGCTCGGAGGGGGCGATCCTGGCCACGGCCGAGACGCCGGCCCGTTCCGGGAGCTTCGCCACCGCCACCGAACGGCTGCCCGGGGTGGCCGACATGGGCTTCGACGTGCTGTACCTGCCGCCGATCCACCCGATCGGCCGGGTCAACCGCAAGGGCCCCAACAACAGCCTGGTCGCCGGGCCGGACGACGTGGGTTCGCCGTGGGCGATCGGCGCGGCCGAGGGCGGCCACGACGCCATTCACCCCGACCTGGGTACGCCGCAGGACTTCCGCGACTTCGTGGCCGCCGCCGCCGAACACGGCCTGGAGGTGGCGATGGACCTGGCGTTGCAGTGCGCGCCGGATCACCCGTGGGTCACCGAGCATCCGGAATGGTTCACCACCCGCGCCGACGGCAGCATCGCGTACGCGGAGAACCCGCCGAAGAAGTACCAGGACATCTACCCGCTGAACTTCGACAACGATCCCGAGGGCATCCGCGCCGAGGTGCTGCGGGTGGTGCGGCACTGGGTCGGCGAGGGCGTGAAGATCTTCCGGGTGGACAACCCGCACACCAAGCCGGTCGACTTCTGGCACTGGCTGATCTGGGAGGTCAAGCGGGTCGACCCGGACGTGCTCTTCCTCGCCGAAGCGTTCACCCGACCGGCGATGATGCACGGGCTGGCCAAGGTCGGCTTCACCCAGTCGTACACGTACTTCACCTGGCGGACCTCGGCCGCCGACATGCGGGAATACTGCGCGGAGCTGGTGGCGGCCGCCGACTACATGCGGCCGAACTTCTGGCCCAACACCCCCGACATCCTGCACGAGAGCCTGCAGCACGGCGGGCCGCCGATGTTCAAGATCCGGGCGGTGCTGGCCGCGCTGCTCTCCCCCTCCTGGGGCATGTACGCCGGCTTCGAGCTGTTCGAGCACGTCGCCCGCCCGGGCGCGGAGGAATACCTCGACAACGAGAAGTACGAGCTGCGGCCCCGGGACTGGGCGCAGGCCCAGGCGCAGGGGCGGTCGCTGGCGCAGTTCATCGCCACCCTGAACCGGGTGCGGCGGGAGAATCCGGCCCTGCACCGGCTGCGCAACCTGGTCTTCCACGACATCGACAACCCGGCGCTGCTGTGCTGGTCCAAACACGACCCGGTGACCGGCAACACGGTGCTGGTGGTCTGCTCCTTCGACTCGCACACCGTGCAGTGGGGCAACACCACGCTGGACATGCCGGCGCTGGGCCTGGACTGGCACGACCGGTTCACCGTGCACGACGAGTTGACCGGGGCCAATTACGACTGGGGGCAGCGCAACGCGGTCCGGCTCGACCCGTACCTGCAACCCGCCCACGTGCTCACCCTGCGCCGCCCCGCCACCACCGTGCCCGCCACCACCACCGAGCCCGCCACTGCCGCCGGTCCCCGTGGCGGCACCGCCTCCGCGACGAAGGACGACGCCCGATGGACCAGCTGATCTCCGGGGAGACCCACGACCCGCACGCCGTGCTCGGTGCCCACCCGGCGAACGGCCGTACGGTGATCCGCAGCCTGCGGCGGGGTGCGACCGACCTGTGCCTGCTGGTGGGTGAACAGCGGTACCCGATGACCCGGGTGCACGAGGTGGGCGTCTTCGAGGCGACCGTGCCCGGCGAGGTGCTCGACTACCGCATCGAGTGGGACGGGCAGCCGCACGACGACCCGTACCGGCACCCGCCGACCCTGGGCGAGCTGGACCTGCACCTGATCGGCGAGGGCCGGCACGAGCGGCTCTGGGAGGCCCTCGGCGCCCGCGTCCTCGACGGCGGAGTGGCGTTCACGGTCTGGGCCCCCAACGCCCGGGGCGTGCGGGTGGTCGGTGACTTCACCGGCTGGGCGCCCGACGACGGCTGGCCGATGCGGTCCCTGGGCTCCACCGGCGTGTGGGAGATCTTCGTGCCGGGGGTGCAGGTGGGGGCCCGGTACAAGTACCGGATCCTCGGCGCCGACGGTCACTGGCGGGACAAGGCCGACCCCCTGGCCGGGTACGCCGAGGTGCCGCCGGCCACCGCCTCGGTGGTGCACCGCTCGACGTACGAGTGGGGCGACGCGGACTGGCTGGCGCGGCGGGCGAAGCAGCAGCCGCACCAGGAGCCGATGAGCGTGTACGAGGTGCACCTCGGCTCGTGGCGGCCCGGCCTCGGCTACCGGGACCTGGCCGAGCAGTTGGCCGCGTACGTGACGGAACTGGGCTTCACCCACGTGGAGTTCCTGCCCGTGATGGAGCACCCGTTCGGCGGCTCCTGGGGCTACCAGGTCACCGGCTACTTCGCCCCGACCTCCCGCTTCGGTGACCCGGACGACTTCCGTTACCTGGTGGACCGGCTGCACGCCGCCGGCATCGGGGTGATCCTAGACTGGGTGCCGGCGCACTTCCCCAAGGACGAGTGGGCCCTCGCCCGCTTCGACGGCACCCCGCTCTACGAGCACCCCGACCCGCGTCGCGGCGAGCACCCGGACTGGGGCACGTACGTCTTCGACTTCGGTCGCCGCGAGGTGCGCAACTTCCTGGTCGCCAACGCGCTCTACTGGCTGGAGGAGTTCCATGTCGACGGGCTGCGGGTCGACGCGGTCGCCTCGATGCTCTACCTGGACTACTCCCGCAACGACGGGCAGTGGGTGCCCAACCAGTACGGCGGCCGGGAGAACCTGGAGGCCATCGCGTTCATGCAGGAGACCAACGCGACGGTCTACAAGCACCACCCCGGGGTGGTGATGATCGCCGAGGAGTCCACCGCCTGGCCGGGAGTGACCCGCCCGACAAGTGACGGCGGGCTCGGGTTCGGCTTCAAATGGAACATGGGCTGGATGCACGACACCCTGCTCTACACCTCGAAGGACCCGATCTACCGGCAGCACCACCACCATCAGCTCACCTTCTCCCTGGCGTACGCCTGGAGCGAGAACTACGTGCTGCCGATCAGCCACGACGAGGTGGTGCACGGCAAGGGCTCGCTGCTGAGCAAGATGCCCGGCGACCAGTGGCAACGACTGGCCAACGTCCGCGTGCTGCTGGCGTACATGTGGGCGCACCCGGGCAAGCAACTGCTGTTCATGGGCTGCGAGCTGGCCGACGACCGGGAGTGGAGCGAGGAGCGCGGCCTCGACTGGTACCTGCTGCACGACCCGGCCCGGGCCGGCGTGCAACGCCTGGTCGGCGACCTCAACCGGGTCTACCGGGACACCCCCGCGCTGTGGGCGCAGGACACCTCCCCCGCAGGTTTCCGCTGGCTCGCCGGTGACGACGTCGCCAACAACACGGTCTCGTTCGTCCGGATCGCCCCCGATGGGGCCACCCTGGTCTGCGTGGCCAACTTCTCCGCCCTGCCGCTGGAGGACTACCGCATCGGCCTACCGGCCGCCGGAGCCTGGGCCGAGGTGCTCAACACCGACGCCCACCCGTACGGCGGCTCCGGCGTCGGCAACCTCGGCACCGTGCACGCCGAGCCCGTCCCCTGGCACGGCCAACCCGCCTCGGTGACGCTGCGCGTCCCCCCACTCGGCGCCCTCTGGCTCCGCCCCGCGTGAACGGGCAACCCCGCGCGGGGTTGCCCGTTCACCAGCGATTCCGGCGACCGCCGGTACTCCCCCACAACCCCTTTGCTCTGCTTCAACCCACGCACCGTTCCTGACCGAAAACCTGTGCGTGGGTTGAAGCAGAGCAAAGGGGGACGTGAGAGGTCTCCGCAGCGCTGGGCTGCTCGGCCTGCGGGCCGCACGAGGGCTGGACGCCCGTGGGCTGGCCGCACGAAGGCTGGACGTCGCGGTGGTGCACTGGGTGCCGGGCTCGGGCGGCTCGGCACGCCACAGCAGACCGCCAGCCAGCTCCGCCAGCCCGCCGGGCAGCGCCGGCAACAACAGCCGCGGCACCAGAGCAGACCCACTCAGAGCGGCCAGAGCAGGCAGGGTGCCGGAGCAGGCTGACTCAGACCAGGCCGGCGCCGCGGAGCAGGGTCCACAGGCCCGCGCCGTCGGGGGCGGAGAGCCACTTCTGGCCTATCGGGCCCTCGGTCGGCTGGTCGTGCGGGACCGGCAGGCTGCCGGCGAGCACGGACTGGGCAGGCGAGAGGCGGCGGATCGCCACGGCGGCCACGTTGTCCGGGTGGGCGGCGGCGAACTCCCGGTAGATCTCCGGGTCGTGCTGGCCGTCGTCGCCGACGAGCAGCCAGCGTACGTCGGGGAATTCCTTGGCCAGCCGGGCCAGGGTGGCCCGCTTGTGTTCCCGGCCGCTGCGGAACCAGCGGTCCTGGGTGGGACCCCAGTTGGTGAGCAGCAGCGGTCCCGCCGGGTAGAGATGCCGGGACAGGAAGCGGGTGAGGGTCGGGGCGACGTTCCACGCGCCGGTGGACAGGTAGAACACCGGTGCGCCGGGGTGGGCGGTGACCAGCCGCTCGTACAGCACGGCCATGCCGGGCACGGCGGCGCGGGCGTGCTCGTCGAGAACGAACGTGTTCCAGGCGGCGAGCAGCGGGCGGGGCAGCGCGGTCACCATCACCGTGTCGTCGATGTCGGAGAGGATGCCGAAGCGGACCTCGGGATCCAGGATGCGTACCGGTGCCTCGACCGGTTCGGCGTCGGGCATGCTGAGCCGCACCGAGCCCCAGCCGGGAGGCAGATCCGCCTCGACGGTGGTGTCGATGAAACCGCTGCGGTCGGCCTGTGCCTCGTGCACCACCCCACCGGTCTCGATGGTCACCGTGACGTGCTTGGCCGGCAGGGTGGTGAAGCTGCGCCAGCCTCGGACCTTCTCCAGCCGCCCCCGTTGCCGGGTGTCCGGTCGGCCCAGCAGCACCCGGCACATCACCCGCGCCCAACCGGGCGCGCCGTAGCCGGTGTAGGCGATGATGTTGGTCCGCCAGCCCGTCCGCCGGAGTCGGCGTTCGACCAGCTTGTGCACGGCGTCCTCGATCCGCGCGGCCCGATGCAGGTTCGGTATGGCCAACTGGCCTGCGGGTGTGGATGGCACGTCTGCAACCCTGCCACACCCCGCCGACCCCGGCCACGCGAGACCCGGGCTTCTTGATCGTCTCCGCTCGAGCTGCCCCGCGGGGCACGGCGGCGGGAATGAAGACGATCAAGGGCAACCGCGCCCGGGGCGACTGCCGAGCGTGAAACACTCCGGTCGGGACGACGACGGGGGCGATGGTCGTGCCACAGGCAGAGTCGCGGGCACAGCGACGGCGCGGGCGGTGGCAGCCACGGCTGGACCGGCCCGCCCTGGTCGCGCTGATCCTCGGCGTGCTCGGGGTCGGCTACCGGTTGTATCTGGTGCTGAACACCGTGCCGGTGGCCAACAGTGACGAAGCGACCTTCGGGCTGGCCGCCCTGCACATCGCCCAGGGCCGGGAACATCCGGTCTTCCTGTACGGCCAGCGGTACATGGGCATGCTGCAGTCCTACCTGGCGGCGCCCCTGCTCGCGGTCACCGGGCCGAGTTGGCCGGCGCTGCGGCTGCCGGTGCTCGCGCTCTACGCGCTGTTCCTCTGGCTGATCCACCGACTGACCCGGCGGATCGGCTCACCATGGTTCGCCACCGCGATCGTCGGTCTGCTGGCGCTCGGCTCCGAGCGGGTCATCCGCGACCAGGTGACGACGGTCGGTGGCCGGCCGGAGGTCAAGGTCGCCGTGCTGGTGATGCTGCTGATCGTGGTGGGGTTGGCCCGCGGCACGGTGCGGCACCGTCGGTGGGCCGTGGGCGGCTTCGGGCTGCTCGCCGGGCTGGCCCTGTGGTCGGACTGGCTGATCGCGCCGTACCTGGCGGTGGCCGGGGCGGCCCTGCTCTGGGTGCTGCGCCGGGAACTGCTCGGTGGGGCCGGTCTGCTGCTGGTCGTCGGGTTCGGCGTCGGGATCGCCCCGATGATCCGCGACAACCTGGTGGCCCCGGCCGGGCAGGATTCCCTGTCGGTGCTGGGCCGCATCAGCGGCGCGCAGGGGCCGTCCCCGATGTGGGGGCAACGGCTCGACGGCGGGCTGCTGGAGGGGGTGCCACTGGCCGCCGGGCTGTGCCCGATGACCGGCTGTGCCGGCTGGCAGGAGTGGTTCGGCCTGCTCTACCCGGTGCTGCTGGTCGTCGCGGCGGTGCTCGCCGGGCTCGCGTACCGCCGCCGGGTCGGACGCGGTGAGCGGGTGGTGGCGGTGGTGCATCTCGCGCTGCTCGTCGGCGCGGCGGCGACCCTGCTGGCGTACGTGCGCAGTTCGCTCGCCGCGACGGATCCGCTGGGCAACGCCCGCTACCTGTCGGTGCTGCAACTGTCGCTACCGGCGGTGCTGTGGCCGCTGTGGGTGGCGGCGGTGGCGTGCGCGCGCGGCACGGTCGGCGCTGCCGGTCGGCTCGTCGGCGCGCTGGCGACCGCGCTGCTGGCCGCGTTGGCGGCGACGTCGCTGGTGGTCACCGTGCTGTTCGCCACCGTCGGCGCGGCACCGGGCCGGGTTCAGGAGCGCGAGTCCCGCCAACTCGCGGACACGGTCCGTGCCGCCGGGCTGCGTGAGGTGTACGGCGAGTACTGGACGTGCAACCGGCTGGTCTTCAACACCGGCGAGCAGGTGGTCTGTGGTGTGCTCGACGGTGAGCTGCATCCCGGGCAGAACCGCTACCCGGCGTACTGGTGGCGGCTGGCTCGTGCGGCACGGCCCGGCTACGTGCTGGAGGCCGGCGGGTCGGCGGACCGACGCCTGCGGGAGTTGCTCGGCGAGGGGGCGGACGCCGCGTTGCTGGCCGAGGTCGGCGGCTTCCGCGTCTACCACCCGCCGACGCCGCTGCGGCCGTGGCGGTGAGCCGGGTCGTACGCTGGCCGGACCCCCGGCGCGGATGGTGCGGTCCGGGACGTCGAGGAGTCTGTCGATGCTCATCCTGCTGCCGCCCTCGGAGGGCAAGGCCGAGGCCGGCGCCGGTCGCCGCCTGGACCTGACCCGGCTCTCGCTGCCGGAGCTGAACCCCGTCCGCGAACAGGTGCTCGCCGCGTTGCTGACGCTGCGCGCGGGGCCGGCGGAGGCGGCGTTGACCGCGCTCGGGCTCGGCAGCGGCCAGCAGGGTGAACTTCGCCGCAACGCCCGCCTGGAGCGGGCGGCCACCGCACCGGCGGGCCGGATCTACACCGGGGTGCTCTACGAGGCGCTGGACCTGGCCACCCTCCCGGCGGCGGCGCAGCGTGCGGCGGCCCGGCAGGTGTTGATCTCCTCCGGCCTGTGGGGGGCGGTCCGGTTGACCGACCGCATTCCGCCGTACCGCTGCCCGATCGGGGCCCGGCTGCCCGGCGTCGGCGCGCTGCCCGCGCTCTGGCGGCCGGTGTTGGGGCCGGCATTGACCTCGGCGGCGGGTACCGGACCGGTGCTCGACCTGCGTTCCGGTGCCTACGCCGCTGCCTGGACGCCCCGTGGCGAGCTGGCGGAACGCACCGTCACCGTCCGGGTGCTGCACGAGCGGGAGGTCGACGGGACAGCGGTGCGTTCGGTGGTGAGCCACTTCAACAAGGCCACCAAGGGTCGGCTGGTGCGTGATCTGCTGCTGCACGACGTCCGGGCGCGCAGCGCCGACGCGCTGGTGGGCGCGCTGCGCGACCTGAAATACACGGTGTGCGAGCAGCCGTCGGCACCGGGACGGTCACGGCAGATCGACGTTGTCGTGTCGGCCCTGTAACCAGCCGCAAGATTTCCTCAAGGCTGGGCCTGATCGGTACCACAGCAGGGCGTCTCGGGTCACCGTTATGACACCCGACACCACGAGGAGGCCCTCCGGGTGGTTGCCGAACCGATTCTGCTCGACCGACCCCGCTCGCCGTCGACCCTGCCGCCGCTGGACTGGACGACGCTGGCCGACGCCTTCGAAGCAGCCTGCCTGCTGCGCTGCATGCCGCCGCCGGCCACGCCCGGTCAACGCCACGCCGGGCAGCGTCCCAGCCTGCCCACCGCGATCGAGTTCAACCGGGAGGAGGCGGCCCGGCGTACGCGACAACTGCTGGACCGGCTCGGTATCCCGGTACAGCACGAGTTGGCCGTCGGTGGCCTGCGTCGCCGCTACGAGTTGCACCGGCTGCACGTGGACCGTGACGCGCGATCCGACTACACGGCGCTGATGGAGAACGGCTGGCACCGGGGCCGACGGGAACTGCTCGGCGGCCCGGCGCCGGGCGCCTCGACGGCCCGCCGTCAGTGGCGCACCCGGTTGGCCTCCGCTGCCTGGCGGGCCGCGCTGCTGGCCGGTGGACGACACGTACGCCGGCACATCCTCGGGGTACGGATCACCGACCGGGAACTCGCCGCCGTGCTGGTCCGTGGCGCCGCCCTGCTCGACGTACCGGCGCTGCTGCGCGCCGGCACCGGTTGTTACCTGGTCAGCGTCGCCCACGGCCCGGACCGCGACCGGATCCTGCACCATGCCGGTGAGGAGGTGGCCCACCGCCCGGTCGCCTGAGTAAACGACCCGGTCAGGGCAAACTGCACCGCGGTTGGGACGAACTCCGCCACCCTGGGGTTGCGCCACAGGGGTCCGGCGGCGCACAGTGCTGCCCGTGACCCGTACCCGGTATGCTGCCCGAGACCGGCGGCCCGTCGCCAGCACGGTCGTCCTGGTCGCCGTGCTGCTGGGGCTGCCCAGCCTCAGCGCCTGCCGGGACGATCCCGACGATACGGTACGCATCCGCATCGCCACCGGCAGCCCGACCGCCGTCTACCACGCCTTCGGCACGTCGCTGGCCACCATTTTGAACCGGGAACTGCCCAACGTACGCGCTGAGGTGTTGGTCACCGCCGCCTCGGTGGAGAACGTCCGGCTGCTCAAGGCCGGCGAGGTCGAGCTCGGGTTCACCCAGGCCGACGTGCTGCCGGCCTATCCGGGGCCGGATCCGCCGGTGGTGGCGGTCGCCCGGGTCTACGACGACCTGTTGCACCTGGTCACCACCGCCGCCAGCCCGATCCGCAAGCTGACCGACCTGGCGGGTCGGCGGGTGTCCATCGGCGCGGCCGGCTCCGGCACGGAGATCACGGTCAACCGGCTGCTCACCGTGGCCGGGCTGGACGACGCCGGGCTGCACCGGGTGCAGCTCGGTCTGGACGACTCGGTGAGCGCGCTGCGCCGTGGTGAGATCGACGCCTTCTTCTTCTCCGGCGGTCTGCCGGTGCGGGCCGTGGCCCAGTTCGTCGAGGACACTCCGGCCCGCATCGTCGACCTCGGCGAGTGGACGGTGCCGCTGCGCCGGGGCAACCGGGAGGTGTACGTGCCCCGGGACATCCCCCGGTCGGTGTACGGCATGGATCCGGTCACCGCCGTGGCCAACCCCAACTACCTGCTGGTCCGGGCCGACCTGCCGGAGGACCTGGTCCGTCAGGTGACCCGGCTGCTGATGGAGCGCCGCGCCGAGTTGGCCGAGGCGCACCCGGCGGCCGGGCGGATCAGTGCCCGGTCGGCGATCGCCACCCCGCCGCTGCCGCTGCATCCGGGTGCCGCCGAGTACTACCGCGACAGCAAACCCTGACCGGGCCGGTCAGCCGGATCGCACGGCCGACTCCAGTTCGGCGGGCGGGCCGTCGGCAGCGGGTGGCACGTCGAGGTCCGACGACTCGGCCGAGGTGGACGGCTCGTCGGGGGCGGGGAACCACAGCGCGGCGACCAGTCCACGGGGCGAGTTCGGCTGCATGGTGAGGCGACCGTCGGAGGCGTCGACCAGCACCGCGGCGATGGTCAACCCCAGCCCGGCGCCGTCGACGTTCTGCACCTCCGGGGCCCGCCAGAACCGCTCGGTCGCCTGGCCGAGCTGACTGGGGGTCATGCCGGGGCCGGTGTCGCGTACCTCCAGCGCGCAGCCTCCGTCGCGGGCCGTGACGGTCACCGTCACCTCGCCGCCCGCGCCGCTGAACTTCACCGCGTTGTCGATCAGCGCGTCGAGTGCCTGGTCGATCGCGGTCGGCACGGTCTGGGCGTAGACCGGGGCCGGGCCGGTGGTCAGCCGCAGCGTCACCGACCGGTACCGGGCCAGCGGCTCCCACGCCGCCACCCGGGACTCGGCCACCTCCACCGCGTCCACGGTCACCCGCTGGTTCTCCCGGCGCTCGGCCCGGGCCAGGGTGAGCAGCCCGTCCAGCAGCAGGGTGAGCCGGTCGGTCTCCTCCAACGCGAGCTGGTGTTCGGCGCGGCCATCCTCGTCGGTCAGGCTCGGCCCGAGTTCCTCCACCCGCAGCCGCAGCGCGGTCAGCGGGTTGCGCAGCTGATGGCTGGCGTGGGCGACGAAGGCCCGCTGCCGGTCCATCACGTCGGACACCACGTCGGCCATGTGGTTGAAGCTCGCCGCCAGCCGACGCAGCTCCGGCGGGCCGAGCCGGTGCTGCACGCGGGCGCCCCGGTCCCCCTCGGCGATCTCGTGGGTCACCGCGTCGAGTTCGGTGATCGGGCGCAGCACCCAGCCGGCCAGCCCGAACGCGGTCAGGACGCAGGCCAGCACGGCGACCAGGCCGCTGCCGGTCAGCAGCAGCCACCAGGTCGTCACCGTACGACGAACTCCGTCGGACGGACTGGCGGTGATCACCGCCCCGAGGACCTCGCCACCGTCGTTGATCGGCACCGCCACCACGATCGGGTCGTCCACCCACGGCCAGACCGAGTCGGGCCGGCTGGTCTGCTGCCCGGACAACGCGACGTCCAGCGCCTCCCGGGTGCCCAGGGTCCACTGCCAGCCCGGCGACGGGATCACCGCCGCGCCGTCGCGGTCGACCACCGCCGCGTTGATGCTGTACAGCCCCTCGTAGCTGGTCAGTTCGCTGGCCAGCGGGCCGGTCGTGCCGTCGCGCAACGCCGGCCCGGCCAGCGAGGCGAACCGGGTGGCGTCGGCGATCCGGTCGGCCCGGATCCGGTCGGTCTCCCGGGTGGCCAGCGTCATCGCCAGCGGCGTCCCCAACGCCACCAGCACCAGCACCATCAGCAGCAGATAGCTGATCACCAGGCGGCGTCGCACACCCGGCCCCTCACTCGGCCCGTAGCCGGTAACCGACGCCGCGGACGGTCTCCACCAGGCGTGGGTCGCCCAGCTTGCCGCGCAGCGAGCCGACGTGCACCTCGACGGTGTGCCGGTCGGCGAAGGTGGTGCCCCAGGCGTCGAGCAGGATCCGGTCCCGGGGTACGGCGACGCCGGGCTGCCGGGCCAACGAGAGCAGGACGTCGAATTCCTTGCGGGTCAGCGACACCGGCTCGCCGGCCACGGCGACCGTACGCGCCGACACGTCGACGCGGATCTTGCCGACCTCGATCAGGCTGCGGTGCGGCGTGGCGTGCGAGGCCCGCCGCAGCACCGCCTCGATCCGGGCCTGCAACTCCACCATGGAGAAGGGTTTGACGACGTAGTCGTCGGCGCCGATCCGCAGGCCGAGCACCCGGTCGCGTTCCTCACCCCGGGCGGTCACCGCGATGATGCCGAGTTGGCTGCTGCGCCGACGCAGTTCCCGGCACAGGTCGGTGCCGTCTCCGTCGGGCAGGGTCAGATCGAGCAACACGAGGTCGCACGGAGCGGCCGAGAGGGCGGCGGCGACGGTGGCGGCGTGCTCCACGTCGTACCCGCGCCGGTGCAGGGCCGACGACAGGGCACCGGCCACCCGGCGGTCGTCCTCGACCAACAGGATCCGCACCTGGCCTCCCATCAGGTCTGCTCCGCGCCGGAACGGTTCCGGTTGATGGTGGCAGAAGACCGGCCGGGGTGACAGGCCTGGGGGCGGTTGACCCGTGCTCAGAGACCGAAGACCTCGTCGGAGGTGGCGTCGCGTACCCCGTCGACGAAGCCCTTGAAGGCGGGGTCGTCGTGGCTGGCGGGCACCGTGGTGACGATCTCGCCGGTGGCCTGGGTGACCGCGTCGACCAGCGGCGGGAAGTCGATCTCGGCGTCGGCGAGGGTGTCGTCGTCGGCCTCGCCGAGATTGATCACGTGCTGCACGTCCTCGGCGGGCGTCGCCGGATCGTCGGCCCAGTCGGTTCCGCAGCGGTAGCACTCGTCGTAGAGCGCGCGTTGACTGTCGGTCCAGTCCTCGTGGTAGCTCTCCATGCTTATCTCCTGTGTGCGGCGGCCTGCCCTGTGAGCATGCCCGCCCCGGCGACGGATCGGGCGGGTACGGCCCAAGCCGCCGCCGGCCACGCGGATTTTCGGTCCGGCTCAGCCCGGCGACGGGCTCGGCCGGAGCTGGTCACTGCCGGACCATGCAGGTCACCGCGTTGGGGTGCACGGGCGGCTCGGCGGGCCGCTCGGCGATCATGGTGTAGCCAGCCCGCTCACCGGTACGCAGGGCGTACCGGTTCTGGCTGTAGAAGCAGATCGTCCCCACGTCCAGCCGCTGGAGCGCGGCGATCACGTCGTCACGTTCCGGCCGCTCCACCCTCGGGCCCCCGTTGGCGAACTTGGTCAGCAGCAGCCGGTCCTGCGAGAACTGCGAGTTGATGTCGTACTCGACCAGGAAGAAGTCGCGGGGCAGCACCACCCGGGGTGCGCTGCTCATCACCGGGATGGTCCGCATGATGCTGGCCGGGGCGAGCACCAGGCCGTCCGGGCGGTCGAGATCGATGATGAACTGCGCGATGGCCTGCCGCTGCGGCCGGATCTTCCAGGTGGGCTCCTCGTGCACCAGCACGCCGCTGCGTTCGTCCCACATCGGCACGGCGTAGACGGCGAACGAGGTCACCATCGCGGCGGCCAGCACCACACCGACCACGGCCCGCACCACCCGCAGCCGGGTGGGCAGCCAGACGGTGCAGAGCAGGCCGATCAGCGCCGGGACTGCCAGCAGCCAGGGAACCCGCCAGAGCACCACCGAGATGCCGGTGACCGCGCTGAGCCACTCCAGCACCCCGGGAACCAGCAGGACGCTCAGCGTCAGCGCACCGCCGGCCGCGAGCAACGCCGGGGTACGACGGCGGGCCAGCAACGGACCACACCACAACGCGAGCCCGCCGATCACGCCCACGATGCCGATCTCGAAGGTCCGCCGGTAGGTGTGCGCGGCGTCGTAGAAGTTGACGTCCGCCGCCGCCTCGTTGGCGGACGTGCCGATCAGCAACTGGGTGACGACCACCGCCCCGACCGGGTAGGCCAACGCGGCGACCCCGGCGACCAGTGCCGAGGACCAGCGCCCCACCAGCAGCATCATCAGGGCCGCCCCACCGACCAGCATCGGCAGGATGATCGCCGCAGTGGTGGTGAGCCCGATCGCGGTGATCGACAGGGCGACGATGAGCACCAGGTTGCGCTTGGAGCGGTCGTCGAACCAGCGGGTCAGGTAGAGCCACATCAACGGCACGACCGCGGAGACGAACATGCCCTTGCCCTGGTAGAGGCGGGGCAGGTGGAAGGTGCCCAGCGCCGCGTCCGGGCCGCAGACCAGCGCCAGGAAGGTGACGGCCACGGTGAAGGCGAGCACCGGACGGCGCGGCGCCCACCGCTGCACCAGCCGCCACAGCGCCAGTACCGCGAGGACGGCCAGGACGGGCAGCAGCAGGTACCAGGTGGCCGAGGCGGCCGGGATGCCGAAGAAGCGGGCGAGTGCTCCGGCGAAGACCTCGATGCTGGCGACCGGGGGCTGCGAGGCCATCGCCGGGAGCACGTTCTCGCTGAACAGGAAGTCGTTGAGGGGGACGATGTCGCGCTCGGCCACCCAGACCGAGCGGCCCACGTAGTAGATGTCGTCGGGGGTGCTGCGGGCCAGGTAGAGCGAGGCGACCGCAGCCAGCCCGGCGATCAGCAGCGCGTACACCGACTGCCAGGCCTTCGGCGCGGGGGCGTCCGTCCGGGTCGGCGGGGTGGCCCGCCAGGTCTGCCAGGTCAGCAGCACCGCACCGACCGCCGCGACGAGCCCGGCGGAGCCCGGAACCCACCAGGAGATGTCCGCACCGGCCGGGGTGCCAGCCAAGCCGGCCGTGATCGCCGCGACGGTGCCGACCAGCAGGGTCAGTACCGTCCCCCACCGCTGCGCCACGCTCATCCGTCCGGCCCGGTCGACGGCCGACGACGCCGGCACCGACTCGGCCGACCGGGAGGCGGGTTCAGGACCGGAGGCGGCCTCGGTCACGGCGTCCGGACCGGGAGCAGTGTCGGACGCGGTCCCGGCCACGCCGTCCGGTCCGGGTTCAGCGTCGGAGGCAGCTTCGGCCGCGGTGTCCGGGTCGGAGTCGGAACCCGGGGCCGCGACGGAGTCGGCGTGCGCGGGCTCGGGCGTGGGTTGCGGCATCGGTGCCGGTTCCGCCGTCTTGGCCGGGCCCGGGGTCGCGCGTCGGCGTCGCCAGCGCAGGCCGACCCGGAGCAGGACGGCGAGCACGGCCAGCACCGATCCGGCGACCAGCCAGATGCGCAGTGTCAGCGACGGGGCGAGGCCCAACGGGAGGGCCGCGTGGTAGAGCAGCGTGAAGAGCGCGAAGGCCAGCACGGCGCAGTCGGTCAGCAGCGCGGGTATCGCCGCGATGCCGTCACGGATCCCACCGAGCACGACCCGGATCCGGCTGCGGTGGACCGGAGCGGGTTCGGCTGGTTCGTCAGCCGTGCTGATTGCGGCGACAGCGACCGAGTGGTCGGTCATCGACACGAGCGTCCTTGTCGTCGTACGGGCAGGTGCGGCTCAGGCGGACGGTTATCGCTGCGGCAGCCACCGCGCCGAGCGGATCCACCGAGGGTAGTAGCCGGATCCCCGGGACCGGTGGTGGCGGTGGCGGTGGCGGTCCGTGCCCGGGTCGCGGTGCCGGCCCGAGTCAGCCATACCCCGGGCCCGCCCAGCTCAACCCGATGTCGGCGATGCACGCTGACGGGGCAGGGGGTCCACCCCGCCCAGCGCCCGCAGCACCGAGTCGACCAGGGTCTCCAGGTAGCTGTCGGTGACCGGGGTACGGGCGATGGCCAGCCGCCAGTACAGCGGCCCCACGATCAGGTCCACCGCCGCGTCCGGATCGGTCGTGGCCGGCAACTCGCCCCGGTCCACGGCACGGGTGATCAGCCGACCGGCGACCTCCTGCTGCCGGGCCCGCAGCACCTGCTGGAGCGTCTCGTCGATGGTCGGGTTGCGGGCGGCCTCGGCGAGCAGGTCCGGGATGATCTGCGCGGCCAGCGGGTGCCCGAGCGCGTGCGCCACCACCTGGAACAGCAGGGCGAGATCGCCGCGCAGGCTGCCGGTGTCCAGGGCGGGCAGTCGCGCGCCGGCGGCGGCGGTGACCACCTCCAGGACCAGGTCGAGCTTCGAGTTCCAGCGGCGATAGATTGCCGTCTTGCTGACTCCGGCGCGGCGGGCCACCGCCTCGATGGAGAGTCGGCCGTAGCCGACCGCGGCGAGTTCCTGCATCAGGGCGCGGCGGATGGCCGTGGTGATTTCTCCACGAAGCACCGCCGCACCGGCCGGCGCACGCCTCTTCCCGGTCGTCACCTGGGACTCTTCTCGGCTGTCACGCAGGACAATGTACCGCAACGACGGTACGGTTGCGTCCCGACGTGTTTCGGACTACTGTCCACGCAGCGGCGAGGCGGCGCTCCGGGTACGAACACGCTAGATTCCATCGTCGCGAACGCACCCGCCGGCTCGACAAGATCGGAGCGCCCATCCCTATGGCCAACAGCACGCTGGCCGATCCCGACTCCGGCCTTCCCCCTGCGCAGCTGGCCGCCCGGCACGGGCTGCGCATGGCCGGTCAACGCCCCACCCTGGGCGCCTACAGCCGTCAGCTCTGGCGCTACCGGCACTTCATCACCGCGTACGCCAACGCGAAACTGGCGGCTTCGTTCAGCAACGCCCGCCTCGGGCAGCTCTGGCAGGTGCTCACTCCGCTGAGCAACGCGGCGGTCTACTACCTGATCTTCGGTCTGGTGCTCCAGCAGAGCCGGGGGATGGACAACTTCATCGCCTACCTGACCGCCGGGCTGTTCATCTTCAACTTCACCCAGACCAGCGTGCAGCAGGGCACCCAGGCGATCAGCGGCAACCTGGGGCTGATCCGCGCCCTGCACTTCCCCCGGGCCAGCCTGCCGCTGGCCATCACCATCACCCAGTTCCAGCAACTGCTCGGCTCGATGGCGGTGCTGATCGCCATCGTGCTGATCACCGGTGAGCCGATCACCCTGATGTGGCTGATGCTGGTGCCGGCGGTGCTGCTCCAGACGGTGTTCAACGCCGGGCTGACCATGACGGTGGCGCGGCTGGGCGCCAAGGCCACCGACCTCAAGCAGGTGATGCCCTTCATCCTGCGGACCTGGATGTACGGCTCCGGCGTGCTCTACAGCGTCGAGCTGTTCGCCGAGAACCTGCCGGGTTGGGCCACCGCCATCGTGCAGTTCAACCCGATGCTCGTCTACATCGAGCTGGCCCGCGTGGCGCTGCTGGAGAACACTCCCCTGCTCAACGACTCCCTGCCGCTGACCTGGCTGGTCGCGATCGGCTGGTCGCTCGTGATGGGCCTCGGGGGCTACCTTTACTTCTGGCGCGGCGAACAGGAGTACGGCCGTGGTTGATCACCTCGCGATGTCCAACGACGTGACGGTGACCCTGCCCCGGATCCAGGATCGGATCCCGACGGTGGTGGTGGACGACGCGCACGTCGTCTACCGGGTGCACAAGGGTGCCGCCGGCAGCCACAGTCCGGTCGCCGCGCTGCGGCGGCTGGTGACCCGCACCTCGACACCGAACGTGCGGGAGGTGCACGCGGTACGGGGTGTCACCTTCACCGCGTACCGGGGCGAGGCGATCGGCCTGATCGGCACCAACGGCTCCGGCAAGTCGACCCTGCTGCGGGCCATCGCCGGGTTGCTGCCGGTGGAGCGGGGCGCGGTCTACACCGAGGGCCAGCCGTCGCTGCTCGGGGTGAACGCCGCGCTGCTCAACGACCTGTCCGGCGAGCGCAACGTCACACTCGGCTGCCTGGCCATGGGCATGTCCCCGGCCGAGGTGCAGCGCCAACTGCCGGAGATCATCGAGTTCTCCGGGATCAACCAGCGGGGTGACTTCGCCTCGCTGCCGATGCGCACCTACTCCTCCGGCATGTCGGCCCGGCTGCGGTTCTCCATCGCCGCGGCCAAGCAGCACGACGTGCTGCTGATCGACGAGGCCCTGGCCACCGGTGACAAGCGGTTCCGCAAGCGCAGCGAGGCGCGGGTGCGGCAGCTGCGGGAGAACGCCGGAACGGTGTTCCTGGTCAGTCACCAGCTCTCCTCGGTACGCGACACGTGTGAGCGGACAATCTGGCTGGAATCCGGTGTAATCAAGATGGATGGCCCCACCGACGAGGTATTGAAGGCGTACGAGGCATTCACCAGCGGGAAGTAGAGTTTCGGTGAATGTCCGGCATCGTTCGGGCGACAGCGCCGCGTCCGAACGATGCCCACTCGCGTTATCGTTCATCCCGTCGCCCCGCCGACAACACCTTCCGTTCACACAACCCCCCACCGCCATGTACCGAGAGTGAGGACCGGCAATGACGCAGGACCAGACCACCGATTCGGGCACCACGCCGCAAAACACGGCGCCGTGGCGACCCTCACGGACGGTGGCCGTGGTGCTGGCCGGCGGCACCGGTACCCGGCTCGGCCTCGGCATCCCCAAGCAGCTGCTGAAGATCGCCGGTAAGCCGATCATCGAGCACACCCTGGCCGTCTTCGAGGCCGCACCGGAGATCGACGAGATCATCGTGCTGATGGCCAGCGGTCACGTCGCCGAGGCCCAGCAGATCGTGGACAAGGCCGGTTTCCGCAAGGTCACCAAGGTCATCGAGGGTGGGGACACCCGCAACGCCACCACCCGCATCGCCCTGGACGCGGTCGGCGAGCAGGACTGCAACATCCTCTTCCACGACGCGGTACGGCCCCTGCTCAGCGGCCGGATCGTGCGGGAGTGCGTGAACGCCCTCTGGACGTACTCGGCGGTCGACGTGGCCATCCCGTCGGCCGACACGATCATCCAGGTCGACGAGAACGAGTGCATCACCGACATCCCGGTGCGCGCCACGCTGCGCCGGGGCCAGACCCCGCAGGCGTTCCGGTCCAGCACGATCCGGGAGGCGTACCGGCGGGCCGCCGGTGACCCGAACTTCGCCGCCACCGACGACTGCGGTGTGGTGCTGCGCTACCTGCCCGAGGTGCCGATCAAGGTGATCGACGGCTCGGACGAGAACATCAAGGTGACCCACCCGGTCGACGTGCACCTGGCGGACAAGCTCTTCCAGTTGGCCGCCGCCAAGGTGCCCCGCCTGGCCGACCAGCGCGCCTACAGTGACGAGGTCGCGGGCCGCACGATCGTCGTGTTCGGCGGCAGCTACGGCATCGGCCACGACCTGACCGAGCTGGCCCGGGGCTACGGCGCCCAGGTCTTCCCGTTCAGCCGCTCCAGCACCGGCACCCACGTCGAGCGCCCCGCCGATGTCGAGGCCGCGCTGAAGACGGCCTTCGAGGCCACCGGGCGGATCGACTACGTGGTGGTCACCGCCGGCATCCTGGAGAAGGGCGCGCTGGCCGAGATGGACCAGGAGACCATCGACCGGGTGCTCCAGGTCAACTTCGTCGGCCCGGTCACGGTCGCCCGGCAGTCGCTGCCCTACCTCCAGCACACCAAGGGCCAGCTGCTGCTGTACACCTCCAGCTCGTACACCCGGGGCCGGGCGGACTACGCGCTCTACTCGGCGACCAAGGCCGCCCTGGTCAACCTCACCCAGGCGCTCTCGGACGAATGGGCCGAGCTGGGCGTACGCGTCAACGTCATCAACCCCGAGCGGACCGCCACCCCGATGCGGACCAAGGCGTTCGGCGCCGAGCCCGAGCACACGCTGCTCGCCGCCGAGATCGTCGCCCAGGCCTCGTTGGACGTGCTCGTCTCGGAGCTCACCGGCCAGGTGATCGACGTGCGCCGCTCCCCGGGCGAGGCGCCGACCCCCGTGGTGCCGGCCCAGGGCAGCCGGCCGACCAGCACCACCCCCGTCGGCTGACCGACGCACGACGACCGCGGAAGGCAACACCGAGATGCGTGGTGACCTGGTCAGGAAGCTGGCCGCCCGGGGCCTGGCCACCGGTGCGGCAGTCCTGGCGTTCATCGTGGTCGCGCTCACCGGCGCGACCACCTGGGGGCTCGCGCTCTCGGTGCTCGCCCTCGCCGCCACGGTCTGGGAACGTCGCGTCCGCCCCGGGGCGGACAGCGGTGCGGAAACCACGCTGATCGCGGCCGGGGTGCTTGTCGGTTACGCCCGGCAGCTCGACGCCGGCTTCGACCCGGCCCTGGCCGCTACCGCGTTGATCCTGCTGGGGCTGATGGTGCTCACCGGCCCGCTGCGCGACGCGGGGCACCTGGAACTGCGCGCTGCCAACCTGCCGGTACGCACCTGGGTGCCGCAGGTCACCGCCCGCCTCGGTGACCTGGTGGCCGCCCTGCTCGCGGTGTTGGCGCTGGCCGCACTGGCGACGCTGCCCGCCGTCGTCGCCCTGGCGGCGAGCCTGCTGGCCGGTGGGGCCGTCGGCGCGGTCGCCGTCAAGCTGGCCCAGCGGCGGCTGCGTCCCGCCTCCGGCGACTCCCCGGTGACCCGGGAGCTGCGCCGGCACCAGCCGGAGTTCCTGCTCTACTTCTCCGCCCCGCCCGGGTCCGAGTACCAGGTCACCATGTGGCTGCCGTACCTGGAGCGGATCGGACGGCCGTTCGTGGTGATGCTGCGGGAGCCGGACGCGCTGCCGGTCATCGCAGCGGCGACCACCGCTCCCGTGCTCTACTGCCCCACCCTGCGCACCATGGACGAGGTGCTGGTGCCGAGCCTGCGCGCGGCGTTCTACGTCAACCACGGCGCCAAGAACAGCCACTGCCTGCGCTTCACCCAGCTCACCCACATCCAGTTGCACCACGGCGACAGCGACAAGGCCTCCAGCGCCAACCCGGTGTCGGCGATCTTCGACCGGATCTTCGTCGCGGGCGAGGCGGCCATCGACCGGTACGCCCGGGCCGGGGTGGACATCCCGGCCGACAAGTTCGTGGTGGTCGGCCGTCCCCAGGTCGAGGCGATCGAGGTGCGCACCGGCCCGGTCCGCCACCTGCCGAACCCCACCGTGCTCTACACCCCCACCTGGACCGGGCACCACGCCGACGCCGACTACTGTTCTCTGCCGTTCGCCGAGGCCCTGCTGACCCGGCTGCTCGACCGGGGGGCCACGGTGATCGTGCGGCCCCACCCGTACACCGCCCACAACCCGGCCTCGGCCCGCCAGTTGGGGCGGCTGCACGACCTGCTGGCCGCCGACCGGGCCCGCACCGGTCGCCCGCACCTGTTCGGTGCCGCCGCCGGCGCGCTGACCCTGGCCGAGTCGGTGAACCGCGCGGACGCCCTGATCTCCGACGTCTCCGGGGTGGTGTCCGACTGGCTGCACTCCGGCAAGCCGTACGCGGTCACCGACACCGGGGTCGACGGCGACCGGTTCCTGGAACGGTTCCCGCTGGCCGCCTCCGGCTACGTGCTGCGTCGGGACCTGGACGAGGTGGACGAGGTGCTGACCCGACTGCTGGACACCGACCCCCTGGCCGAGGCCCGGTGGGCCACCCGCCGCCGGTACCTGGGGGACTTCCCGACCGAGACGTACGCCGAGGGGTTCCTGACCGCCGCCCGGCGCGAACTGGACCCGCACTGGGCCGCCCCGGCCCCCCGGTCCGCCAGCGACGCCCCGTTCTCCCCCGCCACCTGAGCGATGCCGCCGCCGGGTACCGGCCCGGCGGGCGGCCGGCTCAGTTCTGAACACTGTGGATGGTGCCCCGACGGTCGCTCGCGACACTGTGCTCCAATGAGGGCCATGATTCTCCAGCGCGTCGTCGCCGTCGCTCTGCTGCTGTACTGCTTCGTCGGGATGGTCCTCTCGCGTGTCTACCCGTTCATGGACGACTGGCCCGAACTGGCGGAGACAGCGATCGCGATCAGCAGCGCAGTGGCAGGAGTGCTCGGGGTGGTCCTGTGGTTACGCAAGTCCACGGAACATGCCTCCCCCGAGCAGGCCGGCGACGGCGAACGGCCCTGACCAGGACCGGTCACCGTACGGCGTCGAGCAGCGCCAGTACGGCCGCCGGATCCTCGACGTGGGCGTTGTGGCCGAGCCCGGGCAGCGTCACCACCGGTACGCCGTACTCCTTGAGCTGCGCGTCGGTGACCATCGGGTCGTGCTCGCCACGGGCCAGCAGGACCGGCGCGTCGATCGTGGCGAGCAGGGCGCCCAGGTCGGGCTCGCCGACACCGAAGGCACTCGGGTCCATCGCCAACCGCCACCGGCCGTTTTCCTGCCGTAATCCGGCCGCCACGGCGGGATCCTCCGGGCCGAGCAGGTCGGCCAGCCCGGCGACCCGCAGGTACCGGCGCGCCGCCTCGTCGCGGTTGTCGAACCAGGTGACCGGGCGGGCGGCCAGATCCGTGGCGCGGGACAACTCCGCCGGGGACCAGACCGCCTTGATGCCGAGCCCGACCACCGCGTCGACGGTGACCGCCCGGCTCACGGCGGCGAGCGCCAGACCGACCACCCCGCCGAGCGAGTGGCCCAGCACGATCACCCGATCGCCGGGGTGCAGGCTCGCGGCGACCTGATCGGCGAGTGCGGCGAACGAGTACGCCGGCAGCGGGGGTGACGCGCCGTGGCCAGCCAGATCGGGGGCCATCCACCGTCCCGGCCACCGCTGGTGCAGCAGCGGCGCGCAGCGCAGCCACACGTCGCCGGTGGCGCCCATCCCGTGCAGCAGCAACAACACCGGCGCGCTGCCCCGCTCACCCGACTCCGTGATCATGTCGGGCAGTCTGCCACCGCCCGGGCCGGTCGGCGAGAGCCGCGACCGGGATACGACACCGGGCACCGACCCCGAAGGGTCGACGCCCGGCACGAACAGCAGGTATCAGGACGAATAGCCCCGGGTGGCAGCCCAGTTGGCCAGGTCGATCGTGCTCAACCAGTACGAGTAGTACGACGCGTCGGCCGAGTCGGCGATCTTCACCATCCGGCCCTCGTCCTCGTAGCCGACCACGGCGACGTAGTGGCCGCCGGGGAAGGAGTGCCAGCCACCGGCGGTGTCCACGACGCTGCCGGCGACGTTCACCACGACGCCACGCCCGTCGGAGATCGCCGCCACGACATCAGCCTGAAGCTGGTCCATCTGGGCCGGGGTCGCCGCGCCGCCGGGGATCATCGTGGTCTTGTACGGCTCGCCCTTGACCGCGGCGTTGAGCGCCCGAGTGGTGTCGTACGCCGAGTTGGTGCCGGCGAAGGTGGTGCCCATCTGGGCGGCGAGGGTCTCCTGGCCGCGCTCGATGCCGGCGGCGCTGAGCGCGTTGCGCACCGCTGCCGGGCCGCAGTAGTAACCGTTGATCTGGGCCTGGTAGTCGTACGACAGCACCTTTTCCGCCGGCGGCTTCGGGGCGGCCTTCTTACTGGCCACGTCCGGGTCCGCGGTGGCGGCCCGCGCCGACGGCGAGGCAGCTGCGCTGCTCGGCGCGGCACTGCCGGGGGCGGCGCTGCTCGGGGCGCTGCTCGGGTCGGCACTGCTGGGAGCGGCGCTGCTGGGGGCGGTGGCGACCCGCGCCAGGGAACGGGAGGCCGCACTGTCGTCGCGCAGTTCGGCCACGGCGGTCGCGGTGGGCGCGTCGCCCAGGTTGTCGTCGGTCCGGGCGACCAGGGCACCGGCGCCGGTGGCCAGCACGAGGGCCGCCGCCGATGTGGCGAGGAGCTGATAGGGGCGTTCGGTGGCCAGCTTACGGAGCTGACGCTTGAGGGTGTGCTTCACGAGATCCTCCACGGGCTGAGGGGTGGACGGGTGGGGCCTGGCTCAGGCTGCGGAGAGCGGACCGGCGAGCGCAGGCACCACGGTGCCGTGGAGGCGGGGGAATATCGGGGGGATCGAATTGTGCTGCACGAGGACAGGAACTCCTTCCGACACCGCCGACCGGGTTAGCTGACGGATTCGGGCGGGAAGATCGCCCTACCGCGAGCCGTGGCTCGCGGATTCACCCCAAGTGGTGCAGTGGTTCCCCGGTTCGTGTGATCACGATTGAGCGGGTCGGCGCGGCGTCGCCACTTGCGATCATTTACCGCACCGGACAGGGCGACACTACTGGTCGGTATCGCTCCTGCCAAGCCTGCCCTGACCTGCTTAAACCTGGCCCGGTGCGATTATTTTCGGGTATCGCGGAACTGTCGTCGCTCAATGGGACAGCACTCGCGGACATCCCTGTCGAGGCGGTAACCGGACCGGACGTTCACAATGCCCCGCACATTGCGCCCCGCCTTCGACGTCTGACCCACGTTGACCGATTCGGCAATTGCTGTGACCGGGGTCACCGAATTTCGGCCCACCTGTCGCTGAACTGGCGAGGAGGCGACGGCTCATCCCACCCGGGCCGGCCGCCAGCGCAGGGCCGCTGCGGGCCGGCCGACGACCACCCGACGCGGCACCGGCAGCGGGTTCGGCCGTAGCCGCTGCGCTGCGGCGTACGCCTCGGTGGAGAGCGCGCGGGCGGCGTCGGCGGCGAGTTCCGCGGTCCGCCAGGCGTCGCGTTCCTGCTGCGCGGCGGCCTGGTACGCCGCGAGGCGGCCGTCACGTACCACGCGGGCCAGGAAGATCTCCTGCTCGGCGGGGTGCCGTCGGGGATCCCAGCCGGCCCGGTGAGCCAGCGCGTCGGCGAGCTGCCGCCCCGTCAGGTCGCCGCGCCAGTATGCCGTCATCGCGGCGTGGTGCAGCCAGCGCTCCCGAGCCGCGTACTCGGCGGGGGTCCGGGGCGTACCGGGGCTGGGCCAGGCGGTGGCGGCGGCGAGCCGTCGGGCGGCGGCCTCGGCCTCGTCGTACGCGGCCCAGGCGCGGTCGAGTTCCGTCTGCGCGCGGTGCCATGCCGCCCGGTGGCGGCCGGCGTTCTGCGCGGCGCCCGCCGCCGCGACGGCAACCTCACCGGCGTAGCGACGCTGGTCCGCGACCTCGTCGTTGTCCGGGAGGTCCGGGGTCCGGTCGGTCGGCGGGGCCGGCTCGGGTCGGGCGACGAGCGCGGTGAGCACGCCCAGCGCGAGCACCAGCAGCACCGACCAGATGGCGGCGGCCCGAGGCGCGTCGATCAGGAACTGGTAGAGAACGGTCTTCTCCATGTCGATACCTCGCGGGAGCGGATGTGGCGGCCTGGGGGTGCCGCCGGTGTCGGGTCGCCGGGTAGCGGCGGATCGTCAAGGTGGTGGAGCGCGGCGGGACACCCACGGTGGGGGCCCGATCGCCGCGGCCCGTCGCAGGCGGGCGGCCGGCGCGGAATGCGGAAGGCACAACCGGGACAGCCGTACGAGGGCCGTCCGGGTCAACCGACGGTACGGGCGGGAATCAGGCGCCGGGCGGGGCGCGGCCGCACCGCAGACCCGAGGCGTCCACCGCAGGAGGCTGATCGTCGGCAGCCGCGCCGGCCAGGTCGACGCCCTGTTCCGTCCGCGCCGACGGCACCGGTGTCGTCGCGGCGCCAGCGCCGGGGCGGTCGTCGCCGCCGCTCACCAGTTCATCGGCCGTCGGTGGGATCGCGGCGCACCGGTCGGATGCCAGCGCCTCGGTCGGCGGAGCGAAGCTGACCATGCTGGGCTGCCCGGCAGGGCCCGCCGCCGGTCCGAGATCACCGGGATGAGCGGCGGGTGCGGGCATCGTCCAGGCACCGACGGCGAACGCGGCGGCGACGGCGAATCCGGTCAGCAGCCGTGCCACCCGACGCGCCAACCACCACAGAGGAGGACGAGTGGGGACGATCGGGAGCACGCTGCCACGCTACCGCCAGGTCCCGCGGGCCGCACTGCCGCCGGGCGTGTCGCAGCGAAGAACCTGATTCGGGTTGCCCGGAGCGCCGCGGGTCAGCGGAGTGAGCTCACCGTCCAGGCTGGACAGCGGGAGGGGACCGGCGCGGGGCCAGGCGACGCATCATCGGTTGTTCGACGAAGCGGTGCACCAGTGCGGCGAGCCCCAGCGTGAGCGCCAGGAAGCCGATCACGGCGGCCGGGCCCCACCAGCCGGGCAGGCCGGTCCCCCAGTCCCCGGTGATCCGGAGAATCGTCATGATCACGAACACGTGCACCAGGTAGAAGGCGAACGAGACCTCGCCGAGCCAGACCATCGGACGCGACCGCAGCGGGGAACGCCGCCCCCGCACGTCGGCGTCCGCCGCCGCGGCGATGACCAGGACGTACGCCGCCGCCAGCAGCGCCGCCCAGAACTCGGCCCGGATCCACTCGGCGGCGGCCACCCAGGTGACCACGAAGATCAGGCTCGCCAGTGGCAGGCCGGGACCCCGCCACCGCCCGCGCAGCATGAGTTCGGCGGCGGCCACGCCCATCCAGAACTCCAGCGAGCGGACCAGGGGGAACACCTGGGTGAACCACCACCGGCTCTGCTCCGGCACCAGGGTCTGGGCGGGCCACAGCGCCAGGATCAGCAGCGGTACGGCGATCACCACGGCCCACAGCTGCCAGGGCCGAGCCCGGCGTACCAGTGGCAGGACCAGCGGCAGGCACAGGTAGAAGAACAGCTCGCAGGAGAGCGACCAGCTCACGTTGTTGACGCTGTAGAAGTACCCGGGACGGGGATCCCAGGCCTGGATCAGGAACAGGTTCTCCAGCGCCGCGACGGGGTTGATCGGATCGGCGAACCAGACGGCGGCCCCCATGGCCAACGCCCAGAGCAGGACGTGGTTCGGATAGATCTTGGCGAACCGGCGCCGCCAGAACCGCCGCCGGGAGTCGCCGGGTCGGGCCGACCAGACCAGCACGAAGCCGCTGAGGATGAAGAAGAACTGCACTCCGGACAGGCCCAGAGTGAAGACCTTGCCGACGACCGCCTGGTAATCCGGTTCGGCGATGATCCGCATGGTGCCGGCGTGGAAGCCGAAGACCAGCAGCGCGGCTATCCACCGCAGCCCGGTCAACGACGGTAGCCGGCTGGCCAGGGCCCGGTCGGTCGCGGAGCCCGGCGGTGCCGCCACCGGTGCGCTGGTCATGCGGGCACCTCCGGCGTCGGCGGCACGCGTCTCCCCTCCCCAGGGCCGGTTGGCCCGTTCCGATCGGCTGCCGGGGCCACCCGGCGTCGCCCGTCGGGCACCCTACCCGCTGACTGATCGATCCACTCGTCGGGTGATCGGTGACCGTACGCTGTCACGCTGTTCAATCGGTTCACCGCTGCCGGCCATGTCTGGTTCCCGTCCTGTCCATCCGGGCGGTCGAGGGTGTCGGCGTGGTCAATCAGCCGACGCAAGCGCCGCTGCTGAGCATCGTCGTGCCGGTCTACGGCGTCGAGGCGTACCTGCGTCAGTGCCTCGACTCGATTCGTGAGGACGTGCCCGCGGACGAGACGGCGGCGGTGGAGTTGATCGCGGTCGACGACGCCTCACCGGACGGCTGTGGACAACTGCTGCGCGAGTACGCCGCCGACCACCCCGGAGTGCGGGTGCTGCACCTGGAGACCAACGTCGGTCTCGGGCCCGCGCGCAACGCGGGCCTGGACGTGGCCACCGGCGAGTACGTCTGGTTCGTCGACAGTGACGACTGGCTGCCGCCGGGCACCATCGCGGCCATGCTCGACCGGCTGCGTACGGACCGGCCCGACGTGATGATGATCGACCATCTCCGGGTGCACGAGTGTGGACGTCGCGACATCGACGCCAGCAGTCGCCTGCTGCGCGGGACATCCGGCGTGGTGCGGCTGGTCGACCGGCCGCACCTGCTGCGGGTACAACACACCGCCTGGAACAAGGTGGTACGCCGGGCGTTCATGGCTGAGCTGGGGCTGCGCTTCCACCCCGGCTGGTACGAGGACATCCCGTTCAGCCATCCGCTACTGATCGGCGCGGATCGGATCTCGGTGCTGGACCGGGTCTGTTACCTGTACCGGCAGGGTCGCCAGGGCGCCATCACCTCGACCCGCAGCGGCCGGCACTTCGACGCCTTCGACCAGTACGACCGGCTCTTCGCCTGGCTGCGGCAGCACCACCCCGACGGGCGTTGGCACGCGGAACTGTTCGACCTCATGGTGAACCACTTCCTGGTGGTGGTCGGCAACGACGACCGGCTGCACCCGCACCTGCGGCGCCGTTTTTTCCGCCGGGTCGCCGCGCACTACCGCCGGCACCTACCCGGCGGCGGCTACCCCCGGCCGGGCGGGGTGGCCGGGCTCAAGCACCGGCTGGTCGACCGGAACAACTACCTGGCGTACGTGGCACTGCGCCGCGCTCACCGGCTGGCCGGCAGGCTACGCGGCCCGGCGGCCCCACCACCCGCGACGACCGGCCCCGACGCCGACCACGACGCCGGGTCCGACCCCACGCAACCTCGCACACTGGTGCGGACACACGGAAACGGAACGCGATGACCACGCTCAAGATCGGGCCGCATCTGGTCGGCACCGGCGAACGTCCCTTCGTGGTGGCGGAGATGTCCGGCAACCACAACGGTGACCTCAATCGGGCACTGGCCATCGTGGACGCCGTGGCCGAAAGCGGTGCGCACGCGTTGAAGCTCCAGACGTACCGGCCGGACACCATCACCATCGACGTCGACACCCCGGCCTTCCGGATTTCCGGCGGCCACGAGCTGTGGGGCGGGCAGAACCTGTACCGGCTCTACGAGCGGGCCCACACCCCGTACGAGTGGCACGGTCCGATCTTCGAGCGGGCCCGCGAGCGGGGCCTGACCGTCTTCTCCTCCCCCTTCGACGCCACCGCTGTCGAGTTGCTGGAAGGGCTGGACGCGCCCGCATACAAGATCGCCTCCTCGGAGCTGGTCGACCTGCCGTTGATCCGGCTCGTCGCCGCCACCGGCAAACCCGTGATCATCTCCACCGGAATGGCCACCCTGGCCGAGATCGACGCGGCGGTCCGTACGGCCCGGTCCGCCGGTGCTGGCGGAATCGTGCTGCTGGCCTGCACCGCCGCCTACCCGGCACCACCCGCCGACAGCAACCTACGCCGCATCCCGGTGCTCGCCGAGGCGTTCGGCGTACCGGTCGGCCTCTCCGACCACACCCCCGGCATCGGCGTGCCGGTGGCGTCGGTGGCCCTCGGCGCCTGCTTCATCGAGAAGCACATCACGCTGGACCGGGCCGACGGCGGCGTGGACTCCGACTTCTCCCTGAACCCCGCGGAACTGTCGGCCCTGGTCGTCGAGGCGGAACGGGCCCACGCGGCACTCGGCGGCACCGCCATCGGCCCGACCCCCGCCGAACGGGAAGGACTACGCTTCCGCCGCTCCCTCTACGTGGTAGCGGACGTCCGCGCCGGCGACGAGGTCACCCCCGCCAACGTCCGCTCGATCCGACCTGCCGGCGGGCTGTCCCCAGTGGAAATCGACCGCGTCCTGGGCCGCCACTTCACCGCCGACGTCGCACGCGGCACCCCGCTCAGCTGGGACCTAATCTGACGATCAGGCGAGCCACCGGGCCGCCGACCTCAAGCCGGCCAACGGAAGCCTGACCGACACCAACCTCCGACAAGCCCTCCGCTCGGGGATGCCGCCAGGTGTGCCGGTCACCACCGCAAGCCGCTCACCACCGCAAGCCGCTCACCACCGCAAGCCGCTCACCACGGCAAGCCGACCACGGTCACAAGCTGACACGATCCGCGAGTTGACACGACCAGCGAGTCGCCCAAGACCGCAACCCGACCACGACCGCGAGCCGGCCCATCCGCGAGTCGACACCGACTCGCCCCGGCGTCACTATCGGTGTTCAACCCCGCCCGGCCGCCAGGTCCGCTCTTGGCCCTTTGCTCTGCTTCAACATACGCAACAGTCACCCTCGGTGAACAGTCACCGAGACGACACGCAGCCTCCCCCGACAACTTCCCTGCTCGCGAGCTATTGCGTGGGTTGAAGCAGAGCAAAGGGCGGGCAGGGGACATGGGCGGGTGGTGGATCGTTGTCACGGGCGGTGACCGTGGCGGAGGAGATCGGTTGTTACTTGCGGTAGTGGGCTGCGGCTGCTGGCTGGGCCGCGTCGCCACACGGGCATCGCCACACGGGCATCGCGCCCCGGGGGTCGCGCCCCGGGGGTCGCGCCCCGGGGGGGTCGCCGTCAGGTAGGGGTACCGTCCGCGGTGTTGTGGGGCCGGTCGGTGGCGACGAAGGCGACGGTAACGACCAGGTCGGCGAGGGTCAGCGTGCGCCACAGCCAGTCGATGCGGGGCGGCACCTCGAGTCCGTGCCGCTGCCACCAGATGGCCATCGGGACGTCGGTGAGCTTGGCCAGGCATTCGGCGCGGGTCCAGCGGGCCCAGTATTCGCCGGTGCCGAAGCGCCGCGCGAGCGCCGTCGGCACCGGTGCGCCGACTCGCTCGGCGTCGATCGCCACCCGCCATCGCGGTACCGGCGGTGCGTACCAGCCGAGGCAGCGGCCGTCGTCCAGATAGCTGCGGGTGGTCGCGTCGGCCGACTCGGCCGGGGTGGCGAGACGCAGGTGTCGGTGGGCGACCGCGAGCAGCGATACCACCGACGGCATCGGAGACATCTCGGCCCGCGTGCCGGCCGGCGGCGTGGCAGCCCTCGCCACTCGCATGCCCACCATCGGCGCCCCGAACCCGGCCGGCGTCGGCGTGGACCCGGCCGACGGTGCCCCGAACCCTTTCGACTGCATCCCAAACCCTCCCGGCTGCACCCCGAAGCCGTCCGCCGGCGCCTCGAACCCGTCCGTAGGTGCCTCGGGCCGGGCCGTGGGTGCGGTTGAGCCTGCGTCGGCGGTGGACGTGGATGAGCCTGCGTCGGCGGTGGGTGCGGATGAGCCTGCGTCGGCGGTGGGCGGGGCGGAGGGGATGGGGTCGCCGGCTTGGCCGTGGCGGTAGGCGGCGTCAGATCGAGGCAGCACCGTCGACCACGAGGACCTGGCCGTTGATGTTGGTCTGCTCGCGTAGCAGCATCCGTACCACCGGGAGCACCTCGTCGGGCTCGGTCAGGTGGCCGGTCGGGGTGCGGCGGACGATCTGGTCCAGTTGGGTCTGGCCCAGCACCGCCGACATCTCCGAGGCGAAGAAGCCGGGCGCGACGGCGTTGACCAGGACGCGGCCGCCCAACTCCCGGGCCAGGGAGCGGGTGGCTGCGTCCATGCCGCCCTTGGTGGCCGAGTAGGCGACCAGGCCGGGGAAGCCGCGCTGCCCGCAGATCGAGGTGATGTTGACGATCCGGCCGCGTCGGCCCTGCGCCAGCATTCGGCGTACGACCAGGCGGGTCAGTTGCAGCGGCGCGGTCAGGTTCGTTTCGACGATCCCGGCCAGGTCGGCGGTGGCGGTGTGTACGTGCAGGGAGTCCTGCCCGATGGCGGCATTGTTGACCAGGCCGTCGATCGGGCCGAGGTGTTGCTCGGCGGCCCGGACGAACGCCTGCACGGCGGTGAGGTCGGTGACGTCGACCGAGCCGACGTGCGTCCGGTCCGGGTGGGTGTCGGCGAGCTTCGCCAACTCCGGGGTGACGGTGCGGGCGAAGGCGGCCACCCGCAGACCGGCGTCGAGCAGGTCGGTGACGATGGCGAGGCCGAGCCCGCGGGAACCACCGGAGACGAGCACCACTGTGGACGGCGGGACTGCCGGGGCGGACATGGTGGGGTCAGACATCGCTTTTCAGGGTCTCCTTGACGGGGATCTCGGGCAGCAGACGGATCCGGCGGGGCACCGCGTACTCCGGTAGCCGGTCGGCGCACCAGCGCACCAGCGCCGCCTCGTCGGGCGGCCCGACAGTGGCGGTGGGTACCACCTCGGCGACGACCAGGTGGCCGAGCAGGGGCGCGCGCCGGGCACCGACCCGGGCCCAGGCCACCTGCGGGTGGGCGGTCAGCACGTCCCGTACCGCGCCGGCGGAGACCTTGCTGCCACCCACGTTGATCTCGTCGGAGTCGAGGCGACCGGTGATCAGGACCCGGCCGTCGACGACCTGCACCCGATCGCCGGTACGGATCGGGCCGGCCAGGCCGACGCCGTGATACGGCGAGGTGACCACCAGTTCCCCGTCGCGTACACCGAGGGTGGGGCGTCCCGGTGCCGGCCGGTCCAGCCACTCGACCGGGAACCCGGCCCGGCCGTCGTGCACCACGATCGCCGCGCCGACCTCGGAGGAGGCGTAGATCCAGGAGATCCGGGTGGTGGGGAAGAGTTCGCGGAGCCGGTCCAGGATCGCCTGGTCGACCGGTTCGCCACCGAGGGTGAGCTGGCGCAGCGGCACCCGGGCGAGGGCGGCGGGGTCGCGGTGCAGGGCTCGACGCCAGAAGGTCGGGGTGCCGGAGGCCGCGTCCACCCCGTGCGTCGCGGCCAGCGCCGGCCAGTCGTCGAGCTGCTCCGGCTCCACCACCACCAGATGCTGCCCCGGCTGGGTCAGTGACAGCGTCACCACCTGCCACCAGGCGTAGCTGCCCGGCGCGTACGGGCACAGCCAGGTGCGGTCGGGTTGGCGGCCACGGACGGTGGTCAGCGACTCCAGGGTGTGCCCGACCCGCTTGGGGCGGCCGGTGGTGCCGGAGGTGAGCAGCCACAGTCGGCCGGGTTCGCCGGCCCGCGGTCGCGACGGCGCGAGGTCGGCACCGCCGGTGTCGGTGACGGTGAAGCCGGCCCCGGACAGTTCGGTGCGCAGCACGCTGTCGGCCCGGCTGGCCGTGGTGAGCAGCAGTTCGGTGCCGTGCACCGTGTGGTGGCGGGCGGCGGCGAGGGCGTACCGGGCGCGGTGCGCGAGCAGCGCCACCGGGGCGGGCAGGCTCAGCTCCGGCAGGTCCCGCCAGGACAACGCGGTGCCGTCGACCACGACCCGGTTGTCCAGACCGGCCGGGGGCGGTGCGGCCGGGCGCGCGGTGTCGACGCTCACGGCCGCTGGAGGTCGGCGAGGAAGTCCAGGACGTCGCCGACGGTGGCGATCCGGCGCAGTCCCGCCGCGTCGAAGTTCAACTCCTCGTCGGTCTCGTCCTCCACCCGCAAGGCCAACTCGGAGAAGTCCAACGACCGGAAGCCGATCTCCCGCAGATCCGCGCCGTCGTCATCGGGCAGCACCTTGCCCTGATTGGCCAGCACCTGTCCCATGAGGTCGCGAATTCGTGCACGACTCAATTCCGTCATGCGCCGGAGTGTACAGCCAGATCGTTGGTGACTAGGGTTCCCGGGGGCCCGGAAATGGATCAGAAAGCGAGCGGGACATGCTGCGTGACGCCACCGAGGAAGACGTTAACCTGATGTTGTCCTGGCGTAATCAGGAAATCAACCGACTGGCTAGCAAGACGCACCATGTCATCAGCGCCGACGAGCACGTCCGCTGGTGGGCAGCCGTCCGGACCGACCCGACCCGGCGGGTGCTGATCTACCTGCGCGACGGGCTGCCCAGCGGGGTGGTGAACTTCTTCGACCTGCGGTTCGCCGCTGCGCGTACCGGCTCCTGGGGCTTCTACCTGGATGGTGACGCGCTGGCCGAGCGGGGCGAGACGCTGCCCGCCTGGATCGACGTCATGCGCGCGGCGGTGGACCACGCCTTCGATGTGCTGAATCTGGACCGGCTCGACGGCGAGGTGCTCGCGCACAACACCGCCGTACGACAGATGAACCGACGGTTTCGATTCGTCGAAGGCACCGGACGGATCGAGATTCACGACGGTCGGGAAATCACCGTCATTCCCATTTCTCTCGATCGCGCTGCTCGCCGCAGGCGCTGATTTACCGTACCGTCCATCAACTGTTCATGAACCGTTTTCCCCTGGCTGTCCATGCACCGGTTGAGTGGGTCCGGTTAACCGCATCACCGACGAACACGGGAGCACCACATTGAGCGAGCTGAGTGGATCGTCCATCCTCGTCACCGGGGGTACGGGTTCCTTCGGCAGGACCTTCCTGCGGCATCTCCTCGCCGAGGCCGACCCGGCGCGGGTGGTGGTCTTCTCCCGCGACGAGCTCAAGCAGTACGAACTGCGCCAGCAGCTCGGTGACGACCCCCGACTGCGCTGGTTCATCGGCGACATCCGGGACCGGCACCGGCTGACCCGGGCCATGCACGGCGTCGACCACGTGGTGCACGCCGCCGCCCTCAAGCAGGTCGACACGGCCGAGTACAACCCGTCGGAGTTCATCGCCACCAACATCACCGGTTCCCAGCACGTCGTGGACGCGGCGATCGAGGCCGGGGTACGCAAGGTCATCGCGCTCTCCACCGACAAGGCGTCCAGCCCGATCAACCTGTACGGCGCCACCAAGCTGGTCGGCGACAAGCTGTTCATCTCCGCCAACCACTACGCCGCGCACCACCCGACCCGGTTCGCCGTGGTGCGCTACGGCAACGTGGTGGGCAGCCGGGGTTCGGTGGTGCCACTGTTCCGTCGGCTCGCCGCCGAGGGCAAGAGTTTGCCGATCACGGACAAGCGGATGACCCGCTTCTGGATCACGCTGGACCAGGCCGTGCAGTTCGTCATGGACTCGTTCGACCAGATGCAGGGTGGCGAGCTGTTCGTGCCGCGCATCCCGAGCATGCGCATCCTCGACCTGGTCGAGGCGGTCGCCCCGGACGCCACCACCCACGAGATCGGCATCCGCCCCGGAGAGAAGCTGCACGAGGAGATGATCGCGCCGGACGACAGCCGCCGGACGCTGATCGCCAAGGATCGGTTCATCGTCCAGCCGACCATCGCCACCTGGGGCTACCAGCCGCCGGTCGAGTGTGAGCCGGTGCCGGACGGCTTCGCGTACCAGTCGGACACCAACGACGAGTGGCTCAGCGTGCCGCAGTTGCGCGACATGCTCGGCATTACGGCGGCGAGCCTGTCGCCCGGTGGCGAAGCATGACCTCTTTCCTACCGTACGGCCGGCAGTCGGTGACCGACGACGACGTCGCGGCCGTGGTCGCGGCGCTGCGCAGCGACTGGCTCACCACCGGCCCCGAGGTCGCCGCCTTCGAGGCGGAGCTGTCCCGGTGGGCCGGCGGGGCCGGGGTGGCCGTGGTCTCCAACGGCACGGCGGCGCTGCACGTGGCGTACGCGGCGGCCGGGGTCGGCCCGGGCGACGAGGTGATCGTGCCGCCGATGACGTTCGTCGCCACCGCGAGCAGCGCGGTCGCGTTGGGCGCGCGGGTGGTATTCGCCGACGTCGAGGAGGAGACGTTCACTCTCGACCCGGCGGCGGTGGCGGCGGCGACCACCGGGCGGACGGCTGTCGTCGCCGCCGTGGACTACGCCGGTCACCCGGCCGACTACGACGCCCTGCGGGCCGGTCTCGCCGGCAGCGACGCGCTGCTGCTCGCCGACGCCGCGCACTCCATCGGCGCCACCTACCGGGGCCGTCCGGTCGGTTCGCTGGCCGACCTGACCACGTTCTCCTTCTTCCCCACCAAGAACCTGACCACCGCCGAGGGTGGCGCGGTCGCCGCCGCCGATCCCGAGCTGCTCACCCGGGCGCGCCGCTTCCGCACCGTCGGACTGGTCCGGGAACGCGACGAGCTGCGGTGGCCCGACGAGGGCGGCTGGCACCAGGAGGTGCACGCCTTCGGGCTGAACTACCGGCTGCCGGACGTGCTCTGCGCGCTGGGTCGCAGCCAACTGCGCCGCCTCGATGCCTTCCTGCGCCGCCGCGCCGAACTGGTGGCCCGCTACGACGAGGCCCTCGCCGACCTGCCGGGCGTGTTGACACCGGGGCGACGGGACTGGGCGAGCCCGGCCTGGCACCTGTACCCGATCCGGGTGCTCGACGGTCGACGCCGCGAGGTGTACGACGCGATGCGCGCCGCCGGCATCGGGGTGCAGGTCAACTACCTTCCCGTGCACTGGCATCCGGCGTTCGCCGATCTCGGTTACCGGCGGGGCAGCTGCCCGGTGGCCGAGGGGTTCTACGCGCAGCAGTTGTCGCTGCCGCTGTTCCCGGGACTCAGCGACACCGACCAGGAGCGTGTCGTCGACGCGCTCGCCGCGGCCCTGCGTGGCGTTCCGGTCCGTCCCGTCGCCTGAGGGACGCCGATGCACCACGCGAACCACTTCTACGGCCACGCCCACGTGCTGGCCCGTTACGCGGGACTCGGCGACGGGCATCCACCGCGGATCAACGGGTACGTCCAGCACGGCTGGAACATCGGTGACGGCCTGGCCCCCGGACACCCGTACGCCGAGGGCACGCCGAGTCTGCTGTGGTCGGAGCAGACCCGGCGGCGGGCCTGGTCGGTCGGGCGGCGCAACGTCACCGTGATCGGGGCACCGTTCGGTTACCTGCTGGCGATGCGCCCCGAAGCGCAGTCGCCGCCGCAGCGGGCCGGGACGATCTGGTACCCGTTCCACGGCTGGGAGGGTCAGCACGTCGAGGGGGACCACGATCGGCTGATCGCCCAGATCCGGCAGACCGAACCCGGGCCGGTCACGGTCTGCCTCTACTGGCACGAGCACCGGATGCCTCGGGTACGCCGCCGGTACGAGAACGCCGGCTTCCGGGTCATCTGCCACGGCTATCGCGGCCACTGGTGGTCCGACACCGACCCGGAATTCCTGGATCGTCAACTCACCGAGCTGCGCCGGCACGCCCGGGTCGCCTCCAACCGGCTGACCAGCGCCATCTTCTACGGCATCGCGGCCGGTTGCGAACCGGCGGTGTACGGCAATCCGATGGTGCTGGCCGGCGAGGATCCGACCTTCGGCGGTACCGCCCGGATCCGGCGGCAGTGGCCCGAGCTGCACGGCGAACAGGTGGACCTGCCGACCGCCGTGGAGATCGCCCGTGCCGAACTGGGCGTCGACCACCGCTACCCACCGGCCGCGCTACGCGAACTGCTCGGCTGGACGGCTGCTGTTCAGGAGGAGAGCGCGTGACGACCGAGACGGCGGTGACGCTGCCCGGCGGTGAGATGTTGACCTGGTCCGACCGGCGTGCCGATGCCGGCAACCGGCCGTTGGCCGCGCTGGTGGCGCGGCTGGTGCCGCCCGGCGCCGACGTGCTGCTGGCCGGGCCGGTCGATCCGGCGGTGCTCGACGCGCTGGGTGGGGCCCGGGTCACCGCTCTGCTGCGCGGCTACCCGGACGCGGCGGCGCTGGCCGACCGGGTCGACCGGGTGATGGCCGCCGGAGCGACCGGCCTGCCGACCGGCGAGGCGTACGACGTGGTGATCGCCGCCGCCGGGCTGGATGCGGTCGAGTCGGTCGAGGGGCCCCGGCTGGGCTGGGGCGGGGTGTTGGGCCGGTTGGCGGCGGCGGTACGCCCCGGCGGTGTCCTGCTGCTGCGGCTGGACAACCCGCTCGGTGTCCACCGGTTGGTGGCGGCCTCCGGCTGGTACGTCGGCCGGGACGATGCCGAGTGGACGGTCGGCGGGGTGCTCGACACGGGTCGCCCGGCGAACCTGGACCAGTTGCGGCTGCGGCTCGACGCGGTGGGACTGCGGGTGACGGGAAGCTACGCCGGCTATCCCCGCCCGGAGTCGACCACCGCGTTGCTGGCGACCGACGAGCTGGCCCGGCGGACCACGTCCGGGCTGTTCGAGGCGGTCCTGCAGGAGAGCTGCACCCGCGGTTACGCCGGCCGGTTCGTGCTCGCCGACCCGGCCCGGCTGGCGGTCGACGCGCTGTACGCCGGGCGGGCGGGTGATCTGGCCCCCTCCTGGCTGGCCGTCGCGCACCGTCCACCCGCCTTCGACGACGAGTGCGACCGGCTCACCGCCACCCGTACCCCGCTGCCGGCGGCGGTGCTGTCGACGGGCGACCGCGTTGCCCGGATCGTGGAGGTCGTCGACGGTCCGCACGGCTGGCACTGGCATCGACCGGGTCCGGTGGCGGCCGCGGCGACGCCTGCGCCGTACGCCAGTCGGGAGATCGCCTGCCTCGACCCGGCAGCGCCGGACGGGCCGGTGCCCGACGGGCGGCTGCTGCACAGCCTGCTGCTGGACGGCTGCCTGCGCCGCGACACGGCCCTGCTGCGCCGACTGCTACGCAACTACGCCGACTGGCTCACCAACCAGGCCGCCACCGACCGGCTCACCGGTGCGGTGGCGTTGGCCGGGGTGGACAACCTGGTCGTCGCCGGTGACCGGTTCGCGGTGCTCGACCCGAGCTGGCGGGCCGACGACCCGTTACCTGTCGACGTGGTGCTGTTCCGCGCCCTGTGGCGCTTCGCCACCGAACTGCTCACCGGCGGCTACGCCCACCCGTGGACCTCCACACTGGACGCGGTCGGCCTGACCGTGGTCCTCGGTGGCGTGGCCGGGCGGGACTTCGACCGGGCCGTCGTCGACGCTGCGTTGGACGTCGAAGCCGCCGTCCGACGCATCCGAGATGCAGAACACCGGGACAGCCCGGACGTGGAGCGAGGCGGGGGACCCGAGGCCGGGTTGCGGACGGTCACCTCCACCGACCCGCCGCCCGGACGGCACAGCTACCAGCAGCTGCGCGACGCCTGGCTGCGTCAGCGGGACGAGAACACCCGGCTGGCCGCGGCGCTCAAGTGGACCGAGGACCTGCTCGCCTCGCGGGAGAAGGCGCTGCGCCGGGCCGAGGCGAAGCTCGACCTGCTCAGCGGGACGGTCAGTTACCAGCTCGCCCGGCTGGCCATCACCCCGGCCCGCATCGCCCGTCGAGGGGCGCGGGCCGCGAAACGACGGGCCCGTGCGGCCATCACCCGGAAGGACGGCAACCGTGAGTGACCGGATCGTGGGCATCGTCCAGGCCCGGATGGGTTCGTCCCGGCTACCGGGCAAGGTGCTGCGCCCGCTGGCCGGACGCAGTGTGCTCGGCCGGGTGGTGCGGGCCGCTCAGGACAGCGGGGTGCTCGCCGACCTGGTGGTGGCGACCAGCACCGACTGCTCCGACGACGCGGTGGTCGCCGAGTGTGACCGGCTCGGGGTGGCCTGGCATCGCGGGCCCGTCGACGACGTGTTGACCCGGTTCGTCGGCGCGCTCGACGCGCATCCCGCCGACGCCGTCATGCGGTTCACCGCCGACTGCCCGCTGCTCGATCCGGAGATCGTCGCCCTGGTCGCCGGGGTGTACCGGGGCGCGCCGGGTCTCGACTACGTCAGCACGTCGATCGCCCGTACGCTGCCCCGCGGGCTGGACGTCGAGATCATCCGGGCCGACGCGTTGCGGACCGTGGATCGGCTCGCCACCGCGCACCACCGGGTGCACGTCACCTCGTACGCGTACCGTCATCCGGAGCTGTTCCGGGTGCTCGGCGTGACGCTGACCCCGGATCGTTCCGCGCTGCGGCTCACCCTGGACACCGAGCCGGACTGGCAGCTGGTGCGGGCGGTGGTGGAGCAGTTCGGCGACGTCAGCGTGCCGTTGGCCAAGCTCGCCGACTGGCTCGACGGGCAGCCGGAGTTGCGGGCCCTCAACGCCGACGTCCGGCAGAAGCGGTTGGAGGAGAGCTGAACACGCCACGGGTCGGTCTGCGGTGCGACGCCGGGCCGCAGCGCGGGGTCGGGCATCTGGTCCGCTGCCTCGCCCTCGGTGAGGAGTTCCTGAGCCGGGGTGCCCGGGTCCAGATGTTCGGCACGGTGGCCGGCGTCGACTGGGCGGCCGACCAACTCGCCGCCCGAGGCATCCCACGACATCCGGGCCCGGAAACCCCCGAGGAACTGGTCGAGACGGTACGCCGACACGAGGTGGACGTGCTGGTGCTCGACTCGTACGAGTTGGATCCGGCCGCGGCCGGCGCGGTGCGTGCGGCGGGCGTGGTGACCCTGGCGATCGTCGACGGCGACACCCGGGGACAGGACGCCGACCTCTACCTCGACCAGAACTTCGACACCGACCTGGTGGTGCCGACGGGGCGGCTGCTGGCCGGCAGCGCGTACGCCCTGCTGCGGGGTGAGGTGCTGGCCGCCCGGCCGGCGGCGGCCCGCCCGGCGGTGCCGGTGGATCGTCCGACGGTGCTGGCCTTCTTCGGTGGCACCGATGCGGCCGGCGCGGCGCCGCTGCTGACCGAGGTGCTGCTGTCCACCGGCCGGCAGATGGCGCTCACCGTCGTCGCCGGCCGTCCCGAGCTGGCCGACCGGCTGGCCCGGCTCGCCCCGGCGCCGGGGCAGACGCTGACGGTGCTGCCGCCGACCGGCCGGTTGCCGGCCCTGATCGCCGAAGCCGACCTGGTGGTCAGCGCGGCCGGCACGTCGACCTGGGAGCTGTGCTGCCTGGGTGCGCCGTCGGCGCTGGTCTGCGTGGTGGACAACCAGCGCGAGTCGTACCAACGGGTGGTTTCCGCCGGGCTGGCCGCCGGGCTCGGCGAGCTGCCGACCCTGGTCGCCGACCCGACCGCCCGGGCCGCCGCCGCGCAGACCCTGGACGCGCTGCTGGGCAGTGCGGAACACCGGGCGGCGCTGTCGCAGCGGGCCTGGTCGGCGGTTGACGGGCGGGGGCGAGTCCGGGTGGTCGACGCTGTTCTCGAACGCCTGGCGTCTTGGTAGAACGCCTGTGCTAATCGCCCGCTAGGGTGCCCCTATGTCGCAGGCCGCCTACCAGCCGTCGATGCTGGACGTCACCGACGCGGAGCCGACGCTCGGGCCGCTGCCGGGACGACTGCGCCGGCATCCGTTGAGTCGTCGGGGCGCCCCGCCGGCGTCGCCTGACGGCACAGCGCAGGGCTCGGCTGGTGGAGCGCCCGCGCCACCTCCGCAGGCCCCGCGACCGGCCGTGCTAGAAATTACCTCCAGGGTCGATCGCCCCCGTCAGCACTCCGACGCGAAGGGCCACCATGACCCAGTCCCCCACCGAACCGCGTTCCCGCTGGTCGCCCTGGTCGCTGCACGGCGACGGCCGCACCGTACGCCCCGGCGACGTGGTGCAGCCCGACGAGCGGCTCTCCTGGCCCCGCACCCTGGGCATCGGCGTGCAGCACGTGGTGGCGATGTTCGGCGCCACCTTCACGGTGCCGCTGATCACCGGTTTCCCGCCCGCCACCACGCTCTTCTTCTCCGGGCTGGGCACCCTGCTGTTCCTGCTCATCACCGGCAACCGGCTGCCGTCGTACCTCGGCTCGTCGTTCGCCTTCATCGCCCCGGTGCTGGCGGCCAAGGCCGGCGGTGACATCGGCCCGGCGCTCGGCGGCATCGTGGTGGCCGGCGTCGCGGTGGCCCTGGTCGGCCTGGTGGTGCAGGTCGCCGGCGCGGGCTGGATCACCCGGCTGATGCCGCCCCTGGTCACCGGCGCCATCGTGATGCTGATCGGGTTGAACCTCGCCCCGGTGGCCTGGGACGGCGGCGGCGACGGCGGGGTCAAGGCCCAACCCCTGATCGCGGTCGTCACGCTCGTGTCGATCCTGCTGTTCACGGTGCTGTTCCGGGGCTTCCTGGCCCGGCTGTCGATCCTGCTCGGCGTGCTCGTCGGCTGGCTGCTCGCCGCGTTCACCGGCGGGCTGGCCCCGGCGACGGTCACCGGCCTACGGGAGGCCGCCTGGATCGGGCTGCCCGAGTTCCACACGCCCAGCTTCAGCCTGCGTGCGGTGGTGCTGATCATCCCGGTGGTGCTGGTGCTGATCGCGGAGAACGCCGGGCATGTGAAGGCGGTCGCCGCCACCACCGGCCGGAACATGGACCGGGACATGGGCCGGGCGTTCATGGGTGACGGCCTGGCCACCGTGCTCGCCGGTTCCGGCGGCGGCTCCGGCACCACCACGTACGCCGAGAACATCGGCGTGATGGCGGCGACCCGGGTCTACTCGACCGCCGCGTACTGGGTGGCCGGGCTGGCCGCGGTGCTGCTCGGGCTCAGCCCGAAGGTCGGCGCGCTGATCCTCACCGTGCCGGCCGGTGTGCTCGGCGGCGCCACCACCGCCCTGTACGGGCTGATCGCCATCCTCGGCGCCCGGATCTGGCTGGACAACCGGGTCGACTTCCAGGACCCGGTGAACCTGCTCACCGCCGCCGTCGCGGTGATCATCGGTGCCGCGAACTACACCCTCACCGCCGGCGACCTCTCCTTCAACGGCATCGCCCTGGGCACCGCCGCCGCCCTGATCGCCTACCACGGTATGCGCCTCATCGCCCGCCTCCGCAACACCACCCCGACCTCCGGCCAGGGCCCCGAGCCGGAACTCTGAGCAGATCCACTCGGCTCGCCAGCAGCGTCAGGGCTGAACCGGATACCCGGCACGGCAGCCCGAGTAGACGGTGGTGATGTGCCCCGGCCGGCCCGGTTCACACTTCCGGGCCGACCGGAGGCCTCCAGCTACTGACGATCGATCTGATGACCGATCACGGTGGGGCCGAGCATCACGGCGAAACCGGAACCGTCACGACGGGGATCGGCGGTCGGCAGCTCGACCGGTTCACCATTGGCCGTCGAACCCACCGGGCGAGGACCGATCCAGGCGACGACCACGTCGGTCTCACCCTTGAGGAACCGCTGCGCGCGCACCCCGCCGGTCGCCCGCCCCTTCGCCGGGTACGCCGCGAACGGCGTCACCTTGACCGTGGCGCCGGTGGAGGTGACCACCATCGGCTCACCGTGCTGCGGATCATCCGTGCGCACCGCACCGAAGTACACCACCTGCGCCCCGTCCGGCAGGGCGACACCGGCCATGCCGCCACCCTTGAGCCCCTGCGGGCGAACCGTGCCGGCGGGAAAACGCAACAGCGACGCCGCGCTGGTCAGGAAGGCGAGGGACTCGGCACCGTCGGTCAACCAGGTCGCCCCGACCACCTCGTCGCCGTCCCGCAGCCCGATCACCTCGAACTCGTCGGAACGGACCGGCCAGTCCGGGGCACACACCTTGACCACCCCCTGACGGGTGCCCAACGCCAGACCGGGTGAACCCTCGGCCGTCGGACCGAGCGGCGCCAGACCGACCACGCTCTCCCCCGGCTCCAACGGCACCAACTCGGCCGCGGACATCCCACCACGCAGCGACACCGTGCCCGCCTGCTCCGGCAACACCGGCAGCGGCAGCACGTCCACCTTGAACGCCCGACCGGCGCTGGTCACCAGCAGCACCCGCCCTCGGGCGGTGGAGTGCACCACCGCGCGTACCGCGTCGTGCTTGACCCGGCCGTGCCGACGCCGCCCCTCGGCGGCCTCCTCCGACTCGGCCGCGGTCCGCGCCACCAGACCGGTGGCGGACAGGATCACCTGACACGGGTCGTCGGCCACCTCCAGCGGCCCGGCCGGGGCGGAGGCGGCGAGCACCTCCTTGAGGTCACCGTCGACAAGCGTGGTCCGACGCGGGGCGGCGAACTGCTTGACCACCGCGGCCAACTCGTCGGAGACGAGCTTCTTCAGCACGTTCTCGTCGTCGAGGATCGTGGACAGCTCGGCGATCTCGGCGCGCAGCTTCTCCTGCTCGGCCTCCAACTCCAGCCGGTCGTACTTCGTCAGTCGACGCAGCGGGGTGTCCAGGATGTAGCTGGCCTGGATCTCGGAGAGCTTGAACTTCTGCATCAGGCCGTCCTTCGCGGCCTGGGCGTCCTCGCTGGCCCGGATCAGCTTGACCACCTTGTCGATGTCGAGCAGGGCGATCAGCAGACCGTCGACCAGGTGCAGCCGCTCCTGGCGCTTACGCCTGCGGTATGCGCTGCGCCGGGTCACCACCTCGTAGCGGTGCGCCAGGAACACCTCCAGCAGCGCCTTCAGCCCGAGGGTGCGCGGCTGCCCGTCGACCAGCACCAGGTTGTTCACGCCGAAAGACTGCTCCAGCGGGGTGAGGCGGTACAGGTCGGCCAGCAGCGCCTGCGGGTTGACCCCGACCTTGCACTCGATGACCAGGCGGGTGCCGTTCTCCCGGTCGGTCAGGTCCTTGACGTCGGCGATCCCGGTGAGCCGCTTGGTCTTGGTGACCTCGTTGGTGATGGCCGCGATGACCTTCTCCGCGCCCACCCCGTACGGCAACTCGACCACGGTGATCGCCTGCCGACCCCGGCTGCCCTCCAGCGGGCCGATCTCCACCTTGCCGCGCATGCGCACCACGCCCCGGCCGGTCTCGTAGGCGCGGCGCACCTCGTCGAGGCCGAGCAGCAGCCCACCGGTGGGCAGGTCGGGGCCGGGCACGAACTCCATCAGCTTGTCGAGGGTGGCGTTGGGGTGCCGGATCAACCAGCGCGCCGCCGAGACGACCTCCCCCAGGTTGTGCGGGATCATGTTGGTGGCCATCCCGACCGCGATCCCGGAGGTGCCGTTGACCAGCAGGTTCGGGAAGGCGGCCGGCAACACGGTGGGCTGGGTCAGCGAGCCGTCGTAGTTGGGCTCGACGTCGACGGTCTCCTCACCCAACTCGCCGACGAGCAGCATCGCCTCCCGCGACATCCGCGCCTCGGTATAGCGCGCCGCTGCCGGTCCATCGTCCGGACTCCCAAAATTTCCATGTCCGTCGATGAGTGGGACGTTGAGGGAGAAGTCCTGCGCCATTCGGACCATGGCGTCGTAGATCGCGGTGTCGCCGTGCGGGTGGTAGCGCCCCATCACGTCACCGACCACGCGGGCCGACTTGACGTGCGCCCGGTCGGGCCGGAAGCCCGACTCGTACATGGCGTACAGGATGCGCCGGTGCACCGGCTTGAGGCCATCGCGGGCGTCCGGCAGGGCCCGGGAGTGGATGACCGAGAAGGCGTACTCCAGGTAGGAGTCGGAGACCTCGGTGACCAGCGGGTTGTCGAAGACCCGCGCGCCGGCCCGGTCGAACGCGGAGTGGTCGACCTTCGTTTCCTTGCGGCGTGCCATGGTTCAGCTTTCCTTCCGAAGAACCCGTTGGTCAGGCGTCGATGGCGTCGCGGTCGACGCGGTCGGCGGAGTCGATCAGCCAGTTGCGGCGCGGCTCGACCTTCTCCCCCATCAGCAGTTCGAGGATGCGCTCGGCGGCGTCGACGTCCTCCAGGGTGATCCGGCGCACCGACCGGGTGGCCGGGTTCATCGTGGTCTCCCACAACTCGTCGGCGTCCATCTCACCGAGACCCTTGAACCGGGGAATCGGGGTGACGATCTGCTTGCCGGCCTTCTCCAGCTTGCGGACCGTCGCCTCCATCTCCGCCTGGGTATAGGTGTAGACGGTCTCCGGGTTACGCCCCTTGGTGGTGATCTTGTGCAGGGGCGGCATCGCGGCGTAGAGCCGACCCGCCTCGATCAACGGCCGCATGTACCGGGCGAACAGGGTGATCAGCAGGGTCCGGATGTGGGCGCCGTCGACGTCCGCGTCGGCCATGATGAGCACCCGGCCGTACCGCAAGGCGGACAGATCGAAGGTACGCCCGGAGCCGGCACCGAGCACCTGCACGATCGCCGCGCACTCGGCATTGTCCAGCACCTGCTGAAGGTTGGCCTTCTGCACGTTGAGGATCTTGCCGCGAATCGGCAGAAGCGCCTGATATTCGGCAGAACGGGCAAGTCGCCCTGTGCCCAGGGCGCTGTCCCCTTCCACGATGAATAATTCACTTCTATCGATACCCGAGGCGCGGCAGTCGACCAGTTTGGCCGGCATGGCGGCGCCTTCGAGGGCGGTCTTGCGGCGGGCGGCGTCCTTCTGCTGCTTCTGGGTCAGGCGCACCCGCGCGGCGTCGACGATCTTCTGTAGGACCGTACGCGCCTCGGTCTTGGTCTTGCGGTCCTCCAGCCAGGACTTGAGGTGCTGCTCGACCAGGCCCTGCACCACCTTGGTGACCCCGGCGGTGGACAACTCGTCCTTGGTCTGCGAGGTGAACTGCGGCTCGGGCACCCGTACGTGCACCACCGCGGTCATGCCCTCCAGCACGTCGTCCAGGGTGGGCGCGTCCTCCTTGGCCTTGAGCAGGCCACGGGTGTTGCGTACGGCATCGGCGAGGGTACGCGCCAACGCCCGCTCGAAGCCCTTGCGGTGGGTGCCGCCGTGCGCGTTGCGGATGGTGTTGGTGAAGCACTCGACGGTGCGCTCGTAGCCGGTGCCCCAGCGGAACGCCACCTCGATCTCGGCGCGCCGCTGCACGTTGGACTGCATGACGCCGTTGGCGTCGGCGGCGTTCTCCCGGTAGGTGCCTTCGCCAGTGACCAGCAGGGTGCCGGAGACCGGCCGGTCGCCGGCCGGGGCGAGGAACTCCACCATGTCGGTGAGCCCGTTGGGGTAGTGGAACTGCTCCTTGGTGGGTTCCTCGGCGGTGAGGTCGCGCAGGGTGTAGCTGACCCCGGGCACCAGGAAGGCGGTGTGGCGCAGCTTGGCGCGGACCGCGTCGTGGTCGAGGGTGGCGCCGGTCTCGAAGTAGCGGGGGTCGTACCAGTAGCGGATCGAGGTGCCGGTGCGCTGGCCACGTTTCATCGCGCCGACGACCTGAAGGCCCGGGCCGGGGGTGAACGGCGCGTCCGGGCCGTCGCCGTCGAAGATGCCCGGTACGCCGTGGCGGAACGACATGGTGTGCACCTTGCCGCTGCGGCGCACGGTGACGTCGAAGCGGCGGGACAGTGCGTTGACCGCCGAGGCGCCCACGCCGTGCAGACCGCCGGAGGTCTTGTAGCCGGAGCCGCCGAACTTGCCGCCGGCGTGCAGCCGGGTGAGCACCAGCTCGACGCCGGAGATGCCGGAGCGGGCGTGCACGTCGGTGGGGATGCCCCGGCCGTCGTCGTCGACCTGCACCGAGCCGTCGGCGTGCAGGGTGACCTCGATCGTCGTGGCGTGGCCGGCGACGCCCTCGTCGGTGGAGTTGTCGAGGATCTCGTTGACGAGGTGACCCACGCCACGGCTGTCGGTGGAGCCGATGTACATGCCGGGCCGTTTGCGGACGGCGTCCAGCCCCTCAAGGTGCGTGAGGTCGTCGGCCCCGTACAGGGTCTCTGGCTCTGCGGTCAACTCCGTCGTACTCCCCGGTCTCGGCGATGCGCTGCCCCGCACCGTCGGTGGTTGGCCCAGCGTGGGACGGCCGCAGCGAGCGTAGCCGTACGCCCCGACAGGTGATGCGGACACCCGCGCGGCGCGCCGCAGGAGGCCGCTGCTGGTGGTACCTGCCGCGGTCAACGCCCCGGCGCCGCGCCTTATGCCCGGCGCCGCCTCCGGTGTGGGCTGGGATTTAACTCCCGCCTGACCCAGATGTCACATCTGTTTCCCGCTGTTGACGTACGTCACACCTGCGTGATTCCATCACGCACAAGAGGATCTTTCATATTTCGATGAATGGATGGGGATGCCATGTCCGGGTTGCGTCGTACCGCTGCCGCGATGGCCCTGGCCGTCGCCGCGGCGACCCTTTCCACCGCCGTGACCACCGCCGCCCCGGCGACCGCGGCATCGCCCACCGCAGCGGTCGCCCTCGGCGACAGCTTCATCAGCGGCGAGGGTGCCGGGACGTACCAGCCGGTGGTCGACGTGACCGGGGTCGCGCGCAGCTTCCCGGGCTGGACCGCGGCGAACAGCAACGCCTTCTTCTGCCACCGGTCGGCCAACGCCTCACTGCACAAGGCGTCGCTGCCCGGCATCCAGGACCGGTTCAACCTGGCCTGCTCCGGAGGCCAGCCGCACGACATCGCCGCCGCTTCCTCGGCGCGTACCAGCGGCCGTCAGGTGGCCGCCCAACTCGACCAACTCCGGGCCGTCGCCCGCACCCACGACATCGACCTGGTGCTGATCGGGCTGGGCTCCAACAACAGCTCGTTCACCTTCGGCGGGGTCGCCGAGAAGTGCGCCAACCGGTTCATCGCCGACGCCTGGACCGGCTGGTGGGAGTTCTGGGCGTACCTCAACGGCCCGGTGGAGCAGAAGCCCTGCACCGACGCGGACCTGGCCACCGCCGCCCAGATCAGCGCCGCGACCGCCGAGACCACCGCCGCGGTACGCCAGATCCTGACCACCCTGCGCGAGGTGGACGCCGACGGTCAGCACCGGGTGGTGCTCCAGGACTACACGAACCCACTGCCGCTGGACCTGGCCTCGCCGTACCACTCCGAGGACAGCCGGGACGACACCCGGGACAAGTTCCGCGCCCTCGGCGCCGAGCGGTACGCCGCCGGCTGCCCGATCCACCGGGCCAGCCTCGCCCCCGGCCACCGCTTCTCCCAGGGGCTCGGCACCATCGTGCGCTCCACCCGGGACACCCTGGCCGCCGAGTTCCCCGGTGCCGACCTGGTCTACCTCAACGTCCAGCGGGCCTTCGACGGCGCCCGGCTCTGCGAGAACTCGAACAGCCCGACCGGCACGCTGGCCACCCCGATCCGGCTGATGGACAACCCGCCCAACGGCACCTTCGTCACCAGCCTCTCCGGCAAGGACAAGATCGCCATTCAGCGGATCGCGAACACCTGCGTGACCTACTTCCAGACCTGCCAGGAGTCGTGGCACCCGAACGCCGCCGGGCACCAGGTGCTCGGCCAGTGCCTGTCCGGCGCGGCCACCACCACCGCCCGCTCGGTGGCCTGCGTACGGGCCTCGAACGGCACGATCAGCGTCTCCTGACCATCCGGGACCGGCCCGCATCCCGTGGGTGCGGGCCGGTCGCCGTCACCGCTCAGGGCGCAGGCGGGGCACCGAGCGCGAGCAGCACCGGGCCGGTCGGTGAGTCGACGAGATCCGCCAGGCTGACCTGGTCGAGCACGGCGAGGAACGCCTCCTGCGCCCGGCGCAGCTCGACCCGCAACCGGCAGGCCGCCCGCAGCGGGCAGGCCGGCGCCTCGCAGTCGACCACCTCACCGTCGCCCTCGAACGCCCGGACGACCTGCCCGACGGTGTAGATCGCGCCGTCCGCGGCGAACGCCACCCCACCGGAGCGGCCCCGGATGGTCACCAGCACGCCGAGGTGCTGCAACCGCTGCACCACCTTGGCCACGTGGTTGCGGGGCAGCGCCAGTCGCTGCGCCAACTCGTCCACCGTGGTCCTGCGGCCGGAGGCGGCGGTCAGCATGGCGATCCGCATCGCCATGTCGGTGGACCGGTTGAGCTTCACCTTTCGACCTTACGGTGGCCGCGCGCCGCACCGGCCGCCGGTGTGATCCGCGCGACCGGCGATCCGGGACCTTCGACCCTAAAGAGGTAACTGCAATACCTGTTTTTGTGGGCGCGTCCGTAACGTTCGTCCCGAAGGAGAACATCGTGCTCACCCAGTCCTCAGCAGAGGTGGTTACGGCGACCCTGCCCGCCGTACGGGCGCACGGCGAAGCCATCACGCGCCGGTTCTACCAGCGGATGTTCGCCGCGCATCCCGAGCTGCTCGACCTGTTCAACCGGGGCAACCAGGCCAGCGGCAGCCAACAGGCGGCCCTGGCCGCCGCCGTGGTCGCGTACGCCGAGCACCTCATCGGCGCGGGCGCCACGCCGTGGGGTCCGGTGCTGGACCGCATCGCGCACAAGCACGCCTCCCTGGGGATCACTCCGGCCCAGTACACCGTCGTGGGCCGGCACCTGCTCGCCGCCGTCGGCGAGGTGCTCGGCGACGCGGTCACCCCGTCCGTCGCGCTCGCCTGGGACGAGGTCTACTGGCTGCTCGCCGTCGAACTGGTCGCCCGGGAGGCCCGGCTCTACGCCGCCGCCGGGCTGACCGAGGGCGAGCCGGTGTGGCGCCCGTGGCGGGTGACGGCGCGCCGGCAGGAGACCCCCGACGTGGTCTCGTTCACCGTGACGCCCGACGACTCCGGCGAGGTGCCCACCTTCGTGCCGGGCCAGTACACCTCGGTCGCGGTCGACCTCGGCGGCGGCCGCGGCCGGCAGATCCGCCAGTACAGCCTCGCCGGACGCCCGGGTGCCGCGCACTGGCGGATCGCCGTCAAGCGGCTGCGCGGGATCGACGGCGCACCGGACGGCCAGGTCTCGACCTTCCTGCACGAACACGTGACGGTCGGTACGACGCTGCAGCTCAGCCCACCCTTCGGCGAGGTCAACGCCGTCGCGGGCGACGGCCCGCTGCTGCTGGTCAGCGCCGGTATCGGGCTGACCCCGGCGATGGCCGCGCTGGAACATCTGGCGGTCACCGCGCCGCAGCGCCCGGTGGTGCTGGTGCACGCCGACCGGGCCGGCGCCGCCCACGCGCTGCGCGGCGACCTGCCGCGCCTGCACGCCGCGCTGCCGAACCTGCGCACCAGGCTGTGGTACGAGGACACCAGCGACGTCGCCCTGCCCGGGGTGCCCGTCGAGGTGACCGGCGGCCGGGTGGACCCCGAGTCGATCCCGCTCTCCCCCGACGCCCACGTGCACCTCTGCGGGCCACTGCCGTTCATGAACATCGTCCGGGGTGGACTGTTGCGCCGGGGCGTACCGGTGGAGCGGATCGCCTACGAGGTGTTCGGTCCGGGCATGCTGCGCGGCTAGCGTGCCGACCCCGGCGGGTCGCTCGACCCGCCGGGGCCACCCCCGCCGCACCCTACTCGCGGGTAACCTGTACGGGTGAGCGCGACGGTGGAATATGTGCAGGATTTCGTCCAGGTCGACGGCGCCCGCCTCGGCATCCAGGTCTACCCCGAGCCGGTCGGCCCGGCAGGAGCACCGGTGGTGCTGGTCGCGCCGGCCATGGGGGTACGGGCGCGGTACTACCGGCCGTTCGCCACCGCCCTGCGCGCCGCCGGGCTGGCCGTGGTCGTGGCCGACCTGCGCGGCACCGGCGAGAGCACCCCCCGACCGAGCCGGGCCTGCCGGTACGGCTACACCGAACTGGCCGCCGACATCGGTGCGGTACGCACAGCCCTCAAGGCCCGCTTCGACGGTCGGCCCACCCTGCTGCTCGGGCACTCCCTCGGTGGACAGGCCGCCGTGCTGCACCTGGCCCTGCACGGCGAGCAGGAGGTCGACGGGTTGGTGCTGGTGGCCGTCGGCATCCCGTACTGGCGGGACTTCACCGGCCCACGGCGGTACGGCGTGTTGCCGTACACCCAGGGCATCGCCGCCACGACCCGGCTGCTCGGGGTCTGGCCCGGCTGGGGATTCGGTGGCCGGCAGGCGCGCGGGGTGATCCGCGACTGGGCGCACACCGCGCGGACCGGCCGTTTCCCGCACCTGGACGGCGTCGACACCGAGGCGGCGGTGCGGCAGATCCGCACCCCGGTGCTGGCGGTCAGCGTCGACGACGACCAGTACACCCCCCATCCGACGCTGGACCGACTCTGCGCCAAGCTCGCCGCGGCTCCCGTCGTACGCGAGCGGCACGGTGGCCCGGACGGCGTCGCGCTGGACCACTTCACCTGGGTACGGCATGCCGCCGAGCCGCTGGCCGCGCGGGTCGCCGCGTTCGCCGCCACCCTTCCCGCACGCTGACCCAAGCCGTCCCCGACCCCACGATTAGTGCCCCGCATCGGGGGTAAGCCGCAGCGCTCGAAACGGCTGAGGGGGACACATCATGTCGGACACGCACACCACCCTGCGATCCATGCACGACCTGGGCCTGGCGGCCTGGTTCGGCGGCTCCCTGATGGGGGCGTTCGGCGTCAACGGCGCCGCGGCCCGGGTCGGCGACTCGACCCAGCGAATCCCGGTGGCTTCGGCCGGCTGGTCCAAGTGGACGCCGGTCAACGCCGCCGCCATCGGCGCCCACCTCGCGGGCGCGGTCGGTGAACTGGTCACCGAGAGCCCGCGGATGGCCGCCCAGCGCGGCGTCGGTCGGGCGAGCACGCTGAAGACGGCCCTGACCGTCGGCGCCCTCGCGGCGACCGGTTACAGCCGGATGCTCGGCAATCGGCTGTCCAGGGCCGGCGGCACCAGCGTGGCCGGCGTCACCGAGCCGAACCAGCAGACGCCGCAGAACGTGGCCGCCTGTCAGCGGCAGCTCAAGCTGCTCCAGTGGGCGATCCCGGCGCTCACCGGCGCGCTGATCGTGGTCACCGCGTACATGGGTGAGCAGCAGAAGCCCGGGCAGGTGCTGCGCGGCGTGCTCGGCCGGGCCAACGGCCTGATGCAGACACCGAAGACGATGGCCAAGGGCGGCGGCCTGATGCAGATGTCGAAGGCGATGAGCCGCAACGGCCACTGACACGGCGGTGACGCGGGCGGTCCGGCGGCGCAGGGCGAGGTCGCGCCGCGCAGGCCGAGGGGCAGCATCCGGACCGCCGGCCGGCAACCGGCGCCGATCAGCGAGGTGGCCATGACGGACAGGGACAGGCAGGACCAGGGCCCCGAGGGCGTCGAGCCCTGGGGGACCACGGACGGCTTCGATGCCGACCCGCCGTGGGGCGTCGGCGCGGACTCGCCGATGGATGAGGGCAGTGAGCCGACCGCCGTGGCGGAGGGTCGGCGTGGTGAGCGGCGGGCGGGTGAGACCCCTCGGGAGCATCCGCCCGCCGGCCGGCACGGGTTCGGATCGGTGGAGCCGACCCGGACGCCGGCGGCCGGCCCGGGCGCACCGCCGGATCCGGCGCCGCCGAGCCGCTCGTTTCCGGAGGAGGTGGCCGGCGAGGATCTGCCGGACAACGCGCTGGAGGAGGCGACCGGCATGCGTCCGGAAGGGATCTCCCGGCGCGGCTGAGCGCGGCCTCGGGACGGCTGAGCACGGCCTCGGGACGAGCCCGCGCGGCTGAGCGCGGCCTCGGGGACGGCCCGCTCAGCGGCGCGATCGTCCGGCGGGTACCCGCCGGGCGGCGAGCAGCTCGGTGAGCCGTTCGGCGTCGCGCTGGGCCTGCCCGGCACAGCAGTTGTTGAACAACACGTGCAGCTCGTCGGCCTGCTCGGCAAGCTCGGTCAGCAGTTCCGACCAGATGCGCAGTTCCCGGTCGCCGTAGACGTACCGGAAGCGGTCTTCCTTGTCTCCGCCGTCCCAGGCGGTGCTGTGCCCGTGCATCCGCACCATCGCCAGCTCGGCGGTGGCGTGCAGGATCGGTGGCACCGACTCGGGGTGGCCCTGCGGCATGTCCACGCAGCAGAACGTGAGCCCGTGGTCGCGGAGGAAGGCCAGCGTCTCCAGCGCCGCCCGACCGTCGAACCAGGACCCGTGCCGTAGCTCGACGGCGACCCGCCACGGCCGGCAACGGTCGGCCAGTTCCGCGATCCGCCGCCGGGCCGCGTCGCCGCGGGCCAGCCACGGCGGGAACTGCAACAGCACCGCGCCGAGCCGGTCGGCCGCCGCGATCGGGTCCAGCGCCGCGCGGAACCGCCGCCACAACTCGTCGTACGCCGTCGGCGGCAGGTCACGCCGACGGATCTGGGCCGGCCCGCCGACCGGGCGCAGGTCGGCGGGAAGTGTGGCGACCGGGGTCGGGTGGCCGGTGAAGAGGCGGTACGCCTTGACGTTGAAGGTGAAGTCGTCTCCGGTGGCGTCCACCCAGCCCTGGGTCGTCTCCGGTGCCGGCACGGCGTAGTACGACGTGTCCACCTCGACCAGAGCGAACCGGCCCGCGTAGTAGCTCAGCCGACCGGCCGGGGTGTTCGCCTCGCGTGGATACCAGCCGGAGCGCAACAGCGTCCGGTCGGCCCACGAGGACGTGCCCACCTTGATGACAGTCATGTAGTTCAGTGCACCGCCACCCGCCGGGATCGGCAACCGCTGGCGGGATCGGCCCTGACGCCGGGAATTTTGGGCCGGCGTCCACGAGGTTTGGGCCGGCGTCCACCGGGGAGCCCACTGGTTGGCGACAGCGGACGACAGGAGGCAAGGATGCGTGCGCTACGGCTGCCTGCATGGAAGAGCGACCCGGAACTGGTCGAGGTCGACGAGCCGACACCCGGCCCGGGCGAGGTGGTGGTGAAGATCGGCGCCGCCGGCGCATGCCACTCCGACCTGCACCTGATGCACGACTTCGAGGCCGGTTCCCTGCCCTGGAATCCGCCGTTCACGCTCGGTCACGAGAACGCCGGTTGGGTGCACGCCCTCGGCGCCGGTGTGACCGGACTGGAGATCGGCCAACCGGTCGCCGTCTACGGTCCGTGGGGCTGCGGCGTCTGCGCCCGTTGCCGGGTCGGCGCCGAGAACTACTGCGAGAACCCGGCCGCCGCACCCATCCCCGGTGGCGGCGGCGGTCTCGGCCTGGACGGCGGGATGGCCGAGTACGAACTGGTGCCGGACGCCCGGCTCGTGGTGCCGCTGCCCGAAGGGCTGGACCCGGTGCTGGCGGCGCCGCTGACCGACGCGGGCCTGACCCCGTACCACGCGATCCGCCGCTCCTGGGCGAAGCTGCCGCCCGGCAGCACGGCCGTGGTGATCGGCGTGGGTGGGCTCGGTCATGTCGCGGTGCAGATCCTCAAGGCCACCACCGCTACCCGGATCATCGCCGTGGACACCCGCGACGAGGCGTTGCGGCTGGCCGAGGAGTGCGGCGCCGACCAGACGCTGCGCTCGGGTGAGGGGACCGTCGAGGAGATCCGCTCGGCCACCGGCGGCCGGGGCGCGGACGTCGTGCTGGACTTCGTCGGCGCGGACGCCACCATGAAGATGGGTGCCGCTGCCGCGCGTACGGTGGGCGACCTGACCATCGTCGGCATCGGCGGCGGGTCACTGCCGGTGAGCTTCTTCTCCGTGCCGTACGAGGTCAGCATCCAGACCACCTACTGGGGCAGCCGACCGGAGCTGATCGAGGTGCTGGACCTGGGGGCACGTGGGCTGCTTCGGCCGAAGACCACCACGTTCTCCCTGGACGACGCGATGAGCGCGTACCGGAAGATGCAGGACGGCACCCTCGAAGGCCGCGCCGTGATCGTGCCCTGACCACCGGTTCCCGCGCCCTCTAGGATGATCATGTGGTCGCCGCGCTGGAGCTCTACCTGGACCCGGTCGCCACCCGCCGGATCCGGGTGCTCTGGGACGCCCTGGAGGCCGAGGGGGTGCAGAGCCTGCGGTCGCTGTTGGAACAACGGCACCGCCCGCACGTCTCGCTCGCGGTCGCGCCCCGGTTCGACCCCGAGCAGGTGGCGGCGGCGTTGGCCGGTTTCACGGTGGCCGCACCGCTGCGGCTGTCGTTCCAGCACGCCGGGCAGTTCGTCGGCCGGGTGCTCTGGCTGGGCCCGGCACCCACGGCGGAACTGCTGGCACACCACCGACGGGTCTACGACCGACTCGCCGCCGCCGGCATCACCCTGCACGAGCACTACCACCCGGGCCGCTGGATCCCGCACTGCACCCTGTCGATGCGCGTGCCGAACACCCTGATGGCCGCCGCCATCCGCCGCTGCCTGGAAGTCCTCCCCCTGGAGGCCACCATCACCTCAGCCGCCCTCACCGACCACGCCCACAACATCTCCCACCCCCTCCCCTAGCCCCACCCACCCCACGCCCCTTCCTCCCCGCCCCACCCGCTCTCCCCGTCGATCTTGCACTTTTGGTCGCGTATTTGCCCTACTTAGGACTGATTCACGGAGACACAAAGTGCAAGATCGACGGGGAAAGGGTGCGCGGGGAGACAGGGGCGCGTGGGGAGGAAGGGGTGCGTGGGGAGGGGGCGTGGTGGGAGGGGTGGGGTTAGGAGGTGGGGTCGGGGCGGCCTTGGCGCCAGTAGCCCATGAAGGCGACGGCGCGGCGGTCGAGGGCGCAGTCGGAGACCAGGTGGCGGCGCAGGGTACGGATGACGCCCGCCTCCCCGGCCAGCCAGGCGTAGAGCGGGGCCGACGGCGGTACGTCGGGGACCTCCCAGAGGATCGTGGTGTCCACGTCCACGTCGTCGACCGCCCCGGCGCTGGCAACCGCCTCGGCACCGACCTTCGGCGCGCCCGGGGTGGAGTGCTGGTGCTGGCCGCCTGGCGCGGCGAGCAGGTTCCGGGCCGCGTCGGCGACGGCGCCGATCAGGCGGTCGCCGTACTGTCCGCCGTTGCGGGGCAGCCAGGTGACCTCGACGCCGGGGGGCGCGACCAGCGGCAGTACGTCCGCCGCGTCGGGAACCTCCAGCAGCACCCGGCCGCAGGCGTCCAGCGGCAGCCGCTCGCAGATGCCGCTGATCGCCGGGACCGCCGTCTCGTCCCCGGCCAGCAGCAGGCACCCGGTCGACGGCGGCCGGAACTCCCGTCCACCGTGGTCGCCCTCGTAGCCGGCGTCCGGGCCGGCGATGGCGATCTCGTCGCCGGGACGGACCTGCTGGGCCCACCGGCTCGCCGGGCCACCGTCGCCGTGCAGCACCAGGTCGACGTCGAGTTCGTGCAGGTGCGGCCGGACCGCTCGGGCGGTGTAGGTGCGGATCGGGTTGCGCTGGTGCTCCGGCAGCGCCCGCCACTGCGCGTACCAGTCGGGGCCCTGCGGCAGGTAGACCGCCCGCTGGCCGGGCAGCGGCAGGGCCAGCTTGATCCGCTGGTCGTAGCCGTTGTCGGCGAAGCGGTCCAGGTCCGGGCCGGTGAAGGTGACCCGGACGAAGGAGGGGCTGAGCCGGCGTACCGCGCGGATCTCGACGGAGAACAACCGCCACGGTGCGACGGGCAGGGTGTTGGTCATGCTGCCTTCCAGGGTGCGGGCCACGCGGACCGGTTACCGGGACTGAGGGGCTGAGGCACGCGAGCGCCACAGCAGCCAGACGAAGTACGGGGTGCCGATCAGGGCGGTGACCAGACCGGCGGGGATCTGCGCCGGGGCGATCACGGTGCGGCCGAGGGTGTCGGCGACGCTGACCAGGGCCGCGCCCAGCAGTGCGGCGACCGGGAGCACCCGGGCGTGCCGGCCGCCGACCAGGGCGCGGGCGGCGTGTGGGGCGACCAGACCGACGAAGCCGATCACGCCGACGGCGGAGACCGCGGTGGAGGTGAGCAGCGCCGCCGCGCCGAGTGCGACCAGTCGGGTGCGTTCCAGCCGGACTCCGAGCACCCGGGGGGTGTCGTCGTCCAACGCCATCAGGTCCAGCTCGCGGCGGGCGGCGAGCACGGCCGGGGTGAGCACCAGCAGCGCGATCGCCACCGGCAGCACCTGGGTGGCGGTGCGTCCGTAGGTGGAGCCGGACATCCAGGTCAGCGCCTTGCCGGTGTTCCACGGGTCGTGGGCGACGATCAGGAAGGTGATCAGGGCCATGCCGCCCTGCCACGCCCCGAACCCGATCAGCACCAGCCGGTCGGAGCTGAGCCCGCCTCGCCAGGCCACGCCGTAGACCAGGGCGAAGGCGAGCATCGCGCCGAGCCCGGCCACCCCGGAGACGGCCCAGACGCTGGCCAGCGGCACGAAGGTGATCAGCGACACCGCGCCCAGTCCCGCGCCGGCGGTGATGCCGAGGATGCCGGGTTCGGCCAGCGGGTTGCGGCAGACCGCCTGCACGGTGGTGCCGGCCACCGCGAGGGCCGCGCCGGCCAGCAGCGCGGCGGCGACGCGCGGCCACCGCTGGTCCAGCACGAAGGTGTACGCCGGACCGGTGTTGCCGTTGATCCAGTTGACCAGGTCGCCGAGGAGCACCCAGGTGTCCCCGGCCAGCATGCCGAGCACCACCGCGACGCCGGCGACCGTGGCCACCACGATGACGACGGTGCGGTGGAAGCCGGCCGAGCGGACGGCGGCGTGACCGCCCGGCGGTCGGCGGGTGGGGCCGGCGTCGCGGTGTCGTCGGGCCAGCCAGATCAGGATGGCCGCGCCGAGCAGGGTGGTCACCACGCCGGTGGGGATGTCGACACCGGCCTGGGCACCCATGACGGCCCGCAGCAGCACGTCGGAGCCGAGCACGATGATCATTCCGGCGATGCCGGAGAGCGGCAGCAGCACCCGGTGCCGGTGTACGCCGGGCACCAGTGGCCCGAGCAGCCGGACGATCACCGGCGCGCAGAGGCCGACGAATCCGACCGGACCGGTGAGGGTGACCGCCGCGGCGGAGAGCAGGACGGCCAGCACCGTGACGATCAGCCGGGTACGCCGCACGTCGAGACCGAGCACGGCGGCGGTGTCGTCGCCGAGGGCGAGGATGTCGAGGCGGTGACCGAGCAGCATCAGCGCCACGATGGCCAGGCCGATGACCGGGGCGAGCTGGGTGAGCGCGTTCAGGTCGCTCAGCACCAGCGAACCGTTGCCCCAGGCGAACAGGCCGATGGTGGCCTGTTCGAAGAGCAGGAGCAGCAGCATGGTCACCGAGCTGAGCGCCAGCGCGGTGGCCGAGCCGGCGAGGATCAGCCGGGTGGTGCCGGCCTGCCCGCCGGAGGACATCGCCATCACCAGTCCCGCCGCCGCGAGGCCGCCACAGAAGGCGAGCCCGCCGGCGGGCAACGCGGGCAACGCGATGCCGAACGCGGCGACCGAGACGATGGCCAGGTGGGCACCGGCGTTGACGGCGAGGGTGTCCGGCGAGGCGAGCGGGTTGCGGGCGATGGACTGCAGGGCCGCACCGGCGAAGCCGAGCGCGACGCCGATGGCCAGCCCGGCGAGCAACCGGGGCATCCGGGAGGCGACGAGCACCCGTACGGTTTCGTCGTCGCCGCCGGTGAGCAGCCGCAGCAGGTCGAGCGCGCCCACGGCGGAGGTGCCCTGGGTGAGGTGCACGACGGCGACCACGAGCGCCAGCGCGGTGGCCGCGATGAAGGCCCCGACGACGCGGGTACCGGGTAGGCGTCCGGCCGGAGCCGGCCCGAGGGCCGGCTCCGAACGCGGAGGCGCGGACAGCTCGGTCACACCGCGTAGGTGTTGACGAACTGGTCGATGTACTGCTTGGCGGAGAGCGGCCCGCCGAAGGTCCAGATGCCGTCCGGCATCCGGTGCAGGTTGCCCTGCTTGACGAAGGGCAGCGACTTCCAGATCGCGTTGTCGGCGAGACCGTCGGCGAAGACGTCGGTGCCGTCCGAGGCGTTGTAGAAGAAGTGCAGGTCCGGGCTCTTGAGTGCGGTCAGGCCCTCGACGTCGGTCTGTCCCAGGCCCCACACCTCGTCGACCTTGCCGTTCCAGGCGTTGGTGAGGCCGAGCTGGATGCCGAGCTGGGAGACGAATGCGCCCTGACCGAACATCCGGATGCTGACGGTGCTGCCTTCCTTCCAGCCGTCGGCGATGGCGAACGGCTTGCCGGCGGCACCGGCGTCGGCGATCTTCTTCTTGCCGTCGGCGAGGGCGGCGTCGAAGTCGGCGAGCAGCTTCTCCGCCTCGGCGGTCTTGCCGACCGCCTTGGCGATCATGTTGAGGTCGGCGCGCATCCGGCCCACGTTGTCGGTGGCGTCGCTGCTCTTGGTCACCAGCACCGGCACGTACTTCTCGAGCTGGTCCAGCAGGGTGGCGCCGCGACCGTCGGAGACGACCACCAGGTCGGGGGCGAGCGCGACGATCGAGTCGACGCTGGGTTCGCCGCGGGTGCCGACGTCCTTGACGGCGGGGTCGAGCTTGGCGGCGGTGACCCAGGTGGCGTAGCCCTTGGGGTCGGCGACACCGACCGGCATGACGCCGAGGCTGACCAGCATCTCGACCTCGCCCCACTCCAGGCCGACGACCTTGGTGGCGGGGCGGTCGAGCTTGATCTCCTTGCCGCGGCTGTCGGTCACGGTGACCGGGCCACCGGCCGCGGAGGCGGAGGGTGCGGGCTCGGCGGTGTTCTCGGTGGTGCCGCAGGCGGCCAGCAGCAGCGCGGTGGCGGTGGCGGCGACCAGGGCGGTGACACGGGTACGGAACATGGTGTTCTTTCTCGTTGCAGGACCGGTCCGGGTTCAGACCGGGATTCGGGTCAGGTGCCGGCCCACGGGGCGGGTGGTCACCAGACCGGTGAGGGGATCGGTGGCGACCTCGATGCGGATGCCGTACGTCTCGGTCAGGTCGGTCTCGGTGAAGACCTGCGCCGGGGTGCCGGTGGCACGGATCCGGCCGTTGTGCAGCAGGACCACCTCGTCGGCCACCGCCGCGGCCTGGTTGAGGTCGTGCAGCACCACGCCGACCGCGACACCGTGCTCGTCGGCCAGGTCGCGCATCAGATCGAGGATCTCGACCTGGTAGCGCAGGTCGAGGAAGGTGGTGGGTTCGTCGAGCAGCAGCACCGCGGTGTCCTGGGCCAGGCAGGTGGCCAGCCAGACCCGCTGGAGTTCGCCGCCGGAGAGTTCGTCGACGGGCCGGTCGGCCATCGCGGCCACCCCGGTGACCGCCATCGCGCGGGCGATCGCGGCCGGGCCCTCGGGGTCGTCGGTGCGCCAGCGGCCCCGGTAGGGGTGGCGGCCGTAGCCGACCACGTCGCGGACGGTGACGCCGTTGGGCACCGGTCGGCTCTGGGCGAGCAGGGTGACCCGGCGGGCGAACTCCTTGGCCGGCAGGCTGGAAGCGGCGATCCCGTCGGCGCAGAGCACCGTGCCGGTGTCGATCGGGTGCAGCCGGGCCAGCGCGCGCAGCAGGGTGGACTTGCCGCTGCCGTTCGGGCCGACGAGGGCGGTCACCTTCCCGGCACGGAGCCCTATCGAGGCACCGTGAACCACTGCCGTACCGTGGTATCCCAGGCAGAGGTCGACGCCGCGTAGGCGCTGGTCAGCGTCGTTCGACGCTAGTCCGCTCGACATGCGATTAGGTTAGCCTAACCTAATCGAGTGTCAAGACGCGGGCCTTCTTCACGTTCCGCGGCGCCCCGTCCCGGTCGACATCCCTCGATGCCACCGACCGACTCCGACCGCCTTCGGTCGCCGGCCGGACACGCTCGGCAACCCTCGCTGCGGACACCTGCGAAACCGGCACTCGGGGAACGCGAAAACGTACCGGGGTGGGACGACAGATCGACACGAGCGGCGGTAGCGTTGCGCGTCATCGCCGCCGGGTCGCCGGTGCGCCGACCCGCGATCGTACGGAGGATGAGGCATGTCCATCGGCGAGGAGCCGTACGCCATCCGCGACGACCTGGCCTCGCGGCCGACCTTCGAGGTGACCCTGCGCGGTTACGAGAGAAAACAGGTCGACCGCTATGTGGAGCAGTTGGACGGTCAACTCAGCACGGTCTCGGCCGAGCGGGACCGGGCCCTCGGGCGGGCTCGAGAGCTGACCGCCAAACTTCAGGCGGCCCAGGCCGAGGTCGCCGACCTGCGGCAGCGACCGGCGCAATTGGACAAGGCGACCTTCCAGGATGTGGGCCCGATGGTCGGCCAGATCCTGGATCTCGCGGAGAAGCAGGCCGCGGCGATCATCGACACGCACACCCAGCGGGCCAACAAGCTCCAGGCGGAGGCGGAGAAGACGCTCGCCAACGCCCGGGAACGCACCGTCAAGGCGCTGGCCGACCTCGAAGAGGAACTCGCCGCCCGCCGCGCCGAGCACGACAAGAAGTACGAAGAACTCCGCGCGGCCGCCGACGCCGAGTTGGCGGAGAGCCGGGAGCGGGCCGACAAGCTGCGCGCCGACGGCGAGGCCGCACACGAGCGGGCCCAGCAGGAGGCCCACCGCATCGGGGAGCAGTGCCGCCAGCAGGTGGAGCAGGCCCGCGCGGCGGCGGAGGCGTTGACCACCTCCGCGCGTACCCAGATCCACCAGGAGATCCAGGCGGCCCGGTCGAAGAGCCAGCAGGAGCTGACCCAGCGGCGGACGGCCGTCGAGGAGGAGCTGGCCGAGCGGCGCGCCACGGCCGAGGAGGATCTGGCCGAGCAGCGCGCTGCCGTCGAACGCGAGCTGGCCGCCCAACGCAGCGCCGCCGAGCAGCGGGTCAGCTCGATGATCGCGGACGCCCAGCAGTACTCCGCAGAGATCCGCAAGCGCGCCGACGAACAGGCCGCCGAGGTCCGCAGGCACAGCGACGAGCAGGCCGCAGCCGCCGAGGAGCAACTGCACGCCGTGCAGCTGGAGATCGGCGAGCAGCAGGACGCGTTGGCCGGGGTGCGGGAGGAGCTGGACACCGCCCGCCGACAGCTCGACGAGACGCAGCAGGGCAGGGAGGCCACCGAGGCCGAGCTGACCCGGCTGCGCCAGCAGCTGGAGGAGACCGTCCGGGACCTCGCCGCGGAAAGCCAGCGGCTGGACGAGGTACGCCGGGCCGTCGAGGCCGCCGAACGGCACGCCAAGGAGACCCGGGCACGGGTGCAGCGGGAGGCCAAGCGGGTCGCCGACCTCGCCGCCGCAGCCGTGATGGCCGCCGCGGCCGGCGGTGGCGAGACCGCCGAGTATCCGGTGGTCGGTGCCCGTGCCGGGCAACGCCCGCCGACGCCGGCGGAGGCCGAGCCGATCGTGCGCGACGCCACGCCCGAGCGCGGTGCCCACGAGGCGCACGCGGGTGACGGTGGCGCCGGAGCCGACGGCCAGCCGACGACGAGCCCGACTGCCGACGCCCGCCCGACGCCACCGAGCCTGGAAGCACCCGGCGGCGAAACGACCGTCGAGGGCGAACGGGCGGCACAGTCGCACCTCGAACCGGCCGCCGAGGGCGAACGGACGGGACAGTCGCACCTCGGACCGACCGTCGCGGTGCCGAACGCCGCGCTGGCTCGGGCCGAGGCGGCGCTCGCGGCCGGCGGCCCGCCGGGCATCAACTGGTTCGCCGGGCAGCCCGAGGGGCAGGAGGACGACGCGGCCGATCGCGCGCCGCAGCCGTCGACACACTGATCACGAGCCCGGCCGCGCGCGCCACTGTGGAGCGTGGGGCCGGGCATCTCTCGCGTCTGACACCGCTGAACGTGCTCGGCGCGTCAGGCGTCCGCACGATGGTCACCGGCGGTGCACGGTGCCAGAATCGCCCCATGCGGCGTGCGCTCGTCGGCCGGGACGAGGTATTCGACCAGGCCTGGCGCTCGCTGGGCGAGCCTGGGCAGGTGCTGCTGGAAGGGCCCGCCGGCATCGGCAAGACCGCGCTGTTGCGGGCGCTGACCGCCGAGGCGGCCCGGTCGGGCTGGCTCGTGCTCTCCTGCGCGCCGACCGAATGCGAAGCCGAACTCCCCTTCGCCGCCCTCGCCGACCTGCTCCGCCCGCTGGCCGACCTGGCGGCGGAGCTGCCGCGCCCGCAGCGCATCGCCGCCGAAACCGTCCTGGTCACCGGCGACAGCGACGAGACGATCGACGAACGCGTGATCGGGGCGGCCACCCGGTCGCTGCTGGAGGCGGCGCTCGCCTCGGGCCGGCCGGTGCTGCTGGCCGTGGACGACGCGCCCTGGCTCGACCGGCCGAGCGAACGCGCCCTGCGGTTCGCCCTGCGCCGGGTCGGCCCGGGACCGGCCACCCTGGTCAGCAGTCGCAGCGCGAGCGGGCCGGCGGTGCCGGCGGCCCCGCTCGGGCTCGACGCGGGTTCCGGTCGGCTGACCCGGCTGGAGGTGACGCCGCTGGGTGTGAACGCGCTGCACCATGTCCTGCGCGAGCGGGTCGGTGCCGATCTCGACCGTCCGCTGCTGGCCCGCATCGCCCGGGAAGCCGGCGGTAATCCGCTGGTCGCCATCGAGGTGGCCCGCGCGGTGCAGCGGCTACCGAAGCCACCGGAGCCGGCACAGGAGCTGCCCGTCGCCTCGTCCATGCATCAGCTCCTCGCCGACGTGCTCGCCGAACTGCCGGCCCGGTGTCGCGACGCCGTACGGCTCGCGGCACTGCTCACCGTCCCCCTGCTGCGGGACCTCGCGGCGGCGGGCGTGGGGCCGCGCGCCTTCGACGCCGCCGAGGAGGCCGGACTGCTGGCGGTGACACCGGCCCGGGTGGAGTTCACCCATCCGGTGTACGCGGCGGCGGTGCGGGCCGGCATCCCGCCCGGTGTCCGCCGAGGGCTGCACCGCAGGCTGGCCGAGGTGGTCGCCGACCCCGACGAGCGGGTACGCCAGCTGGCCGCCTGCACCACCACCGCCGATCCGGTGGTGGCCGACGCCCTCGCCGCAGCCGCCGCACGGCAACACGCCCGAGGTGCGCCGGACGCGGCGGCGAACCTCTACGAGGCAGCCGCGCGGCTCACCCCGGCCGACGACCGCCCCACTCTCGGGCAGCGGCTGCTGGCGGCGGCCCGGTGCCGGTTCGACTGTGGCGACCATCCGGGCGCCCGCACCGCCGCCGAGGAGGTGGCCGCCGGCTTCACCGGTCACATCCGCGCCGAGGCGCTGCTGCTGCGCGCCGTGGTCGCGTGGAGCGCCGACGAGCCGGGCGGCACCGCGCTGGCGGCCGCCGGTCGGGCGCTGGCCGCCACGCAGCCCGATTCCCCGCTGGCCGGTCGGATCCACGCCCACCTGGCCCTCTTCGTCGACCTGCCGGACCCGGCCCGTACCCACGCGGAGTCGGCCATCGCTCTGCTGAGCGGCCCGGGTGGGGACCGGGAACTGCTGGCCGCGGCGCTGCTGCACCTGTTCAACAGCGAGGTACGCGCCGGTGCGCCACCCCGCACCGAGCTGCTCGACCGGGCACTGGCCATGGAAGGGCCGGAACCGTCCTGGTTGGCGGGCACCATCCCGGCGGTCTGGTGGAAGGGCATCGACGATCCCGACCGGGCCCGGGACCGGCTGACCCGACTGCTGGACCGGGCGGCGGCGCGCGGCGACGAACCCTCCCAGTACGAGCTGCTCAAGCATCTCGGTGAGACCGAACTGCTGGCCGGACGCTGGTCAATGGCCGAGCGGCACATCGCGGCGGCCCGTGACCTCGGTGAGCTGCTGGGCACCGAGTTGACCGCGGAGACCTGGCTGACCGGGCTGCTCGACGCCCTGCGGGGGCGGCTCGACGCGGCGGCGCGGGTGGCGGAGGCGGGCGTACGCCTGGGCGAGGAACTCGACGACGACTGGTGCCGCCGGATCCACCTGCAACTCGGCGCGTTCGTCGCGCTCTGCGCCGGCCGGGTCGCCGACGCGGCGGCCGGTTACGGTCGGCTGGCCGCGTTGGTGGATCGGATGGGGCTGACCGAGCCGTTGGCGCAGCGCTTCGAGCCGGACTGGATCGAAGCGTGCGTGGCCGCCGGTGATCTCGCCACCGCCCGCGTCGCCCTGCACCGGCTGACCGAGCGGCATCGACGCCTGCCGCGGCCGTGGACGCTGCTGGGCCTGGCCCGCAGTCGGGCCCTGCTGGACAGCGCCGAGGGCGGGGACCCGTCGGCCGCCCTCGACGATCTCGCCGCCGCCCGCGCGGCGGTGGCGCCGGACGTGCTGCCCCTGGACCGGGCCCGCTGTCTGCTGGTCGCCGGGGTGGTGCACCGGCGGTTGCGCCGTAAACGCCCGGCCCGGGAGGCGCTCACGGCGGCAGCGGCCGAGTTCGACGCCCTGGACGCGGCGGCGTTCGCCGCGCGGGCCCAGGCGGAGGCGGCCCGGTTGGGTGGGCGGCCGCCGGCGCCGTCGGCGTTGACCGCCACCGAGGAGCGGGTGGCGCGGCTCGCCGCGCTCGGACGGACCAGCCGCGCCATCGCCGACGAACTGTTCGTCAGCCCCAAGACGGTGGAGACGAACCTGTCCCGCGTGTACCGCAAGCTGGGCATCTCCCGACGGGCCGAACTCAACGCGGCACTGGCCCGGATCAGCGCCGACGTGGTGCCGGCCGGCGGCCACAAAGGCTAGGGAAACACCGGATTCCTTCCCCGGCCCAGGGCCGTACCGTCGAGTGCACCCGACTGTCGCAGCGCTGGTGCGCAGCGCCTGCGCCCGGGCGGAAGAGGGGGAACTGACCGGTGCGACGACTGATTCTGCCTGTGCTGCTCGCGACGGCCCTGGCACTGACCGGCTGCGGCGACAGCGAACCGGCAGCGCCGGGCACCGGGTCGGACGCTGGCTCGGACGCCGATCTCGACCTGCCCGTCGACGGCGCCGACGCGGTCCGGCCGGCCTGCCCCTTCACCGCCGAGCAGGTCACCGGGATCGTCGGCCAGCAACTGGACGACAAGGGCAACTGCAGCTTCGGCGACGGCATCGCCCTGCTCACCGTGACCACCGCGTCGCGGGTCGCCGGTGAGATGACCTACGACTACCAGCGCCAGCAGGCCGACCAGACCTACCAGTCGGTGACCGACCTCGGCGTCGGCGACAAGGGCTACCTGGCGGTCAAGGACATCGAGGCGGAGGCGGTGGTGATCAACGGTGCGGGCAGCTTCACCGTGACGCTGAGCAGCTTCCCGCGTCTCGGCGCCCAACCCGACGGATATGCCCAGGCGATGCGCAAACTGGCCGACGCCCTGCCGAGCTGAAGCCCCGACGAAGGAGACACCGTGCGGCACCTGACCTGCGTCGCCCGACTCGCCGTGGCGGCCACCGTGCTCACCGTCCTGGCCGCCTGCGGCGGTACGGAGCCCGCGGCGGCACCGCCGGCACCGGCGCAGCCGACGGAGGCCGCGGCACCGACCGAGGCCACCGAGGCACCGGAGCCCTCCGCTGCGGCGCCGGTCGACGCCTGCGCGCTGGTCTCGAAGGAGGATGCCGAGAAGCTGGCCGGTACGCCGCTGGAGGACCCGCTGCCGAGCGGGGAGACCTGCTGGTTCACCGGGCCCGTCTCCGGGCCGGTGGCACAGGTCGAGGTGCACGTCGGCGACGGGGCGAAGAAGATCCTGGACATCGACCGCGACCTCAAGCACGAGTTCGAGACGCTGTCCGGCATCGGGGACGAGGCGTACCTCGAGGAGGGGATGGTCTTCGTCAACGTCTCCGGGGTCTGGGTGGCCATCCGACTGGTCCGCACCGACGACATGGCCAAGTACGACGAGCGGCTGACCGAGTTGGCGCGGACGGTCGCCGGCCGACTCTGATCCGCCCGCTTCGGTCACGTCGGCCAGGTCGGTCACGTCGGGTCGCGCTGCTCGGTGGTCTCGCACCGCGCGTCGAAGCGTTTCCGGATCACACCGCTGGCCTCCTGCTCGTCGCAGCCGAGGCTGCGCAGCAGGTCGGTGGCGACGGTACGGATCTGCGCCACCACCACGCTGCCGGAGAAGCCGACCCCCTCGGCGTACGCCTCGGCGGCCCGGTCCACCGCCTTGAGGATCAACTGTTCGGACCGGTCGGTGGGGCGCCCGCTCTCCGCCTCGACCTGGAGCAGCGCGAGGGCGTCACCGAAGTAGTGCACGGCGGCGGCCAGCCCGGGTGGCATGGGCTCGTCGTCCCGGATCGCGGTGGCCGCCCGGCGCAGCATCTCCTGGCCGCCCCGGATGGCCAGGGCGAGATAGCGGGTGCCGCGTTCGTAGTGCTCGAACTCTTTGCGCCGGTGCCACCGCGCCGGTGATATGGCCACCGCCTCCCCGGCCCCGGAGACCGCGTCCTCAAGCAGCTTGAGCTGGGGGTCCAGCCCGCTCAACGCGTCCCGGGCCTGGATCACGGCCGGGTAGTCGCCGCGGGAGATGCCGTCCGCGGCGCCGTGCAGGTGCTCGATCAGGGCCGCGAAGAGCGGACGGGCCGCCCGCTGGATAATCCGTACCGGGTTGACCGGCAGCACGGCGACCACCACCACGGCGGTCACCCCGCCGATCACGGCGTCGACGATGCGGGGCACCTCCAGCCCGCGCTGCACCGGTGCCAACGTGGCGATCAGCACGGCGGTGCCGCCGGCCTGGGTGACCACCTGTCCGCCCCGGCTCAGGCTCAGCGCGAGCAGGATGGCCAGGGTGACCACGGCACCGGTCTGCCAGGGGCCGGTGCCGATCACCGCGATGAGGGCGTCGCCGACCAGCAGCCCGGCCAACACGCCGAGCAGCAGTTCGACGGTACGCCGGGTGCGTCGGCCGATGGCCGCGGCGATGGTGCCGACGGCGGCGGTGGGGGCGAAGACCGGCGACGGATGGTGCAGCAGGTTGTGCGCCACCCACCAGGCGAGCGCGGCGGCCACCCCGGCCTGCACGGCGAGGATCGCGTACAGCTCCAGGCTCCGCCGCCGTTCCCGCCAGTCGAGCCGGACGCTGAGCGCGGCAACTGTCGCGGCGACCCGGTCCCTCGTCCAGCCGGCGACGCCACGCGCCCGGTTCCCGTTCCGCTCGCCCGCCGCCACGCGGCCGACTACCCCGGCGGGCCACGCTCATTCACACCGGCTGTTCCCGAACAGATCGCACGTTCAGGCGACACGGGCCGAATTGTGAAGTGCGGTGCCACCTGCACAGAAGCCCCGTACATCGCGTTGCGTCGATTGACAAAGTTCATGATCCCAACTTATTGTGCGAGCCGGCCGGATGTTGCCGGCGTTCCGGTGACACGCGGCCAGCCACCCGTCGACACCATCACCACACGAGGAGCGTCATGGCCGGGCTGCGCGGCACACTACGAAGGACACGATGGCGACTGGGCGTGGTCGGCGCCGGGGTCGCCGCCCTGCTGGCCGGGGTCGGACTGGTCAGCGCGGGCGCCGCCCACGCGGCGGCCGGCTGCCGGGTGGTCTACTCCGCGCCGAGCCAGTGGCCGGGCGGTTTCACCGCGAACGTCGACCTGACCAACCTCGGCGACCCGCTCAACGGTTGGCGGCTGACCTGGACCTTCCCCTCCGGTCAGCGGGTGACGCAGGCGTGGAACGCCACCGTCACCGCCACCGGCAACGACGTCACCGCCACCAACGTCAGCTACAACGCGGCGCTCGGCACCAACCAGTCGGTGTCGTTCGGCTTCAACGGCTCCTGGTCGGGCAGCAACACGGCCCCCACCTCGTTCGCCCTCAACGGGGTCACCTGCACCGGCAGCGTCGGCCCGACCACCCCTCCCCCGACCACGCCGCCGCCGACCGACCCGCCCCCGACGACCCCGCCGCCGACCGGTGACCCGATGGCCTACGTGGCCGCGATGCAGCCGGGCTGGAACCTCGGCAACACCTTCGACTCCGTCGGCGCCGACGAGACCGCGTGGGGCAACCCGCGGGTCACCGAGGCCCAGTTGGACGCCATCCGGGCGCAGGGATTCAACAGCATCCGGATCCCGGTCACCTGGAGCAACCGCCACGGGCCCGCGCCGTCGTACACCATCGACGCGGCCTGGCTGAACCGGGTCAAGGAGGTCGTCGGCTGGGCCCTGGACGACGGCTTCTACGTGATGATCAACCTGCATCACGACTCGTGGCAGTGGATCCACGAGATGCCCACCAACCGGACGACCGTGCTCAACCGCTACAACGCGCTCTGGACCCAGATCGCCGCGGCGTTCCGGGACGCCTCACCGAAGCTGCACTTCGAGAGCGTCAACGAGCCGCAGTTCGCCAACAGCTCCGGTGACGCCCAGAACGCGCAACTGCTGCACGAGCTGAACGTCAACTTCCACCGGATCGTGCGCGCCTCCGGCGGCAACAACGCCACCCGGATGCTGGTCCTGCCGACCCTGCACACCTCCTCGGAGCAGGCCCGGATCAACGAGCTGACCACGACGATCAACCAGCTCAACGACCGCAACCTGATCGCCACCGTGCACTTCTACGGCTACTGGCCGTTCAGCGTGAACGTCGCCGGCGGCACCCGCTTCGACGCCACCACCCAGCAGGACCTCGTCGACGCCTTCGACCGGGTGTACAACGCCTTCGTCACCCGGGGCATCCCGGTGGTCATCGGCGAGTACGGCCTGCTCGGCTTCGACCGGCACACCGGCACCATCCAGCAGGGCGAGAAGCTGAAGTTCTTCGAGTACTTCGGCTACTACGCCCGGCACCGACAGCTGACCACCCAGCTCTGGGACAACGGCCAGCACTTCAACCGGACCACCTTCGTCTGGCGGGACGCGGAGCTGATCAACCAGATCAAGTCGAGCTGGACGACCCGCTCCGGCACCGCGTCGTCCGACCAGGTGTACGTGCCGCGTACCGGCACGATCACCGCCAAGACGCTGACCCTCAACCTCAACGGCACCACCTTCTCCGGTCTGCGTCAGGGCAGCACCGAGCTGGTCCGGGGCACCGACTACACCGTCTCCGGCAACCAGCTGACGCTGACCGCCGGCACGGTGACCCGACTGGTCGGCAACCGGGCGTACGGCGTCAACGCCACCCTCCAGGCGCGCTTCTCGGCCGGCGTACCGTGGCGGATCGACGTGATCAGCTACGACCCGCCGGTGCTGTCCAACGCCACCGGCACCACCGCCTCCTTCGCCATCCCCACCCAGTTCCGCGGCGACCAGCTCGCCACGATGGAGGCGCGGTACGCCGACGGCAGCAACGCCGGACCGCACGACTGGACGTCGTTCAAGGAGTTCGACGTCACCTTCTCCCCCGACTACACCGGCAACCGGATCACCCTCACCGACACCTTCTTCGGTGAGGTACGCGACGGCAGCCCGGTCACCCTCACCTTCCACTTCTGGAGCGGTGCCCAGGTGACCTACCGCGTCACGAAGTCCGGCGGCAGCGTCACCGGCCAGGCCGGCTGACCCGCCGCGCGCCACCGGCCTCCCCCGGCCGCCCCCTGCGGGGTGCCCGGCCCTCCCCCGGGGGCCGGTGGCGCGCACCGGTCATGATTGGTTCATGATCCGATTCGTACTGAACGTGCTCTGGCTCATCTTCGGCGGCGGGCTCGTGCTGGCGGTCGGCTACGGCATCGCCGCTCTGATCTGCTTCGTCCTCGTCGTCACCATCCCCTTCGGGGTGGCCTCGCTGCGGCTGGCGTCGTACTCGCTGTGGCCCTTCGGCCGCACCCTGGTCCCCAAGCCCGGTGTCGGTGTCGCCTCCGGCGTCGCCAACGTCATCTGGGTGGTGCTCGCCGGGTGGTGGCTCGCCCTGTCCCACATCGTCGCCGGCGTCAGCCTCTGCCTCACCATCATCGGCATCCCGTTCGGCGTGGCCAACTTCAAACTCGTCCCGGCCGCGATCTGGCCGCTGGGCCAGGAGGTCGTCCCCGCGCCGTAGGCCGGACCGACACCACCGTCGCACGGAGCCGGTGCCGCGATCGGCGGCCCGCACCGCCGACCGCTGGGTATAAAGAAGGTGTGCCGTCTCTCCGGATGCTCGCCGGCACGACGGCCGCCGGGTTCGCGCTGCACGCCGTACCGGCGCTGACGTCCGTGGCGCCGGTACGCCGTCGGCTGCTGCCCGCACTGAGTGGGATCGGCCGGCCCGGGCACGTGGCGCTGACGTTCGACGACGGGCCGGACCGCCGGTCCACGCCCCGCTTCCTGCACCGGCTCGACCGGGCGGGCGTACGCGCGACCTTCTTCCTGCTCGGCAGCCTGCTCGACCGCGATCCCGGGCTCGGCCGGGAGATGACCGCGCAGGGCCACGAGGTGGCGGTGCACGGCTGGGAACACCACAACCTGCTGTGCCGCACCCCGTCGGCGACGTACGCCGACATCGCCCGCGCCCGGGACCGCATCGCCGAGCTGACCGATCACGAACTCTCCCGCCAGCAGGCCACCGCCGTCGGCAGCGCCCCGGTCCGGGTGGTCCGCCCCCTGGTCAACGCCCGGTTCGCCGCTTCTGCCCAGCTGAGCGCCCAGGCCGCACGGCGACAGTTCGGGCTGCCCGAACAGGGTCGCCTCGCATTGATCGTCGCGGGCTCCTGGGGCATGGGTGACGTGGCCCGGACCGCGACGGAGGTGCTGGCCACCGGCTGCGTCGAGCCGGTCGTGGTGTGCGGACGTAACCAGCGGTTGTACCGCCGGCTGCGGCGGTTCCCCGGGCACGTACTGGGCTGGGTCGACGACATGCCCACCCTGATGCGGGCGGCGGACGTCGTGGTGGAGAACGCCGGCGGGCTCACCTGCCAGGAAGCCCTCGCCTCGGGCCGCCCCACGATCACCTACCGGCCCATCGCCGGGCACGGCCGGGCCAACGCAGACCTGCTCAGCCGCTCGGCCCTGACCAGTCACATCGACTCCGCGCAGCGACTGCGACCGGCCCTGACCGAGCTGCTGGCCGCAGCCGAGGGCGGCGACCCAGGTGCCGACGCGCGCATCGACATGGCCGGTGTCGTGGCCGACGTACTGACGCCGATGAGGTGGGGATGGCCGGGCTGAAGCGCAGCCGGCGCCGGGACCTGCTGCGCGGCGGCGCTCTGGTCACGTTCGGGGCCGGACTCGGGGTGGTCGGCTTCGCCGAGGCGGCGGACGTGGCCGACCGGAAACTGCCGATCCGCGGCGGCGCGGCCAGCGCCGTGGTGCCGGGCCGACCCGATCTGCTCGGCAGCGGACGGCTGGAGGTGAACTGGTTCGGCCGCACCGACCGCAAACTCGTCGCGCTCACCTTCGATGACGGGCCGGGGCCGAACTGGATCCCGATGGCTTCTGGCGGTGCGGCAACCGTGACCGCGGCCGCGCCTCAGACCAGCCGTTGCCGGGCCAGGATCCGCAGCGCCACGTAGCCGAGCGGGGCGGGCAGCCAGAACGTCGCGAGCCGGTAGAGCAGCACGCCGGCGACGGCGGTGTCGACGGGTACCCCGTAGAGCAGCAGCCCGGAGACCAGGGCCGCCTCGGTGGCGCCCAGGCCGCCGGGAGTGGGTGCGGCCGAGGCCACCCCCTCCCCGACGACGCACACCAGGATCACCGGCGCCAGCAACGCGAGATCGATCGGCTCACCGACGGCGAGCAACCCGAAGTAGAGGCTGAACCCGTACGCGAGGGTGAGCGCCAGGGCCGCGCCGATCAGCCGGGTCAGCCGATGCCGGCGGGGCAGCGCGCGCAGGGCGGCGATGCTCTCCCGCAGCACCGCACGGCCACGACGGCGCAGCTGAGGCACCGCCAGCACCGCCGCGACGGCGAGCAGCACCAGCAACACACCGAGCAGCACGGGCAGCGCCTTGGCCGTGACGGCCTGCTCGGCGGCGCGGGCAGGTCGGCGGGCGAAGGGCAACAGCACCGGCAGCAGCAGCGCCACCGACACCACGCCGGCCACCCGCGAGACGACCACGGCGGTCGCCGACTCGGCGGCCCGCAATCCCTTCTGGTGCAGATAGCGCAGGCTCAGCGCGGCGCCGCCGACGCTGCCGGGCGCGAGCCGGTTGGCGAACGACGCGGCCACCTGCACCGCGGTGGCCTCACCGAGCGGCACCCGGTTGTTCGACGCCAGCCGCAGTACGACGGCGCTGAGCAGGTAGGTCGCGGCCGAGCCGAGCAGGGTGGCGGCCAGGGCCGGCGGATGCGCGTGCAGCATCAGGCGCAGCGCGGCGCGTACCTCGCCGAGCTGCGGCAGCAGCAGGTGTACGAGCAGGCCGAGCGCGATCAGCAACAGGACGCCCCGGGGCGTGATCCGGACGACCCGGGCCAGCCGTTGTTCCCGCTGCGGGCAGCGGTGCATGATCTGGCCGCGTAGCTGCTCCAGCAGGTCAGGGGTATGTCGCAGCAGGTCACGGCTGGCCCGGGAGAGCACTGCCGGTTGCAGGTACGGCAGGCTTCCCGCGATCTCGTCGACACCGAGTTCGGCAATCGCCACGTCGACCGCCGTACCCGGATCCACCCGGCCGGCGAGGGCGACCAGCAGCTCGACGACGTCCCGGGCCCGCTGGTCGGCGGCGGCGTCGTCGACGCCGAACCCGAAATCGACCAGGTACGCGCAGTCGCCGTCGACCAGGATGTTGGCCGCCCGCAGGTCACGATGGGCGATCCCGCCCCGGTGCAGCAGCGCCACCTGCCGGCACACGTCGGCGACCAACGCCCTCGGCAGTGGTCCGTACGTGGCGTCCAGCGGTGCCGCGTCGATGAACTCCTGCACCAGCACGGCCTCCCCACCGGGCAGGGTGGCGGTGGTGACGACCGACGGAACCCGTACGCCCGCCCGTTCGGCCAGCAGCGTCAGGCAGGTCTCGTGCTCGCTCTGCTGCTTCGCGCTGAGGTACGGCGGCTCGTCGGCGACGTGCCGGAAACGCAACCGCCGGTACAGCTTGTAGGCCCAGTCGGCGTCCCGCTGCTGCCCACCGGTGACCTTGACGAACAACCGCCGCCCGTCGCCGGTGACCACCAGCCACGGCCACGAGCCGCGGGCGTCGCCGCTCAGCGGCGCGAGCCGGACCACGTCGAAGCCACGGTGTCGCAGTGCCTCGCGCAGCACGCCGGTGGAGCGCTGCGGACCGACCTCCCCGACGACCAGCCGGGTCAGACAGACCGCGAGCCAGCCGACGAGCAGCCCGCCGATGGCGTCCACCGGCAGATGAGCGCCGACGTGCACGCGCGCCACGGCGACCACCGCGACCGCCGGCCAGAGCAGGCGCCGCCAGCGGGTGCCGCCGGCCCGCGCCGCCACCAGTGCCAGGGCGGTGGCGACCGCGACATGTCCGGAGGGATAGCCCAGCGAGCCGCCGACCCGATCGTGCAGCACCACCTCGGTCAGCAGCGCTCCGGGCCGCTGCCGAGCCACCGCGACCTTGTTGACCACCGCCAGCCAGTACGCCAGGTTTCCGGCCAGCAGCAGGTCACGGGCGATCGCGAAGCGCCGCAGCACGGCAGCGAGCGCAGCCGTACCGAACACCGTGAGGTACGAGCCGAGCTGCATGACCACGATCAGGACCGGCGTCGCCCCTGCCGGCAGGCGGTTGAGCAGGGTGAACACGTCCCGCTCCCAGGCCGCCACCGGGTGCTGGCGGACCAGCACGCCCAGCCCGACCAGCAGGACGGTCGAGACCGCCAGGCTGACCAGCAACGCCGGCGACGGACGATGCGTCCGGGATAGCACAGTCCTCGTCCCTGGGGCGTTCGTTGACCTGCTCTCGATTCGTACGCTACGGGCTGACCTGCCGCCGGTTGGTGGTTTCCCGGTTCGCCCGCCCGCCGGGCCGTCGCGAAGCGCCAGAATCAGCAGATGGACCGGGTACTGGCTGGGATCGCCGCACTGCCGCCGTTGGTCGTGCTGACTCTGGTGTTCCTGCTGCCCGCGCTGGAGTCCTCGACGCTGCTGGGGCTGCTCATACCCGGTGAGACCGTCGTACTGGTCGGCGGCGTGGTGGCGCACCTCAGTGGGCTGCCGCTGTGGGCGGTGATCGTTGCCGCGGCCGTCGGGGCCTGCCTCGGCGACCAGGTCGGCTACCTGCTGGGGCGTCGGTACGGGCCCGGGCTGCTGGCCCGCGCGCCGGCCGTGCTCCGTCGTCGCCTCGACCTGGACCGGGCCCGACGCCTGGTCGCCGAACGAGGAGCGATGGCGGTGGTGATCGGCCGGTGGGTGGCCGTGCTGCGGGTGGTGGTGCCGCTGGCGTCCGGAGCCAGCGGCATGCGGCGCAGCACGTTCGGCTGGGCCAACGTCACCGGCGGGTTGCTCTGGGCGGTGGCGGTGGCGACGCTCGGCTACCTCGGCTCGGCCTCCTACCGCTATCTGGAGCGGGAACTGGGCATCGGCACGTACACGCTGCTCGCCGTGATCGTGGTGCTCGCTGTGCTGGCGTTCTGGCGGCACCGCCGGCGGGCGCACTGACCGCCGACCGTCGGGGCGGGCGGGCTCACCAGAGGGTGGACCAGTAGTCCCAGAAGCGGACCAGGATGGCCAGCATGATCAGCACGTACCAGGCGACCAGGATGAGGCTGTGATAGCCGGCGAGACCGGAGAGCCGGGCCAGCGGCGACGTCGGCGCGACCGCGCCGAGGTTACGCAGGGTGGTGTAAAGGAAGATCGCGATGGTGACGACCCAGACCACCATGCAGTACGGGCACAGCGCCGAGATCACGTAGAGGCTCTGGTAGATGAGCCAGTGCACGAAGACCACGCCGAAGGTGGCCCCGGCCTGCAGGCCCAGCCAGCACCAGCCGGGCAGCCGCACCCGGGCCAGCAGCAGGACGCCGAGCGTGGTGACCACGGCGAAGCCGGCGATGCCGAGCAGCGGGTTGGGGATGCCGAAGGCGGCGGCCTGCGGCGTGGTCATCACCGAGCCGCAGGACAGGATCGGGTTGATGCTGCAGGTGGGCACGTAGTCGGCGTCGGCCAACAGGTTGATCTTCTCGACGGTCAGGGTGCCCGCGGCGAGCAGTCCGATGCCGCCGCCGACGGCCAGGACCCAGGCGGTGACCCGGGCGACGAATCCGACCTGCGGCGTCTCGGGACGGCGGGCGACGGTGGCGGTCACTGGGCGAGCGCGGCGTCGATGGCGGCGACCATGTCCGACTGGGTACGGACCTCGGTCAACTGCCGGCCGTTGAGGAAGAACGTCGGGGTGCCCCGTACCCCGGCGGTCTCGCCGTCGGCCCGGTCAGCAGCCACCCGCTGGGCGGTGGCCGGGGCGTCGAGGTCGCGCCGGAAACGGTCCACGTCCAGGCCCAGGTCCCGGGCGTACCCGACGAACCTGTCGGTCTGTGGCGTGCTCTGGTGTCCCCACTGCGCCTGGTTCTCGAACAGCGTGGCGTACATCTCGGGGAACCGGCCCTGCTCGGCGGCGGCCTGCGCGGCGCGGGCGGCCAGGTCGGCGTTGGGGTGGCTGGCGATCGGGAAGTAGCGCACCACGAAGGTGATCCGGTCCTGGTAGGTGTCCAGGATCTCGGTGATCGACGGGTAGACCGCACCGCATGCCTCGCACTCGAAGTCGAGGAACTCCACCAGGGTGACCTTGCCGTCGGTAGCCGTGCTGAGTCGGTGGCTGTCGTCGCGGACCAGCACGGCCGGGTCGACCGGCGCGCCGCTGGCGACGGGCCGGCTGGTGTTCCGGTTCACGGCGATCACAACGATCATGGCGAGAATGACCACCAGGATCATCGCCAGGGTCAGTCGCGTATTCCTCGTCATGCCGGAGCCAGCCTTTCGGTGCGGGTGCGCCCCATGCTGGCCGGGTTTCCTGTCAGCTTCCTGAAAGCCCGCGCTGCCGGCCCCGCACCGGGCGGTCGTGGCCCCGCCCGGGTGTCACCAGTGCGCGCCGTGGCACACGTCCTCGGCGTCCTGCGGCTCCACCTGGAGGGTGGCGTGCTCGATCTCAAAGCGGTCGTGCAGGACCTGCCGGGCGGTGCTGAGCACCCGGCCCAGGTCCGCCCCGGCCGTCAGCTTCAGGTGCGCCGAGGCCACCTCCATGCCCGAGGTCAGGGTCCACACGTGCAGGTCGTGCACGTCGGCGACGCCGTCGAGGGCGAGCAGCCCGGCCCGTACCTCGGTGATGTCCACGTGTGGCGGCGCGGCCTGGACGAGCACCCGCAGGGCGGCCCGGCCCAGCTTGTAGGTGCGGGGCAGGATGAACGCGCCCACCGCCACGGCGACGATCGGGTCGGCGTACCACCAGTCGGTCACTGCGATCACCACGGCGGCGACGATCACGCCGACCGAGGCGAGCAGGTCACCGAGGACCTCCAGGTACGCCCCGCGCACGTTGAGGCTCTCCTTGGAGCCGGAGCGCAGCAGCAGGAACGCCACGACGTTGGCGACCAGACCCGCCACGGCGACGATCAGCATCGGGCCGACCAGCACCTCCGGCGGTTCGTCGAATCGGCGTACCGCCTCGATCACCACGTAGACGGCGACCCCGAACAGCAGCACCGCGTTGGCCAGTGCCGCCAGCACCTCCATGCGGTACAGCCCGAAGGTGCGTTGGCCGTCGCGGGACGCCTTGCTCGCCGCGGTGATCGCGGCGAGGGCCATGCCGATGCCGAGCACGTCGGTGAACATGTGCCCGGCGTCCGACAGCAGGGCCAGCGAGCCGGTCACCCATGCTCCGACGGCCTCCACCACCATGAAGACGGCCAGCAGGGCGAAAGCCGCCCACAACCGCCCACGGTGCTTCTCTCCGGCGCGCAGCACCTGCTGCCCGTGGTCGTGCCCGGCACCCATCGTGCGCCCTCCCGCCCAGCAGTCGCCGATCAACATATGCGGGCATTGCAATAAGTGCAACTTTAGCGGTCGACGGGCGGCCGGTACCGCGGTTCGCGCAAAATGCTGCGCGGCCGGTCCCGGCGTGACCAGCGGGGTCACACCGGGACGTCAGTGCGCGCCGCGCAGGTTGAGCAGGACGACGCCGGCGATGATCAGGCCGACCCCGACCACCTTGGTGACGGTCAGCGGTTCACCCAGCACTGTCGCGCCGATGGCCACGATCGCCGCGGTGCCCAACCCCGACCACAGGGCGTACGCGACACCGACCTCGATGCCCTTCACCGCCTGGGCGAGCAGCGCGAACGCCGTCAGGTAGGACACCGCCAGCCCGAGCGTCGGCCACAGGCGGGTGAATCCCTCGGTGGCCTTGAGCAGGCTGGTCCCGGTGACCTCGGCGGCGATGGCGAGCAGCAGGAAGACGTACGCCACCATGCACTCCGTTCCACTCCGGATGAGCCGACGGAGATCACTCTGCCGGTCGGGCGCGGCGATCACCAGAGGCGTGCCTCGTCACCGGGCCCGCAGGTTCGCGCGCAGCGCACCCAGGATGACCCCGGGCCCGGCCAGCGAGTTCGGGTGCGCGCACAGGGACACCACGTCGTTGAACCGGCGGGCGGTGGCGATGTCCGTGACGGTCGCATCGACGATCTGCCGGCTGACCCAGCGGGAGAACCGGTAGCCCCGCGGGTACGGGCCGTCGACGTGCGGCAGGGCCAGGTCGGCGGAGGTCGACATCGACCACGCGGCGTCGACCACGACCTGCTGGAGGGCGAGGAACTCGCGGGCCGGCTGCCGCAGATCCGGCCCGGCACGCAGGTACGTCGACAGGCAGGCGGCGTGCAGGGCCGCCGCCGTGATGCCCTGCCCGTACACCGGGTTGAAGGAGGCGACGGCGTCGCCGACCGGGACCAGCCCGGCGGGGAAGCGGCTCAGCTCGTGGAAGTCCCGCCGCCGGCTGTCGGCGTGCCGGTAGGTCTGCACGTCGCCGAGCAGTTCGCTGTCGGCGACCTCGTGGAACTCAGGCGGGAACTCGCGCAGCCGACGGACGAAGTCCTCGGGTGTACGGCCCGGACGATTGTCCGCGTAGCCGGCCATCATCGCCATCCACCGGCCGCCCTCGATGGCGAAGAACGCCGCCCCGGCCACCGCCGCCGACGTCCGCGGGCTGTTCAGCGCCAGCACGACGGTGTGCTGCGGCTTGTCCTCCCGACGCCGGAACAGCGCGGTGGCGTAGTTGAGGTGCACGCTCATCCGCCGCATCTCGGGCCGCTCCCAGCCGGCCTGTTCCAGCCAGTCGGAGAGCCGGCTCGACCGGCCCATGGCGTCCACCACGAGATCCGCGTTCTCCGTACCGGCAGTGCCACCGACCTCGTAGCGGACCCCGGTGGTGACGGCGCCGTCGAAGACCAGACCGGTGGCGCGGGCGGTGATCGTCTTGACGTTGGGCAACCGCAGGACCTGCTGCCGGATCAGCCCTTCCAGCAGCGGCCGACTGCCGGCCAGGCTGTCGGCGTCGTCCGGCACGACGACCTTCAACCGCCCGTCGAGGTAGCTGCGGCGGGCCTCGGGTGGTGCCTCGACCGCTCCCTGGGCCACGGCCTGCCTGCCGAAGCCCGGGAAGAGCCGCTCGAGTTGCAGGAAACCACCCGGCAGCAGGGCGTGCAGTTGCGTCCCCTGCGGCACGCCGGGCCGGTGGCCCGGGACGTACAGGTCGTCCCGATCGATGACGACGACGCTCTGCGCGTGCTCCGCCAACGCCCGCGCGGCCAGCAGACCGGCGACACTGCCGCCGAGCACGACGGCCCTGTCGATGGACGGCGACGGCTGGTCGAGAGGTCGCACCGCGTTCAACGTGGCGAAGACCTGGGCCGGAGAGAGGGACATGGGCTCTCCAAAGAGGGTGCGAGGCGGCGCCTGCCCCCGCGCGCCTGCCGTGGCGACACGGCAGCGACAGGCCGGCGGGACCGGGTGGTGACATGACGGTTCACCGTTCGTTGTACCCGCACAGCGCGTCACCCGTGGCCCCACGGACTGTCAGCGTCACGACAGTCGCGTACCTCACACGGCGGTGGCACCGCTCGGAGAGGTGCTGGTCCGGGTGCCGATGCGGTTCACCAGATAGCCGAAGGCGGCGGCGGTGAAGAACATGACGACGCCGTACACGGCCGCCGGGATCGCCATCTGGCTGCTGTTGAGCAACGCCGGGCTGAGCGCGATCGTGATGGCCAGCGTGCTGTTGTGGATGCCGATCTCGAACCCGGCCGCCTTGGCGGCATCGCGGTCGATGCCGGCCAGCCTGGGCACTCCGTAGCCGATCCCGAGGCTCAACAGGTTGAACGCGAGCACGGCGAGGCCGACCGAGACGAAGTAGTCGGCCAGGTTGTCCCGTTCGCCGACCACGGCACCGGCGATCACCGCGACCAGCACGACCACGGACAGGATGCGGACCGGGCGGTTCAGGCTCTCGGCGAGGCGGGGGACCCAGGCACGGACCAGCATGCCGATGGCGACCGGGACGAGCACGATGGCGAAGACCTGGAGCACCTTGTCGAACTGGAGACCGATGCTGCGCGCGTCGCCGAGGAAGTGCGCCGCCGAGAGGTTGACCACGATCGGCAGGGTGAACACGGCGAGCACCGAGTTGATGGCGGTCAACGTGATGTTGAGCGCGACGTGCCCGCCGAAGAGGTGGCTGTAGAGGTTGGCCGTGGTGCCGCCGGGCGATGCGGCGAGCAGCATCATCCCGACGGCCAGTTCCGGCGGCAGACCGAAGGCGAGCACCAGACCGAAGCAGAGCGCCGGTAGCAGCAGCACCTGGCACGCCAGCGCGATCACGGCAGCCTTCGGATGGTGGGCCACCCGGCGGAAGTCGGCGACGGTCAGGCCGAGACCCAGACCGAGCATGATGACGCCGAGGGCGATGGGTAGTCCGATCAGGGTCAGGGCGGAGTCCATGACACAACATCGTTACCACCCGGTAACGCATTTACCATCATCCGTGTGGCCGGATGCTGCGGCAGTTGTCAGGACCACCGCTCGCAGGTGAGCTCGAACCCCGCCGGCACGCTGCTGGTCGCGGCCAGCAGACCGAAGGTCGTCGACGCACCGGGTGCGAGGACGCGGTTGTAGTCGGCGTGCCGCGCCGTCACCTCGGTCGACGCCGTCTCCACCACCGCGTTCCAGATCGACTGGACGCTGCCGCCGCCGGGCCAGCTCCACCGCACGCGCCATCCGTTGAGCTGCTCCGCACCGGTGTTGCGGACGGTGACCGTGGCGACGAAACCGCTGCCCCATCCACTGTCGACGGTGGCGGTCGCGCTGCACGGTGCCGGCAGCCCGGTCCGCGCCGGCCCGCCGATGACGTACCGGTCCCGTACCCCGTGCGCGTCGCTGATCCGGAACCAGTACTCGGTGCCGGGGGTCAACCCGTCGATGGTGACCGTGCCGGAGCGCTCCGGTCCCGAGGTGCCCTGGGCGATCGGGTCCTGCCAGTCGATGGCGTCGTCGTGGCTGCCGAACAGGTGGAACGTGATCGGCGGGTCGTAGCCGCAGGGCGGGACGACGAACGCGCTGTAGGTGATGGTCACGCTGGTGGCGGTCGTCCCGGTCACCATGGCGTTGATCGGCAGCACCGGTGGGCAGACCGGGGTCGGCGACGGCGTCGGGGTCGCCACGGGTGCGGTCTGCGCGACGGCGGGCGTGGCGAGCCCGGCGGCCAGGGTCAGGGTCGCGGTGGCCAGCACCACGCCGAAGATGCGTTTCATCCGTACCTCCCGGGTCGGCCACCTCTCGCGGCGGCCGGTCGTTCCAACTGGAGGAGGAGGGCCCGGCACGGGGTTCTTCCCGTGCGTCCCCTTGCCCTGCAACGAATCGCGCGGCTCCCGACGCGATCCGCACCGAGTCTTTCAGTCGACGATCGTCGATACAACGGTTGTCGTGACGAAGATCCGGGGCCCGACCGGAGCCGGCCATCGACCGAACGGGCCTTGCGTCGACGGCGTGGTTTCCGGATCAGGGCAACAGGACGACGTGCAGGGTGCGCGGCCCGTGCACGCCCTCCACCCGGTTGAGTTCGATGTCGCTGGTGGCCGACGGACCGCTGATCCAGGTCAGCGGACGCCGCGGGGTGAGCCGGGCGAGCGCCTCGGGCACGGTCGCCACCACCTGGGCCGACCGCAGCACGCAGACGTGCCGGTCCGGCAGCAGGCTGAGCACCCGTCGACCCTGGTCGGGTGAGCCGTCGAGGACGACCGTGCCGGTCTCGGCGACCGCCACCGCCGCGGCGGTGACCACGGCGTCCGCCGCCGCGATCCGCCCGTTGTCGAGGTCATGGTCGGGCCGCACGGTCACGGTCGACGGCAACCAGGCCGACGGCAACCCCGGCGGTACGACGACCGTCGCTCCCGCCGGCAGGATCGCGGCGATCGTGTCGGCGACGGCGTCCTCGCTCACCCGGTGCACCCGGGCCCGGTAGTCGATCAGCCGCGCGACGAACCGGTCCAGGTCGAGCGGGCCGGTGTGCCGGTAGTCCCGGGGCACCTCGACGGGAGCGACCGGGCCACCGGCGGAGAGGGCGGCGCGCAACCGACCGAGCATCAGGTCCCGGGAGCTCATCGCCCGGCCCACCACTGGCGGAACGTCTGCGCCGGCGGGTCGGGCAGATCACGACTTGCGGCCCAGCCGTCCAGCGGCGGCGGCAGCGCGCGCCCACGCCGCCCGGCGAGCCGACTCAGCCGTACGGCCCGCTGCGCCGCCTCGTACAGCCGCGGATGGTCCATCGTGTACGCGGCCGCCGCCATCGCCGCCGCCTCGGCGCGCGGGTGCGGCGCCTGGTCCCGCAACTGCACCAGCAGCTCCGGGATGTTGATCATCACCGGGCACGCGTCGTAGCAGGCGCCGCAGAGCGACGAGGCGTACGGCAGCGAGGCGTTGTCGGCCACCCCGGTCAGTTGCGGGGACAGCACCGCCCCGATCGGCCCCGGGTAGACCGACCCGTAGGCGTGTCCGCCGGTGCGCTCGTACACCGGGCAGACGTTCAGGCAGGCCGAGCAGCGGATGCAGTGCAGCGCCTGCCGGCCGGTCGGGTCGGCCAGTACGGCGCTGCGCCCGTTGTCCAGCAGCACCAGGTGGAACGCCTGCGGCCCGTCGCCGGGGGTCACGCCCGTCCACATCGAGGTGTACGGGTTCATCCGCTCCCCCGTCGAGGCGCGGGGCAGCAGTTGCAGGAACACCTCCAGGTCCTGCCAGGTCGGCACCACCTTCTCGATGCCCATCACGGTGATCAGCGTCTCCGGCAGGGTGAGGCACATCCGCCCGTTGCCCTCGGACTCCACCACCGCGAGGGTGCCGGTCTGCGCCACGGCGAAGTTGGCCCCCGACACGGCCACCTTCGTGGTGAGGAACGTCTGCCGCAGGTAGCCACGGGCGGCGGCGGCCAGGGCGGCCGGCTCGTCGGTCAGCCCGGGATCCACGCCGGGCATGGCCCGCAGGAAGATCTCCCGGATCTCGGCCCGGTTGCGGTGGATGGCCGGGACCAGGATGTGGCTCGGGCGGTCGTCACCGAGTTGGACGATCAGCTCGGCCAGGTCGGTCTCCACCGGCGTGATCCCAGCGGCGGCCAGCGCCTCGTTGAGCCCGATCTCCTGGGTGGCCATCGACTTGACCTTGATCACCCGCTCGCTGCCGGTGGCCCGCACCAGGTCGGTGACGATCCGGTTGGCCTCGGTGGCGTCGGCAGCCCAGTGCACCTCTCCCCCGGCCTCGGTCACCCGCTCCTCCAGCTGCTCCAGCAGCTCCGGCAGGCGCGCCAGGACATCGGTCTTGATCGCCCGGCCGGCCTCGCGCAACTGCTGCCAGTCCGGCACCTCGGCGATCATCCCGGCCGATCTGGCCCGGATGGTCGCGGTGGCGTGCCCGAGGTTGCGCCGCAGTTGCGGGTCGGCGAGGCTGCGCCGGGCCACGCTCGGGAACGGCTCCGTGCCGCGCAGGTGTCCCACGCCGGGCGGCGCGGTCGACGGCATGCCGAGGAAGGTGTGGGTCACCGCTGCACCGCCACACGCTCACCGGCGGTCGCGCTGCGCTCGGTCGAGGCCAGGATCTCGGCGAGGTGCACCGTCCGGACCCCGGTACGCAGCCGGGACAGGCCGCCGCCGAGGTGCATCAGGCACGAGGAGTCGCTCGCCGTGCAGACGTCCGCCCGGGTGGACAGCACGTGACGCATCTTGTCGGCAAGCATCGCCGTCGAGGTGTCGGCGTTCTTCACCGCGAAGGTCCCCCCGAATCCGCAGCACTGCTCGGCGTCCGGCAGCTCGACCAGGTCCAGACCGCGTACCGCGCGCAGCAGTCGCAGCGGCCGGTCGCCGACCCGCAGCATCCGCAACGAGTGGCAGGTCGGGTGGTAGGTGACCCGGTGCGGGTAGTAGGCGCCCACATCGGTCACCCCAAGCACGTCGACGAGCAGTTCCGACAGCTCGTACGTCCGCGCCGCCACGTCCTCGGCCCGGCCGGCCAACCGGTCGTCGCCCGCCCGTCGGGCCACCAGCGGGTGCTGGTGGCGCACCGACCCCACACACGACCCCGACGGCGCCACGATCACGTCGTACGGGTCGAAGGTCCGTACGTGTCGACGGATCAACGGCAGCGCCTCGCGTTGGTAGCCGGTGTTGACGTGCATCTGCCCGCAGCAGGTCTGCTCGGACGGGAAGACCACCTCGTGACCGAGCCGCTCCAGCAGCCGTACCGTGGCCTTCGCCGCCTCGGGAAAGACGGTGTCGGCCAGGCAGGTCACGAACAACGCGATGCGCACGTCTCACCTCCCGCCGGGTGACCGGCAGTACGGCGGCCCCGGCCGGCCGCGCGATCACCTGAGTCTGCCGCACCGACCGTCGCCAGGCGAGCGCGCCGGTACGGCCGGGACGGCTATTGACCGCAGGCGATGATCCGCCTAGCTTCATCGATCAGGAAGGTCTCTTTACTGATTTCGCTTCATCCCTCGTGGGAGTGCCGATGCGACCGTTCCGCCACCGCCGCCTCACCGCCCTCGTCGCCCTGACCACCCTGCTGATCACCGCCGCGCCGCCGAGCACCGCCAGCGCGGGCGAGCACCGCCGTGCCGGGTACCACCGGGTCGGCTACTTCACCCAGTGGGGCATCTACGGCCGGGCCTTCCCGGTCAAGAAGCTCGACACCTCGGGTGCGGCCGCCCGGCTCACCCACATCAACTACGCGTTCGGCAACGTCAGCGAGGATGGTCGCTGCTTCGTCGACGGTGGACCGGGCGAGGGTGACGCCTGGGCCGACTACCAGCGACCGGTACCCGCCGAGGAGAGCGTCGACGGCGTCGCCGACGCCTGGGGCGAGCCGCTCAACGGCAACTTCGGCCAGCTGGCCAAGCTCAAGGCCAAGCACCCCGACCTCAAGGTGCTGATCTCGCTGGGCGGCTGGAACTGGTCGACGTACTTCTCCAACGCCGCCCGCACCGACGCCAGCCGCAAGGCGTTCGTGGCCTCCTGCATCGACCTCTACCTCAAGGGCAACCTGCCGATCCTCGACGGCGGCAGCGGCGGACCGGGTGCCGCCGCCGGGGTGTTCGACGGCATCGACCTCGACTGGGAGTGGCCGAACTGGCCCGGCGAACCGGGCAACGTGATCCGCCCGGAGGACCGGGAGAACTTCACCAAGCTGCTCGCCGAGTTCCGCCGGCAACTCGACGCCTACGGTCGTACGACCCGCAGACACCACCCGCTCACCGCGTTCCTGCCGGCCAACCCGGCGACCATGGACGCCGGGTACGAGGGCCGCAAGATCTTCAAGTACCTGGACTTCGCCACGGTGCAGGGTTACGACTTCCACGGCACCTGGGAGACGGTGACCAACCAGCAGTCGGCGCTGCGGGTGCCGCGGGGCGCACCGGGCAGCCCGGACTTCTCCGTCGAGGTGGCCGTCGACGGCTGGCTCGCCCGTGGCGCGCCCCGGGCCAAGCTGGTCCTCGGCATCCCCTACTACGGTCAGGGCTGGACCGGCGTCACCGGCGGCGGCAACGGCCTGTTCCGGCCCGCCACCGGGCCCGCACCCGCCACCCACGCCGCCGGCTACGAGGACTACAAGCAGCTGAAGACGCTGACCGGCAAGGGCTTCACCGTGCACCGCGACCTCCGCGCCGGGCACGCCTGGCTGTTCGACGGTACGACCTTCTGGACGTACGACGATCCGGCGGTGGTGCTCCAGAAGACGCTCTACATCCGGCGGACCGGGCTGGGCGGGGCGATGATCTGGTCGCTGGACGGCGACGACGACAACGCCACCCTGACCAGGACGATCAGCCTCGGACTGACGACGCGGTAGCCGTCACCGGGACCGGCCGGCACCGCTGGCCGGCCCCGGCCTCCGGCTACCATCGCCCGATGGATCTTCGAGGAACGATCAGCCCTGATCGCCCGCTGCTCGTGCTGGCCCTCGCGGAGGAGGCCGCCCACCTCGATGCGCGCCTGCCGGTGCTGCTCACCGGCATGGGCAAGATCAACGCGGCGACCGCCGTCGCGGCGACCCTGGCCCGCACACCGCTGCCCGCGGCGGTGATCAACCTCGGTACCGCCGGCGCGCTGCAACCCGGCTGGGCCGGCACCCACGAGGTGGGCAGCGTCCTGCAACACGACCTGGACACCGACTTCCTCCGCCGGTTGACCGGTCAGTCCGTCGGGGCACCGCTGGCCCTCGGCGACGGCCCGGTGCTCGCCACCGGCGACCAGTTCATCGCCGACGACGACGCCCGCGCCGCCCTGGCCACCCGCGCCCACCTGGTCGACATGGAGGGCTACGCGGTCGCCTCGACCGCCCAGCGGTTCGGCGTACCGGTCCGTCTGATCAAGCAGGTCAGCGACGAGGCCGGCGACGGGGCGGCGCGTACCTGGCAGGAGTCGGTGGACCAGTGCGCCCGGCAGCTCGCCGACTGGGTCCGCGACCACCTCTGAGCCACATCAGCCCCCCAACCCGGCAGCGGCCGGGCCGGTCAGACCGCCAGGCAGCTGGCCCGGTTGCCGCCCGCCCGCTTGGCCGCGTACATCGCGCTGTCGGCGTGGCTGAGCGCCTGCTCCAGGCAGTACGCCGGGCCGCAGGCGACCCCGACGCTGACCTGCGCCGGCCAGGCGGTCAGACCGGCCACGGCCTCCACGGTCCGCTGCGCCACCAGCCGGGCCAGCGTGGCGTCCGCGCCCGGCAGGATGGCGACGAACTCGTCCCCGCCCAACCGCGCCACGAAGTCGCCCTGCCGCACGCTCGTCGTGAGCAGGTGGGCCACCGCCCGCAGCACGTCGTCGCCGGTGGAATGGCCCAGCGAATCGTTGATGTGCTTGAACCGGTCGATGTCCACCGCCAGCACCGCCACCGGGTGGTCGGCGGCGTCGGGATGGGCCAGAGCACGCAGGAACCTGTCGAGACCACGGCGGTTCGCCACACCCGTCAGCGGATCGGTCTGCGCCGCCCGCTCGGCCTGCTCGTGCTGCCACCGCAGCGCGTCGTACGCCTGCATCGTCATCGCGGTGTGCAGCCAGTGGTGCCGTTGCCGCCACAGCAACTCGGCGAGGGTGTCGCCGTAGGTGAGCCCGGGTCTCGCACCGGCCGAGCCGGTCGCCGCCAGCAGCACCGCGTGGGTACGGTGCACCGCCGCCGAGATCAGGCAGTCGGTCTCGGGTGACAGCAGGGCGACGGCCTCCTCGATGACCCGCAGCGCCTCCTCGGGTCGCCCCGAGCGGCGCAGCGCGACGGCGTGGAAGGGCCGGCACAGCAGGATCTCCTGATGCTGTTCGGGCAGTCCGTGGATGCGCAGCAGGTTGGTGTAGCGGGGAATGTCGACCGCCGCAGCGGCCGGGTCCTGCCGGTCGGCTCGGGAGCACGCCGCGTACAGCAGGGCCGAGAGCCGCCACACCTCCGCCTTCGGGCCGGACGCCTCGGCGACCGCCCGCATCGCGTACTCCTCCGCAGCGGTGGTGTGCCGTTCCGCCTCGGCGATCTGACCGACCTGGTACAGCTCCAACGCCCAGATCAGGTTGAGCTCGGCGAGGTTGCACAGCCACATCGCCCGGTTGCCGTTGTCCGGATAGGACGCGCGCCGGGTCGCCTGGTAGGCCGCCTCGAACTGGGGTGCGGCCAGCTCGTAGAGGCGAAGCTGGGCGTAGCCGATCGCGATCCCGGTGTGCGCGTTGCCCGTGATCACCGGGTTGGGTTCGTCGGCCAGCAGAGCGGTTTCCGCGCTGACGAGATCGCGGAGCACCGCTTCGATGTCGTACTCGGCGAGGTCCTGGCCGCCGAGGCGGAGCCGCCGGGTCGCCCGCAGCGACAGCGCGCAGGACCGCCAGCCGGCGCTGCCCTCACGGTCGGCGGCGGCCAGCATCAGGTCGGCCGCGTCGATCGCGGCCCGCAGGTCACCCAGGCGGGTCAGGGCCACCACGCGGGCGAAGTGCATCGCCGCCGGGCCGTCGGCGATCTGCCCGGTGGGTTCGCGAAGCGCCGACTCCGCGGCGGTCAACACCTGCGCCGCGCCACCGGCCTGCGCCTCCTCAAGGAGGCGGAGCGCCCCGAGGGTCACCTCGTCCATGCGGCCTCCGCACCGGCCAGGTAGGAAATCAGCCCGATGGTACGGCAACGGCCTCGCTTCGGGGAGTCACCGGCCAGCGCGGTGATCAACTCCGTTCCGCCGAAACAGCGGTCTCACACCGCCACGCACCCCGCCGTTTCGGCGATGCGGCGCGCCTCAACCAAGCAGGCCCGGGTCACGGTGAGGTGATCGGTGGCAGCGGCAGTTCGACGGCGGCCGGGTCACCGAGCCGTACCGCGGAGTGGGCCGGTGGTTGTTTCTCGGCCCGGGGCAGCCGGGTGTGCACCCGGCCCCGTCCGGCCGGATCCGGCCGGACGGTCACCTCGCAGGTCACCATCTGGATCGGTGGCGGCGGTGGGGTGAAGCGGCCGGTGCCCCAGCGCAGCCAGAGCGGTATCCGTCCGGCTTCCGCCTCGGCGAGCAGCTTCTCCCAGGTGCGGCGGCGGGTGCCGTGGTCGATCTCGACGACGACCGGCGGCCCGTCGGGGCGGGCACAGGCCACGTCGAGCACCGACTGCTGGGCGGACATCGGCGGCGGCAGCGGCAGTACGCTCGGCGCCCGCCGGTAGACCCGCCAGCCGCGCCCCTGCGCCCAGTCCGCGACGGTGTCGACCAACAGTGCGGTGACCTGGTCGGTGCTCAGATCGGTGAAGGCGAGCCGGTCGACCCGCTCCGCCAGCCACCGCCCCTCCTCGCCCACCCCCGCAGCCTAACCACTCCCCATTCCCACCCCGCCCGCCTGGTTGTGGCAGTGGAGCTGGCCGGCACCCGGGGTGCGGACCAGCTCCGCTGCCACAACGACGGCTTCGGTGGGTTCAGGGCACCTGTTGGATGCGGACGAGGTTGCCGGAGGGGTCGCGTACGGCGCAGTCGCGTCGCCCGTACGGCTGGTCGGTCGGCTCCTGGACCACCTCGACGTCGGCGGCCTGGAGCCGGTCGAAGGTCTTGTCCAGCTCCGGGGTGGCCAACAGGATGCCGGCGTAGGTGCCCTTGGCCATCATCTCGGCGATGGTGGCGCGTTCGTCGGCGGTGATGCCGGGGTCGACCGCCGGCGGTGTGAGGACGATGGAGGTGTCGGGCTGTCCGGGCGGACCGACGGTGATCCAGCGCATCCCACCGTGCCCCACGTCGAGGCGGACCTCGAAGCCGAGGATGTCGCGGTAGAAGGCCAGCGCCGCCTCCGGGTCGGTGTGCGGCAGGAAGCTCGCGTTGATGGTGATGTTCATGCTGGTCACGCTAATCGCGCCCGGACCAATGCGGCTTCTCGATTCCTGACCACCTCACCGACCGACATAGCCGGCCAGGTGCTCACCGGTGACGGTGGCGCGGGAGGCGACGAGATCGGCGGGGGTGCCCTCGAAGACGACCCGGCCGCCGTCGTGGCCGGCGCCGGGACCGAGGTCGATGATCCAGTCGGCGTGCGCCATGACCGCCTGGTGGTGCTCGATGACGATCACCGACTTGCCGGCGTCGACCAGCCGGTCGAGCAGCCCGAGCAGGTGCTCGACGTCGGCCAGGTGCAGGCCGCTGGTCGGCTCGTCGAGCACGTAGACGCCACCCTTCTCCGCCATGTGGGTGGCCAGCTTGAGTCGCTGCCGTTCACCACCGGAGAGGGTGGTGAGGGGCTGGCCGAGGCTGAGGTAGCCGAGCCCGACGTCGGCCAGCCGGGCCAGGATGGCGTGCGCGGCCGGGACACGAGCCTCACCGCTGCCGAAGAACGCCTCAGCCTCGGTGACGGACATGGCCAGCACCTCGCTGATGTTCCGCCCGCCGAGGTGGTACTCCAGCACCGCGGGCTGGAACCGCTTGCCCTCGCAGTCCTCGCAGGTGGTGGCGACCCCGGCCATCATGGCCAGGTCGGTGTAGATGACACCGGCGCCGTTGCAGGTCGGGCAGGCGCCCTCGGAGTTGGCGCTGAACAACGCCGGCTTCACCCCGTTGGCCTTGGCGAACGCCTTGCGGATCGGTTCGAGCAGTCCGGTGTACGTGGCCGGGTTGCTGCGCCGCGAGCCCCGGATCGGGGTCTGGTCGACGGCCACCACGCCGTCGCGCCCGGAAACCGAGCCGTGGATCAGGGAACTCTTGCCCGAGCCGGCCACCCCGGTGACGACGACCAGCACGCCGAGCGGGATGTCCACGTCGACGTCGCGCAGGTTGTGCGTCGCCGCGCCACGGACCTCCAGCGCGCCGGTGGCGGTCCGTACGCTCTCCTTGAGGCTGGCCCGGTCGTCGAGGTGCCGACCGGTGAGGGTGCCGCTGGCCCGCAGCCCCTCGACGGTGCCCTCGAAGCAGACCGAGCCGCCGGCCGTACCCGCGCCGGGGCCGAGGTCGACGACGTGGTCGGCGATCGCGATGGTCTCCGGCTTGTGCTCGACCACGAGCACCGTGTTGCCCTTGTCCCGCAACCGCAGCAGCAGGTCGTTCATCCGGGCGATGTCGTGCGGGTGCAGCCCGACGGTCGGCTCGTCGAAGACGTAGGTGACGTCGGTCAGCGACGACCCGAGATGCCGGATCATCTTGGTGCGTTGCGCCTCGCCACCGGAGAGGGTGCCCGACGGCCGGTCGAGGGAGAGGTAACCGAGACCGATCTCCACGAACGAGTCGAGGGTGTGCCCGAGCGAGGTCAGCAGCGGCGCCACCGACGGCGCGTCCAGCGACCGGACCCATTCGGCCAGGTCGCTGATCTGCATGGCGCAGAGGTCGGCGATGTTGCGCCCGTCGATCTTCGAGGAGCGGGCCAGCTCGCTGAGCCGGGTGCCACCGCAGTCGGGACAGGTGCCGAAGGTGATCGCCCGGTCGACGAAGGCGCGGATGTGCGGCTGCATCGCCTCCCGGTCCTTGGACAGGAAGGACTTCTGGATCCGCGGGATCAGGCCCTCGTACGTCACATTGACGTTGTCGACCTTGATCTTGGTCGGCTCCTTGTAGAGCAGGTCGTTCAGCTCGCGCTTGGTGAACTTGCGGATCGGCTTGTCCGGATCGAGGAAGCCGCTACCGCTGAAGATGCGGCCGTACCAGCCGTCGACGCTGTAGCCCGGGATGGTCAGGGCGCCCTCGTTGAGCGACTTGCTGTCGTCGTAGAGCGCGGACAGGTCGAAGTCGCTGATCCGGCCCATTCCCTCACAGCGGGGACACATGCCGCCGGTGATGGTGAAGCTGCGGCGCTCCTTCGTCGTGGCGCCGCCGCGCTCGATGGTGACCGCACCCGCGCCGCTGATCGACGCCACGTTGAAGGAGAACGCCTGCGGCGAGCCGATGTACGGCTGACCGAGCCGGCTGAACAGGATCCGCAGCATGGCGTTGGCGTCGGTGACCGTGCCGACCGTCGAGCGGACGTTCGCGCCCATCCGTTCCTGGTCGACGATGATCGCGGTGGTCAGCCCGTCGAGCACGTCGACCTCGGGGCGCGCCAGGGTCGGCATGAAGCCCTGGACGAAGGCGCTGTACGTCTCGTTGATCAGCCGTTGCGACTCGGCGGCGATCGTGCCGAACACCAGCGAACTCTTGCCCGAGCCGGAGACCCCGGTGAACACCGTCAGCCGGCGCTTGGGGATCTCGATGCTGACGTCCTTGAGGTTGTTCTCCCGTGCGCCGTGCACCCGGATCAGGTCGTGGCTGTCGGCGACGTGCGACGACGGGGCGCCCGCGCTCGTGGTCCTGCTCATCGATCTCTCCATCCCCGTGAACGTTCGTGTGCGCCGGTCACGCTAGCTGCGGCCGGCCCACCGACGCTTCTCGAATCCTGATCGGCCGGGTCACCTGCTTCGACACGCACGCGGGCAGCTCCGCGGCGCCGGTGAGCGCCTGACGCCGGTAGGTGCTCGGCGGCACCCCGACCAATTCGGTGAACCTGGTGCTGAACGTGCCCAACGAGCCACAACCGACCGCGAAACAGACGTCGGTGACGCTGAGGTCGCCACGACGCAGCAGCGCCATCGCCCGCTCGATGCGCCGGGTCATCAGATAGGCGTACGGCGACTCGCCGTAGGCGAGCCGGAACTGGCGGCTGAGGTGACCGGCCGACATGTTCACCCCACGGGCGAGCGCCTCGACGTCCAGCGGCTGAGCGTACTCACGGTCGATCCGGTCCCGGACCCGACGCAGCCGCGCCAGGTCCCGCAGCTGCTCGGCCGAGGCTCTGCTGGTCACCCGCGAAATCGTGCCATGGCGCACCGGCAGTTGCCCACTTCCGGCGACGGCCCCGCCGTGTCGTTCTCGTGCCGACCGGGGGCGAGGAGGTCAAGGACCGGATCGCGCAGTTGAGGCGAAGACACCAAAAGGTTTTGTGTGGTTCCTACAACCCGGCCGCGCAGGCTTCGGCGGTTACGGCATGGCGCTACCCGTTCTCAGGCAGAACAGTGTTCACTGCCGGGGCTGCCGTCCTCGGCGCACCGTACGTCACAGGTCTACCGGAGGGGTCGGTCGGGTGTTCAGCCGTATCGCCATCGTCAACCGGGGTGAGGCCGCCATGCGGCTCATTCACGCGGCCCGAGAACTGGCTGCGCAGACCGGGACACGGATCGAGACCGTCGCCCTCTATACCGACGTGGACCGCACCGCCACCTTCGTACGCGAGGCGGACCTGGCCTACGAGCTCGGCCCCGCCTCCGCGCGGCCGTACCTCAACCTGGCGACCCTGGAGCGCGCCCTGGTGGCGACCGGGGCCGACGCGGCGTGGGTCGGTTGGGGCTTCGTCGCCGAGGATCCGGCCTTCGCGGAGCTGTGCGAGAAGATCGGTGTCACCTTCATCGGGCCGAGCCCGGAGGCGATGCGCCAACTCGGCGACAAGATCGGTGCGAAGCTGCTCGCCGAGCAGGTGGGTGTGCCGGTCGCGCCGTGGAGCCGGGGCGCGGTCGAGAACCTCAACGCCGCGCGGGCGGCGGCTGCCGAGATCGGCTACCCGCTGATGCTCAAGGCCACCGCCGGCGGTGGTGGGCGCGGCATCCGGGTGATCACCAGCGAGGCCGAGCTGGCCGACGCGTACGAGCGCACCAGCCAGGAGGCGGCACGGGCGTTCGGCAGCGGGGTGGTCTTCCTGGAGCGCCTGGTCACCGGCGCCCGACACGTCGAGGTCCAGGTGATCGCCGACGGTCAGGGCACCGCCTGGGCGCTGGGCGTCCGCGACTGCTCGGTGCAGCGGCGCAACCAGAAGATCATCGAGGAGTCGGCCTCGCCGGTCCTCAGCGCCGAGCAGGCAGCCGAGCTCAAGGCGTCGGCCGAGCGGCTGGCGCTGGCCGTCGGCTACCGGGGAGCGGCGACCGTCGAGTTCCTCTACCACCCCGGTGACCGGCTGTTCGCCTTCCTGGAGGTCAACACCCGACTCCAGGTCGAGCACCCGATCACCGAGTCCACCACCGGGTTCGACCTGGTGAAGGCGCAGCTGTGGGTGGCGGCGGGTCGACGGCTGGAAGGCGAGGCGCCCGTCGAGCGGGGGCACGCCATCGAGGCCCGGCTCAACGCCGAGGATCCCGACCGCGATTTCGCCCCCTCCCCCGGCCGGGTGGCCCGGCTGGACCTGCCCGCCGGCCCGGGCATCCGGGTGGACACCGGCATCAGCGAGGGTGACACCATCCCGGCCGACTTCGACTCGATGATCGCGAAGATCATCGCCTACGGTCGGGACCGCGACGAGGCGCTCGGTCGACTCCGTCGGGCGATGGCCGAGACCACGGTGATCATCGAGGGTGGCGCGACCAACAAGAGCTTCGTCCTCGACCTGCTCGACCAGCCCGAGGTGATCGAGGCCAGCGCGGACACCGGCTGGATCGACCGGGTCCGTGGCGCCGGTGGGCTCGTCGGGCACCGGCACTCCGCCGTCGCGCTGGCCGCCGCCGCCATCGAGGCGTACGAGGAAGAGGAGCGCGGCGAGCGGCACCGGCTGCTGGCCACGGCGGCCGGTGGACGCCCACAGGTGCAGCACGTCGGCGGTCGACCGTTGGACCTCAAGCTGCGCGGCGTCGGCTACCGCATGCGGGTGGCGCGTACCGGTGCGCACCGGTTCCGGGTCGGGATCGAGGTCGGCGGCGAGGTCCGTACCGCGGACGTCGAACTCGACCGTTTCGACAGGCACACCGGGCAGATCGTCGTCAACGGCGCCCAGCACCGCCTGCTCACCGCCACGCACGGGCCGATCCACCTGGTCGAGGTGGACGGGGTGACGCACCGGGTCAGCCGGGACGAGGGCGGTGTGCTCCGGGCGCCCATGCCCGCGCTTGTCGTCGCCACGCCGTTGGCGGTGGGCGCGGAGGTCGAGGCGGGCGCGCCGGTGCTGGTGCTGGAAGCCATGAAGATGGAGACGGTGCTGCGGGCGCCGTTCCGGGCGCGGCTCAAGGAGTGCGCGGTCTCGGTGGGCAGTCAGGTGGAGGCGGGCGCGCCGCTGCTGCGGCTGGACCCGATCGCCGACGACGACGCCGAGCCCGGCGCCGACCCGGCCGGCCCCGCCGTCGAACTGGATCTGCCGACCGCCCCCGGGCAGGTCCCGGCGCTGGCCCGCGCCCGTCGCGGCCAGGAGGATCTGCGCGGTCTGCTGCTCGGCTTCGACGTCGACCCGCACAACGACCGGCGGGTGCTCGACGACTACCTGGTCGCCCGGCAGGAGGCCACCGAGGACGGTCACCGGCCGCTGGCCGAGGAACTGGACCTGCTCAACGTCTTCGCCGACCTCGCCGAGCTGAGCCGCAACCGGCCCACCGGCGAGGACGGTGGCAGCCCCCACGTGCACAGCGACCGGGAGTACTTCCACACCTACCTGCAGAGCCTCGACGTCGAGCGGGCCGGTCTGCCCGCCACCTTCCAGGCCAAGCTGGCCCGGGCCCTCGGGCACTACGGCGTGACCGAACTGGACCGCTGCGGCGACCTCGAAGCCGCCGTCTTCCGGATCTTCCTCGCCCAGCAGCGGGCCTCCGCCGACGCCGCCGTCGTCACGGCGTTGCTGCGGGCGTGGCTTCAGGAGCCGCCGCCGGAGGAGTCGCTGCGCGAGCCGATCGGGCTGGCCCTGGAGCGGCTGCTGGCCGCCACACAGGTCCGTTTCCCGGTGATCGCCGACCTCGCCCGGGGAGTGGTCTTCGCCTGGTTCGCCCAACCGCTGCTGCGTCGCAACCGGGCCCGCGTCTACGCGGAGGTCCGCAAGCACCTGCGCCACCTGGACGCGCACCCGGACGCGCCGGACCGGGCCGACCGGATCGCCGCGATGGTACGCAGCACCGAGCCGCTGGTCCGGCTGCTCGGCCAGCGACTGCTGCGTGACCACCTCGACAACACGGTGATGCTGGAGGTGCTGACCCGCCGGTACTACGGCAACAAGCAGCTCATCGGCGTACGCGCCCACGAGGTGGGTGGCTGCACCTTCGTGGTCGCCGAGCGGGCCGACTCGTCGCTGGTCTCCGCCGCGGTCGGCTTCGACGCGCTGGGCGACGCGCTGCGCGGGCTCGCCGAGTTGGCCGCCGACGAGGAGGCCGTCAACGCCGACATCTACCTGGCCTGGGAGAACCAGCCGGAGGACTTCGACGCGATGGCGGCGGCGCTGCTCGCGGTGATCAACGCGCAGCCGTTGCCACCGCAGGTACGCCGACTCACCGCCACCGTCGCGGGCAGCGGCGGGGCGGTCATGCACCACCACTTCACGTTCCGTCCGGCGAGCACCGGGATGGCTGAGGAGCGGTTGATCCGCGGTCTGCACCCGTACATCGCGCAGCGGATGCAGTTGGAGCGGCTGCGCAAGTTCGACCTGACCCGGCTGCCGTCGGCGGACGAAGAGGTCTACCTGTTCCAGTGCGCGGCCCGGGAGAACCCGTCCGACGACCGGCTCGTCGCGTTCGCGCAGGTACGCGACCTGACCGAGCTGCGCGACCACGACGGTCGACTGGTCGCGCTGCCGACCACCGAGGACGCGGTGGCGGCCTGTCTCGACTCGATCCGCCGGGCCCGGGCCCTGCAACCGTCGAAGACCCGCTTCAACACCAACCGCATCGTGATCTACGTGTGGCCGCCGAGCGGCCTGACCCGCGCCGAGATGGAGATGATCGCCGGGCGGGTACGCCCGACGACGGCGGGCGCCGGGCTGGAGGAGATCCTGTTCATCGCGCGGCAGCGCGACCGCGCCACCGGCCAGTTGACCAAGGTCGGGATCCGGATCGCCTTCGACGCCACCGGCGGTGCCGAGCTGACCGTCGGTGAGCCGCCGATCGAGCCGATCGAGCCGCTGGACGACTACCGGCTGAAGGTGCTGCGGGCCAGCAGCCGCAACACCGTCTACCCGTACGAACTGACCCGACTGCTCGGCGACTTCGTCGAGTACGACCTCGACGAGACCCACACGCTCGTGCCGGTGGACCGGCCGAAGGGCCGCAACAGCGCGGCGATCGTCGCGGGTGTGGTCAGCACGAAGACCGCCCGGCACCCGGAGGGCATCAGCCGGGTGATCCTGCTCGGCGACCCGACGAAGGCGCTCGGCGCGTTGTCGGAGCCGGAGTGCCGCCGGGTGATCGCCGCCCTGGATCTGGCCGAGCGGATGCAGGTGCCGCTGGAGTGGTACGCGCTGTCCGCCGGTGCCCGCATCTCGATGACCTCGGGCACCGAGAACATGGACTGGGTGGCGGCGGCGCTCAAGCGGATCGTCGAGTTCACCCAGGACGGCGGCGAGATCAACATCGTGGTGGCCGGCATCAACGTCGGCGCGCAGCCGTACTGGAACGCCGAGGCCACGATGCTCATGCACACCAAGGGTGTGCTGGTGATGACGCCGGATTCGGCGATGGTGCTCACCGGCAAGCAGTCGCTGGACTTCTCCGGTGGCGTCTCCGCGGAGGACAACTTCGGCATCGGCGGCTACGACCGGGTGATGGGCCCGAACGGGCAGGCGCAGTACTGGGCGCCGAACCTGCCCGCCGCGCGGGACGTGCTGATGGCGCACTACGACCACACGTACGTCGTGCCGGGTGAGGCAGCGCCTCGGCGGACCAGCACCACCGACCCGGTCGACCGGGACATCTCGGACTTCCCGCACTCGGTGGCCGGCAGCGACTTCACCACCGTCGGCGAGATCTTCTCCGCCGAGGCCAACCCGGACCGCAAGAAGCCGTTCGACATCCGTACGGTGATGCGGGCCCTGTCCGACCAGGACCACCCGGTCCTGGAGCGGTGGGCGGGGATGGCCGACGCGGAGACCGCGGTGGTGCAGGACGTCCACCTCGGTGGCATCCCGGTGTGTCTGCTCGGCATCGAGTCGCGGTCGGTGCCCCGGCACGGTTTCCCGCCCACCGACGGCCCGGACACCTACACGGCCGGCACCCTGTTCCCCCGGTCGTCGAAGAAGGCCGCGCGGGCGATCAACGCGGCCAGCGGCAACCGGCCGCTGGTGGTGCTGGCCAACCTGTCCGGCTTCGACGGCTCACCGGAGTCGATGCGCAAGCTGCAACTGGAGTACGGCGCCGAGATCGGCCGGGCGATCGTCAACTTCCGTGGGCCCATCGTGTTCTGCGTGATCTCGCGGTACCACGGTGGCGCGTTCGTGGTCTTCTCCAAGGCGTTGAACCCGAACATGACGGTGCTGGCGCTGGAGGGCTCCTTCGCCTCGGTGCTGGGCGGTGCCCCGGCTGCCGCCGTGGTCTTCTCCCGCGACGTCGACGCCCGTACCGCCGCCGATGCCCGGGTACGGGACATGCAGGCCCGGGTCGCCGCCGCCTCCGGCACCGACCGTGCCACGTTGACCGCGGAACTCGACGAGCTGCGTTCGTCGGTACGGGCGGAGAAGCTCGGCGAGGTGGCCGCCGAGTTCGACCGGGTGCACAACATCCACCGTGCGGTCGAGGTCGGTTCCGTCGACGCCGTCATCCGCGCGGCCGAGTTGCGCCCCCGCATCATCGAGGCCATCGAGGCGCACCTGCGGTAGGTGGGACGGCTCTCGCGCCGGCCCGCCAGGACACACGACAGCCGCCCCCACCGATGTCGGTGGGGGCGGCTACAGTGCGAACCCGTGTCGTCGACCGAGGTCCTGACCGCCACTGCGGCGGATCGTCCGCAGGTGGTCAGCGCTCTCGTCGCCGCCTTCGCGGACGACCCGGTGCTGCGTCATCTCTTCCCCGACCCGCACGACTACCCGCGGTTGGCCGCCGTGTTCTTCGGCCACCTCTTCGACAAGCGGGTCGGGCTGGGCACGATCTGGACGATCGGGCCGGGTGCCTCGACCGCGGTCTGGCAGCCGCCCTCCGGCGGTGATCCGACCTCGACCGACCTGCTCGAAACCCACCTGCCCGCCGACGCGCTGGCCCGCACCCGCGCCTACGACGACGCGGTGCACGCCGCCCTGCCGGCCGAGCCGTACTGGTACCTCGGTGTGCTGGGGACCCGCCCGGACAGCGCCGGGCGCGGGCTGGGGCGGGCGGTGATGGCGGCCGGTCTGCGGCGGGCCGCCGCCGACGGCCTGCCCGCGATCCTGGAGACCAGCAACCCGGCCAACGTCGAGTTCTATCGCCGGGCCGGGTGGCAGGTCGTTGGCCGGGTCGACGAGCCCCTGCCGATCTGGGTGATGCGGCAGTGATCAGCCCACCGCCGACCGGTTGAGGTGAGGCGCTGACCGGTTCGGTCAGGCCAGCGACAGGAAGAGCTTCTCCATCTGGTCGAGGTTGGCCTTGCGCTCCTCGCCCGGTGCGGCGGTGACGCACTGCTGGAGACCACTCGCAATGATCTTGAAGCCGGCGCGGTCCAGGGCGCGCGACACGGCTGCGAGCTGAGTCACCACCTCGGCGCAGTCCCGCCCGTCTTCGAGCATTCCGATGACACCTCGGATCTGCCCCTCGGCACGGCGCAGTCGCTTGATCACGTCATCGACCGCATTCTCGTCTACCTGCATGTTCCCCCCTCTCGATCGGCCCGAATCAACGGTACACCCGGGGGTATACGCCTGACCTGTGCCCATCGGTGACCTTCGTCGGTTTGCCGTCGCCGGCCGGCTCGGCCATACTCGGTTCAGATACCCCCGGGGGTATCCATGCCACGGATCACCAAGGAGTAGCCACATGAGTGCCAAGAATGCGTCACCCGCTGTCGACGTCGCCACCGCCCGCGCCCTGATCGCCAACAACCCCGACACGTTGATCGTGGACGTGCGCACACCCGGGGAATACGACAGCGCCCACGTGCCCGGCTCGATCAACCTGCCGCTGGACCAGGTCGACGCGCACCTGGGGCGGATCGTCGAAGACGCCGGTGGCCGGATGCTGCTGATCTGCCAGTCCGGCGCCCGGGCCACCCAGGCGTGCACCAAGCTGGCCAACGCCGGACTGCCCGCCGCCACCGTGGTCACCGGCGGGATGAACGCCTGGATCACCGCGGGCGGTCCGGTCGAGCGGGGCCGTGAGCGGTGGAGCCTGGAGCGCCAGGTGCGCCTGGTGGCCGGTGCCATCGTCCTGCTGTCGATCGTGATCAGCATCTGGGTGCCGGCGGCGCGCTTCGTGGCCGGGTTCATCGGGGCCGGCCTGACCTTCGCCGCGCTGAGCAACACCTGCGCCATGGGCATGATGCTGACCAAGCTGCCGTACAACCGGGGCGCCACCTGCGACGTCGACGCCTCCCTCGCCCGGCTGCGCGCACCGGGGCTGCGGGCATGAACTCGACCTATCCGACACAGGACCGCTCGGGCCTGGCCCGAGTGGTGCCGTTGGTGGGGTGGTTGCGCCACTATGACCGGAAGATCTTCCGGCACGACCTGGTAGCCGGTCTGACCGTGGCCGTCATGTTGGTGCCGCAGAGCATGGCGTACGCCACCCTGGCCGGAATGCCGCCGGTGACCGGCCTGTACGCCTCGATCGTGCCGCTGGTGGTCTACGCCCTGCTCGGCACCTCCGGCTCCCTCGCCGTCGGCCCGGTGGCCATCACCGCGCTGATGACCAGCGCGGCGCTCGCCGGTCGGGCCGACGGTGACCCGGCCCGGTACGCCGCGCTGGCCGCCCTGCTCGCGCTGCTGGTCGGCGGCATCCAGGTGCTGCTCGGGGTGCTGCGACTCGGGGTGCTGGTCAACTTCATGTCCCATCCGGTGCTGTCCGGGTTCACCTCGGCGGCCGCGATCGTCATCGCCGCCAGCCAGGTCAAGGACCTGTTCGGGCTGAACATGGGCCGCGCGGAGACCTTCCCCGAGATCGTCGCGGCGCTGTGGGGCGCGGCCACCACCGCACACGGCCTGACCATCATCGTGTCGTTGGTCAGCGTCGCCGCGCTGGTGCTGCTGCGCCGGTACGCACCACGGCTGCCCGGCGCGCTGCTCGTGGTCGCCGGCATCACCGCGGTCAGCGCCGCGTTCTCGTTCGGCGACCGAGGCGTCAAGATCCTCTCGAACGTGCCGGCGGGCCTGCCGGTACCCGCGCTGCCGACCCTGTCCGGCCAGGACGTCCAGGCGCTGCTGCCGGCGGCGATCGCCATCGCGCTGGTGGCGTACCTGGAGGGCATCGCGGTGGCCAAGACGCTCGCCGCGAAGTCCCGCCAGCAGGTCGGCCCGGACCGGGAACTGGTGGCGGTGGGCGCGGCCAACCTGTCGGCCGGTCTGTTCCAGGCGTTCCCGGTGGCCGGCGGGCTGTCCCGCAGCGCCGTCAACTTCTCCGCCGGCGCTCGTACGCCGGTGGCGACGCTGGTGACCGCGGCGATGGTGGCGCTCACCGCGCTGCTGCTGACGCCGGCCTTCCACCACCTGCCCCGGGCGGTGCTCGCCGCGATCGTGGTGGTCGCCGTGCTCGGCCTGGTGGACCGCAAGGGTGCGGCCACCACCTGGCGGGTACGCCGTACCGACGGCCTGGCACTGGCCCTGACCTTCCTGGTCACCCTGCTCGTCGGGGTCGAGCCGGGGCTCGCCGCGGGCGTGGCGTTCAGCCTCGGGGTCTTCGTGTGGCGCTCCGCCCGGCCGCACACCGCCGAACTCGGCCGGGTGCCGGACACCGACCGGTACCGCAACGTGCAGCGGTTCCCCGGCCTGCTCACCGACCCACGGTTCGCGGTGGTCCGGGTCGACGGCCCGCTCTACTTCGCCAACGCCCAACGGCTGTCCGACCAGCTGCTCACCATGGCCGGACAACGGACCGGACTGGCGGCCATCGTGTTGGACGCCAGTGCGATCACCGACATCGACACCGACGGCGCGACCGCCCTGGCGGAGCTGCGCGAACGACTCGCCGGGCACGACGTGGTGCTGCATCTGGCCACCGTCCGGGGACCGGTGCGCGATCTGCTCGATCGCGCCGGGGTGTGGCGATCGGTCCGCGACGCGGGCCACGTGCACCCCGACATCCCCACCGCCCTGGCGGCCGCCGAAGGCACTCCCGCCGGGGACAGGACGACCCTCGCGGTGGTCGGTGGCGGCGCGGACCGGGAGGTGCAGTGACCCAATCGCATCGCTTCGCCACGATGGTGACCTGCATCGACGGGCGCATCCAGCGCCCGCTCGACGAGTGGGTACGACAACACCTCGGCGTCGACTACCTCGACACGATCACGGAGCCGGGACCTGCTGCGGTGCTGGCCTCGACCGGTGAACAACGGTTGACCGCCGTACTGGAGAAGGTGGCGGTGTCGCAGCAGGCTCATGGCAGCGGCACGCTGGTCATCGCCGGGCACGCCGACTGCGCGGGCAATCCGGTGTCCGCCGAGGAGCATCGCGACCAGCTCCGCCGGAGCGTGGCCCGACTCGCGCGACGGTTGCCCGACACCCGGATCCTCGCGGTGCACGCCGGCCAGTGCGGGGAGCGCTGCTGGGATCCCGAACTCGTCGCGGAGGTCTCGCCCGCGCCCCGGCCACCGGCGTAGCGCGAGACACCGTACGGGTGGCCCGAAGTTGCATTGTTCACGACTGTCGTTCGGATACCCCGGGGGGTATACATTAGGAGGCGGTACATCCGCCGCCGTCACTGTTAAGGAGTTGGCAGAAATGCTGTTCACCCAGTACTACCTGGACTGCCTGTCCCAGGCGTCGTACCTGATCGCCGACGAGGGCACCAAGCGTGCCGTGCTGGTCGACCCGCGCCGGGACATCGAGGAATACCTCGCCGACGCCCGGGCCCGCGGCCTGACCATCGACGGGGTGATCAACACCCACTTCCACGCCGACTTCCTCGCCGGCCACCTGGAGGTGGCGGCGGCCACCGGCGCCTGGATCGGCTACGGCCACCGGGCCGAGACCGAGTACCCGATCCGCAAGCTGCGCGACGGGGAGCGGATCAGCCTCGGCGAGGTGACCCTGGAGATCATGGAGACCCCGGGCCACACCCCGGAGTCGATCAGCATCCTGGTCCACGAGCACGCCGACGACCCGGTGCCGTACGGGGTGCTGACCGGCGACGCGCTGTTCATCGGTGACGTCGGCCGCCCCGACCTGCTCGCCTCGCTCGGCGTGACCGCCGACGAGCTGGGCCGGATGCTCTACGACAGCGTCCAACGCAAGCTGATGGGCCTGCCCGACGAGGTGCGCGTCTTCCCGGCCCACGGCGCCGGTTCGGCCTGCGGCAAGAACCTGTCCACCGAACGGCAGTCCACCATCGGTGAACAGCGCCGCACGAATTACGCCTGCGCCCCGATGAGCGAGGAGCAGTTCGTCGCCCTGGTCACCGGCGGACAGCCGGCCGCGCCCGGCTACTTCGCCTTCGACGCCGTGCTCAACCGCAAGGCCCGCGAGCTGTTCGACCCGCACCGGGCCGCCCGCCCGCTCACCGCGGCGGAGTTCGCTCAGGCCCACGCCGAGGGCGCGGTGGTCGTCGACACCCGCGACCCACAGGAGTTCGCCACCGGCCACCTGCGCGGTGCGATCAACATCCCGGCCGACGGCCGGTTCGCCGAGACCGCCGGCAGCGTCCTCTCCCCGGAGCACCGGGTGTTGGTGGTGGCGCCGCAGGACCGCGAGGAGGAGATCGTCGTCCGCCTCGCCCGGATCGGATTCGACCAGGTGCTCGGCTACCTCCGCGAGCCGGAGGCCGCCTTCCTGGAGATGATCGCCGAGATGACCCGGGCCAGCCGGGTCACCGCCACCGAGCTGCGCGAGGCGCAGGAACGCCCCGAGCCGCCCGTGGTGCTCGACGTGCGCAACGCGGGCGAACGGGAGCAGGGCGCGGTCGAGGGCTCGCTGCACATCCCCCTGGCCGAGTTGACCCGCCGCCTCGACGAGGTGCCGACCGAGCGGCCGATCGTCGTGCACTGCGCCGGTGGCTACCGCTCCTCGGTCGCGGCCAGCCTGCTGCGCAGCGCCGGCCGGGTCGACGTCTCCGATCTGCTCGGCGGGTACGCCGCCTGGCAGTCGCTGCACGCCGCCGCGCGCTGAGGATGCGGTCGGTTCGGGGGCCGGGTCGCTACGCCGCCCGGCCCCGACCGGCCGCCCTGCTCAGCAGCCGCGCCACGGCCAGCGGCACCAGATGCAGCACGCCGACGAGCAGCAGCGCCAACGTGAGGATCTGGCCGACGGCGAGCCCGTGCAGCGCCAGCACCAACGCGGCGCAGGCGCCGGTGGACAGCAGGTGCCACCCGAGGCGTCGCACGATCGACCAGGTGGTGGGCGGTTCCGGCTGGTCGGCAGGCGTACGCAACGCACCGACCGCCGCGCCGAGCGCGATCAGTACGGCCACCTGCCCGGCCCAGAGGGCGACCCGGCCGATGCCGGCGTCGTCGGTCACCGACGGCGCGACGAGGGTCGTGGCCGTGAAGACGACGAAAGCGGGCAGCGCGACGAATACGAACGCCGTCGTCGCTGCCCGCGCTGCCCGTCCCGGCGGGCTCTGCTGTGGCTGGATGTGTTGCTCGATGCCGGCGCGCACGTCGTCGGGGGCCCAGACGAGATTGGTCGCCGGCTGCGGTTCGCGCCCCGAAGCTGACATGTCGCGAGACTAGTTCCGGCTGTCAATGTCCGGCCGTCCGATCTACCGGACATCGTCGCCGGAAACCGGCGGAAACCGCCGGGGCTCGGTCAGCCCTGGCGGCTCTTCCACTGCGGGTTGGCGCGGTTCACCACGACCACCCGGCCCCGGCGGCGTACCACCACCGAACCCGGCTTCTGCTTCAGCGAGCGCAGGGAGCTGCGTACCTTCATGGTGTCCCTCCTCGGTGTCGGATGCCTGGGGGAACGCCTCCTCGACCTGCGGGATTCCCCCGCCGCACCCGGACCGGATAGCCTGCCGAGAGCGGGACCTGGTGAGTGTGCGTTGAGTATGGGGTGGGTAGTTGTGGCTGCAGTGGGAAAGATAATCCGGTTTGACGAGGTTCGCGGCTACGGGTTCATCGCGCCGTCCGCCGGCGGGGAGGACGTCTTCGTCCACGCCAACGACTTCGGCGAGCACCGCCACCTGGTGCGGGTCGGCCTACCTGTCGAGTTCGAGGCCGTGGACAGCGATCGTGGCCTGAAGGCCGCGTCGGTGCGGATCGTCGAGTCGGAGCCGGTGGCGGTCGGTGGCGAACGGCGGCTGCGCCCGCGCGTCGAGGGCGACGAAGAGTTGTGCGACGTCCTGTCCCCCACCGAGTTCACCACCGCGGTGACGGAACTGCTGCTGCGCTGCTCACCGTCGTTGACCGGTGCCCAGATCATCGCGGTACGGGAGCGGTTCGCCGAGTTCAGCCGCGCCCACGGCTGGGTCGACGGCTGACCGGTCCGGTCGGGTCGGTGCCGCGCGACAGCTACGTGACCACCACCGGTGCCACGTCGGACGCCCAGACCAGGCGCGGCTCGTAGCGGGAGAGCAGGTCGACGACGGCCTGCTCGGACTCCGCGGGCACCAGCACGTCGAGCCGCAGTCGGGCCAGCAGTGGCTGCTCCTGCCAGTAGCCGCGCGGCAGCACCTGGCGCACCGTCCCCTCGGTCGCCGCGGTGGTGTCGGAGACGGTGAGCGAGATCGCGCCGGCACCGAGCAGTTCCTCGCGCAGCATCCCGCTGTCGGCCACCCGGGACGGGTCGAGCAGCGCGCTGACCAGCTTGACCGGATGCCCGGCGGGCACCGGTGCCGCACCAGCACCGCCCGACCCGGCCGGCCCGGGACGTCGTCGTGCTCCGCCCGGCGCGGCCAGGCTCGTCACACCGCCCAGGTGGTACGCGTCGGTGCCCTGCTGCGCCTGGTCGAGCCGGTCCTGGTCCTTGTCGGGCACCCGCAGGCCGACCACCGCCTGGATCCCGGCGGCGATCAGCCAGGTCAGCACGAACGAGAAGGCCACCACGCTGACCACCCCGACGAGTTGGTCCCACAGCAGGCCTCCGCCACCGCCGTGGAAGAGTCCGTCGCGGCCGAGCGGGTTGATGCCCTGGTCGCCGAACAGGCCGAGCAGCAGCGAGCCGAGCATGCCGCCGACGAAGTGCACCGCGAGGACGTCGAGCGCGTCGTCGAGCCGCAGCAGGTACTTCAGTCGCAACGCGAAGTGGCAGACCAGGCCGGCGATCGCACCGATCGCGATGGCGGAGAGCGTGTTGACGTACCCGGCGGTCGGGGTGACCGTCGCGAGCCCCGCGACCGCGCCCGAGACCCCGCCGACCACCGTGCTGTGGCCGTCGGAGAACCGCTCCACCAGCAGCCAGACGAGCATCCCGGCGGCGGCGGCGAGATGGGTGTTCAGCACCGCCTGGGCGGCCACCCCGTTGGCCTGGAGCCCGTCGCCACCGTTGAAGCCGAACCAGCCGAACCAGAGGATCCCGGCGCCGAGGATGGTCAGCGGGATCGAGTTGGGCGGTGCCGCGGCGTGCGGCCAGTTCTTGCGTCGACCGACGACCAGCAGTACCGCGACCACGGCCGCGCCGGCACTGGCGTGCACGACCATCCCGCCGGCCCAGTCCTGCGTACCGAGCTTCGCCAACCAGCCGCCGGGATGCCAGAGCCAGTGCGCGATCGGCGCGTAGACCACGATGGACCAGATCGCCAGGAACAGCACCCAGCCGCCGAACTTCAACCGGCCCGCGGTGGCGCCGGTGACCAGCGCGGGCGTGATCACCGCGAACATCATCTGGTACGCGACGAAGGCCAGCGCCGGAATGGTGATCCGGGCGTCGACCACGTGCAGGTGCGGGGCGGGCGGCACCTTCAGGTCGGTCAGCCCGAACAGTTCGAGGTTGCCGAACAGGCCGCTGCCGGCGTCGTCGCCGAAGGCGATCGTGTAGCCGACGAACACCCAGGTCAGGCTGACCACCCCGAGGGCGATCATGTTCTGCTGCAACATGGCCAGGACGTTGCGGCTGCGCACCATCCCGCCGTAGAAGACGGCCAGGCCGGGCGTCATGAACAGCACCAGCCCCGTGCAGACCAACACCCAGGCGGTGTCCCCCGGATTCACCGCGACATCAGCGGACACGACCTGCCCCTTTCTGCGTACGGTCGGTCAGACCGAACGCCGGACGGACGACACGACGGTCTCCTTGACCCGCTCGTGATTGGGCACCGGCGCGAAATGCCGGTCGGGCAGCAACAGCAGCCAGGTGGCGACGTTGAACGGGCCGGTCAGCACCGGGATGCCCAACGGGGTCAGCATGGAGGTCATCGCCATCTGGATGAACAGCGTCAACGCGATCCCGAACAGGGTGTATCCGGTCACCAGCAGGCCCGGCCGGTGCAGCACCGCGCCCACGGCGATCGCGGTCAGTACGGCGTTGAAGCCGAACAGTCCCTTGTCGAGGCTCGTGCCGTCGGCGCCGAACCAGAGCGCGAGCAGCGTCGCACCGACCGTGCCGACGATGGCGAAGACCGCCGACCAGCGGGAGTTGATCAGCAGCGCGATGATGATCAGCAGCCCGCTGACCCAACTGTTGATCAGGAAGACCTGGGAGATGCCGCGCAGGAAGATCGGCACCAGGTCCCAGTCGAAGTACCCGCCGGTCAGCGTCCCCTCGCCGGGGAACTTCGGCGTCAACTGGGTCAGCACGGTGAACCGGTCGAACTGGTACGCGGCCAGCAGCAGCACCCAGGTGGTGAGCACGAAGGGAAAGGTGAACGCGGTCAGACCCCACCGTTTGAACACCGCGTTGAGGGCGAGCGTCACCACCGTGGTTCCCGCGGCACCGAGCACCAGGTAGAGCCACATCAGGGGTCGTTGATCCAGAAACGTCGGTACGGCGATGCCCGTCAGGAAAGGGCTGAACCCGAACAGTCCCTTGCGCCAGGAGGCCCGGTCGACCTGGAGTGCCAGCGCGGTCGCGGTGCCGACGACCAGCCCGAGCACGCCACCACCGAAGATCCGGGGATGCCCGCTGTCGAACGCGCCCCAGGCGACCGCGATGAGGATGATCAGGCCGGTGAGGGGATTGTTCTGGAACACCACCTGCGCCGGTCCGCGCAGGCAGGCGTCGATGAACTGGACGAGTGGGTTGTGGTCGGCCAACCCGTCCCAGCGCCGCGCGATCGCCGTCACGTCGATCTCCTGTCCGATCAGCGCCAACTGAAGGCGGGTGGGAAGGTGCAGCCAACCACCTCTTCGCGGGCGGCGGCGCAGAACGCCCGGACCGCCGCCCGGACGGGCTCGGTCTCCTGGCCGAGGACCTTGAAGACGAGACCCGCGTCGTTGGGCAGGCGGCTGACCGCGCTGGCCAGCGGGGTCTGCTCGTCCCAGACGGGGGCGGCGGTCCGTTCGTAGACGCGCGCGGCCCGGTCGGTGTCGGTCAGCAGCATGACGTTGCCGAAGACGTGGAAGCGGTCCATCATCGCGATCCGGTCGACCGGGAACTGGCCGGGCGAGATGACGAACTTCTCCACGAACAGTCCCCGCCCGTCGGGCCGCTCCGCCCGCAGCTGGGAGGAGAACAGGTCGTAGGCGAAGAGTTCCCCGTCGCGGTAGTACTTGCGGCCGGGCTGGAGCACCTCGGCGTAGAGCAGGGTGGCGCTGGCCGGCAGCCGTACCCGGGTGTGCGAGACGAACCGGCTGCGTCGGAACGGGATCACCGGCTCCGGCAGGAACTCCAGGTAGGCGTCGTCGGCGAGGGTGATGTTCTGCTGCTGGGTGCCGTAGTTGGCGTCCATCTCCTGGATCTTGGTGGCGGACTGGGTGACCAGGTGCGCCTGCGCCTCGGGGCCCAGGTCGACGTCCATGGACAGCCGGTCGCCCTGGAGCACCCCGCCGGAGGTGGTCAGGATCATCACGCACGGCAGCCCGGGCATCTCCTCGTCCCAGTACAGTGCCCGCTGCACCAGCAGCGGCGACTGTCGGTAGAGGTCGCGCAGGATGGTCCGGTCGCCGCGCCGTTCGAAGCCGAGCCGCAGCATCCCGACCTTGCCGTTCGCGGCGGCGGGCAGCTGAGCCGGTTGATCCTGGTACGGCGCGAGTTCCCGGACCAGATCCAGGGATGTCGTCATGCCAGCACTTCGGCGTCGAACAGCACGTTGCGACGCACCAGGTCGACCAGCTCGTCGACGCCCTCGCCGGTCTTGCAGTTGGTGAAGACGAACGGCTTGCCGTTGCGCATCAGCTCCGCGTCGCGGGCCATCACGTCCAGGTCGGCGTCGACGTACGGCGCCAGGTCGGTCTTGTTGATCACCAGGATGTCGGACTTGGAGATCCCCGGACCGTTCTTGCGCGGGATCTTGTCGCCGGCCGCGACGTCGATCACGTAGATGAAGTAGTCGACGAGCGCGGGGCTGAAGGTCAGGGTGAGGTTGTCGCCGCCGCTCTCGATCAGCACCACGTCGCTGTCGGGGAACTTCGCCTCCATGTCCTCGACCGCCGCCAGGTTCATGCTCGGGTCCTCGCGGACGGCGGTGTGCGGGCAGGCACCGGTCTCCACGCCGACGATGCGCTCTTCGACCAGCACCCCGGTCAAGGCGCGCCGGACGTGCTTGGCGTCCTCCGTGGTGACCACGTCGTTGGTGATGACCAGGATGCGCAGCCCCTGCTCCACCAGGCGGGGTACGACGGTCTCGATGATGGCGGTCTTGCCGCTGCCCACCGGGCCACCCACGCCGATACGGCTTGCTGACTTCATCTCTGCTCGACCCTTCTCGAAGTAAGTCGCGGTTCAGCTCATGAACATGCGGACGTGCGCGTGCTGGTGTGCGGCGGCGAGGATGTCCAGATGCGGGGCGAAGCCCTGCATGTCGTCGAGGGTGGCGCCGCGGATGTCCTGATAGTCGTCGTCGACCCGCTCGTTGACGGCGAACAGGATCGACTGTGCGTCGAGGTGGTCCACCCGCAGCAGCCGGATCGCCGCGCTCAACACCATCGACGCCGCACCGTACTGGTGGGCCGCGAAGGCGCCCTGCTCGTCGACGCCGAGTTCGGCGAAGAGCACGCCCAGTGCCACCGGATAGGTCACCGGGACGAGGCTGTCGCTCTCGCCGGCCCGCTTCTTGAGCAGGGACTCTCCGATGACACGGTTGGCCGCCTCGGCGAGCTTGCGACCCATGCGTACCGACATGGTGCGCATCTCTTCGTTGATCTTGCGGAGGTGGACGGCCTCGTCCGCCCGCCGGATCTGGTCGAGGTCGCCGAGGGCCGCGCCACGGTGCCCGACGAGTACGCCGACCCCGTCGCCCGTCGCGGCGAGCCGGGTGATCGTCCGGACGTACTCCTGCAGGCTGCTCCGGTCGTGCACGGTCCCGTGCTGGACGGCCATCTCCAGACCGTTGGAGAAGGAGAAGGCGCCGACGGGGAACACCGAGTCGCCGAACTGGAGCAGCCGCAGCGCCTCGGCCATGCTGGGCACAAGAGGCTCCTTCAGTTGAGCTCGGCGGGCAGGTGCGTGTGCGGGGTGGAGTCCGCTCCGCCGAACAACCGCCGCGACTCGTGCGGGGCGAGGTAGGCGATGACCTCCGTACCGGCGATGAACTCGTGCGAGATGCCGGTGAACGAGTGGGTCCGCATCACCGAGTCCATGACCTTGCGGTCCACGGTCAGCGGCACGTACATCTTGGTGCCCTTCACCACGGCCGGCCAGTGCTGGTTGCCGATGGCGTGACCGAGTTCCACTGCCGAGCGGATCACCATGTCCAGGGATTCGCCGTGCAGCTTGTCCAGGTGCACGACCATCACCTCGCCGAGCGCGATGCGGGCCACCACCGCCGTCGCGGTGAGTTCGTCCCACGCGAGGATGTCGCCGTCGCGCAGGCGTACGCCCCGCGACAGGGTCAGCGCGAGTTCCGTGCCGAGGCTCGTCGCCTTGCGCAGCCGGCTCTTCTGGGCCTCCCACTGGTCGAGGACCAGGTCGTCGACCTTGGCGTTGCTCAGCCGCTCGGTCCAGTCCGGCTCGGCCACATTGCCGAGCACCGATTCCACGATCATGTGTCGTCCTTTCCCGCGATCCGGGTACGGGTCAGCTGAAGAAGTAGAGCTGGCTCATGGGGAGGTTCTTGGCCGCCGGCACGGTCGCGTGGACGCCGTCCATCTTCACCGCGAAGGTCTCCGGGTCGACCTCGAGCTTGGGGGTACGGTCGTTGCGCACCATGTCCCGCTTGGTCAGGTTGCGGCACTGGTAGACCGGCATGACCTGCCGTTGCAGGCCCAGCTGTTCGCCGATGCCGTTCTCGTAGGCGACCTTGGAGACGAAGGTGACGCAGTTCTTGGCGACCTGGGTGCCGGTCGCGCCGAACGAGGGCCGGTAGTAGACCGGCTGCGGCGTGGGCAGCGAGGCGTTCGGGTCGCCCATGATCGACCAGGCGATCATGCCGCCCTTGAGCACCATCTTCGGCTTCACGCCGAAGAAGGCTGGCTCCCAGAGCACCAGGTCGGCCAGCTTGCCCGGGGTGACCGAGCCGATGACGTGCGAGACGCCCTGGGTGATGGCCGGGTTGATGGTCATCTTGGCGACGTAGCGCAGCACCCGGAAGTTGTCGTTGCTGGACGAGTCCTCGGCGAGCTTGCCCCGGACGTTCTTCATCTGGCCGGCGAGTTGGATGGTGCGCAGCCAGGTCTCCCCCACCCGGCCCATGGCCTGCGAGTCGCTCTGCATCATCGAGATGACGCCCTCGTCGAGCAGTACGTCCTCGGCGGCGATGGTCTCGGTGCGGATGCGGCTCTCCACGAAGGCCACGTCGGAGGGGACCTTCGGGTTGAAGTTGTGGCAAACCATGATCATGTCGTACAGCTCGGACTGGCTGTTGATGCCGTACGGCACGGTGGGCGTGGTCGAGCCGGGCAGCACGTTCATCTGACCGGCCACCTTGATGATGTCCGGCGCGTGGCCGCCACCGGCGCCCTCGGTGTGGAAGGTGTGGATGGTCCGGCCCTCGAAGGCGGCGATCGAGTCCTCGATGTAGCCGCTCTCGTTGAGGGTGTCGGTGTGGATGCTGACCTGCACGTCGTACTCGTCGGCGACGGCCAGGCACGAGCGGATCACCGCCGGCGGCGCACCCCAGTCCTCGTGGATCTTGAAGCTCGGCACCCCGGCCATGATCTGCTCCACCAGCGGCGCCCGCCCGCTGCTGTTGCCCTTGCCCAGCAGGCCGATGTTGATCGGCAGCGTCTCGAAGGCACGCATCATGTTCTGGATGTTCCACGGGCCCGGCGTGATGGTGACGCCGTTGGTGCTGTCGGTGGGGCCGGTGCCGCCACCCCAGAGGGTGGTCACCCCGTTGCTGAGCGCCGTCTGCACCTGGAACGGCGTGACCAGGTGGACGTGGGCGTCGATGCCGCCCGCGGTCAGGATCAGGTGCTCACCGGAGATCGCGTCGGTTCCCGGTCCGGTCACCAGCCCGGGAGTGACCCCGTCCATGATGTTCGGGTTGCCGGCCTTGCCGATCCCGGCGATCCTGCCGTCCTTGATGCCGACGTCGGCCTTGATCACGCCGAGCAGCGCGTCCACGATGGTGACGTTGGTGATCACCAGGTCCACCACCCCCTCGGCGCTGGTGGCCTGACTGCTGCTGCCCATGCCGTCCCGCAGGGTCTTGCCGCCGCCGTACATGACCTCGTCACCCAGGACCCGCAGGTCCTTCTCGATCTCGATGTAGAGGTCGGTGTCGGCCAACCGGATCTGGTCGCCCGTGGTGGGGCCGTACATCCCGGCATATTCTTGCCGCGAAATCTGACTCATTCTCTTCCGCTCCAGGTTCCGTACGCGCTTTGTCGGCGCCTACTGCTTCTTGTTGTCGCCCTGGTCCTGCGCGCTGAACTTGAAGCCGCGTGTCCTGGCGTTGTGCAGCGACTCGGCGCGATCCGGTCGGTAGTCCGGCGGCGTCGGGTCGTCGCCGGTCCAGCCCTGGACCAGGCCGTTGAACCCGTACACGCGTTGCAGACCTCCGAACGGGATCAGTTGCACGGTCTTGCGGTCACCCGGTTCGAACCGGATCGACGTGGTCGCCGGGATGTTGAGTCGTTTGCCGAAGGCGGCCGGTCGATCGAATTCGAGGTACCGGTTCGCCTCGAAGAAGTGGAAGTGGGAGCCCACCTGGATGGGCCGGTCACCGGTGTTGTGCACGACGACTTCGATCACCGGGCGGCCGGCGTTGAGCTCCAACGGCTGGTCGCTGAGCTTGTATCCACCGATCGGGCGGAGGTGTTTGGAGTTCGGTCCCGGATGTTGTTTCGCCATTTCTGCCTCGCTCTGTCACGAAAGGGAGCGCCTCATTGAATGGGCGAGTGGATGGTGATCAGCCGGGATCCGTCGGTGAACACCGCCTCGACCTGGAGCATCGGGATCATGTCCCCCACGCCGGGCATCACGTCGTCGGCCTTGAGCACGGTGCGCGCGTCGTTCATGACCTCTTCGACGGTCTTTCCCTCGCGGGCGCCTTCCAGGGCCGCGGCGCAGATCACCGCCACCGACTCGGGATGATTGAGCTTCAGACCCTTCGCCCGTCGGGCATTGGCCACCATTGCCAACGAGAGGATGGTGAGCTTGTCGAACTCTCTCGGAGTGAGATGCATTTCCTGATCCTTCTCAGCAGTCGCCGGATGGCGTCGCCGGCCGGTTGGGCGGACCCGTCGGTACGGGTTCGCGCCGAGCCACCCTGCTGCCGCGTCTGGCGTTCCCGCTCATCGACCTATCGAATGCCAAGTCCGACTGTAGGACTAGTTAGACCGGTCTGCGGTAGTTTGATCCGAGAGGCAGGATTTAAGGCTTTCGGTGACCGTGCGTCCTGCCGCCGGCGGCCCACATGTCCTGGATCTGTTCCAGCGTCTTGCCCCTGGTCTCGGGCAGGTAGCGCCAGACGAACAGGAACCCGAGCGCGCACAGCCCGGCGAAGAGCGCGAACACGCCGGCCCGGCCGAGCGCGTCGAGCAGGCTCAGGAAGAACTGGGTGATCACGTACTCGGCACCCCAGTGGGTCGCCGAGGCGATGGCGACGCACCGCCCCCGGATCGGGCCGGGATAGATCTCGTTGATGATGGTCCAGGTCGCCGGGCCGATCGTCATGGCGTAGAAGGCGATGAACAGGATCACCCCGGAGAGCAGGAAGACACCTGCGTCGGGCAGCCCCGGCGTCTCGGTTCCCGACCGACCGGAGCCGAGCTTCAGGAAGCTCACACTCACCATGACCAGCGCGGCAGCCATACCCAGCAGCCCCACCAGCAGCAGCGGACGTCGGCCGACCCGGTCCAGCAGACCCACGGCCACCACGGCGAAGACGGTGTTGACGGCGCCGATAGCCCACGTCGTGGCGGACAGTTGCGCCTCGGCCGTCCGGAAGCCGGCCGCCGCGAAGATCGAGTCCGCGTAGTAGATGATGCCGTTGATGCCTGTCGTCTGCTGGAACAGCGCCAGCCCGATGCCCAGTGCCAACGGCCGCCGCCACTGCGCAGACAGCAGCTCCCGCCAGCTCGCCTGCCTGCCCCGCAGGCTCTTCTCCATGTCCTGGAGCCTGGACTGCACCTTCGCCCGAGGCACCGTACGCGCCAACGAACGCTGCGCCCGATCCCGGTCGCCCCGGCGCAGGTACCAGATCGCGGAGTCCGGTATCACGACGGTGATCAGGATCAGGGCCACGCCCAGCAGCACCGCGACGCCCAGCAGATAGCGCCACGACCCGGATCGGGTGAACAATTCGTCGGCGAGGTAGCCGATGAAGATCGCGGCGGTGATCGAGAGCTGGTAGACCGCCACCAGCCCGCCCCGGATCCGCTCGGGGGCGGCCTCGGCCGCGAACATCGGCCCGGCGACCGACGCCACCCCGATACCCACGCCGAGCACCAGCCGCGCACCGGACAGTACGGCGATGCTCGGCGCGGCAGCCTGGACGATCGTGCCGACGATGTACGTGGCGGCGGCGACCCACAGGGCGCCCCGCCGACCTACCCGGTCCGCGAGATGACCACCGACCAGCGCACCGACCAACGCGCCGATCGTCACCCAGCTCGCCGCTGCCTCGACGGCGAAGGTGTCCGCGTGGAAGGCCTGACGGATGTCGCTCAGGGTTCCGCTGATGACGCCCTGGTTGTAGCCGAAGAAGGCGCCGGAGAGCACGACGATAGCGATGATCGCCACGAGATTGCGTCTGGGGGGCTTGGTTCGACCGGCCGCGCTGTCACCCGCTGTCACGGTCACCTCTTCCGCCCGGAACCACCACCTCATCCCTTTTGTAGCAAGAATGAGAGGTTTACGGATCTGGACGGAAAAGTCCCTGTCAGTGGCCGGGCGCGGGCCGCCGGGTCAGCACCTGCGGGCCGGCCGCGGTGATGGCGACCGTGTGTTCGGAGTGGGCGGTGCGGGAGCCGTCGGCGGAGCGGATCGTCCAGCCGTCGCTGTCGTACCTGATCTTGTCGGTGGAGCGGCAGAACCAGGGCTCGATGGCCAGGGTCAGGCCGGGGTCGAGCTTCAGCCCGCGGCGGGGACGGCCGTCGTTGGCCACGTGCGGGGCCTCGTGCATGGTGCGGCCGATGCCATGTCCGCCGAACTCGGCGTTGACCCCGTAGCCGTACGCCTCGGCGACCTCGCCGATGGCGGCGGAGATGTCACCGAGGCGACCGCCGGGCTGGGCGGCGGCGATGGCGGCCTCCAGTGCGACCTCGGTGGCCTCGATCAGCCTCAGGTCGGCCGGGTCGGGGGTGCCGACGACGAAGGAGAGCGCCGAGTCGGCGACCCAACCGTCGATGCCGACCGCCATGTCGATGCTGAGCAGGTCGCCGTCGCGCAGCACGTAGTCGTGGGGCAGGCCGTGCAGCACCGCGTCGTTGACCGACAGGCACAGCACGTTGCGGAACGGCCCCCGACCGAACGAGGGAGCGTAGTCCCAGTAGCAGGATTCGGCGCCGCGTTCGGCGATGCGGCGACGGGCGTGGTGTTCGAGGTCCATCAGGTTGACACCGACTGCGGCGACAGTGCGCAACTCGGCGAGCAGTTCGCCGACGAACTGGCCGGTCACCGCCATCCGGCCGATCTCCTCGACGGACTTCAACTCGATCACGACTACCCCCCTCGATGAAGCGGTATTTTTATACCACGGCCCGTCGGGGTGCCGGCGGACTATCCTGCTGGCATGGTTCGCCAACCACTCACCGCCGAACAGATCGCGGCGGGCCAGCGCCTCGGAACGGCGCTGCGGGCCGCACGCGCCGGCCGCAGCCTCGTCGAGGTGGCCCTGGCAGCCGGCATCTCCCCCGAGACCCTGCGCAAGATCGAGGCCGGTCGCCTGCCCGCACCGGCGTTCGGCACGGTGGTCTGCCTCAGCCAGGCCCTCGACGTCCCCCTCAACGAGCTGGCGGACGTCTGGCTGGCCGACATGCCGACCCGTCAGGCGTCCTGAAACCCCGTTGAACCGGTGAGCCCGCCGGCACGTCATGCCAGAAGCTTCCCGACCCACGAAGGGACTTCGATGACCTATCCAGACCCCGGCGGCGCCAACAACGACTTCTACACCGACCCGCCACCTCCACGGACTGCTCGTGAACTGGTCGACCAGTTGGGCATCGAGGAGGCCCGGGAGTTCCTGCCCGAAGCGCAGCAACAAGCCTTTGACAACGCGAACCCGTGGACCGACATCGAAAGAGCAAACAATCGCCTCGAACAGCGTCAGGAAGAACTGGCGGCATTCGATGGTGATGTTCAGCGGCACATCACCGAACAGGGATACACCGCCGAACAGGCCCGGATCGTATACGCCCAGACGGCGGACGTACGACAGCCGCTCCAGGACGCGGTGAACCGCGCCGGGCAGAGGGCGCGTAACGCCTACAACACCTACGAGGCGAATCTCGTCAATTTCATCGAGAGTCGCCGGCTGACGCAGATAGTCGCGTACCAGTCGGGTCGGTACAGCATGCAGGATCCCCGAGTTGCGGCGGCGGCCTCACTGTCGTCGTCGGGCAACAACCGACACGACCGACGCGACCGGCGCGACCGGGACGGACGCGGCGGCGGCCGCGCTCCCCTGGGGCAGATCAGCGGTAACCAACGACACACCCCCGCCAGGTGACCGGGAGCAGGCGGTGGGACCCGGTCCCACCGCCTGCTCCGCGGGCTCGTCCGCACGTACCCGCGCACGCCTGCCCGCGCGTCACCTACCGAGAGTCAGGTTGTGCTCCTCCAGTGCGCTCTGGATGATCCCGAGTGCCTTCGGTCCCATGCCGTGCAGCTCGGCCAACTCGGCACGCGACACCCCGACGAGATCGCGCAGCGTCGCGTAGCCGGCGTTGTGCAGCGCCCGTGTCGCCGGCGCACTGATCTTCGGCAAAGTGTCGAGATCGGAATTCATGCTCTTGATCCTAAGCTGGCGGACAAAATCTGCGAATCACTCGTCACCCGGTCCTGGTAACCGGCGGCGAACCTCGGCGAGGAGATCGACCTGTGCCCGCCAGTCCGGGCCGGACAATCCGATGACCACATGGTTCGCGCCGTGGGCGGCGTACTCCGCGAGGCGTTCGGCGGCCTCGTCCGGCCCGCCGGTGATGGGAAGTTCCTCGGCGTCGCGGGCGGTGTGCCGGTACGCGCCGGCCAGCCCTGCCGCCAACTCCGCGCGGGAGGGCGTGCCCGGGGCATCGCCCAGCGCACCGGTGGCACCGATGGTCACCGTCGGCACCGGTCGGCCGGCGGCGACAGCCACCCCATCGAGCCGGGCCCGACCCTGGGCCAGTGCCGTGGGAGTGATCAGTGACGGGAACCAGCCGTCACCCAGCCGGGCCGCCCGGTCGATCGCCACGGTCGAGGCATTGCCCACCCACAGTGGCGGAACCTCGACGCCGGGCGAGAGCGTGACCACGCTTCCGTCCGGCGTGGTCACCGACTCGCCCGCCAACAGTCCGGGTAGCAGCCGCAGCGCGGTGTCGGTACGCGGGCCGCGCTCGCGGAAGGCGACACCCGCCGCCGCCCACTGGGCGGCGCCACCACCGGAGCCGACACCGAGCAGGAGGCGGTTGCCGGAGACCAGTTGCAGGCTCGCCACCTGCTTCGCGGCCCACACCAGCGGGCGGATCGCGGGAATGAAGACACTCGCGCCGATCCGGATGCGGGCGGTGGCGGTAGCGGCGACGGCCAGGGCGATCGTGCAGTCCACGGTGGGCATCCCGACGGCGAGATGATCGCCGTGCCACACGCTGTCCAGACCAGCGTCCTCCGCGTGGCGGGCGGCGGCAGCAAGGTCGAGGGAGTCTCGCCGTTGGATCGTCAGCGAGGGCAGGATCACGCCGACCTTCATCGGACCAGGACCACCTTGCCCCGGCCGTGGCCGGTCTCCACCTCCCGATGGGCGTCGGCGGCCTTCGCCATCGGATAGGTCCGACGGACAAGGAAGCGCAGGTCACCTGTGGCATAGAGGGCAGCAAGAGCGGCGAGGCGGGCAGCGGAACGCAGGTTCGGGGTGGTCCGGATGCCGAGGTCGGCAGCGCGGGCATGCTCGGTCAGGGTGAGGATCCGGGAACGGTCGGGGCACAGGGCCAGGGACGCGGTGAGCGCCTCGCCCCCGGCACCGTCGAGCACCAGATCGGCGCCGCCCGGCAACCGGCCGCGGAGACGGTCGACCAGGTCAGGGCCGTAGACCACCGGCATCGCGCCGAGGGTACGCAGATAGTCCTGGTTGGCGGTGCTGGCCGTGCCCACCACACGGGCTCCGGCCCGCAGCGCGAGTTGCACCGCCACCGCGCCGACGGCACCGGCCGCGCCGTGCACGAGCAGGGTTTCGCCGTACGCGGGCCGGATCTGTTCGAGGGCGATGTGCGCGGTCTGGGCCGCGCCGCTGAACCCTCCGGCGACCTCCCAGGGCATGGCGGCCGGCTTGGCGGTCACCTGGTCGGCGGGTACCACGATGAACTCGGCCGCGGCGTTCATGAAGCCGAAGCCCAGCACCTCGTCACCGACGGCCACGCCGTCGACCCCGTCACCAACCTGATCGACCACTCCGGTGAACTCGTTGCCCGGCACCGCGGGCAGTGGGGCCCGCGCCCAGTCGGGCGTACGTCCGGCGCGTACCGCGCAGTCGATGGGCTGCACGCCGGCCGCCCGCACGCTCACCCGGACCTGGCCGGGGCCCGCCTCCGGCGTCTCGACCTCAGCCCATTCCAGCACCTCTGGCCCGCCGACCTGCCTGAACACCACTGCCTGCATGCGTAGCCTCCCCGTGATCCGTCGCCGCCGGGGCCAGTCTCAAACCTCAACCACACGTGAGGTCAAGGATCGATCGCCGACTGGTTGCGCGCGCCGCGGCGATTCATCAGGCTGCCGGCTTGGTCAGGCAGGTGGTGCCGTCCGGGCTGGCGAGCGACACCGGCCGGTACCCCTCGCTGTGGTAGAGGTCGATGTTGCGCTGGCTCCTGGCCCCGGTGAACAGCACGATGCGGCGGCAGTCGGGATCGGCGGCGGCTTCGGCGGTCCGCAGCAGCCACCGGCCCAGCCCCTGGCCGCGCAGGTCAGGAGCGACAGCGAGCCGGCCCACGTGCCAGTCGGTGTCGACGCGGCGGGATCGCACCATGCCCAGTAGCCGGCCGTCCCGCCAGAGGCCGGTGGCGTGCCAGCTGGTCAGCCACTCGCGCACCTGCTCCGGCGACTCGTGCAGGGCCGGTATGTCCATGGTGTCGTTGGCGAGGGCCTCGTCCACCCAGCAGCACCGCTGGAGCACCGTCACCTGGCCCACGTCGTCGGCCGTCAGTCGCCTCGCGTAGGAGCCAGCCAGCGGACCGGCGCAGGATCCGACGTGCGCGCGTTCCCGCATCGGCCGCAGCGCGTGGGCGACCCGGACCAGTTCCTCCAGCAGGCCGACACCCGCCGCATGGTGGGCGGCGTCGGGCCGCAGCCGGCCGTCCTGCATGGCCGCACCGATGCGGATCGCGACGGAGGCACCCAGCGGGACCAGACGCAACGTGGTGACCACCTGCTTGGCGTGCTGGACCGCCCGGGTGCCGGCCGAGGTGTGGCCGTAGCTGACGAACCCGATCGGCTTCCAGGCCCACTCGCGACTGAGGTAGTCCAGCGCGTTCTTCAGGGTCGCCGGCATCCCGTAGTTGTACTCCGGGGTGATCGCGATGAAGGCGTCCGCCGCGTCGACGGTCTCGCTCCAGCGGCGGGTGTGCTCGTGCCGGTAGTCGCCCGACGACGGATGCCCCTCCTCGTCCAGGAACGGCAGGTTCAGGTCGCCGATGGCGACCGGTACGAGCTCGACGCCGAGCTCCGCAGCCCGTGGGGTGAGCGTTTCGATCAGCCACTGCCCGACAACCGGGCCGAGGGCACCGGGGCGGGTGCTGCACACCAGGGCAAGAACACGAATCGGTCTCGTTGACATGGAAACGAATCGTAGGTGCTAGATTGATTACATGTCAACGAAACCGGCAGCGAGGCCCCGCTGGCTGAAGCCGGACGAGGAGCGGGCGTGGCGGGCCTACCGGCGGGTGATGGTCGCCGTCTCGACCGGCACGAGCCGCGATCTCGCGGCGATCGGGCTCTCCGAACCCGACTACGAGGTGCTGAGCACCCTCTCAGAGCGCCCCGACCACACCAGTGGCCTGGGTGAGCAGGCCGACAAGATGGGCTGGTCGCGCAGCCGACTCTCCCGGCACGCCACCCGGATGGAAGCTCGCGGTCTGCTGCGGCGTACCCCCGACCCGAACGACGGTCGCGGATGCCTCCTCACCCTCACCGCGCAGGGTCTGACCGCACTCGAAGACGCCGCACCGACCCACGTCGAGTCGGTACGACGTCATTTCATCGACCGACTCGACCCGGAAGACCTCAGTGCCATCGAACGGATCGCCCGAAAGCTGGAAGAACGCACAGCCGGCGACTGATCGGACAACCACTGCCAGGATGCCGCTCGCGCCCGGTTCTCCACACAGGCGCAGCCCTTTTTACGGCAGAGGGAACTCAGGTGGCACACGGCGAGAATGACATTCCCGTCGCAGGGAATGACGAACGCCGGAACCAGCCCTCTTTTCGGATCAAATGCCACTTGCCGATAAGCCTCACGGCCATTCGGCAGACCGCGGAGATCGAATTCCACGAGCCCTGCAAGCAGATCGAAGCGCCTAGCCGGCAGCGAGTATCAGCAGCTCCAGAGCATGATGCTGCCGGCTAGGACTGCTCGGTGCGTCAGCAACAAGAGCAATTCCTTGTCGCTGACACCGGTTCACTGACCGTCAGACCGCGTTGGCCACTCCACGAACGTCACCCTTCACCGTGATCACCTCCTAGAATTAGGGACCGCGTGATGGTGAATCAGCGTACGCGCATGCCTTCACGATCGACACACGTAGCACGAGTTCTTTTCTCAGTCCGTCAAGGGCACATCAGTTCCCCTTGCCAACAACCGAGCACAGAACAGCAGGTAACGCGCCGAATGGTCGCGCTCGTCAATACCGGCGCGTTACAGTCCGAACTGGACACTGCTGCGGACGTGTTCTCCGGAGTCGGCGACCGGTTGCGCGTACGCCCGCCGGGCGGTCACCCGCTCCCCCCGGTCGCATGTTGCTCTCAACACCTGCTGCCACCCGAGAACTCTCCCGCCATGAGCGACTCAAGGTCGCAGCAACCTCCGCGCCACCGCGCCGCTCCGATTCGACGACTGCCAGTTCGCCCTCTGCGCAACGACGATCGCCTGGCCACACCAGCCCGCCGTCGTCGATTACCACGCCACCGAGGGCCGGGATCAGCTCATCGCCTGGGACCCGTCCCTGTAACAACGATGTCAATTGTCCTGCGTACGCCAGGATGGTGGCATGCTGCGATCGCCTCGTGCGCTTCTGCTGGACTTCGGTGGCGTCCTGGCCGACGCTCCGCGACAGTCACCGGCTCCATCGGACCTGGTCCGGCGGCTGTCCGACCTGGTCGGCGACACCGTGTCGGTCGAGCAGATCACCACCGACCTGACCGAGGGCGGCAGGGCGTACGCCCGGTGGCGCGACGACAGCGGCCACCTCGACGATCCGATCGAGCTGCCCCACGCCCGGGTGTGGGCGGACTTCGTCACCCACTCCTGGCCCGCGCCGGCCCGCACGGCGGTCGAGGACGCGGCGACCCCGCTGGCGTACGCCTGGGCCTGGCGACCGGATTGGCAGGTCCGACCCGGGATCCCGGAGGCGTTGCACGCCGCGGCGGCTGCGGGTCTGCCGATGGCCGTGGTCAGCAACGCGCTCTGCGGGGCCGCACATCGCGATTTCCTCGCGACCGCCGGATTGTCCGACCTGTTCGCCGCCGAGTTCTACAGCGACGAAGCCGGACTCCGTAAACCCAACCCGCGGCTGGCCTGGTCGGCCGCCGACGCCATCGGCGTACCGATCGGAGAGTGCTGGTTCATCGGCGACACTGTGCACCGCGACGTTGCCTGCGCCCGACGAGCCGGTGCCGGTGCCGCGATCCTCATGCGCTCACCTCGCACCGACCACGAACCACCGCACCCCCAGTTGCGACCCGACGCCCGCATCGACGACGGCCACGGCCTGGTCACCCTGCTTCACCAGAACCGGGGCACGGTAGAGGGTCGGCCCGAACGTGACGATGGTCTGCTCGGCCGCGCCACCGCGCAGACACCTCGGCGAGGTTAACCACTGTGCGGAATCGGCCGCCGCAGCGTCGACGGTGGCCTGCCCCAGGGCCACCGTCGACGCTTCCCGGCGTCAGACCCGGGAGGTGAAGGTGGCCAGGAAACGGTGCGGGGTGATCACGCCGGCGTTGTCGAAGCAGATCACGTCGACCTCGGCGTCAGTGGTGTACGACCAGGGTTGGGTGAGGTGGCAGTAGTTGCTGCCCGGCCCCTGCGCCACGACCTGGGCGTGCGTCTCCCTGACGCCGAGCTGCGGGAAGGTCGCCAGGAAGCGGCCGGTGGGCGCCACCGGCACCACCGTGTTGGCACCGACACCGACCATCGAGTTGTCGTTGGTCGGTCCGCCGACGGCGGTACCCAGGTATCCGATGTAGTTCGGCGGGCCGAAGGAGCCGATCACCGACCGCCGGCGGTGGTACGAGAGGACGAAGTCGGTGTTGGTGAAGGCGCCGGCCTGGTCGTAGCAGAAGACCTCCACCTGCACGTAGGTGCTGATCGGGCCCCAGGAGTTGACCTTGCATCGGCGGGGAAGGGCGTTCGGTTGCACGGCGGTGACCTGCACGTTGCCGGCGAGCAGGTCGGGCAGCCCCACCCCGGGCAGCCGCACCGCGTACTGCCCGACGCCGAACGCCCCGGCCGCGTTCGCCATGCCCGTGGAGTTGTACGACTGCGTCAACGTGCCGCCGGCCCACTGCACGTACGCGTAGGAGTTGCCGGCCGGCAACACGCCCGAGCTGGTGGTCCAGAGCACGGTGAACGGGGTGTCCTCGCGTACGCCGCCGGGCCGGTGGCACTGCACCTCAACGATCTGGTCGGCACCGGACTGGCCCCAGCGAACCACCTCGCAGTAATGCCCGCTCCGGTTCACCGGGGTCACGTGCGGCACGCCCCGCGGACCGGCACCTACCTGCGGAAAGCGGACCTGGAACAGGCCAGGTGCAAGCTTGGCGCCCTGGGCCCAGGCGGTCGGGAATGCTGTCTTCCAGCTGCCCCATTGCCGGGTGGTGTCGAGCACGGTCCAGGCCGGCACGGTGGGGTCCTTGACGTAGGCGAACCCCCAACGGTCAGCGGTGGCCGCTGCGGCAGGTGCCATCGGCATGAGTGCGCCGGCGGCGGCCAGGACCGCAGCCAGCGCTGTGCTGACAAATGATCGGAGACGCATGTGTTCCTCCGTTCGACCGGAACATGACGCACAGGAGTGTGCGAGCGGTAACGACAGGGTCACAATCAGCGGCGTCAATGTTTCGGTGTCGTGAAACAACCGCCTCCGGCATGTATCAAAGTCGGCTATCGCGACTCATGCATAGACGCGCTGTCTCCACCGGCTACCGTCGACCGGTGCTCGATCCCGCAGCCGTCTTCGACGGAACCGGCCCGCTGGAAGACCCGCTCACCGACGAGGTCCTGCGGTCGGTCCAGGCGCAGCTTGGGCGTCGACTGCCCACCGCGTACGTCGATCTGGCCCGTCGGCACAACGGCGGCTCGTTCGCCCGTACCGCCCACCCTGCGCCCAGCCGGACCTCATGGGCGAAGCGGAGGCCCGGGCGGATCCGACACCATGATCGCCACGAGTGAATGACGATGCCCTCAGCAGAATCGCTCGCTTCCCGACCTGTGTCGCCGCAGGCTGTCGACATGAAGGCAAGCTTCAGCGGTGAGGTGGCGACGTACTACGCCCGGCACCGACGCGGTTACCCGCCCGAGGTGCTCGACGCCCTCGTCGAGGCGTTCGACCTCGGTCCCGACGACACAGCTGTCGACCTGGGCTGCGGCACCGGCCAGTTGAGCCTCCCGCTCGCCGCCCGGGTCGGGACCGTCATCGGCGTCGACCCGGAGCCGGACATGCTGGCCCTGGCCCGCCAGGCTGCCCTCAACGCCGCACGACCCAACGCGATGTGGCTGCTCGGCGATGACAGCGACCTACCCACACTGGGCCGGCTGCTCGGCGACCGGACGATCGGTGCGCTGACCGTGGCCGTCGCCATCCACTTCATGGACCGCGACCCGCTGTTCAGGACCGTCCGACCGCTGCTGCGTCCCGGCGGCGGCATCGCCGTGATCACCAACGGTGCACCGCTGTGGATGCAGGACACCGAATGGTCCGGGGCACTGCGCGAATGCCTGCAACGGCTGCTCGGGCACCCCGTCACCGCAACGTGCCAGACCGACGAGGCCGGCCGCCTGCACCACCAGAACGCCCTCGTCCGCGCCGGCTACCGATACGCGGAATCGTTGGTGCAGTACGACGCAGTGCTCACCATCGACGACATGGTCGGCGGCGTCTTCTCCGCCATGTCGGCAGAACGGCTGCCCTCCGCACAGGGCCGAGTCAGGTTCACCGACGAGCTCCGCGACGCCCTCGGCGGGCGCGACAGGGTCACCGAGCGCGTCCGCGTCTGGGTGCAGTTCGGGGTGTAGGCAGACGGACGGCCGGGTACCTCGCGACCAACCCTCACCCCTGCCAGGAGGACCCATGACCGTCGTACTCGCCGTTGTCTGCAGCGACGGGGTGGTGATCGGCGCGGACTCCCAGATCACCGAGAGCGACCGCGGTCTGAGCTTCCCCGCCCAGAAGCTGCACCCGCTGGGCACCTGCGCCGCCTGGGGCGGCAGCGGCGCGCGGGGAGTCCTCAACGACCTGCGCCCCCTCCTTGAGGAGTCGGCCACCGCCATCCTCGAAGCACCCGAGATCGGCGACGAGTTGCAGGAGCGTGTCCTGCCGGTCTTCAAGAAGCACTACCAGAACTACATCCCGGACGTGCCCGGCGAGGACAGCGGCGGCGGGGTGTCGGCGTACCTGCTCGCGGCCGGCTACAGCCAGGGCGGACCGTGGATCGTGGAGATCAACCCCAACGGGCTCATCGGCCGCTACGAGGACGTGGGCTTCCACGCCATCGGCTCCGGCGCACCCATGGCCCAGCAGGCCGGCGCGCTGCTGTCCCACTTCCGGATGACCACACGCACCGTCGAGTACGGCGTGGTGGGCGTGGCACGGGTACTGGAGGCCCTGGAGCGGACCTCACCGTCGGTCGGCAGGCCGTTCAGCATCGCGTGCATCCGTGAGGAGGGCGCCCACCACCTCGACGAGAAGGAGATCGCCAAGGCGCTGAAGGACGCCCAACGCTGGCGCGACCTCGAACAGGAAGCACTCGACCGGCTGTTCGACTGAGGCCGTCAGGTGATCGCAGGTCAAACTCCGTCACCAGTCGCTGGCTGCCCCGCGGCTTTCGCAAAGGCGCCGGGATCAGTTCAGCTTGGGAATCGTGTTGATCTACACGCCGGGTGACCACGAAGCGTCGGTCCAGCACTCGGCGGGCACACAAGGCTTCAGACCGCCGCCGCTGTTGACCCATCTTGCCCCCAACATCGGGTACGGACCGGGCGCGCTCAACGGCCACCGCCCATGCCGGGCGGTGGCCGTTGATTCATGTGGTGATGTCAGGGTCCAGGTGATTGCCGTGGTTCGTTGATTACTGCATCGACTCTGTGGCTCACCAGTACTTGGGCAGATCGTAGAAGTGGTTGCCGTTCAGGT
>NZ_JAETXL010000104.1:0-448 GCF_016774385.1 Micromonospora fiedleri
GCGCCGGCACGGCTCCCCTGGCGGGTCCGTCGTGGTCACCGCCCTGCTGGCGGTGTTGCCCACCGGGGCCGGGGTTCTGTGGCTGCGGCCGGCGGAGGGCTCGTGAGGGACCGCGCCAGCCCCCGGCGCCGGGTGGTGGTGCTCGACTAGGGCTCGGGCAACATGCGTTCCGCCTAGCGGGCCCTGGCCGCCGCCGGTGCCGACGTCACGGTCACCGACGACCTGGTCGCCGCGGCCGCCGCCGACGGTCTGGTGGTGCCCGGCGTCGGTGCCTTCGCCGCCTGCATGGCCGGCATCGAGGCACTCGGCGCCGGCCCGGTGATCGCCGGCCGGGTCGGCGCGTGCCCGCCCGCGCTGGCCGCCTGCCGTGGCCTGCTGCACCCCCTCGCCTACGCCCGCTAACCCGGCGGGACACCCAGCTGTGCCTTACTAACCTCCCACCCGGCTC
>NZ_JAETXL010000105.1:0-447 GCF_016774385.1 Micromonospora fiedleri
CCGCCACCGGTATGATGTGTAGAAGGGACAGACCCTACCACGGTCGGCTGCCGCGGACCCAGTCCGTGGTCGCCGGATGGCTCGGCATCACCCAGGCCCAACTCAGCCGGATCGAGAACGGCCCCGCACCGATCCACCGGGACCGCCTAACCCACTGGGCCGCCCCTGCTGCACATCCCCGAACAACTGCTCTGGTTCCGACTGCCCGGCCAGCCGCCCACCGGCACGTCTGACCGTGATGCGCACGCCGAACCGCCGACTAGTCTGGAGACGGCTCCGGTCGAAGGAGGTGGCACCACGAAACGCCGCCGATTCAACGCCCTGGCAGCGCCCGCTCGCCTGGGCGGAAGCAACCTGCTCGACGCCCTACTCACTGCCGATGACCGATTCCGGAACCCCCGCATGGAACATGTAGGTCTAGCCGGCTCGGCGGGGGGGTGCCTCCGG
>NZ_JAETXL010000106.1:0-447 GCF_016774385.1 Micromonospora fiedleri
TCCGCCGGCGGCCTGGCGCCGGGGATCTTCCCCTCGACGTCGGCCGTCACCGCGCGTACGGCGGCCGCTGTGAGGGCCCTGTCTCTGTTACACGTCGGATCCCTTCGGCTCGTCCTCCGAGCCGGGCGGGGCCTCATCCCGGTGTGGATCGCGTTCGTCGTGGTGGTGCACCTCTTCCCGGTCGCCGCCCTCATCGGCTATCCGATCATCTACGTGGTTGCCGCGCTCATCACGGTCGCCGCGCTCGCCGCGTTCCCGATTGCCCGTGCCCGGAAGCTGACGGGGAGCGCCGTTGTCGGCGCGCCCGTCGGACTGGTTCTGCTTGCCGCGGCTCTATTCTTCGTCATAGCCGCTGCCGTCACCGGCTCAGGAGTGTTTCATCCGCTCCTGCGGGGTTGGTTCGCGAGCTCTGTCGGGTGTCATGAGCGGGTCCTTCGGGCGTCCAGC
>NZ_JAETXL010000107.1:0-447 GCF_016774385.1 Micromonospora fiedleri
GTGGAGGAGCCGGTGCCCGTGCTCGTCTTCGGCGAGCTGGAGGTCAGCCCCGAGGCCGGGGAGGTACGCCGGGCGGGTGCGCCGGTGGCGGTCACCCGTACCGAGTTCCGGCTGCTCTGCGAGTCGGCCCAGCACGCCGGGCGGGTGCTCTCCCGCCAACAGCTGCTCAGCCGGGTCTGGGGATACGACAGCGGCGACGAGCGGCTGGTCGACGTGCACGTGGGCCGGCTGCGGCAGAAGCTCGAAGCCGACCCGGCCAATCCGAAACACCTGGTCAACCTGCGCGGGCTCGGCTACAATCTGCAACGATGCAACGGCTCGGACTTCGTTCCCGGGCACCCGGCGCCTTGGCCGGCGCTGCCCTTCTCGTGACCGCCTGCATCGCCCTGGGGCGCTCCAGCCGGTCCCGCCCATCCACGTACGCACAGCGGGCACGACCGTGGACGT
>NZ_JAETXL010000108.1:0-446 GCF_016774385.1 Micromonospora fiedleri
GACGGAGGTGGCGGGCAGCGCGGTGGCCAGCGGTGTGAGCAGCAGCGCGATCCGCGCCAGCAAGTAGAGCCCAGCCGCGGGCACCACCAGGCACGCGCTCCGCACCCCAGCGGTGCGCACCAGCCATGGCAGGGCCGTCCACGTCTGCCGTGGCCCGGCTTCTGCCGCTGCCGCCCGGTGCGCCGCCTCATCGGGCTCGCGCCCGGCACCCCCCGCTGCGACCACGTCGCCCTCCTCGCGTCGGCGAGGTCCTCCCCCCCCCCCCCCCCCCCCCCCCCCCCCCCCCCCCCCCCCCCCCCGCCCCCCTTTCTCGGCGCCGCGCCCCCCCACCCCCCTGCGGTCCAGGGGTTGGTGGCGACACGCGGGGCAGAGGCACCCAACGCACTTTCCTCAACGGCGCGGGGCGGGTCCTCCTCAGCCACCCTCTACTTGTTCTAAAAACGAAT
>NZ_JAETXL010000109.1:0-446 GCF_016774385.1 Micromonospora fiedleri
GTCGCCCATGCACACCGCGGCCGACCTGCTCTCCGCGCCGGGCATCCCGGATGCGGCCGAGCGGGCGGCGCAGCTGGTCGTGCGGGACCTGAAGTCTATGCAGTACAATTACCTCGTCGAGTTCCAGGTGCATGCGGGCCCGCGGCGGCTTGCCGACGCCGCGATGCTCTACCGTCGACTGGGCAGCCACGGCCCGGCCGAGATCCTGGAACGTCAGGCGCTGCTGGTGGGTTCGCTGCAACTCGACCTGATTACCCAGGAGTACGCCCGTGCGGCGGCGACCTTCCGGGCGCTCGGGCCCACCTACGCCGAGCTGCGGCAGGCCTTCGTCGAGGCGATCGACGACCGGCCCGGCCCGGCCACCTGAGTAACACCGGTCGGGGTCGACGATCCCGGCGTTTCCGTAGCGTGCCAAGGCGGCACTGATCAAGGAGTCAACATGTCGA
>NZ_JAETXL010000110.1:0-444 GCF_016774385.1 Micromonospora fiedleri
AAGGATATTGCAGCCAAAGAAGGGCTGTCTCAGGCGAAGGTCAAGCGTGCTCTCCAGGCAGCGAGTGCTCCGGAAGAATTAGTCGCCCTTTTCCCTGTGCAGTCGGAATTAACCTTTTCGGACTACAAAACGCTTTGTGCTGTTGGCGACGAAATGGGGAACAAGAATTTAGAGTTTGATCAGCTTATTCAAAACATATCCCCGGAAATAAACGACATCTTATCTATTGAAGAAATGGCCGAAGATGAAGTTAAAAATAAAATCCTGCGCTTGATAACAAAGGAAGCCTCACTACTCACGGATAAAGGTTCTAAAGATAAGTCCGTAGTTACTGAATTATGGAAATTTGAGGACAAGGATCGCTTTGCAAGGAAGCGCGTGAAAGGCCGTGCATTTTCTTATGAGTTTAATCGACTCTCAAAAGAGTTACAGGAAGAACTCGAC
>NZ_JAETXL010000111.1:0-444 GCF_016774385.1 Micromonospora fiedleri
GCCAGTGTTAACCCCTGCGCCGTTGCCGCAGCGTCCGTTCCACCGGTCCGCCACCCTGTCGTGATCGACCTCATTCCGTGAGGGCCCGCCGCAGAACGCCGTACCGAGCGGTGCGGCCGTGCAACTGTGCATCGCCGCCGATGTGACAGGTTACAGCCGCCGACCGACTCACCTTGCCGAACGCACTCAGTCGTGGCTGGTGCGGTCCCTGGCGGCGGCCCGCGCCGGCGCCGGCCTGGACGAGGCCACGGTCGTGGTGCAGGCCCAGGGCGACGGGCAGTTCGCTGTCCTGCCGGTGGGCATCGACGAGTCGCGGGTGATCCCGGACCTGATCTTCGGTCTGGCCGACGCCCTGCGTCGGACCAACGACGGTCTGAGCGCCGAGGAACGGGTACGACTGCGGGTTGCGCTGCACCGTGGCTTGATGAAACCGGCCGACAGTGG
>NZ_JAETXL010000112.1:0-444 GCF_016774385.1 Micromonospora fiedleri
TTGCGGTACTGGTCCGTCCCCGTGGTTGGGTGGGGTAGAGCAGCCGCCGACCAGGATCGCCTGGGCGTGGGTCACCTCCAGGTGTTGCAGGAGCGCGAGCAGCAGGGCCGGTCCGCCTGAGTGACCGACCAGGACGGTGTCCTCGTCGAAGGTCTGGCTGCCCAGCACCTTCGGCAGGAACATGGTGATCGGCTCGACGTTGATGCCCGGGTGGTGCGGCACCTCGACGGCGTAGCCCCGGGCGGCGAGCCGCCCGGCCAGCCAGGGATACCAGCAGTTGTCCGGGCTACCGCCGGTCCCGTGGAAGATGATCGCGTTGCGTCCCACCGTGCCCCCATTCGCGTTTCGCACATCCAATCACCCGGGTCCGACGCAATCGGCGGGCCAGTTCACCGCCCGTGGGCCGAACCGGCGGGGGGAGGGGCGTCGCCGGGCTCCGGGGAG
>NZ_JAETXL010000011.1:0-209856 GCF_016774385.1 Micromonospora fiedleri
GTCACCTCCACCCCGGCATCGTCACCCGGCTCAGCGAAAGCAGGCGAACCCACCGCCACCACACCGGCCAGCAGCGCACCGGACGCACCGGCGGCCAGCAGCCGCTTACGACTCCATGTGTTCATTCGTATTGCTCCGTTCTTCGTCTGTGATTACTGGGCTTGTCGCGGATCGGCGGCGCAGTCGACGCCGGAGTGTTGCGCGGTGACGACAGTCGTCACGTCCTTGCCGTCGACCGAGCCGCTGACGCGGACGGTCGCCGTACCGGCCGGCATGGAGGCGGTACGGGTGGTGAACTGCTGGTAGGCGTTGCCACCGGGCGCCACGGCGGCGAAGACACGTTCGCCGTACGCGGTCTGCACGGTGACGTCGACCGGCGCGTCGTGGTCGTTGCGGACCTGCACCGCCAGGTACGCCCGCCCGGCCACGCATCGCGGCTGCGCGGTCACCGTCACCGGCAGCTCCGGTACGACACCCGGGTCGTCGGCGAAGACCCGCCACTCGGTGATCGCCACCGCCGAGTAGGTGGTGCCGTTGCCGTTGGCCCGGATCGTGGCCCGCACCCGCGAGGTGGTGACCGGGTCGAAGGAGACGGTGTTGAAGGCGGTGGTGCTGGTGCCGTAGTCGGCGGCCCCGGTCACGTCGCGCCAGGACGAGCCGGTCTCGTCCCAGTACTGGAGCACCCAGCCGTCGGGTTGGGCGACCCCGTCGCCGGAGCCCTGGTTGGAGTCGCGCCAGAACTTCAGCTCGGTGCCGGTGATCCGTACCGGACGCGACCAGGTGTACTGCACCCACTGGGTGGCCGGCCGGGTGCCGGACCAGGTGCCCCAGATCTGGGCCTGGCCCGGGTTCGTCGGGTCGGCGTCGTCGTTGAGCGCGGTGAGGCTGTTCCAGCTCGCCGTGTAGGAGGCGGCCGGGGTGGCGATCGGCGCGATGTTGCCGGTCAGCGGGCCGGACAGGTCCGCCGGGATGGCCACCGTCTTGGCGGTCTCCAGGTTCCCGGCCACGTCGAGCGCGCGGAACGACAGGGTGTGCCGGTTGGCGTCCGGTGCGGCGACCGGGCCGGTGTAGGTCTGCCATCCGCCGGTGCCGATGGCGTACTCGATCCGGGCCACCCCGGAGGTCGCGTCGGTCGCGGTCACCGTGACCGCCCGGGTGGTGCTGTGCACGGTGGCCGTGCTGACCGGCGCGACGGCGTCGATGCGTACGGCGAGACTGGCCGGTGTCGAGACGTTGCCGGCGCGGTCGGTCGCGGTCGCCGTGACGGTGTGCTCGCCGTCGCCGGTGACGGTGACGTCGACGTGCCGCACGCCGTTCACGACGGCCGGCTCGCCGTCGTCGACCCGCGAGGAGATGCGCAACCGGCCGCCCCGGTCGTCGACACCGGCGACCCGCACCCGCACCGACGAGCGGAACCAGCCGGCACTGCCGGCGCTGCCACTGGGCGTGAGCGTCACCGTCGGCGCGGTCTCGTCGCCTTCGGTGTCGTCCGGGGAGATCACGGTGAGCTGCGCGGAGACCCGCCCGGCGGCGTAGCCGAGCACGGTGCCGGAGATGGTGAAGGTCCGGGGCGTCGCCACGTCGTCCGGCGTGACCTCGTCCCAGTAGACCGGCACGCGCAGCGTCTCGGCGCCGAAGGAGACCGGCAGGGTGTCGGGCAGGTCGGTCTCCCCCACCTCCACCGTCATCGCCGGCGCGTTGACCGTCTCCGGCTGCGCGGCGAGGACCTTCCACTCCTCGACCGCCACCGCCGAGTAGGTGCTGCCGTTGGTCGAGGCGTCGAAGACCGCCCGGACCTGCGTGGTGGTCACCGGGTCGAAGGTGGTGTTCTGGAAGCCCTGGGAGCCGGTCGGGTAGCCGCTGGGGTTCGGCACGTCGGCCCACTGCCCGATGTCGAGGTTCCAGTACTGGATGCGCCAGCGGGCGGGTGCGGCCACCCCGACCCCGGTGCCCTGCGGCTGGTCGTTCCAGAACTCGATCTGCGAACCGGTGATCCGCATCGGCTGGTCCCAGGTGTACTGCACCCACTGCTGCGGCGGGTTGTTGCCGGTCCAGGTGCCCCACATGTCCGGCGGCAACGGGTTACGTCGGACGATCTCGTCGTTGAGCGCCTTCACCCAGTACTGGGTGGGTACCGGCTCGTTGGAGACGGTGACCCGCGCATCCTGGGCGATGTTCGGCCGGGGAGTGAGGTCACGGCCCTTGGCCGGGGTCGGGGTGACCATCTTGATCCGGGGCGGGGTCTGCGTGTCGTCCCACTCCAGCGGGTCGATCGCCACCGACCGGCGGAAGTGACCACCGTCCACCGCGTCGGCGGTGTGGTACGCGAGGTACCACTGCCCGTCGAACTCCACCACGCCCGGGTGGCTGGTGGTCGAGGAGACCGGCCGCAGGAAGGTCCCCCGGTAGGTCCACGGCCCCTGCGGGGACGACGCCGTCGCGTACGCCAGGCAGGCGTGGTAGTTCGCCGGGGTGCACTGCGAGGTCGGGCCGGCGTTGTTGCCGGCGTACGCCAGGTAGTAGGTGCCGTTGCGCTTGAACGCCCAGGCGCCCTCGAAGAAGCCGGTCAACCCGGTGACGGTACGCACCGCACCGATCGGCGTCTTCATGTCCTGGCCGAGTTCGAGCATCCGCAGCTGGCTGAACGAACCCCACCACAGGTAGACCCGCTGGTCGGGGCCTTCGCCGTCGACCAGGATCGTCGGGTCGATGTTGTGGATGGTGTTGGGGGTCGGCACCCGCTGCGAGACGATCGGTCCGCCCGCGTGGTCGGTCCACGGGCCGGTCGGGCTCGACGAGACGGCCACGCCGATGGCGAACTTGTCCGACACCGGGCTGTCCCGCTCGTGGATCGGGACGTACCAGTAGTAGCGGCCGTCCACGCCCCGGACCACCTGACCGGCGTACGCGCGGCCGGGGGTCGCCCAGGCGAACGTGGTCTCCGGGCGCATCAACGACGGGAAGTGGGTCCACTGGCCCGCCTCCACGTCGGTGGTCCGCAACGCCCCCCACTCGTTCATGATGAAGTCATTGGTGGCCGGTCCGGCCTGGTCGTGGCCGGTGTAGATGTAGAGCTGGTCGTGGTCGTTGCCGGGGGCGCCGGCCGGCACCACCAGGGGCGCCGGGTCGGCGGAGTAGTAGCTGCCGTCACCGAGGATCGGGTTGACGGTGTTGGTGAAGGTGTACGACTCGGGTTCGGCGGCCTGCGCCGGGCCGGCGATGCCGGTCAGGCCGGCGGCGACGAGCCCGACGACCGCCGCCACGGCGACCGCCCGACGTGGACGGTGGCGCGAGGGTGGGGCGACGGAGCGTCCCACGGTGGTGTTCACGGTGTCCATCTCTCCTCACTGGGACGAGTGGGTGGTGGCGGCGCCGATGCGCCGGCGCCGCCACCAGGGGGAGGTCAGCCGCAGGTGAGCGCGCCGAACGGTGCCTCGAACTGCACGGTGACCGGCTCGCCGTCGACGATTCCGGTGGCCTTCACCGTCGCCGTCGCCGCCTGCACCGACGTGGCGCGGGTGTTGAACGCCTGGAAGGCGGACTTGCCGGACGCCACGTCGGCGACCGTCCGCGACCCGTACGGCGTGACCAGCTCGATGGTGAGCGGCACGTCCTCGGCGTTGCGGGCGTTGACCGTGACGTAGACGTTGCGACCGGTGCAGCGGGTGCTGGCCTGCACCTCGACGTCCCACGTCGGCGTCTCGGGCGGGTTGCCCACGGTGAGGGTCAGCGTGGTCCGGGTGGCCCCGGCCTGGCTGACGTACGGCGGCAGGATCAGGTCACCGATGATGGTGTACCGGCCGGGGACGTTGACGATGTTCTCGTCGAAGTTCCACTCGACCCCGATGGCCTGGTTGTCCCGGGAACCGTCGTTGTAGGAGACCGACACCTTCTCCGGCAACCAGGGCAGCTCGCCCACCTCGACGGCCTGCTCGAAGGTCTCGGCACCCTGGATCGAGATACCGCCGGTGGACATCTCCGGTCGCACGTAGATGCGGGCCTCGGCGATCAGGCCGTACGCGTCGTTGGTGCCGTAGACCACGAACGGGTCCACGTTCGGCTCCGCCACCTGCTCGGGCGTGATCTCCTGCCAGTTGAACGCCACCGTGCCGCGGGCGCCGCTGGCGTAGACCGCGTCGAGCGTGGCCGGCAGGGTCGGCACCTGCCCCACACCGGTGCGGATGAGCACCGGCGAGCGCACCGAGTCGACCGTCTCGCCGTTGGCCCGCCAGCGCAGGACGCCGGTGCCGGCCCCGCTGCCCTGCAGACCCCAGATGCGGATACGCAGGTGGCTGGCGGTGATCGGGGCGAAATCGAAGTGGTTGTAGCGGTTGGTGGCCAGCCCACCGGCGTACGTCGAGTCACCGGTGAGGGTGACCGGCGTCCAGGTGCTGCCGTTCGTCGACCACTCGATGGCGTACGTGCCGGCGGTCGGGCGGCGGGTGCCGCCGTTGTCGTCGTACCAGTAGATGTCCGTCGAGGACAGGCGCACCGGGGCGTCCCAGCGGTACTGGATCCAGGCCTGGCGTTCCAGGCTGGTGCCGTTGGCCGGCTGACCCCAGTTGCCCCAGCCCTGGCCGGTGCCCGGGTTCGAGTTGGCCGGGTTGGCGGGGTCGTTGACCCGGGAGTGGTTCTCCCACGAGGCGGTGCCGCTGGTGCTGATCGTCGCCGAGGCACCGAACTCCGCGCTGACCTCCCGCTCGGTGAGGGTCACCGCGACGGTGGCCGTCGAGCGCTTCTCGCCGTCGTCGGCGACGAACCGGAACACGTAGTCGCCGGCGATCGTGCCGGTGACCCGGGTGGACAGCGCCTGCGCGTCGGCGAAGATGACGCCGGCACCCTCCGGGGCGGAGACGGTCTCCCAGCCGAAGGTCAGGTCGCTGTCGTACGGGATGCCGTCGTCGGTGGCGGTGGCGACCAGCCGGGTGGACAGGTTGCCGTCGGTCGAGTTGTCCCGGGCGGCGGTGACGACCGGCGCCTGGTTGGTGACCTCGGGCACGTCCCGACCGGAGTCGAAGACCTGGATCTCGGAGATGGCGGTGAAGAAGGTCGGGTTGTTGGTGAAGGCGATGCGGACCTTGTCCGAGGTGACGGTGTCGAACAGCGCCTCGTTGAACTTCGCCGACGGTACGGTCGGGTTCTTGAACTGGTTCGGCACCTCACGCCAGCCGCTGTCACCGTCGGGCACCTGGATCCACCAGCGGGCGGGTTCCCGGTAGCCGGCGGCCTGCCGGTCGCTGACGAAGAAGACCTTCACGTTGTCGAAGGACTTCGCCGCACCCAGGTCCAACTCGACGTAGCCGTTGCGCTCGGTGGTGCCGTAGTTGCCCCAGTAGGGCTCGTTGGCGGTGACCCCGTCGGTGACGGCCGCCAGCGACACCGGGCGCTCGGTCACCGAGATCGCGCCGGGGGTGTAGTTCATCGAGGTGCTGCTCCAGCCGGGCGTGTGGAACTGCCGCCACGGCGTCGGCCGCACCCCCTGCTGGGTGTACGACGAGCTGAGCTGCGCGCCCTGCGCCAGGTTCGGCGCGTCCTCGGTGAGGTCGATGCCGGCGGTCTTGAGGTAGCCGACGACCCGCTCGTCGGCGATCGGGGTGTCCACCGCGGCCGGGAAGTCGGTCCCTTCGGTAGCGGTGAAGGTGACGGTGAGGCCGTCGGCGGCCTGGACCTGGTTGGTGTTCGGGTCGTAGGTGAGCTTGCCGAGCTTGTCGGTGCTGACCTTCTTCTCCCCGTTGAGGAAGAGGCTGTAACCCGCGCCGAGGCCGTACTCGCTGCCGTCCGGGTCCCAGACGATCGTCACGTCCTGCCCGTGGTAGCGCAGGTTGTTGACCATGAAGTGGTCGTACCCGAACTCGATCGGCCAGAGCTCGATCTTGTCATCGGAACGTGGCTGGATGCCCGCCATGTCCTCGATGAAGATGTAGTTCATGTTGCCGAGCATGATGTGGTTCTGGTTGTTGCGGTTGTAGGTGCGGGTGTTCGGGTTCCAGTTGGAGTAGTACTCCGCCTGGTTCGCGATCCGCATGTCCGCGTTCGGGTAGATGCTCCAGGCCATCCAGTCCAGCAGCCGCTTGGCGTACGCCGGGGTGATGTACTTCTGCTCCGGGTCGTAGTGCCGCAGGGCGGAGCGGACACCGCGGTACTGCACGGTGAAGTTGATGTTGGAGAAGTTGTTCGAGCCGCCGATGCCGTAGGCGGCGCGGTCGTACTGGTTCGCGGTGTAGAACGGGAAGATCGGGAAGTTGTCGCCGTAGGTCAGGAAGCGGAAACCGTCGACGTAGGTCTGCCACTGGTCCTTGGGGATCAGGTTCTCGGCGTAGACGTCGTAGAGGTTCGACTCCTTGGCCGGGATCAGGTTGCGGGCCGACGCGGGCAGTGGGTTGGCCCGCCCGTTGGCGCTGGCCGCGCTGGTGGCGCCGTGCGACGTGCCGGCCAGGAACATCCGCATGTCCGGGCTCCAGAGCCGGTTGAGGATCGCGTCGCGGATCTGGTCGGCGTTCGTCGCCATCTCGTCGACCTTGGCCTGGTCGGCGTCGGCGAGCTGGTAGAGCTGCCGGGCCGCGTCGAAGGCACCCCAGACGTACGCCGACTCGGGCCGCTCGATGGTCCGCGCGCCGGGAGCGCCGGCGTTGGACTTCGGGAAGCCGAAGGTGATGGCGTCGGCGTCGTTGCCCGGCATGTAGTTGGTGTCGTACGCGATCAGCTTGTCGTTGTTGCCGTCGTAGTGTTCGAGCTGGCCGACGCCGTCGCCCTCGAAGTACCCGGCGAACTTGCGGGCGATGTCCTTGCCACCACCGTGCACGTTGTACGCCTCGAGCCCGGCGGTGCCGAGGTACTGCGAGTAGTGGTTGTTCCAGCTGGTGTGCCCCGGGCTGTCCAGGAAGGCCGACGAGCCGGACAGCTCACCGATGTTGAGGATCTGCCCGTACGGCAGGTACGGCGTACGCAGCCACTTGGTGTCCTGCAGGTGCATCGGCTGGGTCAGCGCGACGGCGTTCTGGTAGAGGTTCACCCCCTCGATCGTCGTCGGGTACTGGTAGACGTGACCGGAGGCGTTGGCGTCGAGCGAGTTGTACCGCTCACCCCACCAGCGGTAGACGATGGCCTTCTCCAACGCCGGGTCGGGCACGTCGATGTACGGGACGTCCTGCGCCCAGCGGCGGTTGAACTCGGTGATGCCGGTGCGCACGGCCTGCGCCGGGGACAGTTCGGCGTACTCCTGGTAGCTCTGCACCGTCTCCGGCAGGGTGACCGAGGAGACCGCGCCGACGACCGACAGCGACGTCGAGCCACCGGCCGGGACGGTGATCTCCCGGTCCAGGTTGCTGCCGCTGCGGGTGAAGCCGGCACCGGTCAGGTCCATGCGGATGGTGTCCCACGCCGTGTCGACCAGGCCGTTGTTGGAGCCGCTGGTGATGGTGCGGGTGCCGGTCAGCGCGTCCTCGCCGGCCGCCTGGGTGGCCAGCGGTGACGCGGCGCGGACGGTGAAGGTGGCCGCCTCGTCGCCGGAGTTGCTGAACTCGATGGCGGTGACCGCCACGTTGTCGTAGGTGATGAACTTGGTCAGGTTCGCGGTGACCCCGGTGGACCCGATGGTGTAGCGGCTCCTGGCGTGGCTGGGGGCGTTGAACCGGTGGGCGTTGACCTCGCTGACGGTCTGCCCGGGCACCGTGACGGTGTAGAGGTTGCCGAGGTTGTTCGGGCCGCCGACGAACGCGCTGCCGGCGAAGCCCATGACGGTGAAGTTGTTGTTGCTCGCGCCCCGCATGTACAGCGAACGGCCTCGGGTCATCAGCACCGCTGACCCGAGGGCGCCCTGCACGCCGAGAATGCGGTCGAGGTAGTAGTCGGTGCCGCCGTCGGCGAGGTCCTTGTCGAAGATCGACTGGTGCATGCTGCCCGCGGTGAACGGCACCCCGGGGCGCAGCTGGTTGGCGACGTCGCCGACGTTGCTGTACACCGGGTCACCGATGTCCATGACGTGGCTCTGTCCGTTGGTGTAAACCCCGACGTCGCCCTCGTTGCCGGGCAGGATCGGGCTCGCCGCGTGGGCAGGGGACGGTACGGCGACCGACCCTGTCACCACGAGCGCGGCAAGGGCTGCCCAGAGGGGCGCCCTTCGCACGCGTCTACGGATCATTTCCTTCCTCCTTGTTCTCGGCGCGGGGGCGGGTGAGGCGCCCGGTCGCACCTGTGGCGGTGATTCGAACGGCTGTGTCGTCATCGGTCATCGACCGCTGTGAGCGCTAACATCACGGCTGCCCCGGCGCCGGTTCCGGCAGGGCGGTGTCGGTGGGAAGCCAGACCCGCATGGTGGAGGGACCGCGATTGGCCCAGGCGTGGTACGGCACCAGTGGCACGTCGTCGAACTCGTCGACCGGCACCGGCGCCGACTCGACGGCGTCGGCCCGGTAGGGCCAGTCGTGTTCCTGCCCGCGCACCTGGCGGCACCGCACGAGGACCTGACCGTCGAGCAGGCGCGGCGGTCGACCGGCGTCGACGCGGAGGTCGTCGACGCTGGCCACGCCCGGCACGTCCACCGACTCCAGGGCGTACACGAGTGGGCCGCGTTCCACCGCGACACAGCCGCGCACCGCGTCGATGCGGCTGTCCGGATGCACGAACCGGGGCGCCATCGGCAGCCGCAGCACCAGCTCGTCGCCGCGCCGCCACGCCCGATGCTCGGTGAACACGCCCGCAGCCACCGGCCGGGTCACCCCGTCGAGGGTCACGCTCGCCCCCTGGTCGGCCCACCCGGGCACCCGCAACGACAGCGACCAGGGGTGCTCGTCGTCGCTGTCGACCCGTACCCGGATCTCCCCGTCGTACGGGTATTGCGTCGTGATGCGTACCCGTCGGCTGCGCCCGTCGGCGAGGTGCTGCTCGACCGTGCCGGTCAGGTACTGGTGCAGTTGCAGCCCGTCGTCGTCGCAGGTCGCGACGTACGCCGACAGGCTGGCCAGGGTGCGGGCCACGTTGGTCGGGCAGCAGGACACCTCGAACCAGGGCGCCCGCAGTGACGCCGCCGCCCGCAGGCTGGGCCGGTCGGTGTCGGGCGTGATGCCGAGTTCCCGACGGTGCAGGGTGTTGGTGTAGAAGAAGCTCTGCCCGTCGGCCGCCGGGGAGGTCGACACCACGTTGAACAGCGTCCGCTCGATCAGGTCGGCGTACCGGGGGTCGCCGTCGGCGAGCAGCAGTCGCCAGGCCAGCATCACCGAGCCGATGCCCGCGCAGGTCTCCGAGTAGGCGCGGTCGGGGGGCAGCATCCAGTCCCCGCCGAACGCCTCGTCCTGGTGCCGGGAGCCCTGCCCACCGGTGACGTAGGTGCGCCGCGACACCGTGTTGCGCCACTGGCCGCGCACCGCGTCCAGCAGGCCGGCGTCCTTCAACTCGACGGCGACGTCGACCGCACCGGCGGCCAGATAGTTCGCCCGTACCGCGTGGCCACGCAGCACCGTCGCCTGCCGGACCGGCTGGTCGTCCTGGAAGTACTCCCGGCCGAACTCCACGTCGGCGAGCCGGCCGTGACCGCGCCGGTCGACGAAGAGGGCGGCCTGGGTCAGATAACGCTCCTGGCCGGTGGCGCGCGCGAACTCCACGAGCGCGGTCTCGATCTCCGCGTGCCCGCAGACGCTGTCGATGCCGTCCGGTCCGAAGGTCTGGCACACGTTGTCGGCGGCCCGGCAGGCGATGTCGAGCAGCCCGTCGTCGGTGTCCGGGCGGGTCCGGATCCGGGCGACCGCGGCCTGCAGCAGATGTCCGACGCAGTAGAGCTCGTGCCCCCATTCCAGGTCGGACCAGCGCGGTGCCTGCCCCGGCCGACCGAACCTGGTGTTCAGGTAGCCGTCGGGCTGCTGGGCCGCGCCGACCCGCCGCACGATCGCACGGAACCGCGACTCCAGTTCCGCGTCGTCGGTCCGGCCGATCTCCCAGGCCATGGCCTCCAGGAACTTGTAGACCTCGGAGTCGGAGAACTCGCGTCCCCGGCGCTCACCGGGGTCGCCCCCGTTCGCGGTCAGGTCGAAGTTGCGGATCCAGCCCTCGCGCTCGAGCCAGTGCTCGATGTGCCGGAGTGTGGCCGCACCGTTGATCGACTGACGCTCACCCCAGAATCCGCCGGTGATCTCCACGTCCCGCAGATCGAGGGGCCGCAGGCGGCCCTGGGCCGGCAGAACGGGTGCGGCCGAATGCGCGTTGCCGCTCATGGTCATCCTTTCAGCGCGCCGGACATGAAGCCGCGCACGTAGTGTCGTTGGAGCAGGAGGAACAGGACGATGCACGGAAGGGCGAGCACGACGACGCCCGCCTCGGTCGCCCCGTAGTCGACGACACCCTGGACCTGGCCACGCAGATTCGACACCGCGAGCGGGAGGGTCATCCGCTCGGAGTCGTTGATCAGGATGAGTGGGGCCATGAAGTCGTTCCACGCGGCGAGGAACCCGAACAGCCCGACGGTGATCAGGCCCGGCTTGACGGCGGGCAGCAGCACCCGCCACAGCGCGCCGAACGACGAGCAACCGTCGACCATCGCGGCCTCGTCGAGTTCGCGTGGCACCGCTTCGAAGGAGATGCGCATCAGGAAGGTGGAGAACGGCAGCTGGAACATCGTGAGCACGAGCGCCACGCCGACCAGGGAGTTCTGCAGCCCCACCTGGTTGAGCAGCACGTAGAGCGGGATCAGCAGGGTTGCGTACGGGACCATCAGGATGGCGAGCGTGATCAGGAAGAGCAGGTTCTTCCCGGGGAAGCGGAACCGCGCGAAGGCGTAACCGCCGAGGAAGGAGATCAGCAGCGTCAGGGTGACCGTGAGCAGCGAGACGAACGCCGAGTTGGCGAGGTAGCGCCAGATGCCGGCCTGGTAGGCGGCGAGCGTGCGGTAGTTGCCGAACCCCCAGCCGTCCACCTGGTTCGTGCCGGGCTGCGGGGACACCGAGGCGACGGCCGTCCAGACCAGCGGCGCCAGGAAGATCAGCGCGACCGCCCCGGTGAACACCCAGTACGGCGTACGCAGGGCGATGCCGGCGATGGTCATGCCCTCGGCCTTCTTCCGACCCTCGTGCCGCGACGGTGTCGGCGGCGCGGGTCCGTCGGTGACGGCCGATTCGGTGGTGGATGCGACGGTCATCGGCGTCAGCTCTCCTCGGACCGGAAGGCGCGCATCTGCAACGCGTTGATCAGGATCAGGGCCAGCAGCACGATGACGGAGATGGCCGCCGCCACCCCCAGGTCGTTCTGGCCTTGGAACGCCACCATGTAGATCAGTTGGACCACGGTGATCGTGCTGTTGTCCGGGCCGCCCTTGGTCAGGATGTAGAACTGCTCGAAGGCGAGCAGGGAGCCGGTCACGCAGAGCACTGTCGTCAACGCCAGCGTGGGGCGCAGCAGCGGCAGGGTGACCTTCCGGAAGGTCTGCCAGCGGCTGGCGCCGTCGGTGCGGGCGGCCTCGTACACGTCGGCCGGGATGCCCTGCAGGCCGACGAGCATGAGCACCATGTAGAACCCGGCGTAGCGCCAGACGATCAGGAACGTGGTGGAGATCAGCGCCGCGGTCGGCGAGCCGAGGAAGGTGAGACCGAACCGGTCCATCACCGGCGCCAGCGGGCTCGCGTACGGCGAGTAGAGCACATAGAACAGCAGCGACGCCGAGGCCAGCCCGAGGGCGCTGGGGATCAGGAACGACGCGCGGAGCAGGTTGTTCCAGCGGCTCGACTCCTGCACGAGCAGGGCCAGTCCCAGGCCGAGCGCCAGCAGCAGGACGGTCGCGAGCGCGGTGTACTTGAGGGTGAACACCACCGACTCGGTGAAGAAGCGGTGGTCGACCGCCTTGACGAAGTTGTCGGGGGCGTTGATCCCCTGGTCTCCGCGCAGCAGCGACCATTTCGACAGCGACATCCGGATGACCAGCAGCAGCGGCACGGCGAACAACAGCGCCACGAAGACCGCCGTCGGGGTCGCGTAGAGCCAGCCGAGCAGGGCCTGGCGGCCGCGCGGCCGGGTGCGACGCCGGGTCGCCGCACCCGGCGGGCGAGACGGTGCGGTGACGCTCATGGAAACCTCTCGTTCGTTCGGTGGCGGGATCGTCGAGGCGTTCGGGTCGCCCGCAGGCGTGTGCCGACCTGACACCGGTCGTCGGACGGCGCACGCCTGCGGGGCTCACCTACTGCTTGAGGACGGCGGTGATCTCGTCGTTGTCCTTCTTCAGGTCACCGCTGCCGTTGAGGACCTGGTTGCGCACCAGGGTCAGCCACGGGCTGTTCGGCGCGTTGAACGCCTGCTGGAAGTTCAGCGCGACCGGGGTGCCGCCCTTGCCGGCGACCTCGTTGATGGTGACCAGGCGCGGGTCCTCGGCGGCGTACTTGTTGTTGGCCAGGTCGGCGCGGGAGACCACGTCCTTGTTCTTGGCCAGCACCTCGACCTGGGCCTGCTCGGACATCATCCAGCTGAGGAAGTTCCAGGCCTGGGCGGCCTTCTTCGAGTCCTTCGAGATGCCGATGCCGTCGCCGCCGACGAAGGTGGAGGCGCCGCCGTTGGGGCCGGGGATGCCGGCGACCCCGGCGTCGAACGGGGTCGAGGAGAGCAGCGTCGCCGGGTACAGCATCAGGCCGACCTTGCCCTCGGTGAAGGGCGCGGTCCAGGTGGGACCGGTCTCGCCGGCCGAGGCGGGCAGCACCGCGCCCGAGCGCCACAGGTCATGCCAGATGCGGTAGACCTGCTGCGCGGTCTCGTCGGCGAGTTTGGACTCCGTACCGTCCTCACTGAGCACCTGACCGCCGCCGGCCCAGATCGACGGGAACCAGGTGAACAGCAGGCAGCCGCCGCAGTTCAGCCCGGCCGCCGTACCGTAGACGCCGTCCTTGCCCATCGCCTGGATCGCCTTGGCCGCGGCGGCGTACTCCTCAAGCGACGCCGGGGCCTTCTCCGGGTCGAGTCCGGCCTCGGTGAACAGCTGCTTGTTCCAGAACAGCATCGACAGGTCCAGCACGAAGGGCAGGACGTGTTCCTTGCCCTCGCGGGTGCCGGCCGACAGGTGTCCCTTGTTGATGGAGTCCTTGAAGTCCAGGCCGTTGATGTTCGAGCTGAGGTCCTGGAAGAGGCCCTGCTCGACCCAGTTCGGCACGTAGACGATGTCGGCGGCGAAGAGGTCCGGCAGACCATCGGAGCCGGCTGCCGCACCGACCTTGGCGACGTAGTCGTCATTGGGTACGACGGTGAGCTTGACCTGGTTCTGGTGGCTGGCGTTGTACGCGTCGACAAGCAGCTTCGCCTGCTTCTCCAGCGGCGCACGGGTCCACAGTGTCAGTTCACTGCCGTCGTCGACGCCGGTGGGACCGGCGTCGGCCGCGCTCGGGCCGCTCGGCTCGTCGCTGCCACACGCCGCGACGCCAAGGGTGAGCGTCGCGGCCAGGACTCCCGCCAGCGATCGTAGGGCAGTCCGCCTGCCCAGGGATGTGCTCATGGTCCTCTCCTAGGGTTCATCAACCGGGCGCGAAACCGCCGAGCGGTCTCCGCCAGCCGAGGTGTGCAGTGTCGAGTTGCCGCGTCAGGTGGATGGGGCGAGGCGGTGACATCACGGTCGGGCGTCGGACAGGTCGAGCCGACCCGCGACGCGGTTCTGCGCGCACCACCGCCGAAGTCACCGCCATGGCGAGGTGGCACCCATCACGTTCCGCCGATAGGGTGCTTCACGAAAACGGTTTCGGCAAGATGTCGTACGGGTAAAACCGAGGCCGATTTTCGGCCCACCCCGGACTTCCGCTTGTGTCAGTCTTCGCACTACGCTGGCCGGAATCATGAGGCTAGCCAACGGCTGCCGGGTTTCTGAAATTGTTGCGAAAGGCTTTCGAGTGGGCCGACGACGATCGCAGTCAGTGACGCTGAGTGATGTGGCGCGCCACGCTGGTGTCTCGATGGCCACCGCGTCCAAGGCCATCAACGGTCGCCCCGAGGTCGCCTCGGCCACCCGGGAACGGGTCCTGCGCGCCGCCGCCGAGCTGTCCTTCCAACCGAACGTGCTCGCCTCCGGGCTGATCTCCGGTCGCACCCGTACGGTGGGGCTGCTCACCGACGAACTGGGCGGCAGATTCGCCATGTCCATCCTGCTCGGGGCCGAGAACGCCCTCGGCAACGGGCAGATGTCCGTGCTGCTCTGCGACGCGCGCGGCGACGCCATCCGCCGCCAGCACTACATCCGCACCCTGCTGGCCCGCCAGGTCGACGGATTCATCGTGGTCGGTGACAGCAACGAGGTGAGCCCGTCGCTGACCCAGCACATCCCGGTGCCGGTGGTCTACGCGTACGCCCAGTCCACCGACCCGAACGACCTGTCGATCGTCGCCGACGACGAGGGCGGGGCCCGGCTCGCTGCCGAACACCTGGTCTCGCACGGGCGGCGCCGGATCGGGCACATCACCGGCCCGGACAGTTACCGCGCCGCCCGCGACCGGGCCGCCGGGCTGCGCACGGTCCTCACCGAGGCCGGTCTCGTACCGGCCGGCGACCCGCTGTTCGGAGAATGGTCCCAGCGGTGGGGTCGGCACGCGGCACGTCTGCTGCTGGCCGCCCGACCGGACGTGGACGCGATCTTCTGCGGCAACGACCAGGTGGCCGCCGGCGTCGCGGACACGCTGCGCGACCTCGGCCGCCAGATCCCGGACGACGTGGCGATCGTCGGCTACGACAACTGGGAACTCTTCGCCGAGGAGTGCCGTCCACCACTGACCACCGTGGACCTCAACCTCGAACAACTCGGCGCGACCGCGGTCCAGCACCTCATCGCGGCACTGGACGGCAACGCCACCGGTGGGGTGATCCGGCAGCAGGGCCGCCTGGTCGTCCGCGAGTCCACCGGACCGGCCCTCACCCGCCACTGACCCTGGTAGCGCGGTGCCGCACCGCCGGCACCCATCGCTCGGAGGCCGTGTGACGGTTCGAGGGCACCCGCGCGTCAGGCGTCAGGTGCCGCGCGACAGGCACGCCCGACCATGTCCGGGCCGCCGCCCGGCAAGTCGAGGGCACCCGCGCGCGTCAGGTGCCGCGTGATGGGCCGGACAGGGTCAGGTCCGCGGTTGCGTGGTCGTCGTCGCAGGGTGCCGTCGCGCTGCGGCGGATGACCAGCTCCGGCACCAGTACGTCACGGCGGGGCCGCGAGCCCGACGCGGGCCGGTCGAGTTGCGCCAGCAACAGTCGCAGACTGCGCCGACCCAGCTCGGCAAAATCCTGCCGGACCGAGGTCAGCGGCGGCAGGAAGTGGGCACCGTCGGCGGTGCCGTCGAAACCGACCACGCTGACCTCACCCGGTACCCGCCGACCGGCCTCGTGCAGCGCCCGAAGCACACCGAGGGCGAGCTGGTCGCTGGCGCAGAAGATGGCCGTGACGCTGCGGTCGCGGGCGAGCCGCTCGCCCTGCTCGTAGCCGGTACCGGCGCTCCAGTCACCGGGCACCACGGCGGGCGTCGGCGCCCCGGCGGCCCGCAGCGCGGCATGCCAGCCGGCGACCCGTTCCCGCGCCTCCGGCCAGTCCTGCGGTCCGGCGAGGTGGTGAACGGTGGTGTGGCCCAGGTCGAGCAGGTGTCGGGTGGCGAGCCTGGCACCTTCGACGTTGTCGATCTGCGCACTCGACACGGCCTCGGTGCAGCCGCCACCCACGGTCACCGCCGGCAGCCCGGACGACGCCTCGGCCAGGGCGTCGGCCATGGCAGGCTTGGGTGCGATGGCGATGATCCCTTCGACCGACTGGCGGCGGAGCCAGTCGACCGCGTCGAACACCGATCGACGATCCAGGTGCCGCAGGCTGGCGACGCTGACGAAGTAGCCCGCGGCCCGAGCCGCGCCCTCGATGGCGTACAGCATGGAGGTGGGCCCGTAGAGCGGGCTCTCGTAGCCGACGATCCCGAGCGTGCCGGAGCGTCGGGTGACCAGGGCGCGGGCGGCCGGATTCAACCGGTAGTCGAGCCGGCGCATCGCGTCCAGGACGCGCTGTCGGGTGTGGTCGGCGACGTACGGATGCCCGTTGATGACGCGGGAGACCGTCTGGGCCGACACGCCCGCCAGTTCCGCGACGTCCCGCATGATCGAACGGCCCGAAGCTCTGACCGGCCGTTCGGCTTCGTTGCCGCGTGCGAGGGCGGACGGGGCTGGTCGCTCCCTGTCCGGCCGGGCACGGCCGCTGTTCTCGATCACCCTGCTCTCCTCGTCAGGAGGTGCCCGCGCGACGCGCGGCGAAGGAAGCGGTGGCCCCCTCCACCACCGACGTCACCTGACCTCTGACAATGAACGCCGAAAGCGATTTCGGCAATGCCCGTCAGGAGATTCGCACAGAAAGCTGAGGCAGCCCTCTCCCCCTTTCGCCCCCGACCGTCCACACCCACCCCACCCAACCCTCCCCCACCACCCCACTCCGCCCCGCCCCACCTCGCCCTGCCCTCTCGCCTGCCCCGCCCTCGCACCCGCGCCTACCCCCGCGATCTTGCACCTTCGGTCGCCGGTATACGGCTTTTGGTCCGTTAAGTCCCGACCAAAAGTGCAAGATCGGCGCGGGCGGGGCGCGCGAGTCGCGGACGAGGCGCGGGGCAGGGGTGAGCGAGGGGTGGGGTGAGGGCGGGGTGAGGGGCGGACAAGGGCGGAGTGAGGGCCGGTGGGGTGGAGGGTGGGCAGCTTTGCGGACGAAAGGGTTTTCGGCAAGAGGCGCCGGGAATTACGGCGGTGCCCGCGAAACGGAGGTTGAGGCGACTGTTGCGTCACGCCGCGCCACCTTAGTTTGTATAGAAGCCAATCTATATCACCTCTTGGTGTTCGGGTGTCGGCGATCACCGAGGGGACTGACGAGTGGAGGAGCCTCATGAGATCGTTCAGAACGGGCGCGCGGATCATGGTGGCGATGGTCGCCACGCTGGCCACCATCGGCGGGGGCGCGATCGTGGTCACCGCAGCGCAGGCCGCCGTTGCCGTGGCCTGCCGGGTCGACTACCGGGTGACCAGTCAATGGTCCGGCGGCTTCGGTGCCGACGTCACCATCACCAACCTCGGTGACCCGGTCAACGGATGGAAGCTGACCTGGGCGTACCCCGCTGGGCAGCGCGTCGTCCAGGCGTGGAACGCCACCGTCACCCAGACCGGCACCCAGGTCAGCGCCACAAACGTCAGCTACAACGGCGTCCTGGCCACCGGCGCGGGCGCCGCCTTCGGCTTCAACGGCTACTTCAGCGACAGCAACCCGGCACCGGCCTCGTACGCCCTCAACGGGGTGACCTGCACCAGCGCGCCGGGCACACCCACGCCGACCACCCCCGCACCCACCACCCCCGCACCCACCACCCCCGCGCCGACGACGCCGCCACCGACGAACCCGCCGCCGACCAGCGGCTGGAACCCGCCGGCCCACCTGGTGTCGCCGCTGAACCAGGTGTGGCAGCACGTGGAGCAGACCTACAACAACGGCAACCTGTACGGCTTCCGCAACTACGGCTGGGACCAGGTGATGGCCAACCGCGGCTACCTCAACTTCTGCGTCCGCTGGGACTCCTCCGCCCCCGTCACGGCGACCCAACGGGACCAGATCCACGCCACCCTCGCCCGCCAGTACAAGAAGTGGATGGACGTGATGGTCGGCCACAACGCCTGGCCGTACCGGGACGTGCCGATCCGGGTCGTCGGCTGGGCGGTACGCGACCGCAACCAGTTGCAATGGAACGACAACTCTGTGGACGTCTACGTCAACAACATCCGGGAGAACGCGCCGCAGTGCGCCCCCGAGTGCGGCCGGTTCTTCAACCAAGGCGGCCAGTACCCCAACTGCCCGGGTGGGGCGGCCCGGCACTACGACCAGTCACTGTGGTTGACCGACGGGTTCGGCGGTGGCGCCGGTGGCGACTGGGGCCAGCGGATGGGTCGCGAGTACTTCATGTCGAACCTCAACGCCGAGAACATGCACATCCTGCTGCACGAGATCGGGCACACGTTCGGCCTCGACGACTTCTACGACTGGACGCCCTCGGGCGTCGGAGGGTTCCTGATGCGGGCCGGCAGCGCCAGCTCGATCACCGAGTTCGACGCCTGGATGTTCCGGGACTGGTGGCGCCACCTCAAGAGCCGGTACGGCTACTGACCGCGTCGGCGCGCCCCCGGCCCCCGTGTCCGGGGGTGCGCCGAGGAGACCGGATCAGTGGTTGACGTCGTAGACCGCCAACTGCACACCGTTGCCGTACGTGGCGTGCTCGACAAGCGTCAACTGCTGCTTGTCGGCCCCGTCCGGGGCGAACAGCCGCCGGCCACCGCCGAGCAGCAGCGGGAAGATGAGCAGGTGGTACCGGTCGACCAGGCCGGCGGCGGCGAGCCCCTGGGCGAGGGTGGCGCTGCCGTGCACCAGGATCGTGCCGCCGTCGCCCTGCTTGAGCGCGGCGACCTCGTCGAGCGACCGCAACACGGTGGTGTTGTGCCACTGCGGGTCGGTGAGCGTGGTCGACACCACGTACTTCGGCATCGCGTTGTACTCGGCGAACTCCTCCATGGTCGGCCATACCGGCGCGAACTCGTCGTAGCTGACCCGACCGATCAGCAACGCGCCCGCCTCCTGCTCCTCGCGGGCCTTGATCTCCCACACGGCCTCGTCCATCGGCACGTCCTTGAACGTCCAACCGGCGTGCGGGTGGCTGCCACCGCCCGGCGAGTCGATCACGCCGTCGAGGGACATGAACTCGGTGACGATCAACGTACGCATGGCGCGGGTCTCCTTCATCGGCGATCTGTGGTGCCTTCACCAGAACGTCGAACGGGCCCGGCGGGATTCGACAGCCGACGAAGACATTTTTTCTCGCCGACGAGCAGTGCCCCGCCGATGCGAAAACTCGCACCGACGGGGCACCGAGGTACTTCAGAGGACTACTTCTTGCCCTTCTTGTCCTTCTTGGGCTTGTCCTTCTTGTCCTTCTTGGGCTTCTTGGGCTTCTCGGGCTTGCCCGGGTCCGCGTCACCGATGGTGATCGTGGCCTTGTTGAAGTTGTTGCGCTTGTCGGCCTTCGACGGGTCGTAGTTCTTCTCGATGTTGCCCGCCGCGTCGACCGAGAACCAGTGGAAGGTCGTCGTCTCGGTCACGTGGAACACCTCGCCCGGCTCCCGGAACTCGGTCGCCTTGTAACGGGGCGAGTCGAGGGTCGGGCGGCTGCCGTCGATGGTGTAGTAGATGGTCGCCGGCTCGCTGACCTCGAACCGCACGTCGACCGGGCCGGAGAACCGGCCGGCACCCGGCACCAGCGTGGAGGTGGGAGCCTTCTTGTCCTTGCCCCACTCCGCCGCGATCCGGAACATCTCCATGATGCCGTTGGCGTACTCCATGGTCTCGGCGTGCCCGCTGACCAGCTCGGGGTTGCCCTCCCACGGCGGCTGGAACGAGCCGCCCTGCCAGTTGCCGGTCGCCGGGTTGTAGACCGAGCCACCGACCTCCCAGCCGAAGGAGAAGATCCCGTAGGTGTGGTACAGGTCCTCGCGGACGTTGCCGGCGGACGAGTAGAGCACGTCGGAGGAGCCACCCACGTTCTCGGGCGTGACCACGGTCTCCCGGTACGCCTTCACCTGGGACAGGATGCGGGAGGCGGCCTGCCAGTAGAACATCTCGTCACCCAGCGGCGGACGAGGAGTGGTGACCCGACCGTCGGCCTTGTAGGCGCCCGGCTGCCAGAACAGCTGGCCACCGTTGGAGTGCACCGACATGAAGAACTTGATGTTCGAGTACGTCTCGGCGAGCCAGACGATGTTCTTCGCCTCCGGCTCCGACAGCTTCTCCGGACCCTGGTACGTGTTGCTGGTGCAGACGAACGAACCGCCCGAGTAACCGTCCTGGGCGGAACCCACCCGGTAGTTACGGTTCAGGTCGACGCCCCACGAGTTACGGCGAGCCGGGTCGGCGTCCGCGTCCGGGCAGTGGTTGGTCATGTTGCGCCGCTGCGAGGCGAAGTTGTAGAAGCTGTAGTTCGCCCCGTCGGGGTTGTTGCTCGGGATCAGGAAGATGTCGGTGTTGTCGACGATCTTCTTGGTCTCCTTGTCGGTCTTGTAGTTGGCGACGAGCCGCTCCGCGGTCTCCAGGGTCGTCGTCGCCGGCACCCACTCGCGGGCGTGGTCCTGCGCCTGGATCAGCACGCCGGGCTTCTTGCCGTCACGGTGCTTGCCGATCCGCAGCACGCGGACCGTGTTCGGGCCGCGCGGCACGTCACCCTCGGGCGCACCGACACGCTTCTCGTCGAGGAAGTCGCTCAGCGCCACCGGCGCCGTCGGCTGCACGATGCCGGTGCCGGTGTTCGTGCGGTACGGGTGCGCCCGGTCGATCAGCCCGTTGGACTGGGTCTTGAGCGCCGTCGCGACCTGCGCGGCGGTGCTGGCCAGCGCACCGGAGGAGTCCTTGGCGAGCAGGACCCGCACGGCCTTGCCGGTGACCTCGACGGCCAGCGGCAGGTTGGCGCCGGGCCGGTCGACGAACTCGACGGTGATGTCGTTGCCGCCCTCGTGGCCCCAGGCCGCGGAGCTGACGACGACCGCGGACTGGCCGGTGCCACCGATGGTGGCCTGCGCCTTGCGCTGGTAGCCGTTCGTCTTGTACGGCAGGTAGACGATCTCGGCGATCTTCGGGTTCTCCCGAGCGATCTCCTCCATCCGGTCGTGCAGCTGCTGCGGGTGCTTGTAGCCGTCGACCAGGTTCCACTTGTAGCCCGGCTTGTCGGTCAGCGGCGGCTCGCCGTCTTCCAACCAGTCGGACACCGGGCCGACCGCGACGCCACCGGTGGAGCTGGTGACCCGGATCTGGCTCGGACGGGTGTCCAGCTTGAACAGGTTCCGGTGGAACATGTACTGACCGGAGTCGATGAAACGGCTCATCGTCCGGGCGAAGGCGAACTCGGTGCCCTTGCCGGAGTCGTTCTCCAGCTGCATGCCGACGATCGGGTTCGTCTGCGCGCCCTCGGTGGTGCGGGCCTCGACGTAGAGGAAGCCCTGGCCCTTGGTGGTGAACCAGTCGGCGCGGGCGATGCGTACGGCCGCCTGGTGGCTGGAGGTCGACGTGCTCGTCGCCGCGGTGCTGTCGGTCGACGCGGCCGCCACAGCGGACCGCGCGGCGACCCGCGCGCCGGCGGCGGCGAAGCCGCCGTCAGCCTCATCGCTCCAGGTGAAACCCTCACCCTCGGCCAGGACCCGGACGCCCATCGCCTCAAGTTCGGCGAGCTGCTCGGGCGTCACCACCACCTCGGCCTCGATGCCGTCCGGCACCCGCGTCAGGCCGTGTTCCAGGTCGAAGCCGGCGGCCGCCACCTCGTCCAGCATGTCGGAGCCGGTCAGGTGGACGCGCACCACGTCGGTGTGGTCCGCGTGCTCCAGGTGGGAGCGCTCGGCGTCGGCCGCCGGCGCCGGCGCCGGCGCGGACTCCGCGACCGCCGGCTGGCCCGCCAGCAGGACGCTTCCCACCAGAACGGGTACTACGAGAAGAGCGATGCGTTGTCGAGTGCGCCGCATTCTCGCCTCCTTCTGCTTGTGCAAGTGTGGGAAGCAACGTATCGGCGGCGACCGCCCTCGCCGGCCCACCTCCTGCCTGCTTGACCGAATCTTGAGTTTCGCGGGTGCCGGGAGGGGTTGACAGCGGGCCGGCGCCGGTCCTATGGCGAACGCCGACGGGGCCGCCGGAGTGTTCCGGCGGCCCCGTCGCAGCAGGTGATCAGTGGATGACGACAGGTGCCTTCGGCTGGTCGCCGGGCTGGTCGTCGAGCAGGTGGGACCGCTCGCGCCGCCGGGGCAGGAACGCCGCCGGGATGAGCGTCAACACGACGAGCGCGAACGCCACCCAGAAGGTGGTGGCGAAGGCGTTCGCGGCGAAGTCCAGCCCGCGCTCGATCAGCGACGGCTCGACCGGGAACTGCTGGAGCAGCTCCGGTTGCTGCTGCGACGCGATGGCCAGGCCGGTCTCGGTGACCGGGTTGCCGTTCGGGTCGGTCACGCCCGGGATCGGACGGGAGTTGTTCAACTCGTTGGTGAGGATCACCGACATCACCGCGGCGCCGATGGATCCGCCGATCTGCTGGAGGATGTTCACCAGGGTGGAGCCGCGGGCCACCTCGTGCCCGGTCAACGTCCGCAGCGCCGACGTCATGATCGGCATCATGGTGCCGCCCATGCCCAGGCCCATCACGAACAGCGAGCCGCAGATCAGCACGTACGAGGTGTCCGCGTCGATCTGGGTGAAGGTGGCGAACCCGGCGATGATCAGCAACAGCGCGAACGGCACCGTCCGGCCGACCGGCACCTTGTCGGCGAGCATGCCGGCGATCGGCATGGTCAGCATCGCGCCGATGCCCTGTGGCGCGATCAGCAGACCGGCGGCCAGGGTCGACTCACCCCGGACCTGGAGGAAGTAGCTCGGGAACAGCAGCCCGGCGCCCATGAAGGCGATGATGAACACGAACATCGTCACCGCCGCCACGGTCAGTCGACGGTTGCGGAACAGCCGCAGGTCCAGCAGCGGGTGCCGGGGCCGGAACGAGTAGATGACGAACGCCACCACCAGGGCCGCACCGATCAGCATGGGCAGCCACACCCCGGTGTCGGCGAAGGTGCCGGTCTCGGGCAGCGTCGAGACGCCGTAGAGGAACAGGGCGAGTCCCGGCGAGAGCATCAGCATGCCGAGGAAGTCGAACGACTCCGAGGGCTCGGGGTTGTCCTTCGGCAGGGCCTTCTGCGCGTACACCAGCGCCACCAGGCCGATCGGCAGGTTGATCAGGAAGATCCAGTGCCAGCTCGCCACGTCGATCAGCCAGCCGCCGAGGATCGGGCCGCCGATCGGGCCGAGCAGCATCGGGATGCCGAGCACGGCCATCAACCGGCCGATCCGGTGCGGCCCGGCCGCCCGGGTCATGATCGTCATGCCGAGCGGCATGAGCATTCCGCCGCCGAGGCCCTGCACCACCCGGTACGCGATCAACTCGCCGATGGTGTCGGCGGTGGCGCAGAGCCCGGAGCCGATGGTGAACAGCGCCAGAGCCATCATGTAGAGGCGTTTCGTGCCGAACCGGTCGGCGGCCCACCCGCTGAGCGGGATCACCGTGGCCAGCGCGAGGGTGTAGCCGGTCATCGTCCAGGCGACGCGGGCGTACGAGGCGTCGAACTCGCTCTGGAAGGTCGGCAGAGCGACGCTGACCACCGTCACGTCGAGGATCGACATGATCGCGCCGAGCACGACGACGCCCGCCACCTTGAGAACCGCAGCGTCGAGCTTGTCCGAGGTCGGGACAGGCTGCGACGCCGCGACCGATTGCTGTGTCACGAGGTCTCCTGAATCGAAAGTGCCCGTTGGGCGTCGCTGGCGGCACCAGCCGGCGATGGCGGGCATGACCGTTGGGCGCTAACCCGCAGCGCAGATTAACCCGCACCAGCGACGAAACTCGCGTGGATTAACGGTCAGCAGACCGACACGTAACGTGTTCCTGGTCACGGTGGAAACCGGTCCGGGGGTACGCGGCCGGGCGGTGCCCGTACGACGTCCGCGGCCCGGTGACCGGTTCACCAGGAGTGCGGGGCGTCGCTGTCGACCTGCGGCCGCTCCTTCGGACGGTGTGACCCGGGTTTGCAGCCGGCGAACGGGCCGTTGGGGCTGCGCAGGGCGTCCATTGTCGGCCAGAGGTGGCTCTGATGCCAGGTGGCCGGGTCGGAGCCGCTCGCCTGCGGACCGGTGCGTTCCTGCCAGGCGAGCCAGAGCCCGTGCAGGTAGGCGATCGCCTCCGGGTGTTCCCACCAGCGGGGACACCAGGGCGACGAGGAGCTGACCTCCCCGCCGTAGACCGGCAGCAGCAGGTTCTCCACCCAGTACGACAGCCGGCGCAGCTCCTCCTCGTACTCCGCGGCGTCGAGGTAGAGGATGAAGAAGGGCTTGCCTTCCTCGTCGGTCTCCTCGACGCCCGGACCCACCTGGGTCATGACTGTCCTCCCTGTCGTCCTAGCACCGCAGGGTGCTCTCGTCACCGGGGTCGACGCCGAGGTCGGCGGCGAACCGCTGGTACGCCTCCACGCGGGCCTGCACCTGGGCGGAATTGCCGCCACCGCACTCCAGGGCGCCGTTGATGGTGCGGATGGTCTCGCCGAACCCGCCGCCGCCGGTGATCGCGGAGTGCGCGGTCATCCGGCCCGCGCCGGTCTGGGTCATCCAGAACCACAGCGCGGTCTGCCAGGCGACCGACGGGTCGTCGCGTACCAGGTCCGGCTGGTTGAGCAGGTCCAGGCCGAGCGCGTCACCGGCGGCCTTGTAGTTGGTGTTCCAGCTCAGCTGGATCGGCCCGCGCCCGTGGTACGCGGTCTGCCCGGCCGGGCAGCCGTAGGGCTGGCCAGTGTCGCAGTAGTTGCCCCAGGCGGCCTGGTTGATCTCCTCCACGTGCACCAGGCCACCGGACTCGTGGTTGATGTTGGCCAGGAAGGCGGCCAGCTCCCGCTTGCGGGTCTGCTCGTCGCCGGTGCCGGCGAAGGCGGGGAACTTCGCCATCGCGTCGGTCAGCCCGGCGTAGGTGTAGAAGGAGTTCCGGTTGGGGAACATCGCGGTGAACTGCGCCTCGCTGAGCACCGCCGTCGCGTCGGTGTCGGTGCCGTCCGGTCCGGGCGGTGTGGTGGCGTCGTCGTCGGGCTCCGGTTCCTGGTCCGGCTCCGGAGAGTCGGTGGCGGTGTCCGAGTCGGGTTCCTCGTCGCCGGTGGTGGTGTACTTCGCGAAGAGCCCGCGCACCTGGAACGGGTACGCGCCCAGGGCCAGCACCGGCATACCGCCCTGGGCCTCGACGGTTTCCAGACCGATGTCCCAGGCCATCAGGGTCAGGCTGAGGTGGTCGCCGACCACCTTCTTGTCCGTACGCAACTGCTCGGTCCGTTCGGCCAGGTGGCAGAAGTACCGGGCGTGCGCGTGGATCGAGTCCTCGGCGTCGAGCACGGAGGCCTCACCGCTGTCGTCGTCGTCCTCGCCGAACTCGTCGAACACCTCGGGGGGCAGCTGGGACAGTCCCTTGCGGCCCTGCGGGCCCTCCTTGTCCGCGTCGAAGCCGGAGGCGTAGTCGATCTGCGCCGCGAGGATCACCGGGGTGAGCAGGTCGCACTCCTTGGCGGCGGCCCGAATCGGTGCGACCAGGTCCTCATCCGGCACCTTCGTCGGGTCGAAGGTGCCGCGGCCGTCACCGCCGGACAGTTCGATCAGCGCGTTGAGGCGGGACGTCTGACCGCCGGTGTCCGCCGGATCCGACGAGGCCGAGGTCAGCTGCGAGCCGCCGGCCATGGCGAAGATGACAAGCAGGACGATCAGGGCCAGCAGCGCCAGGACGATCAGCGGGAACAGGCCGACCACCGAGACGACCAGCCAGAGCAGCTGCGAGGCGTCGAGTTTGAAGATCGAGCTGCCGGCCTGCCGGGCCGCCTGGGCCTTGCGCAACGCCATGGCGCTCAGCCGACCTGGCGGGACTCGCGGCGACTCCAGCTCGCCGCGGCACGGTCGGTGATGGCCTGCACCTCGGCCTTGGCCGCCGCGGCGATCGGTCCCGCGTTGGGCTCCCGGAACCAGGGACGCAGCCGGATCAACGCCGGGCGTACGCCGGTGGCCAGCAGCAGGGCGGTGCCCTTGGGCAGGGCGCGGATCTTGTCCGCCGGCAGCACCTGCTCCTGCCGGTAGGACACCGACCGCGACGAGCCGTCCTTGGACCGGGAGTAGCTGGGGGTACGCACGTCGTGCTGGCCGACCAGGCGGGCCACCTTGTCCACGAAGTCGGCGTCGTCGAGCCCGGCGCCGAGCAGCTTGACGGTGGCGGCGCTCCACAGCGCGTCCATGCCCGCCTCGCCCCAGACCCGTACCCCCTGCCGGTAGCTCTGCAGCAGGGTCACCACGCTGATCCCGCGCGAGCCGAGGTGGCTGTAGAGGTCGGGCAGGTCGGAGATGCGGCACACGTTCGCCGCCTCGTCGAGGATGGCGGTCATCGGCGGGTCCAGTCGTCCGCCCATCCGTTCGGCGGCGACCACCCCGGCCCGGATGACGGAGTCGGCCAGCCCGGCGATCACCCCGGCCGCCGAGCCGCCGCCGTCCTTGGAGAGCAGGTAGAGGGTGTCCCGGCCGAGGACGTGCTGCTCCGGGATGAACTGCGGACGGTACGGATCGGGGCTGACCCAGGCCAGGATCTCCGGGTCGAGCAGGCAGGCCACGCACTGCCGGGCGGTCTCGTAGATGCCGTCGCGGGTCTCGACGGCGCCGCGTACGGTGCCCTGCAACTGGTCGGCCATGGCGGTCATGCCGACGTCGCGCAGCAGGTCGACCGGGGTACGGTCGGCCGGGTCGGCGAGCCAGGCCAGCAGGTCGTTGACCGTCGCGCCGCTGCGGGACGCGGCGAGGAAGAGCGCGGTCAGCGTGTTCTGCGCCGCGGCGATCCAGAAGTCCTTCTTCGACGAGTCGTCGTTGACGGAGCTGACGAAGTGTCCGGCCAGCCGGCGCGCGCCCTCGATGGTGTCGCAGCCGCTGAGCATGTCCCACCACATGTCGCGCTCGGTGTACGCGATGCCCTGCGGGTCGAAGGTCCACACCCGACCGACCCTGGTCCGCTCCTGCCGGGTGACGGTGAACACGTCGGACTTGTTCGACGTCAGCAGCACCGGCCCGGGTGCCCGCAGCACCCGCGGGATGGCGATGCCGGTGGACTTGCCGGCCCGGGGCGCCATCAGGTCGAGTTCGACGTCCTCGTAGGAGGACCGCAGCTCCGGGCCGGCGGGCATGAGGTCACCGAGCAGGTTGCCGGTGTCGTCGGGGTGCAGCCGGGCGACGTCCTTGAGGCCGGGACGCAGGTCGCGGGCGCGAGCCTCCAGCCCCTTGCCCGTCATGGCGCTGAGCTCGCGGGGGCGGGCCAGGCTGCGGGGTTCACGGCGGCGACGGACGAATCCCCGCACGAGCAGCGCCAGCGGGGCCGCGCCGGCCAGGACCAGCGCGACGGCCCCGCCGTAGACCAGATACGACGGTACGCCGGGCCAGACCTCCCCGGTGGCGCCGCTGACCAGGCGGACGTACACCTGAAGGGTGAACGGCGGCGGCTGCCAGCCGTGCCCGGTGAGCAGGGCGGCGAGGGTGCCGCCGAGCCACAGCGGCCCGAAGACCACCAGGTTGACCAGCGCGAAGCCGGGAATCAGCCACGGCAGCCAGTCGCCGCCGATTCCGTCCTGCCGGCTCATCGTCGCCCCGGTCCGTCGTGCCGCCAGCCGTCCGGTGCGTCGGCGATCAGGTCGCCACCGGTCACCGCGCGGACCGCGGCGGCCCGTTCGGCCAGGAGTCGGTCGGCCTCGCCGTTGGCGATCCAGCGGGTGTTCGTGTCGTGCAGGTGGCGTTCGGTGTCGGTGATCGCGACCCGGATCGGGATGCCCGGACGACCACCGACCTTGATCAGGAACCGGCCCCGGCCGGGCGGCTCCTCGTTGCCGCCGTCCTGCGCCCAGCCCGGCGGCGAGGACCAGGACGACACCAGGTCGATCTCGCGTCGGGACAGCCCCACCACCCGGCCCAGTTCCTCCATCTCGGCCCGGGGCAGGCCGGCGCAGGCCACCATGCCGGCCCGTTCGACGAAGCCCCGGGCCTTGGCCTTGTCGGCCTCGCTGCCGAGCGCCTCGGCGTCCTTGAGGGTGTGGGTGATCTTCGCGTCGGCGAGGCCGAGCGACCGGTTGAGCCGGGTCAGCGCGTCGATGCGGTCGACGATGCCGGAGGCGGCCCGCAACGGACGCCACAGCTCGTCGAGCACGGTGAAGAACCAGCGGCGGGGGGCCAGCCCCGCGTCGGCCAGGGCGTGTGAGGCGGCCACCGTGCCCAGCCCGTCGGACCAGGCGGCGAGCATCGCGGCGGCGGTCAACTGCCCGTCGGCCTCGCCGATGCGGGAGATGTCGATGCAGACGGCGGTGGCGTCCGGGTCGATGCGGGTGGAGGTCTCCGCGGCGAAGGTGTCGCCGAGCGGGCCGTCGAGGATGCCGAGCAACGAGCGGTGCAGGGGATCGACGGCGTCGCGGTAGCGGGACTCCTGGCCCCGGTCGAGGGTGACCTGCCGGACCCGGGGCGGCCCCTCCTCCAGCACCGCGAGCAGTTGCGGCAGCCGGAACGTCCGCCCCTCGGGGGTACGTTCGCGCAGGTGCCGCAGGCAGGCGGAGAGCACCGACTGCTCGTGGTCGCTGATCGGGCCGCCCCGGACGATGGTGAGCAGTGCCGCGACCATGTTGAGGACCCGACCGTGGGTTTCGGCCGCCAGGGCGTTACCCGCCTGTCCCCCGATCTTCGCCGCGGCCGCGCCCATCGCGCCCGGGTCCAGGATGTTCAGTCCACCGACCCCTCGGGCGATGGAAATGACCTGCCCACCGAGGGCGCGGACGGTGTCGGCGTAGTCGGGTTTGAGGTCACCGAGCACCAGCGGCACCACGCCCTGGGCGCTCAGCCCGATCAGCATCCGGTTGATCAGTGTCGACTTGCCGAGGCCGGGCATGCCGAGCATGAACAGCGACGGATTGGAGATGTACCGGGCCCGGGTGAACCAGTTGAGCGGGTCACCGCAGACCGTGGCCCCGGTGTGGATGTGCTGCCCGAGCGGGATCCCGGTCATCGGGGCACCGGAACCGGAGGCGAACGGCCAGAGCCCGCAGGCCTGCACGGTGGTGGCCCGCCACATGGTGGGCGGGTCCACCGCCGCCACCCGACCACCACCGAGGGCGTACGAGCCGCGGTGCGGGACGCTGTCCTCCCGGTTGGCCCGGGCAAGGCGTCGCAGGTAGCGCTGCTCGGCGGCGTCCTGCTGCGCCTGCCGCCGCCGCTGCCGGCGCAGCGACCGCGCCGACACCCTGCCACCCTCGTCGGGTTCCCGGTCCTGGTCCTCGGCCGCCGGCACCACCAGATCGGACATCGCGGTACGGGCCCCGGACGCGCCGCGTGGCCAGCCCGCACCGAGGCGGAACAGGGCGCCGGAGCTCACAGCGCCTCCTTCAACTCGTGCGGGACCATCGTCTGCTCCCAGGGCAGGATGCCGACCGGCAGGGCGCAGGAGAACGCGGCGGCCTGCATCCGGTCGGCCGGACGCATCGCGATCCGGGTGGCACCGAGCAGGTTGCGCATGGTCACCTCCGCGTCGCGGATCTCGGCGACCGAGTCGACGGTGAGCGTCACCAGCATCGAGAACTCGACCAGGCCCGCCCCGGAGGCCTCCTCCGCCGCGGTCTGCTCGGCGGCCTCGATCTCGGAGATCGCCCGGGCCCGGACCAGGCCACGGGTCGAGTTGGCCATGAACTGGGCGGACCGGCGGTCCGACTCGACGATCTTCGCCGAGGTCGCCGGGTCGATCGGCCGGTAGACCAGGGCGACCCGTTTGCGGCGGATGCCCAGCGCGGGGTCCAGCAGGCTGCGCAGCACGCCGGAGCGCACCGTGCCGCGCGGGGCCAGGGTCAGCAGCCAACTGCGGGAGACCCCGGAATCGTGCTGGTAGTGGCTGACCGTCTCGACGGTCGCCGCCGGCCCGGCGTCGGCCCACTCCAGGCCGGTGTGGCCGTACTGGGCGCGTACGTCGAGCACCTCGGCGGCGACGGCCGGGTCGTACGCGACCCGGACGACCTCGGCGATCCGCTCGGCGGACAGCGGTTCCGCCGAGCCGCCGCCGGCCGCGACCAGCCCGCCCAGCACACCCGGTAGGCGCAGCGCCAGATCGGCCACCATCGTGTCGTGGTCCCGTCGGGCGCCACCGGGCGCCGAGTAGGTGAGGGTGAGGAAGGTGTTCATCTCCGACGACGCGGCCGGGTAGCTGGCCACCACCTCCTCCATGACGGCCCGCGCGGCGGGCGGCGCGTCCGGTGAGATGCGACCCAGCACCTCGGTGGCCAGCCGGGTACCGGGATCCGGGGCGGTCTCCACGACCACCGCCGCGCCGCGCAGCCCGGGCTCGTGCGCCAGCCGGGACAGCCACTCGCCCCACAACGCCACCCAGGTGTCGACCTGGTCGGGGTCGACGAGCGACCCACCGTCGGGCTCACAGGCGAGTACGACCGTGTACTGGTTGCGGTGGCGGTGGTAGAGCACCCCGAACGGGCGGTCGTACGGGTCGCGCCCCTCCAGCATGGTCACCCGGCTCAGCAGTCCCGGCGGGCGGAAGCGGCCACCCGGGCGCGCCGACAGCGGTCCGGAGGCGTACAGGTGCCGCCCCAGCGACTTGCGGCGCAGCCAACCGATCCGGACGGCGGCCATGTTGTAGACGTTGCGGCCGTCGGCGGTACGGATCGCCAGCGGCGCCAGCATCAGCGCGAACGGGAGCCCGACCACCAGTGCGGTGTTCAGGGAGACCATGGAGGAGATCAGGACCATCACCAGCCCGCCGAACAGGCCGACGGTGCCGACCAGGCCCAGCGAGCCCAGCCCGGCCTTGCGGGGGCGACGCCAGTTGCCGTACGTCGGTGTCTTCATGGATTCCGCGGTCGTACTCACGATGGTCCTTCTCCTCGTTGCGGCTTCGGTCAGTCCCGGTCCCCGAGGGCACCGCTGGCGATGTCGCTGGCGTGTTTGTGGGTGCTGCGCGCCCCACTAGCGGTCTTCTGCACGGCGCTGGCGCCCTGGCCCACCGTCCAGGCGGCGACGCCGATGGCGCCACCGGCGACGCGTCGCGCCGCCGTCCCGGCGGCGGCCAACCGGCTCCCGGAGCCACCCGAGTCGCCGTCACCGGAACCACCCGAGGCACCGCCACCGCCACCTCCGGCACCGGAGGCACCACCGCCGGAGGAGCCACCACCGGAAGCGCCGCCACCGGAAGCGCCACCGGAAGCGCCGCCTGCGGACGAGCCGCGCGAGCCGCTGCCCGTCGGGGCGCTGTTGCCGCTCGGCGGCCTGGGTTTGCCCGAGATGGCGGAGGCGGCCTGGCCGCCGGCTCCGGCGATCTTCTTGGCGCCGGTCGCGACGGCACCCGCCGCGGCTCCGGCGGCGGCCATCCCCGTACCGCTGCTGTCTCGCGAGCCGAGCGTCGCCATCGCCGGCACGACCAGCCGCATCAGCGCGGGCAGTGCGACGGCGGCCATCAACAGCACGGCGGCACCGGCGAGTTTGTAGTGCTTGGCGTTGTCTCCGGTGGCGCCGATCATCGCCGCACCCGAATACATGATCAGCCCGACCACCGGTTTGAAGGCCAGCCAGGCCACCATCCAGGCGATGTGCTTGCGCCACCAGCCGCCGCCCCACTCGGACATCGAGGCCGCCGCGGCCAGCGGCAACGTGCCCGTGAGCAGCACCATCACGCCGAGCCGGATGTACATCAGGATGACGTGGACGCAGCCGGCGATCAGCAGCAACAGGCCGACGATGATCAGCAGGAAGGCGGTGAGCCCGTCGGTGCCGCAGTTGGCGATCAGCTTGAGCTGGGCCTTGATGCCCTCCTCGTAGAGGTGGTGCGAGTAGGCGTCCGCCTCGCTGGCCAGCCAGTTGGCCACCGTCCACGCGGCACCCACGGTGAGCACCATCCGGACCAGGCCCAACAGCGCCACGGTCAGCGGCTGCCCCTTGCGTTCCAGCGCCACCCGGAAGGCCGCCGCGAGCAGTGAGGCGACCGCGATCGTGACGACCAGCCAGTCGGTCTGCATGTGGATGCTCTCGTTGAGCTGCTGATCGCCGAGCGTGGGAATGTCGCCCAGGTTGGCGAAGAGTTCGACGGCGGCGCCCATGATGGCGGCGGCGATGTCGCTGAGGATGCCGTCGATGCCCCGCTCGAAGAAGCCGACGACCTGCCCGATCGTGCCGATGTAGACGGCGTCACCGGTGGCGCACTCCACGTCACACCTCGTCCCAGAGCACGAACCCGACGAGCGAGACGACGGGGGCGGCGCGGGTGTGCAGGCCGCCCGAGTTCAGGGGCCGCAGCTGCCAGTCGACACCGTTCCAGTCCACCGTGTAGTCGACGGAGGCGTACAGGACGTTGGCCTGCCGGATCAGCACCCGGACGGTGGCCGTACTCGGCGAGTACCGCAGCACCAGGAACCCGGCGAGCGTGTTGACGGTCTGCACCGGCCCGGTCTCGTCCATCGACGCCCGCATCGCGTCGAAGTAGTCCCGCCCCAGGCCCGGGACGAGTTGCTGGTGGCTGACCGTACGCCAGTCGGGCCCGCTCATCTGACGGGAGATGGTGTGCACCGCCATCACCGCCCCCATCGGGGTGTGCGCGAAACACCACAGCAGCGGGCCGGTGGTCTTGCGGGGACCAGCCGAGGCCGAACGCGGCACCCGCGCCCCGTTGAGCGGCCGCCACGAGATGTCGTCGGGTGCCGTGGTCGGGATGCGCTGTGCGGAGTCGTCGGTACGGCAGCCCTGCGGCCTGCTGCCGTCCGGGCCGAGACTGCCGATCACCGGTCCCGGGGTGGCCGCGACGCTGGGGCTGGCGTCCCGGCCGCCGCCGATCGCGGCGACCGTGCCGGTGCAGAGCGCGAGGGCGAGGAACCCGGCCGACATCTGCCAGCGGCGGTGCTGCCAGAACGGCTTCTCCTGATCCGCGTCGTCGTCGGACGTGTATCTGAGTCTCATGGCACCTCTCCCGGTTGGCGATGGCCGCGTGCTCGCTGTGTGGTCGGTCGGTCTAGGTGCCGGACGATCCGGTGCCGAACACCCAGCTGACGATCGGGCCGGCGGTGGCGACCAGGATGCAGCCGCCCAGCACCATGCCGAGCCGGCTCATGTGCTCCGAGCTCTCGCCGCGCTTGTGCGAGATGGCCATCACCGCGCCGGTGATCAGGATCCCCACCACACCGGCCGCCGTGCCGCCCCAGGCGATCAGGCTCAGCACCTGCTGGACCTTCTGGGACAGACCGTCCGGCAGCGTTCCGTTGATCGAGGGCTGCGGGACCGTACCGCCGCCGCCGGCCGGGTCGGGTGCCGCGAGCAGGGTGGTGACCCGTGCCAGGCTGCTGTAGTAGACGTCGGAGAGGGACACTGCGGCTCCTTGAGTTCGGATGTGTTGTCGAGCGGGCTCGGCGGTGCTTCGCCGAGGGGTCAATCAGTGAGGGCGAGCCACCTGACGAACGGCCCGGCGGTGGTCGCGATCAGACATGCCGTGAAGACGAAGGCGATGCTTCTCGTGTACTCGGTCCGCTCCTCCATGGCCCCGCGACGCAGCTGCGCGGCCAGAGTCGCGCCGGTGATCAGCAGGCCGGCCACCGCGGCGGCGCTGACCAGCCACGCCATCAGGTTGAGCAGGTTCGCCACGGACTTGTTCGGGTTCGTGTCCACCGTGTACGCCGTGATCTCCGGCGGCTCGAAGTTGATCGTGTTGATCGGGCTGTCGCACTGGAACTTCCCGGCGTGCACGGCACCCGAGAGCGTGCAGCTGCGGGCGCCGGTGATGTCGACGTTGTCCTTGGTCACCGACTCACCGGCCAGCCCGGTGTGCATCTCGATGTCCATCTTCACGCTGTCGCCCGGCGCGTACGGGGCGCTCATGTCGAAGGTCCCGTGGGTCGAGCCCCGCTTGCCCGTGCAGACCCGGTCACTGCCGCGCGGTTTCTTCATGGTGGTGTCGGTCTTCAGGCAGAGGGTGTAGAGGAAGGCGGCACCGCTGGTGTGGACCTGGAGCGTGTACTCGTCCGCCGCCGCGGCAGACGAGGGCGCCAGCAGGCTCAGCCCCAGCACGGCACCGACGACGACGAGTGCGGTGCGGGCGATCCGGCTCACGACCGCCTCCGCGCCTCGGCACCGGTGGCCAGCACCGTGGCCAGCCGATCCAGTTGCCTCGGCAGCCGCTTCGGTTCCTCGCCCACCCGCAGGGCCGGAATCCACGGCAGCCGGTGCACCGGCGCGATCGACCGCAGCAGCCGGATCCGGCCGAGCAACGGCGCCGGCAGGCGTACGGGCGCATCGGCGATCAACACCACGCCCATCAGTCGCATCCCCGCCGGATGCCGGCCGTCGCGCAGGGCGTGCAGCGCGCGGGAGACCGCCCGCAGCCCCTCCAGGTCGGTGCGGCCGACCACCATGACCCGGGCGGGTTCGGCGAGGGCCGGGTCCGGCCACCGGCAGCCGATGTCGGTACCGCCCAGCAGCCGGCTCAGCGTGGTCGCGCCCGCACCACCGTGCGCGCCGATCCACCCGATGCCCTCCTCGGAGAGGCTGTCCCGCCGCCAGGCCGGGCCATCGTCGTACGCCGGCACGGTCAGCGGTCGCGTCCGCCCCGCTCCCCCGGCCGACACCGCTGGTCGCCGTACCGTCATGGACCCGTTGCCCATCTGCCCCGCCTCCCTTCCTGCTCGCCTTCGGCACCTACCGGATGCCGCTGAGGCACCGGTGACGGCCGCTTAACGGTGCGAGCGGTCGGTCGGTTCAGAACGAGTTCGGAGTTTTTTCCTCGGTCCGCTCGGGGCGTCACCACCAGCGCCGAGGCGCGGGTCGATGCGGCGCGGCGGGCCCGGACCGATTCGGAAAGTCGCCTCATTCGGCGAACCCGGCGGCGTCGCGCCCGTAGAGGACGGTGCATCCACAACCGGGAGGGAGACACATGGTCACACCGCCGTCCCGCCACCAGGAGGCCGCCCGCGGTCTGAGCTCACGACGCCCGACGCGGTCGGGTCCGGCGCCATCGTCCGAGGTGGTCGCGCAAGCCGCGGCACTGACCAGCGTCCGTCATGTCCACACCGACGACAGCTGGGTGGACCAGCCGCAGCTGCGGCAGGCGGACGCGCTCAGCAGCGAGCGTGACCGCGCCTGGGGTCGCGTCAACCAGGCCCGCGGTCTGGCGGCCAAGGAGCATCTCGACCATCGGGCCACCCCGGCCGATCATCCGGCCGCCCCGACCGAATCGCAGGAACGCAACTGGACGGCCGCCGACCACGCCCGTTGGCGACGGCTGGCGCTGGCCGCTGAATCCGGTCCGGGCAACACCACGGCGGCACGGCTGACCAGCGTGCGCGGCGTCAGTGCGAGGAGCCGGCCGGTTGCCCCGCCGGTGCTCGGCGGATCCGGGCGGCGGTATCAGGCGCGGTCCCGCTGAGTACCCGTGCCACAGGTCGGCGCACGCGAACCGGCCCCGGGTGCCGGTGCACCGGCACCCGGGAACCGCTGCTGCCCGCGACCACGACACCGGGCGTACGGTGTCGCGGCCGCACAGTACGTCAGCCTCTGCTGCCGCGTCGTCCCTGACCGCCCTGGCTGTTGCGGCGGGTCAGCTCGGTGAGCCCCGCCTGCGGGTCCTGCTGGTAGCGGTAGCCGCTGCCGGACGGCAGGCTGACCGAGCTGGACCGACCCGTCGTAGGCCGGCCGGCACCGGCATGCGACTGCATCGCGGCGGCACGCTTGCGGTCGGCCTTCTCGTCCACCTTCGAGAAGTACTCGGTAAGCGGTCTCTGCACCTTGGCGGGGAGCCTCGTCCAGTTCTCCAATGCCATGATCTTCTGTCGGTTCGCGATCAGGAACTCGGCGCCACCCACGTCGGGTTCACCGCGGCGCTCGTTGAAACCCTTGATCGCCGCAGCGGTGGCGTTGACCAGGGTCCCGGCGAAGGCGATGTCCGGCCGCCCCTGCACCAGCGACGCGACGGCGGTGACGGTGCCGCCGGTGAAGCTGACCAGATCCGCCGCGATCTCCACCGCAGGCTTGCTGGTCGCGGTCTTGAGCCGGTGGATCTGCTGGGCCGCCAGCCCGGTCTCCGGGTCGACCTGTCCCTGCCGCATCGCGTCGCGGGCGGTCTCGTAGCTGGTGTACGCCGTACCGATGGCGGTCATCAGTCCGCCGACGCCCTGCACGTAATCTCCGGCGCTCTCGGTAGCCGACGAGGCGCCCCGTATGCCGGCACCGACGAGACTGGTGACCGCGCCCACCGTCTGCATCCAGTAGAACGTCTGCTGACCGAACCTGGCCAGCATCGACCCGTTGTCGGCGACGGCGACCACTTCCGCGCCGACCTCCGCCAGGGAGATCGAACTCGACGAGCCGGTCGACCCCATCGACCCGGTCGGCGAGGGCGGCGAGTCGTACAGCTGCTCGCCCTCGTACATCTGCTCGGTCTCGTGGATCGGTTCGAGCGGCTGGCGCTGCATCGGCGCCAGCGGCGTGGTGGCGGACCGGGAGAACCGGGGTCGCGATGGATCGGCGAAGGCCCCCTGCGGTGCCGAGCCGCGGCGACCGCGTGGATCACTCAGGTCGCTGAACTCGTAAGCGGGATCGGACACGATGGCTCCTCACGTGCGTGACGTTTGTCGACGCCAGCAGGACGGCCAGGGGCACCGATCGGTTCACCCGCGACGTGAGAAAACCCGGGCGTGGGTACGTGCGGCCCGGTGGTCAGCGGGGCGAGGCCGGGCTGCCGGCGATCGGGGCGGTCACGATCGCCGAGCCGTCGGTGAGCCCGACGGTGATGAAGGACAACTCGTCGACCGGCAGGGACGTCTCGCCGGCCACCTCCTGCGGCCCGGACGTGGCGGTCCAGTCCCGAACGACGTGGGTGGCACCGTCGCGGGTCACCGCGAACAGCCGGTACCGGGTGCCCTGCCGCAGACCGGTGGCGGTGATCCGGATGGTGGAGCTGCCCTGGTCGCCGGCGGTGATCACCACCGAGAGGCTGGCCCCGTAGCCCGGAGCCTCCCCCGTGCCGGTCAGCACCGGGTCGGCCCGGGTGGTCCATTGGTTGATCGCCACCACCCCGCCGGCCAGCGCCAGGACCACCGCCGCCGCCGCGGCCCAGAGCCCACGCCGTCGGTACCACGAGCCGGCCGTCGTCGCCGGACGCGTGCCGGAGGTACGCCGACCGGTCGGGCGGCTGCCGGACGGACGGACCGGCGCAGGACTCGCCGCGCCACCGCGCTGCCGTGGCATCGGCACCTCGGACGGGCCGGCAGTGGCGTCGGTCGGGCCGGTGTTGCCGGGATCATCGGTCTGCGGGAGCTCAGCGACGCCGGGGGACGGCACCTGCGCGGAAACGGTGGGCTCGGGCGCGCCCGTCGACGCCGTCGGGCCGGACCCGGACGGCGCCGGACCCGCCTCGGCGGAGAAGTCGGACGGTGCGTCGTCGGTCGGCAGCGACCAGTCCACATCGGCCAGGCCGGCTAGGCCACTGATCGAGGGGCCGATCTCGGCCGCTTCGTCGAGGCAGTGCCAGCAGTCGGCGAGGTGTGCCTCGAACGACTCGCGCTCGGCGTCGTCCAAGGTGCCCATCAGGTAGAGGGCAAGCCTCTCCTGATCGGCCACGGAGTGATCCCCGCCTACGCGCATCCAGCCCTCTCCTCAACGGGTCGGCACCACGCGGTGTGTCTGTCTGGGCCCGGGCGACCTCGGGATCAGGACGACTCGGTCGAGCCGATGGCGGCGTGCAGTGCGCGTACCGCGTAATAGGCTCTGGATTTTACCGTACCTTCGGGTATCCCCAGGCGCATCGCCGCCTCGGCCACCGAGGCACCTCGGTAGTACATCTCGATCAGCACCGCCCGGTGCTCCGGGCTGATCTTGCCGAGGGCGAGCCGCACCGCGTGCACGTTCACCACCCGGTCCATCTCGTCGTCGGTGGTGGGGACCCGGTTCAGGTCCGGCAGACTGACCTCGGGTGGTCGGGCCTGCCGAGCGCGCATCGCGTCGATCGCGACGTGCCGGGCCACCGTGTAGAGCCACGGGGCGATCTTCGACGGGTCGGCGGCGAGCCGGTCGGCGTTGCGCCAGGCCCGCAGAAACGTCTCCTGCACGAGGTCCTCGGCGAGTTCCTGCTGCCCGAGCAGCAGGCGGGTGAGGAACCGGTGCAGGGGTCGACGGTACTCCTCGACGATCTGCCCAAGCAGGGTCTCGGTGGCGGGTGTCTCGACGGTGGCGCTGTCCGATGAAGACGGTCCGATCGACTCGTTGGGCACCGTCGACACAAACCGCCTCCCTGACGGACGGATGGCATCCTGCCGGCCAGGGGGACGATGCGCGCCCTCGCGGCCCTGACAGCGAGCATAGTCGTACGGACTCGGGGTGACGCCGTCGAGGTCGACCGCCCGACGGCGACGACATCGACGGCCGCGATGACCGGCGAATCGATCCAGCTCAGCATGGTGATACTCCATTCCGGACGGTACGGGTCGATCAGGTGCCGCTGCCTCGTTGACGGATAAAGGGGACCGCCGGTTCAGTCCCGACCGACACCGATTGAGAGAATCCCCGTCGGCGGTGAACGCCAGACGATGGAAATCCGTCACGACAGGTGTCGCCACGCCGAAAGGGATGGCCCGTGACCACCGACCTCGTACGTAAGACGTTCAGTCTCGGCCGGATGCCGCGCAAGTTGCTCGCGGCGCTGCTGGCCGCGCTGGCGGTTCTCTCCGCCGTCGTCGCCACCATCAACTGGGGGGTCGCCTCTGCCCGCGATGACACCGTGATCGGCGCGAAGGTCACCGACCGACAGTTCAACGCCATCGTCGCCGCGGCCCGCTCCTGCCCGATGCTCACCCCGGCGCGGATCGCCGGGCAGTTGATGGCCGAGTCGGGGCTGGACAACCGCGCGCGGGACACCGCCTCCGGCGGCAGGGGCATCGCCGGTCTGGACGACGAGGACTGGAAGACCTGGAAGCCGTGGCCGGACGCCCGCCGCTCCGACATCTCCGCCAACGTGCTGGCGCTGGCCCATCAGATGTGCGACTTCAGTGGTCAGCTCCGCCTGGCCGGCATCACCGGTGACCAGTGGCGGGTGGCGGTCGCCGCCTTCCACGCCGGGCTGCCCGCCGTCACCCGGGCCAACGGCGTGCCCGCCGACGCCGTCGAGTACGTCGACCTGGTCAGCGGTTATGCCGGGTACTACGGCCAGCTCAAGCAGTTCGGTGGGCCCGGGGTGCCCGCCTCGACGGCCCCGCCGGCCAGCGACACCAAGGGGGTGCCCGCCCCGTACGTCCCGTTGGTGGTCACCGCCGGGACGGTGTGCGAGCAGATCACCCCGGCGATGGTGGCCGCCCAGGTGATGGCGCTCTCCGGCTTCGACCCCCACCGGTTGGGTCCGGCCGGGCAGCGCGGCATCGCCCAGTTCCTGCCCGAGGTGTGGCGCAGCTACGGTCCGAGCCGCGGCTCCGCCTGGGACCCGGAGACGGCGATCCCGGCGGTGGGCGCCACGATGTGCGCGCTGATCGACGAATTGTCCAAGCTCGACGGTGACCCATACCTGCTGGCGCTGGCCGCCTACCGCAACGGTCCCACCGCCGTACGCCAGAGCGGTGGCAGTGTCGACCAGCCGACCGAGACCTTCCTGCGCGCGGTGAAGGCGCTCACCGACCTGTACGTGCTGGACACCCGGCTGGCCCGGCCCGCGCCGTCGGGCGATCCCAGCACCGCACCGCCCTCCTCGCAGGCCCCGGACCCGGAGCCCAGTGAGCCGCAGGCGAGTTCGTCGGCCAAGCCGTCGTCGGCACCCCCGACGTCGCGGAACACGGCACCGTCCGAGCCCGACGAGGCGAAGCCGACGACCGCCGCGCCGAAGACGACGGCACCCAAGCCCCAGCGTCCCTCCGGGGCCAAGCAAATCTTCCATCCGCGGACCGGGCTCTGCGTCAGCTCCGGCACCACCGGCGACGGCACCCGACTGGTGTTGCGCAGTTGCCAGGAGGATCCGTCGCAGTGGTGGGTGGTCCGCGACGACGGCACCATCCGGTCCCGCGGGCTGTGCATGGACATCGCCTGGGGCGACTCCATCGACGGCACTGCCATCCAGGTGGCGATCTGCAGCGGCAACCCGGCGCAGTCCTGGCGAATCAATGACAAGGGCGGCATCATCAGCACCCTCAACGGCAAGTCCGTCGACGTCGAGATGGGCGCCAAGGACAAGCCGCTGGAGCTGTGGATCTACGTCGGCAACGCCGAGCAGACCTGGAAGCTGCGCTGACCGCGAACCGCTGAGAACACGACATCGGGGTACGGACCGCGGTCCGTACCCCGATTCGTCGCCACCCGGCCGATCAGCTGTAGGCGCGCCGCCGGTGCAGGCCCAACGCCAGGAAGGCACCGCCACCGAGCAACGCCACCCCGATCAGGACGAGGGTGGCCATCCCGCCGCCACCGCCGCTGCCGCCGCTCGACCCGGCTCCGGTGGGCTGCTCGCCCTCCAAGGTGCGGGCGAGCGACACCGCCGGGTTGATCATCCCGGCGCCGTACCTGCCGTCCGGGGTCTGGTCACCCACGGCGTCGGCGGTGTTCCGGATGCGCTCCTCGATCTGGGTCGCGTTCAACTCCGGGTAGGCGGCCCGCACCAGCGCCGCCTGGCCGGCCACGAAGGCGACCGCGAAGCGGGTGCCGCTGTAGCTCAACGTGCCGGCCTTGCCCGGTCCGATGCCGAGCACGTCCGCGCCGGGCGCGACCACCTCCACCGCGTCCGGCTGGTACTCCTCGACCAGCTTGTTGTCCGCGCCGACCCCACCGACCAGCAGCAGCGCGCCGGTGGCCTTGGGCTCGCTGGCCGTCGGCAGCGTCACGGGCTTGGTCGGTGCGCCCGCCACCACGACCACGTCGTGGTTGAGCGCGGTGGTCAGCGAGGCGGCGACCGCTGGGGCGGACAGATCCACATGCGAGCCGAGGGCGACCACCGAGGCGCCCGCGCTCACCGCCACCTCGATGGCGTTCGCCGCGTCCGTGGGCCGGGCGGTGCCTGATTTGCCGACCATCCGGACCGGTAGGACGGTGGCGTCCGGGGCGAGACCGACGGGCGTCTGCTGGATGCCGGTGTTCGCCGCGATGATGCTCGCCATCGCGGTGCCCGTGCCCAGACAGTCGGTGTCCCCGCGCCCGTTGCCGACGGTGACGTCCGCGCCGACCGTGACCCGGCCGCTGAGCTGCTCGATGCGGCCGTCCACACCCGAGTCGAGGACGGCCACCATGACGCCGTTGCCCCGGCTGAGGTCCCACGCGCCGTCGATGGCCAACCGCAGTTGGGCCCAGTCGGAGCGGCTGCTGGAGCCGGCGACCGCGGTGCAGCCCGCGGCGCTGCCCGTACCCGACGGTGACGGGCTCTGGCCGGGGCTGCGCGACGGTGACGGGCTGGTGGCCGGCGGCGGGCTGGTGGCGGACGTCGGGGCGGTGCCGGGTTTCGCGGTGCCGCTGGGCCGAGGGCTGGTGGTGGGCTTGTTCGGTTCGGACGGAATCTGCCCGTACTTGACCCCCTCGCCGACGGCGTCCCAGGGCAGCACCAGGTACCAGCCTCGGTTGAGTCGGGCCGGGTCGGTCAGGCTCGCCCCGTCGGGTTGCACCCGGCCGGCGTTGAGGTTGTAGATCTCCGCGGAGCGTTCACCGCTGCCGAGAAACCGGGTCGCGATCTCGGTGAGGTTCTCCGGCTGACCCTGGTACGCCGACGTGACGACGTAGTACTTGACGTACGCCTGCGGGTCCAGTGGCGCCTTCCGGGCTGTCGCCGTGCCGGCCATCGCCACGACCATGCAGCAGACGACCACCATGCCCGCGAGCAGGCGTCCTACGTTGGGGCGCTTCGCCAGCACTGATGTTCCTCCTTCAGTAGCCCGGCCGAAAGCCCGGCCGACACGCTCTACAGCGGATCTGGACCGTATCCGTTCAATACGATCGAGGAAAAAACGCTCGAACTCGGCTGAACCAGCGGCCAGTGACCATCGTCATGATGACGCAAGGGCCACGAGACCAGATGATGTGGTGGTTCGCCGGCCGTCACCCGCACGCTGTAAACCTGCGGACGTTGGTGAAAGCAGATGTACGCCACGACCATGACGATCGACGCGGACGATGACCAGCCGGTGGTTGCACACCGCTTCGACCCCCGCCGCCACCGGCGGATTCCCGGCCTGTTCGATCTCTGGCTGACCTCCGGTGCACGCGGTGGGTTGGTGCTGCCGACGAAACCCGACCGGCCGCTGACCGCGCGGGCCATCACCGAGTTGGTGCTGCGCTCCGGCGAGGCCGCGGACGACGTACGGATCCTCACCGACGACGGTGCCCGGCACGCCGAACTGTTCAGCGAGGTGGCCGGGCTGCTCGCCCATGACGTGCTGGTCAGCCCCGAGGGTGCGGAGATCCGGCAGCACGGTGGGCGCGGCGGGCCGCTGCACGCGGTGCCGGTCGACCGCGAGGCCCGCCGGGCCCGGGACTGGCTGGTGATCCAGCCGCCGGATCTGGCCACGCCGCTGCCCGGCTGGTTCACCGTCGAACGTGGTCTGGTCCGTCCACGTAAGGGGGTGGTGAGTCTGCCCCTGCACGGCGGTGCCGTCCTCGCCACCCGGGCCGACTTTGTCGCCCGGCGGGCCACCGCGCACCGGCTCGGCACGACCGTGGGCGGGCTGGTGACCGTCGCGGTCACCGCGCGGGCCGGCGGCTTCCTGGTCGGCGACTACGGCGGTACGCAGCGGGTCTACCGCGGCGACCAGCTCGCCGCCCTCCTCGGCGACCTGCCGCTGTACGGCAGCGATCTGCGACTCTGGCTGACCTGGCCGTCCGATCCCGAGGAACAGCACAGCCTCGGCACCCATGCCCGGGAGCTGGCCGAGACCACCGGCGCCACGGTCTGGACCCCGCCGCCGGGTGGTAGCGCGGAACTCGTCGACGGCCGCCACGATCTACGGGCACTCGACCACGCGGGGCGGCCCGCCGAGTGGCACGCGTACCGGCCGCCGTTCGCCGCCGGTCCACCGGCACTGCGGACCACCCCGACCGGTCTGCTCGTGCCGGCGTCGGCCCGGCTCAGCCTCACGCTGACGTCCCCACCTGACATCGAGACGGAGCAGACCGACCCGTCGCCGGCCGTCGGGTCCCCTGCTCCCCCACCAGTCGAGCCGTCACCGGACACCACGGCCACCCAACCGACCGACCGGATCCCGCAGGCCGCCGAGCCGACGAAGGCCGACGAATCCGTGGACCAGGCAGCGGCGCTGCCTGACGAGCCGACGAAGCAGGTGTCGGCGCAGGCCGACGAGCCGGTGCAGCGGATGCTGGCCGCGGTGGAGTCGGCGGGGGCGGGTGTTCCGGCGACTCCGCTGGCTCGTCCCGCGCTGACCGGTGAGGATCGTCGCGCGCCCGGGTACGGTCTGCGGTGGCTGTCCCCGGGGCAGCAGGTCAACGCCGAGCGGTTCGAGGCGTTCGTCGCCTCGCCGGTCGACGCTCAGACGGTCGGCGAGGGACTGCCCGGTGCCGAACTCTTCCTGCTCGCCTTCCTCGACCCACGGTCGGTGCCCGAGGGCCGCCAACTGCTGCGGGTACGGGTGGATCCGGGCGGGGCGATTCCGATGTCCGCGCTTCGCGCCCGGCTGCCCGCACGCCTGCAACACCTGCGTGGGCTGCGGGAGGCGTACCTGCTGCCGGCGGCGCGGCTGGACCGGGTCGTCGCGGTGGACACCTTCACGGTGGACCCGGCCGGCGAGCTGACCTCGACCGGGGAGTGCGCGCCGGAGCCGCTCTGGATCCGGTGCGGCTCCCCGGCCCGGTTGACCGCCGGCCTGCCCCACGAGGTACGACGCTGGCCGGCCTTCGGCACCCGTCGGGCCTACGCGCTGCTGCCCGCCGACCGCGTCCGCCTGCCGCGTCACTGGCTGCGGTTGTACCGTCGCCAGCCGCCGGTCACGGCAGGGCGGCTGATGGTGGAACTGCGGGTACCGAGGGGACGCACGATCGACGTGACGGCGACCGCCGACCTGCTCGCCCCGCTGAGCCGGGTCCGTAGCCGGGCCGAGGCGCTCCGCGCCGCGCAGGTGGAGTTGATCCTGGCCAGCCGCTCCTACCCCCGGGTGCGGGTACGCCGCGCGTACCGGGCCGAGGCAGGTGCCTGGCAGCGGGTGCCCCGCCTGGAGCAGGGTCCGCTGCCGAGCGTCCTGTCCCGGCTTCAGCCGCCGAGCTGAGCGGACCACCGGCCGTACGGCACGGCACCGATCACCAGCGGGATGCAGCGGCCCCGGGAACCGGCGGCTAGGCCGGGCAGGCCCGCGCCGCCGTCCGTCGGCATCCCGGCGCCGATCACGACGTACGGCTCGGGCCCGAGGTCGTCCGCCGCAGCCCAGGTGGCCAGCCGGCGGCAACCGTCAGGAGGTTCGGCACCGAGCGCGTCACCGACGACGGCGACGCCGACCCCGGCCTCGCGCAACTGCCGGGCATAGGTCGCGGCCAGCCGGCGGCAGTCGTCCATGACACCGACCAGGGTGAAGACGTCCGGTGCCCGGCGCAGGTCGATCTGCAGGCGCCACGGGCCCCGGCGGCCCAGCACCAGCGGCACCGTCGCGGCGGACGCCTGCTCATCGTCGGCGAGCCAGGCGTAGGCGGCGGTGGTCGGACCGGTCGTCACGCCGACCAGGCGTACCAGGATCGGGCCGAGGGCGGTGGCGAGGTTGGTGCGGACGTACGGCACCTCGCCCTCGCCCGGCAGCGCCGGTCGGGCCGACCCACCCTCGTCCCCCGTCGTCGTCCGCTCCGTCGCCACCGGGGCGGCGGACGTGGTCGTCGGCAACGCGGTCGTTGGGGTGCCTGGTGGGGTTTCGGGGACGGCTGCCGGCGGGGCAGCCGATGCCGTTGACCGCGGGGCAGCGATCGGGGGCCAGTCCGCCGGGGGCGTCGACGACGCGGGACCCGGCCCGGGATCAGGCAAAGCGGCGGGCTTGGCGGGATCGGGCCGAGCCGACGGCGGCGGCCCGGCAGGCGTCGACCGACCGGGTGCCGGCGACGGAGTCATCGGCACTGCCACGGTCGGCGATGGCCGTGCCGCCGCTGCCGAGCCCGCCGGGGCATCAGGCGGGGACGGCGGGGGGTTGGGCGAGGACGCGCGTGGGGCAGGCGAGGACACGGGAGGATCGGGCGGGGACGCGGGTGGGGCAGGCGGGGGCGCCGGCGGGGTGTCCGAATTGGCCGCGAGTTCGGCTGGGGTGGGGGTGTGGTGGCGTTGCGGCGGCCACGGGCCGTCGTCGAGGGTCACCGATCGCATCCGGTACGCCCGTCGGGGCAGCACCAGGATCGCGACGACGGCGAGCACCAGGGCGAGCGCTCCGGCCCCGACGCGTACCAGATCGGGGGCGGCATCGGCCAGTTTCGACGGCGCGGCCTGGATCCACGGGGTGGTGTCGGCCGGGGCGGTCGGATCGCCGGCCGGAGCTGCCGTGGCCGGCGGCGGGGCGGCACCGCCCGGTGAGGGTGGCGGAAGGGACGGTGAGGGTGGCGGGAGGGTTGGTGAGGGCGAGCCGGCACGCGGCGACGGTGTCGACGGGCTCGGCGTCGATCGCGGGGCCGGCGGGCGGATCGCGGGCAGGCGGCCGGTGCGTACCCCTGGTCCGTCCGCGTCCTTGGGCAGTACGAGGATCCAGCCGGGCGCGAGTTCGACGCCGTCGGTGAACGTCGCTCCGTCGGGCTGTTCCCGGCCCCGGTTGAGCTCGATGATCTCCCGGAAGCGGTTGCCGTTGCCGAGGGTCCGCAGCGCGATGCTGTACAGGTAGTCCCGCTGGCCGTCGACCGGCGGCCCGACGACGTAGTACTTGCCGGTTTCCTCGGGCACGGCGGCGGTGGCCGGCGCCTGCGCGGCGACCGGGACGAGCAGGACCGCCAGCAGCACCGACAAGGCCCACCAGTGATTCGCCTGTCGACCGCACGCCAGGTGCGACCTCGCCGGCGTCTGCGGGGCCGACCTCGACGCCCGGCCCCGACCAGCTGACTGCATTCCTGTCTCTCCGTCTCCTCGCACGCCGTGGCCCACCGGGGGGCGGACCGTGCGTACCCGTCTGGTCAGCGACGCTGCACAGTGGACCGGTCCCACCAGTCCCGTCGGCGGGATCTCCGCCGGGGACGGGCAGGATCATCGCACCGGTGGAATCCGGTCGGGCTCAGCGGCCCACCGGCCGCCAGGTCTGGTTGGCCCGACCGGGGGCACATTCCCAGGTCTGGAGGGCAGCGCCGTCGGCGGTGTTGCCGCCGCGTACGTCGACGCACCTGCCCGAGTGGGGATTACGCAGCATCCCGGCCTCGACGACCCAGACCTGCGCCGGACCGCCATTGCAGTGCGCCAGTTGCACCTTGGCGCCGTTGTCGCGCGACGCCCAGGCGACGTCCATGCACTTGTCGAGCGCCATCAGGGATCCGTTGGGGCCGTGCGAGAACCGTTGGGCCGGGCTGTCGTTGCACCTCCAGAGCTGCAGTCCGGCACCGTCGGCGGAGATGCCGCCGGGCACGTCGACGCATTTGCCCTGGTAGCCGCGCAGCGCGAAGGTCGAGGCGGGCGAACCGGCGGGCTGCTCGACGGTCCGGCGTACGGGAGTCCCGCCGCCGCGGAAGGTGACCACGAAGTCCGCGCATCCGGGGCAGCTGAGCACGGTCTCGTTGCCCGGCACCCGGTCGTGGGTCGACCACAGGTAGGCGCGCGGACCGAAGGGGCGCAGCGCGGCGGTGTAGGCGCTCTCGGAGTCCCGCTCCGGGTTGACGCAGTTGATCCGGTCGCCGCGCTGGGGGTCGATCACCGCATGCGCCTCGGGGCAGGCCGCGAGCAACTGCCCACCGGAGCAGTCCCACCTGACGCAGGTTCCCGCCACCGGGGCGGGCGGGCCGCCGGGCGTCTCGATCGTGATCGTCAACGAGAGCGCGTCGACGTAGCTGACGTTGTACCAGGGTGCCCCGGAGTTGTGCTGGTCGAAGTTGAACTCGGCCAGGCTGACCGGTTCCGCGCCTCGCTCGCAGCGGTCCGGGTGGACGCCGCAGTCACCCACCAGGCAGCGGAAGGTGCTGCCGGGTTCTCCGCTGCACCGCTGCCGGGCGAAGAACCGGCCACGCCAGTGGCCCGGCCGACCGTCGTCCGGGATGACGATGGTCGCCGACTCTCCGGGGCGCAGGACGGGCAGGCCGGTGATCGGTCGCGAGCCGTCGGCGCTCTCCCCCGCACCGATCCACAACGTCTCGCCGGTGGAGTTGACGAACGTGACCCGTTCCCCGACGACCGCGTCGGATCTGCTCGACATGACCACGACCAGGCCGAGGGCGAGCGTCAGGATGGTCAGGAGGGCGATCCTCCCGCCCAGTCGTGCCTTGCCGCCCGGGAACAAGCCCGTACTCACCGTCATGCCGCCCTCCGCTGGCTGAACAGGCGGACCCACCAGGTCCGCGGGGTGTGTGCGACCGGCGCACGCCCGCATGACGGCGCACGACGGCCCTCGGTTCAACCGCACCCGGCCCTGGTTGGCGAAGATCGATGTCGACCAACCGGCAAAGATCGATAAATGCGCAATTACGAGTAAGCGAATCGCGTACGCGTCCACCTAACGTAATCGTCAAATTACCCAGCTCTCTGGATGGAGTCCACATGACAGTGGCCAAGGAGCATGCCGCTCGGCGTGGAGTGATCGGCGCGATCAACGAAGCGCATCACCGTGCGGTTCTGGGGCTGTACATGGTCATCGTGCTCGCCCACTGGGCCGAGCACCTGGTTCAGGCGTACCAGATCTGGGTGCTGGGTTGGGCCCGGCCACAGGCGCGCGGCGTCCTGGGCATGCCGTTCCCGTGGCTGGTCAGTTCCGAGTGGCTGCACTACGGGTACGCGATCGTCATGCTCATCGGTCTGTTCGCCCTGCGTCCCGGTTTCGTCGGGCGGGCCCGCACCTGGTGGACGATCGCCCTGGCGATCCAGTTCTGGCACCACATCGAGCACCTGTTCCTGCTGTTGCAGGTGCAGGCCGGCTTCCTGCTGCCCGGCACGTCGGTGCCGACGAGCTTCGCGCAGCTCCTGATCCCCCGGGTCGAACTGCACCTGTTCTACAACTCCATCGTGTTCCTGCCGATGATTGTCGCGATGTACCTGCACCTGCGCCCCAACGAGCAGGAGTTGCAGTTGCAACGATGCAACTGCACCCTGGAGGGCCGTCAACGGCTCGCCGCCACCAACTCCGGCAGCTGACCGGCCATCATGTCAGCCGGGCGCCGCACGCTGGCCATCGTCACCGCCCTCGCCTCCGTGGGGGTCGCCCTCACCGTCGCCGCGGTCGTCCGGCAGTCCGACGGCAGCCCCGCCCGGGTCCTCTCGGTGGACCCGGGCGACGGTGCCGCGCTGGCCTCCGCGCCGGACGCGGTCGTCCTCCGGTTGTCGACCGGCGCCGACTCGGCGCTGTCCCACGTCACCGTGCGCGACAACGCCGGCAACGCGGTCAACGACGGCCGGGTACGCGCCGACGGGAAGACCGGGCTGCGCCAACCGGTACGGCTCACCGACCCGGGCGACTACAGCATCGCCTACCACATCACCTTCTCCAACGGTCAGGACGCCACCGGCATCCTGCGCTTCAGCGTCGGCACCGGCGCACCGCCCCAGGGCATCGTGGACGTCCCCGACCCGATCCTGGACGACGCCGACCACGCCCACGGCATCGACCCGTTGGGCGCCACGCTCCTGGTCATCGACGGCCTGGTGCTGGTCGTCGTCCTCGCGCTGCTGCTGCGCCGGCCCGCCCGTCACCGACGACCGCCGGCCCGCGCGCCGACCGTCTCGGCCGCCTCCGGTCACCTCGACGGGCCACCCGACGAGCCCGCCGGCCGCTGAACCACTCGACCGGCCCGGTCGGTGCTGATCACCGACCGGGCCGGTTCCGTGTGCATTGACGTCTCGGTGGCCGTAGGGCCGGCTCCCACCCCGCGCATCCTCGGGTGTGCGCACCGGCTGTCCCACGGCCGTGAGCACGACGAAAGTGGTGCCTGCGAGGGCCTCCGCCCGGCGCGAACAGGTCGACCACCGTCGATCGCTCGCCTATTTGTGGCCCGGCCTGCGAATCGGGCGAACGGCGACCGACGACGGCGACCGTACGCGCCGATCCGGGCGGTCATCATTGCGCTGACGTGCGGCGGAGCACCGTCCAGTGACGCACTCGGAGAGATGCGACGGCCGTTGCGCCACTGTGATTCTCACAGGTGACGGGCTGCGCCGTCCGGCACCCGCTTCCGGCGGGATCGCCCTCAACACGCAGCAGGGTGCCCACGGCGTGGAGTCGCCGACCAGCCGACATCGAGGAGTGCGCAGTGCCAGCCACCGACGTCTGGAATGCCGCAATCCTCGCCCCGGACACCCGCACCATCTGAGGCCTGACGCGCCTCTGACGGAAGGAGTCACCCGTGACCACCAACAGCCTCGGACCGCAGGTGTCCGCCGACGACCGGGCCGCTGTCGCGGCCCTGCCCGAGCGGGTCGTGCAGGCGTGGGCGGCGAACGACGCCGACACCTTCGCCGGTCTCTTCACGCCGGACGGCACCATGATCCTGCCCGGCGTGACCCGCAAGGGCCGCGACGACATCCGCGACTTCATGGCGCAGGGCTTCGCCGGCCCCTACAAGGGGACCCGCGTCACCGGGCAGCCCTTCGACATCCGCTTCATCGGTCCCGACGTGGCGCTGCTGCTCACCGAGGGCGGCGTGCTCGCCCCGGGTGAGACGGAGGTGGCCGCCGAGCGGGCCATCCGCGCCTCCTGGCTGCTGGTTCGTACCCCGGATGGCTGGCAGTTGACCGCGTACCAGAACAGCCCGCGCGACGCGCGCTGACTGTGCACGTCCTTCGGCGCCCGGTCGAAGGTCCCGCTGACCGGTGCCGTCCAAGGTGTCCCATCTTTCGAGTGAAGGGCAGGAACGAACGTGCGTGTACTGGTCACCGGCGGCACCGGTTTCATCGGCTCGCACACGGTCGCGGCGTTGCTGCGGGCCGGGCACGAGGTGCGACTGTTGGTTCGTGACCCCGACACGGTCGGGCCTGCCCTCGAACCACTCGGAGTGTCCACCGCGGACGTGGCGACCGTCGCCGGTGACGTGACCGACGCGCGGTCGGTCGGCCGGGCGGTGGACGGCTGCGCCGCGGTTCTGCACGCCGCCGGGGTCTACTCGTTCGACACCCGCCGTCACGCGCAGATGTGGCAGGTCAACGTCGGGGGCACCGAGGTGGTGCTCGACGCGGCCCGCGCGGCCGACGTCGAGACGATCGTGCATGTGTCCTCGGTGGTGGCCCTGGCACCGACCGGAGGGGCTCCGCTCGCCACGGATCTGCCGGTGGGCCGCCCACGGGAGCGGTACATGGCCACCAAGGCGGCTGCCGAGGAGGTCGCCCGGCGGCACCAGGCAGCGGGATCACCTGTGGTCATCACCTACCCGATGGCCACGCTGGGCCCACACGACCCGTACGTCGGTGATCAGGTGGCCCGGTTGCGGGCGCTGTTGCGCGGGCAGCTGCCCATCTGGCCGGGCGGCGGGTTTCCGGTGGGTGACGTCCGCGAGGTGGCCGACCTGCACGTCGCGGCGCTGCGACCCGGGCCGGGTCCGCGACGCCTGCTGGCACCGGGACGGGCCTTGTCCACCCGTGAGTTCGTCGCGGCCGTCCGCGAGGTCACCGGCCGCCGGTTGCCGGTCGCCTACCTGCCGTCGGCGGCGGTGCTGCCGGTGGGGGCCGCCGCGTCCGCGTTCCAGCGGATCTGGCCCTGGCACGTCCCCGTCGAGTACGGCGCGGTCTACACCTGTCACTGCGACCTGCGTACCGGCCCGGAGGTGCCCGCGCCGACCCGCCCGGTTACCGAGACGATCCGGGACACCGTCGCGTGGTTGTACCGCACCGGCCGCATCAGCCGGCGACAGGCCGGGCTGGCCGCCGACGCCGCCTGACCCGGCGACGGCGTCACCTCCACCGGCGCACCCTCCTTCGGCGATCCGTCGCCAGCGTGCCCTGGTGCTGGCCGCCCCGGCCGTCGGCGCGGCTACTGTGCCGTGTCTGCGACGGCTCCGAGGTCTGCCCGGCCCTCCGCCGCCTCGACCAGGGTGGTCATGCCGGCCAGGGTGTGGTGGGTGAAGCACTCGCGCAGCGGGACCGTGACCCCGAAGCGGCGCTGGATCCGCCGGACGAGCTGGGGGACGAGCATCGAGTGCCCGCCGGCGTCGAAGAACGAGGTGTCGGCCGCGAACGGACCGGTGCCCAGCAGCGCCGACCAGATCTCGGCCAGTCCCTGTCCCACCGGGCTGTCCACGGGCCGTCGCGCCGCTGCCGATCTCGGTGCGGGCGCGCGGCGACGCTCCCCCTTGCCGGTCGCCGGTCCAGGCAACGCCTCGACCGGGTCGCGGCGGCCACGCAACTCCAGCAGCCCGTCCCAGCGCCAGCGCCCGAGGTCACCGGTGCGGTACCAGCGCAGGTCGCTGTCGTCGTCCGCTTCCCCGTCGGGGGCCCGGAAGGCCGCCAACCGCCGGCCACCGTCGTCGAGGTAGCCGTCGCAGATGTAGCGGCTGCGCACCACGATCTCGCCGGTAAGGCCCGTCGGGCAGGGCTGGTCCGCCTCGTCGAGGACCAGCACCTGCCGTCCGGGAATCGGGCGGCCGATCGGCACGCTCGCCGGCACCGGGCCGGTGATCTCGTGCCAGGTGGCCGCGATGGTCTCGGCGGGGCCGTAGAGGGTCGCCAGCCGGGTCGCCGGCAGCACCCGCCGGAAGCCGTTCACCACCTCGTCCGACAGCGTTTCGCCGGTCAGCACCAGCCGACGCAGGCTGGTGGGCCGGTCGGCGGGCTCCCGGGCCGCGAGGACGCCCAGCAGCTCCCGGGCGAGGCTCGGCACCGTCTGCAGGAAGGTGATGCGCTCCCGGACCAACCAGTCGACCAGCTTCTCGGGGTGCGCCCGGATGCGGACCGGCACGGGATGCAGGGTGCCGCCGCCGACCAGCGTGGCGACCGTCTCGCACAGGCTCGGGGGGTGCTCCGGGGCGAGCCACTGTGCCACCCGGGCACCGGGCGTCAGCTCCAGGGCGTCGGCCATCCAGGTGACGAACTGGGCGAGCGCCGCGTGGTCGTGGGCGATGCCCGCCGGTCGCCCGGCGCAGTCCGAGGCGTACGCCACGTAGGCCGTACGGGTAAGGTCGTGGGTCGGCGTCGGCGCCGTTGTCGACGGGCGGGGCAGGCAGGTCACGTCGACCAGCCGGCCGTCGAGTTCGTCGCGGAACCAGCGGGCCAGGTCGTCGTCCGGGTCCTCCCCCGTGCGGAGCAGACAGACCGGACGCAGCTGCGACAGGATCGCCCGGCCGCGCTGACCGCCGTCGCCCGTGCCGAACCAGACCAGGTGACCACCGGCGCGCAGGACGCCCAGCGACGCGGCGAGCTGCCACGGCCCGGCCGTCATCCGTACCGCCACCGGCGCGCCCTCGACGGCCAGCCCGCGCAGGTACGTGGCCACCGCCGCGGTGCGGCGCTCCAGTTCGCCGTACGTCCACCGGCCGTCCCGGCTGGCCACGGCGACGGCCTCCGGGGTTTGTCCGGCACGCCGACGGACGATCTCGTGCACGGGCAGCGTTTCGGCGCGCGGGCCGTCGGTCGAGCCGACAAGGGTCGGGCCGTCCAGGGACAGCCGATGCACCGGCGTGTGCGGTGCGTCGAGCGCGGCCGACAGCAGCGTGCGCACCTGCCCGAGCAGGCCGGCGGCGGTGGCGGAGGCGAACCGGTCCGCGCGGTGGCTGAGCGTGCCGGCGACCCTGGGCCAGGTGCTGCGGACGGTGATCGCCAGATCCGCGACGGTGGGGCCGAGGTCGGTCACCGCCGTCGGCACGACACCGGCACCGGCCAGCCGCAGGTCCGCCTCCGGGCCCGGAAGGGCCAGCAGGACGTCGCAGAACGGCACCCGCCTCGGGTCACGCTCGACGGGTAGTTCCCGGACCAGCCGGGCGAACGGCAGCTCCCGGTGTCTGGTGGCGGCCCGCAGCACGGCCGCGGACCGGTCCACCGCCTCGCTGAAGGTGGGGCCGCCGCCGAGATCGGTGGTGAGGACCAGCAGGTTGTCGCAGGGGCCGACGAGCGCGGGAAACCCGGGCGGTGGCACCGGTACCGGCATCGCGACGGTCACCCGGTCGTCGTCGCCGTACCGGTGCAGGACCGCCTGCACCGCGGCCAGCAGCACCGCCGCCGGGTTGGCCGACCGGGTCCGGCAGTAGGTGGCCAGCTGGTCGGCGAGGGCGGTGCCCCAGTCGAACGGGACCAGGCCGGCGGGCCCGGCCGGGCGGGTGGCGCCGTCGTGGTCGACGGGCAATGGCACCGGTGGCGGCAGCGGGGTGAGCTGCGCGGTCCACCAGTCCAGCAGCCGGCGGCCGACCGGGCCGTCCACCAGGTCACGCTGCCAGCGGGCGTACTCGGCGTAGCGCAGCACCGGGGCCAGCGACGCGGGGGTGACCGGGCCGGGGCGTACCTGCGCGGCGTAGCAGATGGACAGCTCGTCCACGATTATCGAGATCGACCGGTCGTCGGCCACCGCCCGGTGCAGCGCCAGCACCAGCCGGTGCGTGGCGGGGCCGGTACGCACCAGCGTCAACCGGGCCAGCGGCGTGTCGGTGGCCCGCTCCGGGACGGCGGCGGCCGCCGTGCAGACCCGGTCGACGGCGCGTTCGCGTTCCGCGTCGGCCAGGTGCCCGAGGTCGACGTGGACGAACGCGCCGCTGCTGTCGGCGGAGGCCACCGGCTGCGGGACGCCGTCCACCTCGACCAGCCGGGTCCGCAGCACCTCGTGCCGATCCAGCAGTGTGCGCCAGGCCGACCGCAGCGCCGGTACGTCGATCGTCCCGTGCAGGTGCCAGGTGCGGACCAGCCGGTGCACACCCCGGTACGGGGCGAGTTGCTCCAGCAGCCACACACCGTCCTGCACCCAGGAGGTCGGGCCCGGCTCGACTGCCACCTCGACGTCGCCGGTCAGCGTCGTTTCTCCGCTCGTTGCCACGGACGAATCGTGGCATGTGGAATTGCGGCGGTCTTCTCAGTGATTGCGATCCCGAATACCGGTTCCGACGATTATCCGTCGAGCAATTCAGCCGACCGAACGGTGCCGGAAATGGCATTTCCGGCTGCCTTTCCGGCCCTGAACACGCCGCAATGCCGCCGCGTGCGTTCGCTGCCGGTTCGCAGCGACATGCGTCGCGACGGTGCGCGTCTTCAGGCTTGTTCCGGCGTGCCGCCGTCGTCGGCGGCACGCCGTCCGTTCATCGCGCCATCGGTCAGGAGACCACCGTGACCCGCATCGGCAGGCCACCCTTGATCCGCAGGGAGAGCATCGGTTCGGGCACCACCTGGTACGCCGGGTCGCCGGTCAGCCGCAGTTCCCGTACCACCATGGCGGTGACGAAGGTGGCCTCCATCAGTCCCAGGTGGTTACCCACGCAGAACCGTGGTCCGGCGCCGAACGGCACGTACGCGTAGCGGGGCCGGTCGTTCGGGCGGGCGGGGTCGAACCGGTCCGGGTCGAACCGGTCCGGGTCGTCCCAGAACTCCGGGTGCCGGTGCAGGGTGTACGGGCAGATCAGCACGTCCGAGCCGCCCGGCACGTGGTAGCCGCCGATCACGTCGGGCTGCTGGGCGATCCGGGAGAGCATCCACACCGGCGGGTACAGCCGCATCGCCTCGTTGATCACCTGTGCGGTGAACCGCAGCCGGGCCAGGTCCTCGTACACCGGCTGCCGGTCGCCGAGCACCTCCACCGCCTCGGCGCGGACCCGCTCCAGCACCTCCGGATGCCGGTCGAGCAGGTGGAACGTCCAGCCCAGCGTGCTGGCCGTGGTCTCGTGACCGGCCAGCAGCAGGGTGACAAGTTCGTCGCGCATCCGCAGCCGACCCACCCGAGGATCGGCCTCCTGCCGGGTCGAGACAATCAGCCGGGACAGGGCGTCGTCGCCCTCCTCGCCCCGCGCCCGCCGCTCCGTCACCAACGCGTCGACCACCCGTTGCAGGTCCCGCCGGGCCCGCCGGAACCGCAGCTGGTGCGGCAACGGCAGCCAGGTCGGCACGGAACCCATGGTGACCATCTCGAACATGGCCTGGTCCTGCATGACCTCGAAGGAGTGGCCCACCGAACGGTGCTCGCTGAGGTCGCTGTCGAGCAGCGTACGACCGAGCACACCGAGCGTGAGCCCGGTCATCTCCTTGACGATGTCGACGGGCGCGCCGTCGCGGTGCGCCCGCAGCCGTTGCACCAGCCCGGCGGCCTCCTCGACGACCACGCCGGCCTGGGCGGCGATCCGCTTGGCCTGGAACGCCGGCTGGATCACCCGCCGCTGCTTGCGCCACAGCTCACCCTCGCTGGTGAGCAGGCCGTCGCCGAGGGCCCGCCGGGCCTGGGCCAGTCCGACGCCCTTGTGGTAGTTCTGGCTGTTGTCGGCCAGCACGTACTTGGCGTGGTCGGGGTGGTTGAAGAAGTAGAGCCGTTTGAAGCTCGGCCCGAGCCGGACCACGTCGCCGTAGCTGGCCGCGGTGCGCATCATGCCCAGCCGGTCCTGGGCGAGCTGCCAGAGCGTACGCAGCATCGCCGCTCCGGTCGGTCCCGCCGTGACCCGCCGCGTTCCTGCGATCGTCATCCCGTCACCCCGCCTCGGACAGCGGCCTGCCACGCCGGCACACCGTCAGCCACGTCGATGCCGTCCCGGTCGAGCTGCCGGAACCGGCCACGTACGAACAGCACCCCGTCGGCCTCGGGCTCCCGACGGACCGCGAGCAGGTTACCCACGAAGATGGTGTGGTCCCCACCCTCGTAGGACCGCCACAGCTCGCACTCGAAGTGCGCCAGCGCCCCGACGATCAGCGGGGCGCCGGTGAGCCGGCCCGGCACCCAGTCGACCGCGTCGAACTGAGCGGCGCCCAACGGGCGTCGGCGGTCGGCGAAGTGCCGGGCCACCGGCTCCTGGTGTGCGGCCAGGACGGAGACCCCGAACTGGCCGCACTCGATCAGGCTGCGATGCATGATCGCCTGTTGATCGACGCAGATGAGCACGAGGGGCGGATCCAGGGAGACCGACGTGAACGAGTTCGCGGTCATCCCGTGTGGACATTCCCCGCCCACGGTCACCACGGTCACGCCCGTGGCGAACGTGCCGAACGCACGGCGCAACTGGACCGGATCGCACGGCTCGGCGGTGGGCTCTGGCTGGACGTTCACGTGTACCTCCCGTGGGATCGCTATGCCGCCCGCGCCCGCACCCGGTAGGGCGCAAGCGCCCGGGCCAGCGCCTCCGGCACCCGGGACGGGCTGGTGCGGTTGTTCGGCCCCCGCATGCAGGCCACCCGTTGCCGGCCGCGGGCGACCAGCACCTCGCCCTCGGGATGCATCCGAACATAGTCGAAGCTGAATTCGATCTGGGTCTGGGCGAGTTCGACCAGCCGCATCCGAATGGCCAACTGGTCGAAGGCGGTGATTTCCGCGAAGAACTCGCAGTCGACCTTCAACGTGAACAGCTTCAGATCGCTGCGCAGGTCGTCGAGGACGTCGTTCGCCTTGTCGTGCAGGAACATCTCCCGGCAACGGCCCTGCCAACGCAGGTAGTTGACGTAGTAGACGTTGCCGACCAGGTTGGTCTCCTCGAAACCGACCGTGTGCCGATACTCGTAGTAGTCCTCCACCTCACAGCCCTCCGTCGGTGCGGACGGTGAACACGACAGGCGTGGCCGCCGAGCCGACGGTGGTGGCGAAGGTCGCCACCCGCGTCGCGCCCGCCGCGAAGACCAGCCACCCGTCGCGCTGGATCGGGGTCAGCGTCACCGAGAGATGCTCCGGCAGGTCGACCTGCCGCAGGCAGTCCAGCGCCGCCTCCACCTGGGTCGCGGCGGTGTCCCGGTCGACACCGAAGCCGGTGACCACCTGGTCGACGAGCACCTCGTACCGGCCCAGGACCGGGGCGCCGCCGTCGACCGGTCGCGGCGAGACCTGCCGTACGTCGCAGCCGACCGGGGTACGGGCTGCCACGGCGAGGCTGAGCTCCGCGCCGTGGGAGACCGCCACGTACCGCCCGTCCACCTGCTCCGGCTGCCCGTCGGGGGTGTACCGCAGTTCGGCGGCGTGCCCGAGGGCCCGACCGACCGCCAACTCCGGCTGGTCGCCGGCGTTCGGCTCCACCGCCACCGCGATCGCGGTGCCGATCAGGTCGCCCAGGGTCCGCTCCAGGTAGGAGCCGAGCAGCGGCGCCACCCAGGGGCCCCGGCCGTCCTTCTTACGTACCGCCCGCAGTTGCAGGCCCTCCCACCGCTCGACGACCTCGCCGGTGCCGGTGCGCAACGCGATGTCGTAGACGTAGGTGTCTCCGTCGCGCTCCCGCTCGGTGGCGCAGTAGCGCAACGGCTCACCGGTGCCCATCCGGGACCCGGCCGGGTACAGCCGTGCGATCGCCACCGGCAGCAGCGTGGCGTCCGGTACGCAGACCTGGTTGCCGTGCATCAGCGCGTCGCGCACCCCCGGGTCACCGAGCACCAGCGTGTCCGGCAGGTAGGCGCTGAACCAGTCGGTCTCCGGCACGGTGGCCACGTCGGCGTCGACGTCGCGGGCCGCCGCCCGGTGGAAGGCGCGCAACCGTTGGAAGCGCGCTCCCTGGAACAGGGTGTCGCCGTACAGGTCCCGGGCCGGGTCCAGCGGCACCGTCGGCAGGTCGTCGGCGACCTGCTCCGGCGGACCGTCCGGCACCGGACCCTCGACGAAGCGCAACCTGGCCTCGAAGTGGTCCGCGGCGAATCCGGTGTCCGCGGTACGGATCACCGCCCGTACCGTGTCGTCGGCGGTCACCAGGGCCGCGACCCGGATGGTGGTGCTGCCGTGCGGCGGCACCACGATCGGCCGGGCGAAGCGGGCCTGTTCGATGACCGGCACCTCGCTGCGACCCGTCACCGTCATGGCCGCCTGGGCCATCGCCTCCATGCCCATGACCGCGGGGAAGAGCAGGTTCCCGTCGAGCAGATGGTCGGGCAGGTACAGGTCGCTGCCGGCGGTGAGTTCGATGTCGGTGACCAGCTCCACGCCGTGGTAGCGCACCTGCGGCCGGTCCACGAAGCGCAGCAACGGCAGTTCCGGTTCCTCGAAGCGCAGCGTGTCCAGGCTGTCGGCCCGTCCGCTGATCACCACCACCGCCGGGGTGTCCGGGTCGGTGACCAGCCGGCGGAGCACCGCCACCCCCTGCTCGGGGGTGATCGGGGTGATGCCGTCGCGGGCCAACGACTCGACGACCGACAGCTTCTCCCCCATGCCCACACCGGACCAGACCGACCACTCCAGGCAGATCGAGCGGCAGGTCGGGTGGGCCGCGCCGAAGCGACGGGTCTGTTCGGCCAGCCGGTCGTTGGCCGTGGCGTAGTGCGCCTCGCCCCGCAGCCCGGCCCGGCCGATGATGCTGCCGAAGGTGACCAGCAGCTTCAGCCGGTCGGCGTCGACGGCGTCCAGGACCGCGGCGAGGCCGCCGACCTTGGGTGCCAGCGCGCCGTGCACGGCGTCCATGTCGAGCGAGGTCAACGCCGCCGGTTCGTTGCGCCCGGCGCCGTGCAGCACCCCGGTCACCGGGCCGAGCAGACGCTCGACCTCGTCGACCGCGGCCCGCACCGCCACCGGGTCGGTGACGTCGGCACGCAGGTAGCGCGCCTGCACACCGGCGGCGGCGAAGCGTTCCAGGTTGGCCGCCAGTTCCTCGTCGGCGGCCAGGTCGGAACGACCCAGCACGGCGAGTTTGGCACCGGCGTCGGCGGCCAGGGCGAGCGCGCACTCCGCCGTGATGCCCTTGCCGCCGCCGGTGACCAGCAGCACGTCACCGGCGCCGAGCGGCTGTTCGACCCGACCGGCGTCGATGGGCAGGGCCCGCAGGACCTGCTGCCGACGCGCCCCGGTCACGTCGTAGTGGACCTCGTGATAGGTGTCGGTCGCGGCGACCTCGGCCAGCACCCGGTCGGCGACGTCCAGGGTGGCCGGCAGGTGCACCACCGTGGTCCGGATCCGGGGGTCCTCCAGCCGCAGGGTCCGGGCCAGGCCGCTGGCGCCCAAGCCGTGCTGCACCAGCACGAAGCGGTCACCCGCTCCGGCGGTCAGCGCCGCCCGCGCCCCCTGCAACGCCGGTTCGAGCTGCTCCGGGGTGCAGTCGGCCGGCAGCCAGACCAGGACTCCGCCGCCGACTCCGCCGCCGGCCAGCGCCTGCCGGGCCTGCTCCGCGCGCGGGTCGGTGTGGCCACCGAACAGTTGCCACCCGGCGTTCGTCTCGGCCGGGCCCGGCACCGGTGTGGGCGCCTCGACCAGGTCGACCGCGAACGCCCGGATGAAGGTGTCCACGCCCGGCACCGACGCGGGCTGCGTCAGGTCCTCGGCCAAACCGGTGCCGATCAGCGCCTCCATCGCCTCTGCGACCTCCCGTACGGTCGCCGTGGCCACGTTGGTGGGCAGCCGCGACGGCGGTACGCCGAGCTGCTGCGCAGCCTGGTTCACCACCTGGCTGACCGTGATCGAGCTCAGGTGCAGGTCGTCGAGGAGCCGGCTGTCCTCACCGACCATGTCCAGCGGCAGTTCCGCCCGGGCGGCGACGAGTTGACGCAGCACCAGCGAGGCCGGTTCCCCGGTGGGTGCGGCACCGTTCACCGAGGCCGGTGCGGCGACCGGCTGCGGCGAGTCGGGCAGCACCACGTCGGAGTCGGTCTCGCACGGGCTGGCGAAGAAGCTGAACTCGTCGACGTCCTTGACCGGCCGGACCAGCCGGCCGTCGAAGAGCTGCGGATGCACCCGCGCCGCCCCGACCACGTACGCCGCGGCGGCGACGCGCAGCACGCTGGCCAGCGTCTCGTCGTCGGTGTCGAGCGCCACCGTCGGCACCGAGGTGTCGGTACGGCCCAGATCCGACAGGATCCGCCCCGGTCCGACCTCGACGAACAGGTCCACCTCCTTGGCGGCCATCGCGATGGCCTGCGCGAACAGCACCGGCTCGGTGATCTGGTCCCGCAGCAGCACCGACAGGTCGACATCGGCCGGCAGGACGGTGCCGGTCACGGTGGAGACCACCTGGCGCTGCAACGGCTGGAACCGCTCCTCGGCGAGGTAGCCGCCGAACGCCTCGGCTGCCTCGGCGACCAGCGGCGAGTGGAAGGCGTGCGAGACCCGCAGGCGCTTGCCGGGGATCCCGGCCACCTCGGCTCGTTCCAGCACCCGCTCGACGGCGTCGATCGGACCGGAGATCACCGTCTGCCGCTGACTGTTGTAGCCGCCGATGACCACCGGCTCCCCGCTGAGCAGGCGGCGTGCGGTCTCCGGGTCGGCCGGGATACCGGCCATGGTGCCGCCGGGACGGCCGTGCTCGGCCATGGTGCGCCCCCGGGCGGCGGCCATCCGCAGCACCGAGGACAGGTCCATCGCCCCGGCCCAGTGCAGCGCGGTGAGCTCGCCGAGGCTGTGCCCGACGGCCACGTCGGCCTCGATGCCGAGCGCGCTCAGCACGCTGAGCCCGGCGACCGAACCGGTGACGATGCGCGGCTGGGCAACCTCGGTGGCCACCACGTCACCGGTGGGCAGCGCCGCCTCGGTGACGATCCGGTCGGCCTGGGTGAACCGGCGGCGCAGCGCCTCGGCCGGTCGACCCCGGCCGGTGCCCTGGCCGGGGAAGAGGAACCCGACCCGGGCGGCGCCGCGGACGTGGCCGAGGAAGGCCCGCCCGTCGGCGGCGTACAGTCTGCTCTCGCCGGCCTGCAGCGCCGCGTGCACCCGCAGCAGTTGCCGCTCGGCGTCCTCCGGCGAGCGGGCCACCACCGCGGCCCGGTACGGCCGGTCGCCGAGTTCGGTGTAGATGCTGGCGGCCAGGTCGCCGAGTTGGGCGTAGGAGAGGCGGATCACCTGTCCGGCCAGGGCCTGGACCCGCTCGGCCAGTTCGGCCGGGGTGTCCGCGTCCAGGACCAGCAGTTCGACGTTCTGGGCGCGGGCGGCGATGGTGCGGGTCCGGGCGTCCGGCGAGCGACGCGGCGTCTCCTCACCGGACACCACCAGGTGGGTGTTGATGCCGCCGAAGCCCATCGCGGTGATCCCGGCGCGCAGCGGCGCGTCGGCCGGCCACGGCTCGGCGGTGGGCAGCACCCGCAGCTTCGCCTCGTTCGAGGTGAGCACCTCGTGCGGCTCCTCGCAGGCGACCGTCGGCGGCAGCATCTGGTGGTGCACCGCGAGGACCGCCTTGAGCAGGCCGGCGACCCCGGCCGCCGCCTTGGTGTGCCCGATCATGGCCTTGATCGAGCTGATCGCGGCCGGGGTGCCGGACGCGCCGGCGGCCCGGCGCGCCTCGGTCAGCGCCCGCAGCTCCGTCGCGTCACCGACCTCGGTGCCGGTGCCGTGTCCCTCGAACATCGGCACGGTCTCGATGCCGAACCCGGCGCGGGCGTACGCCCGGGTCAGCGCCAGCCGGTAGCCGTCCTCCTCCGGCCGGGTGATGCCACCCTTGCCGTCGGAGGACATGCCCCATCCGGCGATGGAGGCGTAGATCCGCCGGCCCTGTGCCACCGCGTCCTCGTGGCGCATGAGGACGACCATGCCGCAGCCCTCGCCGGGCCAGAATCCGTTGGAGCCCTGGTCGTAGACCTTCATCTCGCCGCGCGCCAGCGCACCGGTCTTGGCGAAGCCGATGATCTCGAACGGGTCGATCGACAGGTCGACCCCGCCCGCGACCGCGACGTCCAGTTCGCCTTCCACCAGGCTGCGGCAGGCGGTGAGTACCGACAGCAGCGATGACGAGCAGGCGCCGTCGACGGTGTAGCCGCCACCCTTGAGGTCGAAGTAGTTGCAGATCCGCCCGGCGATGGTGTTGGACAGGCCACCGGCCAGGGTGTCCTCGTCGATGGCCGGGAACGGCGCCTTGTAGCGCTGTTCCAGGGTGCCGAGGAAGTCGGCGAGCTGGTCGTCGTCCCAGCCCTGCTCGCGCAGGGCGGCACCGACCGTCCGCCGGACGTACGGCCAGCGCAGCCGCATCACGTTCGCCCGGGAGAACTCCCCGGTCAGGGTGTTGCCGACCACCACGCCGGTGCGCTCGCGGGGCAGTTCGGCGCCCATCGGGAAACCGGCGTCACCGAGCGCCCGGGCGGCGGTGTCCAGGGCCAGCCAGTGGGTCAGGTCGGTGGAACGGTACGTGCTGCCGGCGATCCGGTACTTCTGCCTGTCGAACTCGTACCCCTCGATGACCGCGGCGTTGCGGGCGTAGAACCGGTCCGGGACGCTGCGGTCGGCATCCCAGTAGTCGGCCAGCCGCATCCGTTCGTCCGGCAGCCGGCGGAAGGCCCGCCGGCCCGTGATCACGTTCTCCCACAGTTCACCGGGAGAGGCGGCATCCGGATATCGGCATGCCAGGCCGACGACGGCGATCCTGCTCATGCCGGCACCGCTTCCTTGTGGGAGTTGGGGCCCGCGGCGAGGGCGTCGGTGGTGGCGGTCACGGGGACCGGCACCCCGTCGGTGGGCGCCGCCGCGGCGGCGGCAGCCTCCCGCTTTTCGCGAGCCTTGTTGGAGATGTGCAGCGCCCAGAGGAACATGCCGCGGATGAGGCAGACCGCCGCGGTGGCGAAGAAGAGCCCGTACGCGATGCCCATACCCGTGATGAGCCCGTAGAGGCTGGCCACGCCGGCGCCGAAGGCGATCTGGGACGCCGGGCTGGACGGGCTGGTTCCCGGGTCGGTGATCATGTAGTTCGTGAACAGCACGAACGCCACGCTGGTCATCATGCCCAGCGCCCCCAGGATGGAGACGTCCAGGACCAGGCCACGGATCACCGCCTGGAGCACGAAGGCGGACAGCCAGCCCATGATCAGCCACATCCGACCGGTGAGCTTGGCGTTGAGCATCGTGCCGGCGGTGAGGATGATCGCCGGAACCAGCCAGTCACCCAGCGCCGGGGTGTGCTCGGTGAAGTGGTACGGCGGCGCGATGCTGGCCCACGGGAAGAGAATCAGGATCATCGCGATGCCGAAGTTCGACGGGTTCATGTAGTGCCGCAGTCGACCCCGGACGGGGGCTCGCAGGATCCACTTCGCGGCGATCGCCACGGTGACCCCGAACATCATCACCCAGACCCGGTCGTTGACGTAGGTCAGCATGTTGACGGCCAGCGAGGTGATGTGCGCCGGGAAGAGGAACTCGACGAATCCGCGCTTTCCGCCGCCGAGGAAGCGCGGCGCGCGACCCTCGGCCCGGGCGCCGATCACCTCCAGCACGATCTCCACCGTGTAGCCGGTGGCGAGCGCGATGAACGGCCACAGCCAGGGCTGTTCGAAACCGAGGTAGACGTAACCGACGATGTTGAAGATCGTGATCGAGATCGCGAAGCGGCGCAGCGCCGTCGTCGTCTTCGCGTCGTGCCGGACGGGGCTGGTCTTGGTGTCGGCCATCTCCGTTACCTCTCGTTGGCCTGCGAGCCGAGCTGCACGTCGTGCCAGCCCGGGGTCAGCTGAAGGTCCTGCTTACGGATCTGTCCGGTGCGGTCGCGCCAGCAGAGCGTGACCTGTACCGAACCGGTGACGTCGGCGCCGAGACCGATGTGCACCTCGTTGCTGCGCTTGCCGGAGTGCCCGCCGCCGCCGTCGACCCGGGAGACGAACTTTCGGCCGTCGGGGGTGGTGACCATGACCTGGGCGCCCACCGCCGGCGAGCCGGTGGCGGCCGGGTCGGCGGTCTCGTGGGTCAGCCGCAGGCCGAGGAAGGCGCCGGCGTCCGGGCTGGCGTTGCGGTAGAAGATCGGCTCGGCCCACTGCCGGGCCACCGCCAGGTCGAGCCGGCCGTCGCCGTCGGCGTCGCCGGTGGCGATGCCTCGGGTCGGCAGCGGGATGTCCAGGCCGAGCTCGGGGGCGATGTTGACGTACCGGCCGTCCTCGCCGCGGACGAAGAAGTGCAGACGCTGACTGCCGCCGATGTCGTCACCGGGACGCACGTTCGGCCACCAGCTCGTGTGGCGTACCAGCGTGTCGTTGGTGGTGGCCAGTTCCTGCAACTGGGGCCAGCGGTTGACCTCACCGCGGACGAAGCCGGTGGCCTGGGCGATGGCGAGCCGGCCGCCGTTGTCGAAGTCGCCCATCTTGACGTCCCAGCCCCAGCCCGACCAGGCCAGGCCGAGGTCGGCGCTACGGTCCCGGAAGGGCGCCTTGCCGCTGCTGAACGCCGTCTTGACCTCGCTCGGGTCGGCGGCGGTGTTCATGAAGGTGTAGTTGCTCTCCTGGATGCCGAACGGGGTGGTGATGTTGCTGACGAACAGGTCGAACAGGCCGTCACCGTCGATGTCACCGAAGTCGGCGCCCATCCCCTTGAACGAGTCATTGCCCAGCACCTTCGACTTCGGGATGGTCGGCGTGCGGACCCCCTCGACCACAGCGAACTCGATGTTGCCCGGGGTGGACCGGTTGTAGAGCAGCCGGTCGGGGCCGAAGTCGTGGGCCAGGTACAGCTCGGGCAGCAGGTCACCGTCGATGTCGACGGCGGCCGCGGCCAGCGCCCAGCCCTTGGAGGCGCTGTGCGGGATCACGTTGTCCACCCGCTGGAACGCGGCGGTGGGCTCGGCGCCCCCGGTGCCCTCGGTGAACCGGAAGACGTAGTCCTCGCCGCCGTTGAGGCCGTAGGACATCGAGTCGTTCATCTCCACGCCGCCCTTGACCGTGTCGTCGAGGACCGGGCTGTGCGGGAAGTAGTTACCGACGTAGATGTCGACGTGGCCGTCACCGTCGAAGTCGTCGATGGCCACCGCGTTGGTGTTCCACAGCGGGCCGTTGTACTCGCCGACACCGACGCCGGGCACCAGCTCGACGGGGCGGTAGGCGGCGGTGCCGAGGCTGAGTTCCTTGCCGTTGTTGAGGAACAGGATCGGCGTACGGGCCCAGTAGTAGACCAGCAGGTCCATCCGGCCGTCCTCGTTGAAGTCACCCGGCGCGCAACCCATCGGTGCGGTGATCCGGCTGATCGGCAACGGCGCGGCGTCCAGCGCGAACGGCTGGTACCGCTGCTCGTTGAGACCCGGAGTCGGGGTGACGATCGTCTGGTCGGTGCGCGGATCGGTGATGCACAGGTCGTTGGCGAGACCGTCACCGTCCAGGTCGTTCATCGCGATGCCGGCGCCCACCGAGGAGATCCAGGCGTCGATGTGGGTGTACGTCTGGTTGACCTTGCGTACGGTCTGCTGATGCTTGCTGGCGGGCAGGGCGATGCCCATGGGCTCGAACGCGTACCGGGACGCCAACTCCGTGCGCTCCGCCGCCGAGGCGCTGGGGAGCCGGACGGCGAAGAACATCCCGACCACGAGTGCGAGGCCGATGATTCCGGCCAACTGCCGGCGCAGCAAGCCAATCGTCATTGACATGAACTCAAGACCTCCCGTTGGTGACGGATTCGTCGGTGGCGACCCCACCGCGCGTCGCGGTGAACTACCGGCCCCGGCCGGTCGGACCGCGGGCCGCTCGGCCACTCGCAATAGCCGGTGGCTTGCGCCCTCTCCGATTGACGGGCGGCACGCGGGACCCGGACCGAGATGCTGGTCCGGACCCTCTTCGTGCCGCCCCGCCATTCGTAGGGCGTGTCAGCAGATCCTCACAGGAGGCCAGAAACCCGGGCTACTCGAAAAATGCCAAGCATTGCTGCTCATCGAACTGATGACACATAAAGATATGCTTCCCAATCTGCGGAACTGAGTCCCCAAAAAGGACTGGGAAGGACGTGGAAGGACGTGGAAATGTCGGGCATCACTCGGCTGCGGCGGCCGCCGTCTGCTCGAATTGCCGACGGATGTTGGCCCGCCACCGCTCGTACGGCGGCACGGATCCGCCGGCGTCGGGCGCCGGTGCGGTGTCGTCGGCCAGGGCGACGGCGGCCGGCACGGACAGCCCGGACAGCGCTGCCGCCGCCACCGCCGAGTGCGGCGGCACGAAACCCGCGTGCACCCGCGCGCGCAGCGCGAACACGCTGCCCAGCGCCAGCTCGGGGGCGTGCTCGCCGGCCTCTCGGCGCAGCGTGGCCAGGTCCGCTTCACCGCACCCACCGGCGAAGGTGGCGGCCAGCCCGACACCGCTGAACAGGTCGGCGTGACGTTCCGGGGCGAACCGCCGGACGGCGGCGTCGACATCGAGCACGCGGGCACCGTGGATGAACCACAGGGCCCGCCCGATGCCCTGGTCCACCGCGCGACCGAAGTAGTCCCGGTGCCCCTGCCAGTCGTACGGCGCCGGCCGGCGCTGCTCGTCGACCCACTTGGCGACGTCGAAGTAGGCCAGGTCGAAGCCGTACCCGTCCACCGCCAGCCAGGTCATCGTCGGGTGGAAGGGACCGGGGTCCAACTCCGGCACCACCTTGCGCCACAACGGTCGCGGCAGCCGGGCCATCGCGAAGCCGATGCCGATGTAGGCCAGGAACAGGTGCGGCGCACCCGGGCCGAGCAGCAGCTCACGGGTACGTCGCCGCCGCCCGCCGCCCATCGCGTCGAGCACGGTGAAGGCCATCGTGACGCCCTCGTACGCGAAGCCCCGCATGCCCTCGTCGACCAACTCGACCCGCTGCTGCACCTCCTCAAGGCCGCGGCAGTCGATCCCCCACTCGAAGCCGCAGACCACGGCCCGTGGAATCGCCTCCAGCCGGGCCGTGGCCGGTGACGACGGCCCCGGGAAACCCCGGCGTGCGAAGCCGACCTCACTCAGCGCCGGTGCCAGCGCCAGCCTGCGCAACGAGCCCAGAACGGTGGACATCGCGTTCCTCCCTCGACGGAGTCGTACCGGACAGCATGGCCGCCAACCCTGCGGCGGTCACGAGGATGCGGGGGCGTCCGGGTCGACCCGGACCCAGCCGGCCGCCCGGCGGGCGGCGGCCATGCTGGCCCATGCGGTCAGCTCGATGAGCGCCCGGTCGTCGGCCCCGGCGGCGCGGACGTCGGCCACCACCTGGTCGTCGACCTGGTAGGAGGCGAAGGCGGTGAGCAGCGCCAGCCGTGCCGCCGGTCGGTCGACGGTGGGCAGATCACGCACCGCCTCGCCGACCCAGGCGCGGCTGATCCCCGTCGGCCGGCCGTCCCAGTCGTCAAGCCGGGCGGTGACCAGGTCGCGTACCGACGTGGGCACCGCCCGCTGCCCGGCGGCGTCGATGGCCGCGCCGCCCCGGGCGAGCGCGTCGGCCAGCGTGGGGTGAGCGCTGCTCCAGGCCAGATCCGGGGCCAGTGGGGCGGCCGGCAGCAGGTCCCGGGCGGTGCCGGGCGGCCGGTCGCCGCGGGCGCCGCGGGCCATCAGCTGGCCGAAGACCCGGCGGACACCGCCGCGCAGCGCCGACGGCAGGGCGGCCGGCAGCGGCGACGGTTCGAGGAAGACGTTCACCATCCGGTTGAGGTAGTGGAAGACCAACGCCACGCCGAGCAGTTCGACCGCCTCGACGGCGGGGACCGGCGACACGAGGACGCGGGCCTGGGTGCGGTCGGTGCCCGCGCGGGCCCACTCGGCCACCCGGCGCCGCTGGTCGTCACCGGCCGGGTCGGCGGCGGAGCGCAGCAGCCCCGCCATGGTGGCCGAGTGCACCTCCACGCAGTACGGGCAGGAGTTGACCGTGGAGACGGCGGCGGCCACCGCCTCCCGGGTGGCCCGGTCCACCCGGCCGGCGGCGACGAGCGTCTCGCGCAGCACGATCCAGCACGCGGCCAGCACCGGTGGTGCGGGCGAGTGCAGGCTCACCGGCGGGGCGAGCATGCCGAAGTCCCGCTCCACCTGGCCGTACACGACGGCGGTGAGGCCGTCGGCTCGCTCGATGGGCACCGGGGTGACCCGGCGTACGTGTCCCCGGGAGGGACGCCGGGCCACCCTGGCGTAGAGACCACTCACCGTCGCAGTGCGCTGCGCGCCAACGGCAGCACCGCGTCGCGGCTGCTCGTGGCCCCGTCGGGGGCGGGAGCGCCGTACTGGACATCCACTCCTCGGGCCCGCGCCGCCGCGACGATGCCCGGTACCGCCCGCTCGGCCAGCGCGGCGATGGTCATCGCCGGGTTCACGGTCAGGCCGGCCGGTACGGCGGAGCCGTCGGTGACGAAGATGCCCGGGTGGTTGCGCAGTTCGTGGCGGTCGTCCAGGGCCGAGGTGGCCGGGTTGTCGCCGATGCGGCAGGAGGCCAGCGGATGCACCGTGTAGGCCCCCACCACGTCGTTGGTCCACGGCATCACCCGGGACAGCCCGTCGCGTTCGAGGATGTCGCGCACCTCCGCGTCGGACAGCGCCCAACCGCGCAGCGTGTTCTCGGTCGGCTCGTAGCGCAGCGAGCCACGGGCCAGCATCTGCTGGGACAGCCGTACGGCGTTGCCGCTGGGCGGCACGGCGCCGAACTCTCCCTCGTTGTCGTCCTCGCTCATTGTGAAGACGGTCAGCCAGGACTGCCAGGTGCGCAGCAGTTCCTTCTTCTCCGCGCCGAACCAGGTCGGCCCGACGGCGTCGGGCACCTGGGCCAGGATGGTGCCGAAGCCCGGCGGGAAGTACAGCTGCTCCAGGGAGAACCGCTCGTACTCGGGCAGGGAGCCGTCCAGCCGGTCCCAGTTGGCCACGCAGGGGCCCTTGCCGATCTGGTACGCCTCGTACGGCACCCCGTCCGGCCGGCTGAGGCCGAGCACGTCGCGGATGCGCTCCTCGTCGAAGATGGCGGTGTTGAGTCGCTCGCCGTTGCCGGAGAAGTACCGGCCGACGGCGTGCGGCATGGCGCCGAGGGTCGGCTCGGAGCGCTGGAGGATCACCGGCGTGGCGCCGGCACCGGCCGCGATGATGACGATCTTCGCGTCGATCGTGCCGCTGCCCACCTCGACGCGGTAGTCGACGTCGTCCAGGACGGTGTAGTGCACCCGGTAGCCACCGTCGTCGGTACGGCTGAGGTACTGCACCTCGTGCAGCGGCCGGATCTGCGCGCCGTGTGCCAGTGCGGCCGGCAGGTAGTTGAGCAGCAGGGAGCGTTTGGCGTCGAACCGGCAACCGGCCATCATCCAGTTGCAGTTGGTGCACTTGGCCTGGTCCAGCGCCACCGGCACCGGGTTGGCCGTCCGCCCGGCGTGATCGCAGGCGGCGCCGAACAGCCCACCGGAGTACGGCACCGTGTCCCAGCTCGACTGGGAGACCGGCAGCGCCTCGGCGACCCGGTCGTACCAGGGGTCGAGCGCGTCGCGGGAGATGGCGGACGGCCACATCCGGTGCCCGAAGCGGCCCTGGCGGTCGAAGACGAAGCGGGGCGCGCGGGGCATCGCGGCGAAGTAGACGGCGCTGCCGCCGCCCACGCAGTTGCCGCTGAGCACACTCATTCCGTCGCCGATGACGAAGTCGAAGACCCGCGTCGACGACGAGCCGAACTTGAAGTCGTGCTCGAACTCCTCGCCGGACAGCCACGGTCCGCGTTCGAGCACGACCACGCGCGCGCCGCCCGCGGCGAGGTGGTACGCGGTGATCGCGCCGCCGAAGCCGCTACCGATCACAAGGACGTCAGTGCTCTCGGAACTCGTCATGCAGGGCTCCCGGAGGCCGTGGTGTCGGGGTGTGGCTGGGCCAGTTGCCGGCCGTAGCTGTAGGTGTCGAACCGCCACAGCCCGTCGGAGTCGGGCTGGCGGAAGCCGAGGATCTTCAGGCCGACGTGGCCGGCGTCGAGCGCCTCCACGGTGTGCGAGTGCGCGGCGGCGTCGAAGGCGATGACGCTGAACATGGCGAGACTGATCCACGCTTCCCGTTCCGGGTGTGTGGGGTCGGTCAGGCGCTGCACCAGCCGGATCCGGTCGGGGAAGTCGAGCGAGACGAACGCCGGTACCTCCGGGTCCAGCTCGATGCCGGTCTCGGCGGCGTACTCCTCGGCGTGCTCGTCGAGCCCGTCGGCCAGCGCGTCCAGCGCCGGAGCCAGGCCACCCTCGGGAGAGCGCAGCGCCAGCAACGCTCCGGCGGCGACCGCGCCGCCGTCGGACGAGACGCCGGCCACGGCGCGATCGCCCGGCCACCGCTTCTCGCCGGGCAGAATCGTATCGGCGTACGCCTCCAGCACCATTGTTCGTCCCTGGTTGGTTTCGATTGCCGGGGGCACGGGCATCACCTCTGACGCTCAACTCGAACTGACAGGAAACGCAGGGCCCGAATCGGCTACCGAGGGCAATTCAAGTCACAACTGAAGGCGCCTGACGCCCTCCGCTACATTCATCCAGCCTGGCGTACACCAATGGTGTACGGCCAGCGGCGGGTCGGCATCTCGCGTCATGCTGTCCGTATCCATTTAGGACCTTCGGCCGATGGGAATGGCACGGCGCACAAATGCGCCCGCCGGTCCCGGCGGCCGATGTCAGGTGACCATCCGTGACAGCCGGGAATCCCCGCCGGGTCAGCCGGCGGTCGGCTGGTGGCGGGCGGCCACCGCCACCACCAGCTCGTCCGGCCCGCCGCGCAGCCCGGTGGCACAGGTGGCCACCCGCCAGCCGCCGGCACTGAACAGCAGCCAGCCGTCCTTGGTGTCCCGGTCGTAGGTCAGTGGGGTGAATGCGGTGACGCCGACCTTGTGCAGCGACTCCAGTGCCGACCAGACCCGGGTGCCCGCCCGGTGCGGCGACTCGCCGGTCTCGGCCACGATCAGCTCGGCCAGGGCGTGGTGCGCGCCGAGCAGTTGACGCCACTCGACGGGCTCACGCTCGACGACGGTTTCCAGGTCGCAGCCCACCGGCGTACGGGCCGCCACCGCGAGGGTGTGGCCGGCGCCGTGCGCGGCCGAGATCCACCACCCGCCGCCGACCTCGGGGCGACCGTCGCGGCGGTAGCGCACCGTCGTACCGTCACCGAGCAGCCGGGACACGGCCAGCGCGGTGTGCTGCCGCCGCCACCCCCGGCGCAGGCCCGGCTCCAGCACCGCGGCCACGTCGTGGGCGGTCAGGGCGGCGAGCCTGCGGCGCAGGTACGGCCCGAGCACCTGCGCCGGCCACGGACCGGTGGCCCGGCGTACCGGCAGCGGTCGCAGCCGCAGCCCGGTCCACCGTTCCACGATCCGCCCGCCGGCCAGCGTCTCCAGGTCGAACCGGTGCACGTCGTCGTCCTCGACCCGGCGGGTCGCGCGCAGTGTCACCTGTTCGTAGGGGCCGACCCCGGCCAGCCAGATCCGGTCGACGCCCAGCGGTTGCAGCACCGTGTCCGGCGCCCAGGGGTGCAGGGCGCGCAGGAAGGCGTCCCGCACACCGGGGTCGCCGAGCACCAACGGGCCGGCGACGGCGGCGAGCGATCCCACCGCATCGCCCGCCGTCAGCTCCAGCACGCAGCCCGACGCGGTGATCTCGCGGTAGCGCAGCCGGCGGCCCGAGGCTCCCGCCTCGATGAAGAAGGCGCGGGGCGGCCGGTACGGCGCCAGGCCACCGACCCGCACCGGCGGCACCGGCAGCGCGGTCGGCACCGGCGGCCCGGCGGCCGACGGTACGGCGGACGCGGGAACGGCCGCCCGCCCGGCACCCGGGTGCCGCAGCCGGGCGTGGGCGTAGGTCACCTGACGGCCTCGGTGCTCACCGCGCAACGTGACCACGACGGCGTTGGCCACCGGCTCGGCCGCGGCGGTCAGTCGCAGCCTGACGACGTCCTCGCCGACGACGAGCGGCGCACCGAACTCGACCGCCTCGAACACCGGCGGACCCCGGTGGCCGGTGAGCGCGGCCCACCCCTGCGCCAGCGCCTCCAGCACGTGCGCGGCCGGCAGCAGCGGAGCGGTGGGGTCTCCCGGCTCGTCGAGGCCGGGCGTCTCGCCGGGGCGCAGCGTGGTCGTGGTGACCAGCAGCCGACCGGGGTCGTGGACGAGCACCGCGCGGGTGAAGCGCGCGGCGAACGTCAAGGGCTGGGTCATCCCGTCCGCTGTTGTCGCCATGCGCTGCACCGTGTCCACTCTCTGCGGTAGCGTCGCCGGCTCAGGCGAACTGCGCCTGGATCCGCTGACGCCACACCTCGTAGGCCGGTTCGGCGCCGTCGGGCGGAAGGTCCTCGCGGGCCCGCTCGGTGACCGCCGCCGCCTCCTCCGGGCTGCACCCGCAGAACACCTCGGTGGCCAGGGGCGTGTGCTCGGTGACCAGTCCGGCCCGCAGTCGTGCCTGCGCGCCGAAGGTGGCGCCCTGGGCGAGCTGCGGACGGTACCGGCCGGCGTGCACGGCGAGCTTCTTCAGGTCGTCGGGGTCGGCGCCACCGGCGTAGGTGGCCGCCAGGCCCATGCCGCTCCACAGATCGGCGTGCCGGTCGGCGTCGAAGCGAGCGATGATGTCCGCGGCGACGTCGGGATCGGCTCCGGCGACGAACCAGCTGGCCCGGCCGATGCCCTGGTCGAGCGCGCGCCGGGGGTAGTCGCCCGGCAGGTCCGGCGGCCACGCCACCGGAGCGACCGTCTGCTGGCGGACGTACCGGTCGGTCTCGAAGTAGGCCCGGTAGAAGCCCAGGCCGTCGAGGACCAGCCAGCGCAGCAGCGGGTCCGGCGCGGCCAGCGCCCGCCAGCGCCAGCGGGGGACCTTGGCGAACGCCCAGCCGATCCCCACGTAGGCCATGTAGATGTGGGGCGCGCCGGCGCCGGTCAGGAAGCGGGTGGTGCGACTGCCACCGGCCACCCCGTCCAGCACGGCGTAGCCCATGGCGGCCCCTTCGTAGGCGAAACCACGGAACTGCCGCTCGATCAGGTCGAGTCGACCGATGTCCGAATCCTCGCGGGCCTCGACCGCGGCCCGGAAACCGGTGAGGAAGCTGGCACCGACGGATTCCAGCCGCTGGCGGGCCGGCTCGTCCTTGACGTGGAATCCACGTCGGCTCATCGTCGTTTCGGCAATGTCCGGCGTCATCAGCTGCGCGCGGAGGGTACGCCACAGGCCTGCCATGAGCTCTCCCCAGGGAAGACGGACGCGATCGGGTCCGGGTCCTCGTCCGGTGTCTCCAGACGAACCGAGGCTATGGGTACGGGTTGACCTGCGCCTACTTCATAGTTGCTCTGAGTGACAGAACGATCACGGAAGGCGCTCCCTGGCTGGCCGGCGGGACGACGGCCGCCCGAACGCAATTGACGCTGCGGGCCAACCGGCTGAAAGCACGAACAAAGAAGGAATACGGTCGCCGACTGGGGCACACTCGGAAAGTCTATTCGACGTGATCACACCCAGGACGCGTCGTCGCACGTCAGAGAATTTTCTCCACGCGCAGACACTTCCACCGAAATTTACTATATCCACCCAGAGGCAATGATGCCTACCAATCGGTAAGAACCGCAATTCGCCGGGCCCCGGCGGAACGCCGCCGCCGACCAACCATTTCAGGAAGAGGGTATCGACGTGACACAGGCACCGGACGTGATCGCCGATCTCACCGCGGAGAGTGAGGCTCTCGACGCCGTCGTGGCCAAGCTGAGCGACGAGCAGTGGGAGACCGGCACCCCGGCACATGGCTGGGCGGTCCGACACCAGATCGCCCACCTGGCCGCCACCTTCCGACTCGCCGGACTCGCCGCCGCGCAACCGGCCGCCTTCCAGCAGATGACCTCCCGGCTCAGCGACGACTTCGACGCCAACGTGGCGGCCGCCATGGCCGACTTCGTCGTCGAACCACCGGCGGTCCTGCTGTCCCGGTGGCGGTCCGAACGAGCCACCGCGGAGAAGGCGCTCGCCGCGGTCCCGCCCGGCCAGATGGTGCCGTGGCTGGTCCGACCGCTGCCGGCGCCGGTGCTCGCCGCGGCCGGCATGATGGAGGTCTTCGCGCACGGCCGGGACGTCCTGGACGCGCTCGGGGTACGCCCGACCTACACCGACCGACTCGGTCACCTGGTCGGGTTCGCCGTCCGGACCTGGGACTTCGGCTATCTGGCCCGGGGACTGACGGCGCCCGACGTCCAGTTCCGCTTCGAGATCACCGCCCCGTCCGGCGCGCTCTGGGCGTTCGGGCCAGCCGACGCCGACCAGCGGATCACCGGCCCGGCCGAAGACTTCTGCCTGCTCGTCACGCGCCGGCGGCACCGGGACGACCTGGCGGTCCGGGCCGTCGGCAGCGACGCCGAGCACTGGCTCGACATCGCCCAGGCGTACCGCGGGCCGGCCGGGCCCGGCCGGCGGCCGGGGCAGTTCTCCCAGACCGATCAGGCCTGACCCGGTCAGGTCAAGCACATACCACGTGAAAGGACGTCGGATATCTGTCTCGCACAGTTCCGCCCGCCCGTCGGAACGGTGGATCGTCCCATTTACCAACGTTCCGCCGGGTGGGCTTCCGACAAACTGGTTGATCATTCCGTGGGACCGCAGCACCAATTGCTGCTGTCGCCACATACGAGGCAAGCGTCCGTTTTTCCCGGCCTGACCAGTGTCGGCGTAAAACTTGAATTGACCTGCATGATTCGCTGTTGATTACGACGCTGAGCCCGGATAGCATAACCCTGCGTCACCGCGTAACTTCCCTCCGTCAACAGTCAGTGTTTTTCCTCGCAAATAAAAGCTGGGTTAACAGAACCAGCCCGCGCGGAACGGCGTATCGCCACACGCCGACATCTGACGTCGCCACGCCACAGCCACACAAAACGTCGCCACAAGCGCAGCCATCGGATTGGGGGATGCGATGGAAGACAGTATCCAGCGAGCCGTCGGTCGGGTAATCGAAGCCATCCGGGAGGACCTAGCGGAGCAACACACCGTGGACGGCATGGCCCGAACAGCCATGTTCAGCAAGTTCCACTTCACCCGAATCTTCCAGCGCACCACCGGCATCTCCCCCGGCCGCTTCCTGATGGTCATGCGGCTGCACCGTGCCAAACAGTTGCTGCTGTCCACCTCCATGAGCATCACCGAGATCACCCACGAGGTCGGCTACGCGAGCGTGGGCACCTTCAGCTCCCGCTTCAGCAGCAGTGTGGGGGTCTCGCCGAGCACCTACCGCAGGTTGCGCGGGGTGACACCGCAGGTCCCCGTCGACAACCGGGCCGTCGCCCAACCGCCGATCCCGGCGATCCAGGGCATGGTCCACGCACCCGAGTCCGAAGAGTCCGAGGACCGGCTGACCTTCATCGGGCTCTTCCGCGACCCGGTCCCGCTCGGACGTCCGGTGCGGTGCACCGTGCTGGAGAAGCCCGGACCGTACCGGTTGGACAGTCCACCACCCGGGCAGTGGTACGTGCTGGCCTGTTCCCGCCTGCGGGGCCGCCAGGACTACTGGCAGGCCAACTGGAGCGACGACGACGCTCTGATCGGCGTCCACGGGCCGATGACCATCAGCCGTCGGCCCGGTGCCATGGAGGCCGATCTGCACCTGCGCCGAATGACCCCGCTCGACCCACCGATCCTGCTCGCCCTTCCCCTGCCCTGAGCCCGCGCTTCGGGAGCACCCCCACCGGTCCACCACCACCGTCACCTCTCACTGTCGACTTCCGCACCCGTCCCCGTCGGCACCGCACCGTCGCGGCGTACACCGGGGCGCGGAGACGCTCTCCGACACACGGACCAGATCCGCCACCGGTCCGGTGTCGACCCCACCCGCCGGCAACAGGACCGGCGCGGTCACTCGCGACATCACACCCGCCCGGCCCGCCGGATCCACCCGGTGGGCCGGTCGATGCCGGCCGCCCACCACGGGAGAGCGCCGACGGGTGCTCGGTCCCGCCGCACATGACACGTACGGAGAAGTCGCGACCGTCCCAGGCGAAGGAATAGCGCCGACCCGCCGCATGAACGGCGTCCAGATCGCCCCGAACAGCAGCCGGTGCGCACCGTGCCGCCCACCGCGAGACCTGACTGATCGACAGGCGTGACACAGCTCGGGGAACTCCGGAAACACAGGCTCGTGCTGCGGACGCACTGCTGCTATCTTCATTGACCCACGTAAGTTTCAAAACCGGACCGACGTGGCTGAGGGTGGTCCCGACACGCGCGGCGCCCGGGCCACCGAGACACAACCCGGTTCGCACCCGGGTCCGTCTTATCCGTGGCCACCGCGGTCGTTAACTGTCGACGGCACGTCCCGACACGCGCCGGAGGCAACAAGCGTCCGCGACACGGGGGAACCAAGGGGCTGGATGGTGGAAAACTTCAGCGGAGCGTCGACAGCCCGTCTCGGCGCACGGCAATGGCTGGCGATCGGCGCGCTCGGCGCGTCGTTCCTGGTGGTGGCAGCGGACAGCACCATCGTCTACGCCGCGATCCCGAGCATCCAACGGACACTGGACCTCTCCACGGCGACCGTGCAGTGGCTCATGTCCGCCTTCCTGATCAGTTTCGGCGGCGTCCTGCTGCTCAGCAGCCGGCTGGCCGAACTCTTCGGCCGACGCCGGCTGTTCACCATCGGCCTGGCGCTGATGACCGCCGCCTCGATGCTGTCGGCGGTGGCCTGGGCCGGTGAGGTGCTCATCGGCGCCCGCGTCCTGCAGGGCATCGGTGCGGCGCTGATCGCGACAACCGCGCTGCCGCTGCTCGCCATCGCTCTCGGTCCCGGTCCGGCCCGGGTCCGCGCGCTCGGCCTCTGGACGCTGATCGGCGCCTTCGGTGGCACCGCCGGACTCCTGCTCGGCGGGTTGCTCACCGACACCGTCGGGTGGCGGTGGGTGTTCCTCGTCAACGTGCCGGTGGGGATCGTCGCCGCGCTGCTGGCACCGATCCTGCCGCCCGACCGCTGCGGCGGATCCGGGCATCCGCTGGAGGTGGCGGGCGGGGTCAGCCTGGTCGGTGCCCTGACCCTGATCGGCTGGACGGTCGTCGCCGCGTTCGCTCCCGGCAGCTCGACCGGCCCGGCGCTCCTGCGGTTGGCCGCGGCGGCGGTGCTGCTGCTGCTCTTCCTGGTCATCGAGGCACGGACCGGCCGCCGCCTGGTACGCCCCGGACTCCTGCGATCCCGCACCCGGTTGGGCGGTCTGGTGGTGCTGTTCGCCGCCGGCACGCTCATCGACGCGGTGCTGCTCCTGGTCACTCTGTACGGACAGGGAGCGTTGGGGCTCTCCGCCACCAGGTTCGGCGCGTTGATGGTCGCCCTGACCCTGTCCTCGGTCGTCGGCTCGTACGTCGGTCAGGTGGTGGTGGTGCGACACGGGCTGCGGCTGGTCGCGTTGACGGGCATGTCCGTGGCCGGTGCCGGCCTGTTGGCGCTGGCCATGGTGAACGGCCCGTTGGACACCGTCGACTTCCTCAGTGTGCTGCCCGTGGTCGGCGCCGGCGCCGGCGCCGCCTTCGTCGCCGCGCAGATCGCCGTGACCCTCGGCGCCTCCGATGCCGATTCCGCGGCAGCCTCGGGCCTCAGCGATGCCTCGTTCAGCCTGGGCGGGGCGCTCGGGCTGGCCGCCGTGTCGGCCGTGCTCGTCGCGAACCAGGCCGAGCTGCCGGTGCCGATGGGCGCCGCCCTGCCGATGGCGTTCACGGTGACCGCCGGACTCGCCGCGATCGGTCTGGTCGCGGCGTTGCTGCTGATGGGCCAGCAGCGTACGCCGGTGCCCAGCCAGGGAACGTAGGGGTGAGATTTCCACCCGACCGGAGCGAGCCGATCGCCTCTACGATGGCCTGATGGCTCTCCGCAGGTACGGTCAGGACTGCTCCATCGCACGGGCTCTGGAGGTCGTCGGTGAGCGGTGGACGCTGCTCATCGTCCGCAACGCGATGGTGGGTGACTGCCGCTTCGAGTCCCTGCTCGACAGTCTCGGCATAGCCCGCAACGTGCTCGCCCAACGACTCACCACACTGGTCGAGGCCGGTGTTCTCGAACGTGTCCCCTACCGCGAGCGGCCGGTACGTCACGAGTACCGCCTCACCGAACGCGGCCGTGAACTGGCGCCCGTACTGGCCGCGTTGATGCGGTGGGGGGAGAAGAACTGCCCCACCGACCAGCCCCCGCCCAACCGGGCCCTGGTGCACGCCCGCTGCGAACACCCGGTCGAACTGGTGGTGCACTGCCCGTCCTGCGACGAGTCGATCCCGACCAGCGAGATGGTGTCTCGTCCGGTCGTACGTTCTGCCGTCGAGACCGACGACCCGCAGCCCTCGGCGGACGGGCGGCCACCGGCGGTTCTCGCGGCCACCGTTCCCGGCGTTCGCTGACCGCAGGGCAGCGCAGCCGCCGTCCATGCGGCGACGGTCGGCAACGCCGGTGCCGGTCCCAAGATCCCGGCCACCTACCATCCTGCTGTGTCGACTGCGAGCGGGCCCGGCGCCCACCACGGCCTGCTGGGCGTACTCCTCGACGCCGCCGACCGGGCACCGCAACAGGTCATCGTGCACGTTCGGGAGGACGGCACGGAGCGTACGGTCAGCTTCCGGCAGCTGCGGGACGAGTCGCTGCGGGTGGCCGGCGGCTACCGGGCCGCCGGGATCGCGCCCGGCACGCCCGCCCTCCTGCTCGCCGACGCCGGCGACGACTTCCAGCCGATGTTCTGGGGTGCGCTCGCCGCCGGACTGGTGCCGGTGCCGCTGCCACCCGAACCGAAGCGGGTACGCGCCGTGCGGGGGGTGCTGCCCGACGCCGTGCTGGTGACCGACGACGCCACCGCCGCATTGACGGACGGGCTGCCCGAGCCGGTGCTGCGGCTGGCCGACCTGCGGACCGGCACCGCACCGGCGCAGCTGCCCACCGTCGCCGGTGGTGACCTCGCCTTCCTGCAGTTCTCCTCCGGCAGCACCGGCGCGCCCCGGGGCGTGGAGCTGACCCACGACAACGTGCTGGCCAACCTCGACCAGGCCCGGTCGGCCAGCGCGGCACGCCCGGACGACGTGCTGGTCAGCTGGATGCCGTACTTCCACGACATGGGGCTGATCGGCACCCACCTCACCCCGCTCGCCATCGGCCTCAAACAGGTACGCATCCCCCCGCTGGCGTTCGCCAAGCGCCCCGCCCTCTGGTTCACCACCGCCCACCGGCACCGGGCCACCCTGCTGTCCGCGGCGAACTTCGCGCTGGCCCTGGCGGTGCGCAGGGTGCCGGCGGAAACCCTCGCCGGGCTCGACCTGAGCGCGGTGCGGTGCGTGGTGGTCGGGGCGGAACCGATCTCGCCTGCGGTCTGGCGGTCCTTCCTGGCCCACACCCGTCCCGCCGGGCTCGATCCCGCCGCGCTACGACCGGTGTACGGGCTCGCCGAGGCGACCCTCGCGGTGACCTTCCCCCCACCGGGCGAGGTGGCGGTGCCACACGTGCTGGACCGCGCCGAGTTGAGCCAGGGCCGGGCGGTGCCGACCCGGCCCGGCCCGCACGCGGTCGAACTGATGGACCTGGGCCATCCGGTGGCCGACTGCGCGGTACGCGTCGTCGACGATCACGGTCGACCGCTGGCCGACCAGCGGATCGGCCAGATCGAGGTACGCGGACCGAACGTGGCCCGGGGCTACCATCGTGATCCGCAGGCCAGCCGGGACACCTTCGTCGACGGTTGGCTGCGTACCGGCGATCTGGGTTTTCTGCGCGACGGGCGGCTCTGTGTCACCGGGCGGGCCAAGGACGTGGTGTTCGTCAACGGCCGCACCTTCCACGCCGCGGACCTGGAGACCGTGGCGGTGGCCACCCCCGGCCTGCCCGGCGAGGTGAGCGTGGTGGTCGGCGCGACCGACCCGGATTCCGGTGGGGAACGGATCGTGGTGTTCGTGCCGTGGGCCCGCCCACCGGCCGACGCCGGTACGGTGCTCGCCGCGGTGCGGGCCCGGGTGGCCGAGGCGTGCGGTCACGACGAGGTGCGGGTGCTGCCGTTGCCGCCCGGCGCGTTCGCCCGGACCACCAGCGGGAAGTTGCGCCGACGCCGGATGCGCGAACGGTACCTGGCCGGCGACTTCGCCGACCGCGAGCAGCGCTGGTGCCCGCCGGCCGCCGCGGATGTGCCGCACGACGCCCCGTCCGCCGCGCGGCCGTCCGGGGCGGAGTTGGAGGCGCTCGTCCGGGACGTCTGGGCCCGGGTGCTGGGCCGTTCACCTGCCACGATCGGCCCGCACGACCGGTTCCTGGCCATTGGCGGGTCGTCGCTCAGGGCCATGGAGGTGCTCGCCGGGCTGGAGGACGCCCTCGGTATCCCGTTGAACCCGGCGGACCTGCGGGACTGCCCCACCGTCGCCAGCCTCGCCGACCGGCTGGCCGACGCCCCACTGCGCCGGCCCACCGGTGACGCCGACAGCGTCCCGGCCCAGGCCCAGGGTCCGGTGCCGGTCGCGGTGATCGGGATGGCCTGCCGGTTTCCCGGCGCGGAGAGCCCCGAGCAGTTCTGGCAGCAGCTGGTCGACGGCGTCGACAGCGTCGACGTGGTGCCCGCGCACCGGTGGACCCCCTCGGACGGGACCGCGCGGTGGGGTTCCTTCCTCGACGATCCGATGCTCTTCGACGCCGGCTTCTTCGGCCTCACCGACGAGGAGGCGCGGCTCACCGATCCGCACGCGAGGCTGTTCCTCGAGATCGGCCACGAGGCGCTGGAACGCGCCGGGTACGCCGGGCCGCGCCGACACCGGCACCGCATCGGCGTCTTCGCGGCCGTCGGGGAGAGCGCGTACCCGCAGCTGGTGGCGGCGGACGGGGCGGCCGGCGGGGCGACGGCGCTGGTCGGGAACCTGCGCAACCTGATACCGGCCCGGTTGGCGCAGACGCTGGATCTCACCGGGCCGGCGCTCGCGGTGGACACGGCGTGCTCGTCGGCATTGGTGGCGCTGCACCTGGCGGCGCGCAGCCTGGCCGCCGGGGAGTGCGACGTCGCGGTGGTCGGCGGGGTGAACCTCAACCTCACCGAGACCGGGTACCGGCTGCTGGACGCCGCCGAGGCGCTCTCCCCCACCGGACGGTGCCGCGCCTTCGCCGCCGACGCGGACGGTTTCGTCCCCGGCGAGGGCGGGGCCGCGCTGGTGCTGCGCCGACTCGGTGACGCGCAGGTCGACGGGGACGAGGTGCTGGCCGTGGTCGCCGGGACCGCCGTCGGCAACGACGGGCGGGCGTTGAGCATGCTCGCGCCGAACCCGCACCGGCAGTGGGAGGTGATCGCGCGGGCGTACCGGGAGGCGGGCATCGACCCGGCGCAGGTGTCGTACGTGGAGGCCCACGGCACCGGCACCGAACTCGGTGACCCGGTCGAGGTCCGGTCGCTGGCGGCGGCGTACCCACCGCCCGTCGACGGGGTGCCGCGCGGACTGGGTTCGGTGAAGACGAACCTCGGTCACCTGCTCAACGCCGCCGGCCTGCCGGCCCTGGTGAAGGTGGTGCTGGCCCTGCGACACCGGTATCTGCCGCCCGCCCTGCACCACACCCGCCCGGCCGACCGCTGTGACCTCGCCGGAGCCGGCTTCGCCGTGGTCACGCAGGGGCGGCGGTGGAGCGCGCCAGGTCCCCTGATCGCCGGGGTGAACGGGTTCGGCTTCGGCGGGACGAACGCCCACGCGATCCTGCGCGAACCCCCGCCCGCCGCGCCCGGCGGGCCCGGCGGACCGGAGCTCGGCCTGGCGACCCTGAGCGCGCACTCGGTGCCGGCGCTTCGGCAGGCGGCTCGGGACCTCGCCGCTCACCTGCGGGCGCATCCGCACCTGGCCGAGGCGGACGTCTGTGCCAGCGCCGGCACCGCCCGCGACGACGCCGCGTACCGGCTGTCGGTGGTCGCCGACGGCGAGCTGGCCGTCCGGCTCGACCGGGCCGCCGACACGCTGGGCGAGCAGATCGCGCCGGTCAGCCGGCGACCCCGCACGGTGTTCGTCCTCACCAACGAAGGCGCCACGGTGCCACCGGCGGCGGTACGTGACCTCTACGACCGGCTGCCGGCCTTCCGCGACCGACTCACCGAGGTCACCGCCCCGACGGTACGGGGCCGACCGCTGCTGACCTGGTGCCTGAACGGCGCCGACGATCCGCAGGTCGCCCGGCAGGTGGCGGTGGCGGTCGGGCTCGCCCTGGTCGGTCAGCTCACCGCCTGGGGCGTACAGCCGGACCGGCTGCTCGGCGTCGGCGTCGGCGACCTGGCGGCAGCGGCCGCCCGGGGCGAACTGGACCCGGCGGAGGCGATCCGCCGCGCCGCCACGGCCACCCCACCGACCGAGCCGGAGCTGCGCGTCGCGCTGAAGCAGCTGTGCGCCGACGGGTACGACACCTTCGTCGACCTGGGCGTCTCGGGCCGGCTGCACGCCGTGTCGCCGCACGTCGGGGTCGACCCGGCGCGGGTGTTGACCGTACTGGAGGGGCCGCAGGCCACCGGGGCTCTGCTGGCGGCGGTGGGACAGCTGTGGGCCCTCGGTGGCCCGCTGGACCGGGCCGCGCTGCACGCCGGTCGACGGCGGGTGCCGGTGCCGACGTACCCGTTCCAACGACGGTCCCATCCGCCGTCACCGGTGCTGCCCCTGCACCGGGTCACCTGGCGGGAGACGCCGTCGACCACCGGCGAGCCGGGGGCCGGGGTCGGCCGCGACCTGCCGGGCCGGGTGCGGTTGCGCGGCCCGGGTGCCGACGGTGACCTGGCCGCCCGACTCGCCACGGCGCTGCGCGACCGCGGCGTCACCGTCCAGGTCGCACCGCAGGTCGACGACGGTACGCCACCGGAGCTGACCGTGTTGCTGGCCGGTGCCGCGGTCGACCTGTCCGACGTGGCCGACCTCGATCGCGCCGTGGCCGCGCAGGTGCGCACGGTGCGTGCCCTGGTCGACGAGCCGGACACCCGGCTGGGTCGGCTGCTCGTGGTCACCGAGGACGTCCAGGTCACCGGGCACGACGAGCGTCCCCGGCCGGTGCAGGCGGTGCTGGGTGGGCTGTGCGCGGCGTTGGCCGACGAGCGACCGGGCCTGCGTGCCCGGGTGGTCGACCTGTCCAGTGTGGACGACGCGACGGTCCGGGTGGAGTCGGTGTGCCGGGAGTTGTCCGACCTGCACCGGGCCGAGGCCACGGCGCACCCCGCCGACCAGGTGACCGGGCTGGCCTGGCGGGCCGGACGCCGACTCGAACGGCACCTGGTGTCGGTGTCGGTCCCGGTTACGCAGTCGGGTGCGGCGCACTCCGATGACGTGCACGTGATCCTCGGCGGTGGTGGCGGGCTCGGCGCCGAGTTGGCCCGTACCCTCGCTCGCCGGGGACGACCCACCCTGCTGCTGGCCGGGCGGTCGGCCCAGGCCCCGGCGGGCCTGCTCGACGAGTTGGCCGCGGCCGGCGCCACCGCGACGTACCGGCGGTGCGACGTGACCGTGCCGGCCGACGTCGACACGCTGTTCGCCGGGCTGCCCCCGGTAGGGACCGTCTGGCATGCCGCCGGCACGGTCCGGGTCGGCACCCTGGCGGCGAAGTCGATGCCCGAGATCCTGGCGGTGCTGGCGCCCAAGGTACGCGGCAGCTACCTGGTGGCGGAGTCACTGCGGCGGCACGGTCACGACCGGGCGGCGCTTGTCGGTTTCTCCTCGGTCAGCGCGGTGCTGCCCGGTCTGGCCGCCGCGATCGGCGACTACGCGGCGGCCAACGCCTTCCTCGACGCCTTCGCCGCCGCCCAGCGGGTGACCGGTCGCCCCTTCCAGGCCGTCGGTCTCGCCGCCGTCAGCGACACGGGGATGGCGGCCCGAGGCGGTGCCCGCCACGACATCGCCGGCTCGCTGACCGCGCGGGTCGCGCTGGACGCGTTGCTGGCTGCCCGGGACGTCGACGCCGCCCACCTGATCGTCGCGGACCGGCAACCGTCGACCGCGCCCCCGGCGGGCGTCGCGCGACGGGGTCAACACGTCGATGGCCGCGCGCAGGCACACGCCGGTCGGGCCGACCAGCCGGTCGACCCCGAAACCGTCGAGGTCGCCAAGGTCGGCGGTGTTTCGGCCATCAAGCCGGCACGTCATCAGAATTCGGACGTCGAGGAGTTGGCGCGGCTGCTGCGCCGGCTGCTCGCGGAGCCCTTGCACCGCCCGGGTGACCAGATCGCCGACGACGACTCGTTCCTCGCCCTCGGCCTGGACTCGCTGGCCGCGGTCGACCTGGTCAAACGGCTGGGGGACGAACTCGGCCGGCAACTGCCGGTCACCCTGTTCTTCGAGTACACCACGATCGCCACGCTGGCCGCCGCGCTGGCGGAAACCGTCCCGGGGCAGCCTGCGGCCCACCAGGCCGGCGCGCTGGCGGAAACCGCCCCAGGGCAGCCCTCGGGCCACCTGGCCGCGCCCCCGTCGACGGTGGCACGACCGGCGGCGGGCGAGGGGTCACCGACCGGTCCGCTCGCCGATGGGGAACCGTTCGCTCTCACGGCGGTGCAGCGGGCCTGGTTCGTCAACGAACGACTGCACCCGAGCGTGGCCGGGTACGCCTTCGTCCGGCAGACGGTCGCGGGGCCGCTCGACGTACGGCTGCTCGACCGGGCTCTGACCGGCCTCGTGGCCCGGCATCCGATGCTGCGGGTGCGCTTCCTCGCCGACGTCACCGCCCCCCGGCAGGTGATCGTGCCGCCGGCCGCCGCCGCCATCAGCCTGGACGTACGGCCACTGAACGGCGAGCTGGCCGCGCTGGAGGAGCAGCTCTGCAACACGCCTGTGGATCTGACCCGGCAACCGCCGCTGCGGGCGGTACTCGCCCAGGAACGATCCGACCGCGCGCACCTGATCCTGGTGCTGCACCACGCCGCCGCCGACGGGTTCAGCCTCAACCTGCTCAGCGAACAACTCTGGGCGGACTACAGCGCACTGGTGACGGGACACACCCGGACGGTGCTGCCCGCCACCGGCAGCTTCGCCTCCTTCGCCGCTGACCTCGCCCCGCCAGACGAGACGGATCTGGCCTACTGGCGTCGGAGGTTCGACGATCCGGGGTGGACGCTGCGGCTGCCGTACGACGGCGACCCGGCGGGCCTGCCCGCCCCGCCCTGCGTCACCCACGCCGAGGAACTGGACGCCGCGCTCGTGGCGCGGCTGCGCGAGCGGGCCGCCGACGCCGGTGTCTCCCTGTTCCACCTGCTGCTCGCCGGGTATCTGCGGTGCCTGGCGAGGTGGAGCGGGCAGCGTCGGGTGCCGGTCAACGTGGCGCGGGCCGGCCGGGACGCCCGGATGCCCGGCATCGAAAGGCTCGTCGGTCCGTTCGCCGACACCCTGCCCATGCTGGTCGAGGTGGACCCGACCGAGCCGGTTGCCCGGCTGGCCGACCACCTCCGGCAATCCTGGACCGAGGCACAGCGACACGGCTCGGTGTCCAGTCTGGACCTTGCCCGGCTGCTCCCCGCAACCGACAGCGGCCCGCGTACCGCCAGCCCGGCCGGGTTCAGCTACGCCCGGTTCCCGGTCGACACCGATCCCGACTGCCCGGTGACGGTCACCCCGACGGCGGCCGGCTCCGGTTCCGCCGCCACCGGGCTCAGCCTGCTGTGGTGGGAATCCGGGGCGACGCTGCGGCTGTCCTGGAACTTCCCGCTGCGGTTGTTCCGGCGGCAGACGGTGACCCGGCTCGCCGCCGAGCACCACCAGGAACTTGTCGACCTCGCCGCCGGGCGGCAGCGGGCCGGCGACCAGGATCGCAGCGTACGACCGGAGCCCGCCGCCGGGGATGTCAGCGCCCGGATCCGGGCGGTCTGCCGGCGCACCCCGGACGCGACGGCGATCACCGACGGCCGACGTACGGTGACCTACCGGGACCTGGACCGGGCCGCCGACCGGGTGGCGGCGCTGCTGCTCGCCCACGGCGTACGCCCCGGCGAGCATGTCGGGCTGCTCACCGCCCCCGGCCCGAATTCCATCATCGGGGTGGTCGGCATCCTGCGCGCGGCAGCCGCCTGGGTGCCGCTGGACGCCGCCCATCCCCCGGCCCGGCTCAACGGCCAACTACGCCGCGCCCGCGTTCGGGTGGTACTGCACGACGACGACTGCGCGGCCCCGGCCGCCCGACTCGACGGCACAGCGGTCCAACTCGACGGCCCGATGACCCAGCTCGACGGTCCGATGCCCCGGCTGGACGGCTCGGCGGTCCCGCTCGACGGCCCGGCCACCCGGCTAGGCGCGGACGTGGCCGGGGCTCCGACGGTCGGACCGGACGACACCGCGTACGTGATCTTCACGTCGGGTTCAACGGGGCGGCCGAAGGGGGTGCCGATCACCCACCGGTCCATGACGAACTACCTCGACTGGGCCATCGACACGTTCGGCTATCACGCCGGTGACCGGCTGGCCCAGACCTCGTCGATCTGCTTCGACGCCTCCGTCCGGCAGATCCTCGCGCCGCTGCTGGTCGGGGCCACGGTGGTCACCTTCGCCCGGGCGGAACTGCGCGACCCGCAGGTGCTGCTGTCCCGGTTGGAACGGGACCGGCTCACCGTGTGGAGTTCGGTGCCCACCCTCTGGGAGCGGCTGCTGCGGGCCGCCGAGGACCGCACCGCCCGTGAGGGCGTACGGCCGGATCTGAAGGCCCTGCGGTGGGTGCACGTCGGCGGGGAGGAGTTGTCGCCGGTGCCGGTACGCCGCTGGTTCGACCTGTTCGGCGACGGCTGCCGGATCACCAACCTGTACGGCCCCACCGAGGCGACGATCAACACCACCTGGCATCTGATCGACGACCGCCCCGATGAGACGGTACGCCGGCTGCCGATCGGCCGACCCGTCGGCGGGGCCCGGATCCGTGTGGTCGATCCGCACGGTGACCCCTGCCCGCCCGGGACAGCCGGTGAGCTGCTGATCGGCGGCGTCGGCGTCACCGCCGGCTACCTCGACGAGCCCGCGTTGACCGTTGCCGCCTTCACCCGGCTCGACGGCGAACGGTACTACCGCAGCGGCGACCAGGTCCGCGCCACCGCTGACGGCACCCTGGAGTTCCTCGGCCGGCTCGACGACCAGGTGAAGATCCACGGGCACCGGCTGGAGCCCGGCGAGATCGAGGCGGTGCTGCGTACCCATCCGGCGGTGACCGCCGCGACGGTGCTGCACCAGGCCGAGCCGCACCCACGGCTGCACGCCTTTGTCGCCCCCACGCCGGGAACCGGGCCCACGGTGGCCCAGTTGCGCGAACATCTTGCCGCCCGGCTGCCGGAGCCGCTGGTTCCGGCGCGCATCCATCTGCTCGACACGCTTCCGTTGACCGTCACCGGGAAGGTCGACCGGGACCGGCTGCGTGCACTCGGCGGCTTCGCACCCGCCGCCGGCCCCAAGCACCTCCCGACACCCGCCGCTCCGGAGCGGCTTGCGGCACCCGTCGGTGCGGACGCCGCTGCCGGCGGATACACCGCAACCGAGGCGAGGCTGGCCCGTATCTGGGGTGAACTGCTCGACCTGCCGACGATCGCGCCCGACGACGACTTCTTCGCCCTCGGCGGCGACTCCATCCTGGTGCTGGAGGTCTTCGCCCGCGTCCAAGAACAGTTCCCGGCCACGCCGAGCCCCACCGTCATCTACCAGCACCGAACCCTGCGGGACCTCGCCGCCGAGATCGACGCCACCACCGCCACGCGCCGGACCACCGACGACACGGGCCGCAGCACCGCAGCCACGGACCGGGTCACCGGCCCGGTGGACGCCGGTCCGGGCGGGCCCTACCCGGTGACGGCCACCCAGCGCGGTTTCCTGCTCGCCGACGCCATCGCACCGGGCGACGGCACCGCCTGGCTGGCCCGGCTACGACTGCGCGGCCGGCTACGTCGCGACGTCTTCCAACGCGCCGTCGACCTGCTGGTAGCCCGGCACCCGATGCTGCGTACCGTCTTTCCCACCGGGGCCCGTCCCCCGGTACAGCAGGAACTTCCCGCCTCGCTACGGCTGCCGGTCGGCTACCGGGCGGTCGCCGGCCCCGCCGAGGTTGGCACCCTGGTCGCCGAGGAGCGCCGCCGTCGCTTCGAGCCGTGGGCCTGGCCGCTGCTGCGACTGCAACTGCTGGGGCTCGCCCCCGACGACCACATCCTGCTGGTGCACGGCCACCACCTGATCGGTGACGGCTACAGCGCCGCCCTGCTCGGCCAGGAACTGCTGACGGTTTACCACCGGCTGGTGGCCGACCAGCCCGACGGACTGCCTCCGCTGCGCACCCACTTCCGCGACTATGTCGAACTGCTGGCCGACCGGGCCGCCGGCCCACCCGACCCGGACGCCCACGGCTGGTGGCGCGGACGCTTCGGCACCCCGTACCGGCCGCCGGTGCTGCCCGCCCTCGGCAGCGCGCCCGACCCGGGCGGTACGTCCGAGCCGGTCTGCGGCTTCACCCTGGACGGGACCGTGGTCGCCGGGCTGCGCCGGCTGGCCGCCTCGGCGGCGACCACCCTGTACGCCCCGGTGCTGACCGCGTACCACCGGGCGGTGGCCCGGTTCACCGGACAGGACGATCTGGTCTTCGGCCTGGCGCTGACCGGTCGGGATCATCCGCTGCCGGACCTGCACCGGATCTTCGGCCCGTGCGCGGCGATGCTGCCGCTACGGCTGGAGGGCTCGGCCGGCTTCGCCGAACAGCTCGCCCACGTCGGGGCCGAGGTCGCTACTGCCCGCCGGTACGACGACCCGCCGTCGATCGCGGCAGCCGTGCCCACCGGCCCGGGCGGCACGCCCATCGGAGCGCAGTTCTTCTTCAGCTTCCTGGACTTCTCCGCCCGCACCGCGCCACCGGCCGCCGCAGCGGATGCGGCATCGCGCGACGTCGTCGATGCGCCGTCGCGAACGGTACTCGACACGCCGCCTCCCGTGCCGAGCGATGCCGATCGGCTCAGCCTCGACTGGGACGCCGACAGCGAACTGGCGCCACCGCCCCTCGGGACCGACCTGTTCCTGACCGCGCGCCCCGAGGGGGACGGGCTCCGGGTCACCCTGCGCGGCTGTCCCGCCACAGTCACCCCGGCCGAGCTGCGCCGGCTCGCCGACTGGCTCCGCGCCGACCTGACCGCCGCCGCCGCGCACACCGACCCGGCCCGTCGGGACCAGACGGCCACGCCTGCCGTGGTCACTGGTGACGCCGCCAGCGTGCCGGCGACGACGGCCATTCCCGGCCGACCGCCCAGGCTGGCCGCGGCCATCGTCGGCTACCTGCCGCCGCCGGCCCAGCTCGCCGCGATCGCCGGGCTGCCCGCCGGCAGCCTGCCCCGGGACCAGCTACGCGAGCTGCTCTTTCCTGGTGGCCGTCCGCGTCTGCTGGAGCAGCTGACCACGCCGCTGGGCGTCTCCGGCTTCGTCTGCCTGCCCCGGTTCGCCGACGAGCTGACCGCCGCCGGGGACGCCCTCGCCGACGAGACCGCCGAGGCGGTGGACCTGGCCGCCCGCCTCGGCGCCCGCTGCGTGTCGCTGGCCGGGATGATTCCCGCCCGCACCGGCTACGGCCTCGGGGTGCTGCGCCGTACCCGCAGCGGGGTGGCGGTGACCACCGGCCATGCCGTCACCGTCGTCTCCGTCGTCCGCACGGTGCAGGCCGCGCTGGCCGCCACCGGGCGCAGCCTTGCCGGTCGCGACCTCGTCGTGGTCGGTCTCGGTTCGATCGGGTTCTCCGCGCTGCGGCTGTTGCTTTCCCGGGCCGACCAGCCGCCCGCCCGACTCGTGCTCTGCGACGTTCCTGCCGCCGCGCCCCGACTGGGCGAGCACGCCGCGCGACTGCGGGCGGAAGGCTTCGCCGGCACCATCGAGGTGTGCCCGTCGGCACCGGGAATCGCCCCGGCCGGCTACACGGCGGACGTGATCATTGCGGCGACGAGCGCGGCCGCCGCACCGATCGAGGTCGACCGGCTGGCACCCGGCACCATCGTGGTGGACGACTCGTTCCCGCCCGCCCTGGACACCGCAAAGGCCCTGACCCGGATGCGCCGCGACCACGACATCCTGGTGGTCGGCGGTGGGCTTCTGCACGTCGGCGAGACCGAACGCGACATACCCGGCGACCTGCCGCCGGTGCCGGTCGACGGCAACGTGCTCGGGCTGCCCGGGACGATCGCCTCCTGCCGGTTGGAATCGCTCCTGTGGTCGACCGCTGCGGACCTGCCGCTGGTGCACGGCCTGGTGGACGACGCAACCGCGGCGGCGTACGCGCGGGCGCTCACCGAGGCCGGCATCGACGCCGCGCCCTTGCATCTGCTGCACCACCCGATCGGGTCGGAGTTGCTCGGGAGGTTCGGACGCTGACCGCGCGACCCGCCGAGGCGAGACCGGCCGAGGCGACGCCGGCCGAGTGGCGATGGCCGACCCCGACGGCAACGAATTCTGCGCCCTGATTGCCTGACGCGTAGTCGCCCTACAGCGCCGACGGAGTGAATGGGGTTCCACCTCCACCCCCTTCCACCGGCCTCCTTTGCTCTGCTTCAACCCACGCACCGGTTTGCTGCCGAACCCGATGCGTGGGTTGAAGCAGAGCAAAGGGGCCACAACCCATAAGCGGGCCTGCGGACATGCGAACCTGCGGACATGCGGGCCTGGCTGGCGCGGGTAGGACGGTTTGGCGGGATGTGGAAGCCGTTTCGGCGGTATGGCGGTATCCGGGTGGGTAGGTGACCGCCATACCGCCGAAACGGCGGATCGGGTGAGACCGGGATCAGAAGTCGTCGTCGAAGGCCACCGTGCCGGTGACACCGACCTGGTAGGCCGAGACACGGCGTTCGAAGAAGTTGGACAACTCCTGTACGTCCTGCAGTTCCATGAACGCGAACGGGTTCGTCGAGCCGTACATCGGTGCGATGCCGAGCATCGCCAGCCGGCGGTCGGCCACGTGTTGCAGGTACTGGCGCATGTCGGCCAGCGGCATGCCGGAGACGCCCTGCTCCAGCAGGTCGGCGGCGAACTGGACCTCGCAGTCGACCGCTTCGGCGAGCATGTCGCGCACCTGCTGCTCCATTTCGGCGTCGAAGAGGTCGGGCTCCTCGGCGCGTACGGTGTCGACCACGTCGAAGGCGAAGGCCATGTGCATCGACTCGTCGCGGAACACCCAGTTGGTGCCGGAGGCCAGCCCGTGCAACACACCCCGGGAGCGCAGGAAGTACACGTAGGCGAAGGCGCCGTAGAAGAACAGTCCTTCGATGCAGGCGGCGAAGCAGATCAGGTTGAGCAGGAAGGCACGGCGGTCGGCGCGGGTCTTCAGCTCGCGCAGCTCGAAGATGGAGTCGATCCATTTGAAGCAGAACTCGGCCTTGCGGGCGATCGACGGGATGTTCTCCACCGCCGCGAACGCCTCGTACCGTTGCTTCTCGTCGGGCACGTAGGTGTCGAGCAGGTTCAGGTAGAACTGGACGTGCACCGCCTCCTCGAACAGCTGCCGGGACAGGTACAGCCGGCCCTCCGGGGAGTTGACGTGCTGGTAGAGGTTGAGCACCAGGTTGTTGGCGACGATGGTGTCGCCGGTGGCGAAGAACGCGACGAGCCGGGACACCAGGTGCTGTTCGGCCGGGGAGAGCTTGGCCAGGTCGGCGAGGTCGGCGTGCAGGTCCACCTCCTCCACCGTCCAGGTGTTCTTGATCGCGTCCTTGAAGCGGTCGAAGAACTGCGGGTAGCGCATTGGCCGCAGGGTCAGGTCCATGCCCGGGTCGAGCAGCAGGTGCCGGGTCTGGGTTTCGGAAACGGTGGTCACTGGCAGGCCTCGCAGCTCTCGGGGTTCTCCAGGGAGCAGGCCAACGCCTCGTCGTCGCCGACGGCGACGATCGCCGGGGCGGTCGGGGTGACCGCGACGGTGGCCTGCTGGATCCGGGTCGCCGGACGCGACCGCAGGTAGTAGGTGGTCTTCAGCCCGGACTTCCAGGCGTAGAGGTACATCGAGGAGAGTTTGCCGATGGTCGGCGCGCTGATGAACAGGTTCAGCGACTGCGACTGGTCGATGAACGGGGCCCGGGCGGCGGCCAGGTCGATCAGCGCCCGTTGCGGCAGTTCCCACGCGGTGCGGAACAGCTGCCGTACCTCGTCGGGCAGCTCGGCGATGCCCTGCACCGACCCTTCGGCGCGTTTGATCTGGTCGCGGATCGATGCCGTCCACAGCCCGCGCGCCTTGAGTTCGCGTACCAGGTAGGTGTTGATCTGGAGGAACTCGCCGGACATCGTCTCGCGTTTGAACAGGTTGGACACCTGCGGTTCGATGCACTCGTAGCAGCCGGCGATCGAGGCGATGGTGGCCGTCGGCGCGATGGCCACCAGCAGCGAGTTCCGCAGGCCGTGCGCGGCGATCGTCTCGCGCAGCGCCGCCCACCGCTCGACCTGGGTGAGGTCGGCGCCCCACAGGTCCGGGTGCAGCTCACCGCGCGCGGCCCGGGTCTGCGCGTACGCCGGGTGCGGGCCGAACTGATGGGCGAGCTGTGCTGAGGTCTCCAGGGCGGTCAGCAGGATCTCCTCCTGCACCCGGCTGGACAGCTCCCGGGCCGGGGTGGAGTCGAACGGCATGCGCAGGGTGAAGAAGGCGTCCTGCAGGCCCATCAGCCCGAGCCCGACCGGTCGCCAGCGCGGGTTCGACGCCGCCGCCTGCTCGGCCGGGTAGTAGTTGATGTCGATGACCCGATCGAGGAAGAGCACCGCCGTGCGGACGGTGGCGCGCAGCTTCTCCCAGTCGATGCCGTCCGCGCTGACGTGCGCGGCCAGGTTGATCGACCCGAGGTTGCACACCGCCGTCTCGGTGTCGCTGTTGACCTCCAGGATCTCGGTGCACAGGTTCGACAGGTGGATGGTGTTGCCCGGCGCGCCGGTCTGGTTGGACAGCCGGTTGGCCGCGTCCTTGAACGTCATCCACCCGTTGCCGGTCTGCGCGAGGGTGCGCATCATCCGCCCGTACAGGTCGCGGGCCTTGACGGTACGGACCGCCTTCTTCTCCGCCGCCCGGTACGCCTCGTCGAACGCCTCGCCGTACAGGTCGGGCAACTCCGGCGCGTCGGAGGGGTCGATCAGCGACCAGTCGCCGTCGGCCTCCACCCGGCGCATGAACTCGTCCGGGATCCAGTTGGCCAGGTTCAGGTTGTGCGTACGCCTCGACTCCTCCCCGGTGTTGTCCCGCAGCTCCAGGAACTCCTCGATGTCCGGGTGCCAGGGTTCCAGGTAGACGCAGGCCGCGCCCTTGCGCCGGCCGCCCTGGTTGACCGCCGCCACCCCGGCGTCGAGGGTCTTGAGGAACGGCACGATGCCGTTCGACCTGCCGTTGGTGCCCCGGATCAACGCGCCCCGGCCCCGCACCCGGGTCCAGGAGATGCCGATCCCACCGGAGAACTTCGACAGCTTCGCCACCTGGTGGTAGCGCTCGTAGATCGAGTCGAGTTCGTCGCGCGGCGAGTCGACGAGGAAACACGACGACATCTGGGTGTGTCGGGTGCCGGAGTTGAACAGCGTCGGCGAACTCGGCAGATAGGCCAGGCTGGACATCAGCCGGTAGAAGCCGATCGCCTCGCCCGGCGTCTGGGACAGCCCGCAGGCGACCCGCAGCAGCCAGTACTGCGGGGTCTCCACCACCTGCCGGGTCTGCGGATGCCGCAGCAGGTATCGGTCGGCGACGGTGCGCAGCCCGAAGTACTCGAACCGCAGATCCCCCGCCGGGTCGACGGCGTCGTCCAGCTTGCGGGCGTTGCGGGCCACGAACGCAGCGGTGGCGTCGCCGATCAGCCCCAGGCCGTGGGCGTACCGGATGGACTGGCTGAAGCTGGCCACCTGCTGGCCGCGTACCTCCTTGTCGACGAACGCGGCCAGCAGCCGCGCCGCGAGCCTGGAGTACTGCGGCTCCTCACCGATCAGCTCGGCGGCCGTCTGGATCGACAGCTTGTCCAGCTCCGCGGTGGTCGCGCCGTCGTACAGGCCGCTGATCGTCTTCGTCGCCACCCGCAGCGGGTCGATCTCGTCCAGGTCGGTGACCCAGCGCTCCACCGCCTTGACGATCTTGTTGACGTCCACCGGCTCGGTGTCGCCGTTGCGTTTACGCACCTGCATCACGTGCCGGCGTTGCTCCGGCCCCGCCTGTTCCCGGGTCACCGTCATGGTCCCTCCTCGTACCGGTCGGTGAAGGTCGACGGGCACGCGGGAGGACGCCGCCGGTCACCGGACGGACTGGGTGCCGTCGACGACCAACTGATGGCGTCGGCCGTCCCGCGCGGCCTTCGACCGCCGCACACGTACGCGTGCGGCGCGCTGGCAGGTCTTCGGACTCGTGGGCGTGTTCGTGCCTACTGGCCGTCGCTTCCCAGACCTGGCGGGCCCAGTGCTTCGTTGACGGCGGTCGTTCCCACTCACCGCTGCGGGGCAGTCCCGGAATTCCACCGGGTTCCCTCTTGCCTCGGCCGTCGTGGAGTGACTGCCGAACCAGCTGCGGGCACCACTATATATGGGAACTGGCCAGGAACCTCAACACCACATGCTGTGTCGCCACGCGTGTCGATCGAATCATCCGCCCGAGCGCGACGGCAGCCGCCGAGGCCACCGACCCCACGCATCTTTCCGAAAACTTCCGGAAGTTCTGGCTATGCCAATCGGGTCGACATAGCATGCACGCGCTTGGATCTGTCCGGAAACCCGACGTCAGGCACCCCCACCACTGTCCAATTTGCGTAAGGGACCAGTCGATGCGCCTGTGGAATCCGTCCCAACGATCACGACGCCGATCACGAGCTTTCGCCGTACTCTGTTCGGCCGCGCTCGTCGCGGCCATCACCGTCGCCCCCACCCCGGCCGCGGCCGACGAGGTCGTGCTCAGCAACGACTTCGAGTCCGGCTCGTACGCCCCCTGGGGGCCACGCGGTGACGTGACCCTCGCCATCGCCGACGAGGGTCACGACAGCGACGGCAGCCTCTCGGTCACCGGCCGTACCGCCAACTGGCAGGGACCGGCCACGAGCGCGACCGCGCTGATGCGGCCCGGCAACCGGTACACGGTCACCGCCTGGGCGAAACTTCCGACCGGCACCGAGGGCAGCGCCGGCGTGCACTTCACCGTCGAGTCCACCCCGGCCGGTGGCGGCGAGAACACCTACACCTGGATCGGCGACAACGTCACCACCACCGCCGACGAGTGGGTACGCATCGGCGGCGAGTACACCCTGCCCACCGGCCTGGACGCCGCCACCCTCTACGTGGAGGCGGAAGGCAACACCCCGTTCCTGCTCGACGACGTCCTGATCACCGCGCTGGACGGCGGCGGGGGCGGGCCGGAGCCGGGCACGATCGTCATCGACACCGACTTCGAGGACGGCCTCGACGGTTGGGGACCCCGCGACGGCGGTCCGGGTGCCCCGACGGTCACCCTCACCGACGTCGCGCACGGCGGCACCTCCGCCGTACTGGTCACCGACCGGGTGAACCAGGGCGCCGGCCTGGGCCGCGACGTGACCGGCCTGTTCACCGCGGGTGTCACCTACGAGCTCAGCGCGTGGCTGCGGTTCGCCGCAGGTCAGCCGGCCGACCAGATCTGGCTCAGCCTGGCCAGCACCACCGGGGACAGTCAGTCGTTCAGCACCCTCGCCCAGTTCGAGACGATCACCAACTCCGGCTGGACGGAGGTGACCGCCCGGTTCACCATGCCGGCGGCGGACAGCGCCTTCCTCTACTTCGAGACCCGCTGGCAGGGCGAGGACGTGACCGGCAACACCAGCGACTTCCTGGCCGACGACATCGTCGTCCAGGTGCCCGAGCCGCCGGTCATCGAGGACCTCACCCCGCTGTACGAGACCACCGACTTCCCGGTCGGCGTGGCCATCGACAGCCGGGAGACGATCGGTGCTCCCGCCCAGCTGCTGACCCGGCACTTCAACCAGATCACGGCCGAGAACCACATGAAGCCGGAGGCCTGGTACGACGAGGCGGGCAACTTCCGCCCGCACGAGCAGGCGCTGACCATGATGGACTTCGCCCGCGACAACGACCTGCGTGTCTACGGGCACGTGCTGGTGTGGCACAGCCAGACCCCGGCCTGGTTCTTCACCGACTCTGCCGGCCAGCCGTTGACCACCTCGGCGGCCGACCAGCAGGTGCTGCGGGATCGGCTGCGTACGCACATCTTCAACGTCGCCGAGTCGATGAGCGAGCGGTACGGCCCCTTCGGCTCCCCCACCAACCCGCTGTACGCCTTCGACGCGGTCAACGAGGTGGTCAGCGACAGCGGCGAGTACAGCGACGGTCTGCGTCGCAGCGAGTGGTACCGGATCCTCGGTGAGAGCTTCATCGACCTGACCTTCGAATACGCCGACGAGGCGTTCAACGACGTGTACGCCGCCGAGGGCGCCGACCGTCCGGTCACCCTGTTCATCAACGACTACAACACCGAGCAGAGCGGCAAGCAGGCCCGTTACCTGGCCCTGGTGCAGCGCCTGCTCGCCCGTGGTGTGCCGGTGCACGGGGTGGGTCACCAGTTCCACGTCTCGCTGGCCATGCCGGTCAGCGCCCTGGAGACCGCGTTGGAGACGTTCGCGGATCTGCCGGTCACCCAGGCCGTCACCGAACTCGACGTCACCACCGGCACCCCGGCCACCCAGGCGAAGTTCATCGACCAGGGCTACTACTACCGGGACGCCTTCCGGATCTTCCGGGCGTACGCCGATGATCTGCTGGCCGTCACGGTCTGGGGGCTCACCGACGGGCGGTCCTGGCGTTCCGGCAACGGCGGGCCGCTGCTGTTCGACGACAACCTGCGGGCCAAGCCCGCCTACCACGGGGCGGTCGACGGTGAGCTGCCCGCCCGGCTGCGGACCGCCAACGTCTTCGCCGGTGACGTGGCGCTGACCGCCGCCGCACCCACGGACCTGACCTGGCGCAAGCTGCCGCTGCACTCCGTCGAGGACGTCGCCGGGTTCCAGCTGCGCTGGGCGCCGGACCACCTGACCGCGTATGTCACGGTCGACGACACCACGGTCTCCGGCAGCGACCGGGTCAGCTTCGTGCTGGGCGGCGAGACCTACCACGTCGGCCGGGACGGCAGCGGTGACGTACCGGCCGTGGCGGCCGCCCGCGACGGCGGGTACCACCTGGTCGCCCACCTGCCGCTGACCGCAGCGGCCGAGGGCGACACCCGCACCCTGGACGTGCAGGTGCGCGACGGTGACACCACCTCCGGGTGGAACACCGCGGGCGCGGTGGGCACCTTGACCCTGGTCGAGGAGCTGTCGTACGTGGAGGTGCGGGAGGCCGCCGAGGCACTGGTGATCGACGGCTCGGTCGACGCCGCCTGGGCGAACGCGACCACGGTGACCACGGCCAAGCAGGTCTCCGGCACCGACGGCGCGAGCGCTCAGGTCCGTACCCTCTGGCGGGGTCAGACGCTCTACGTGCTGGCCGAGGTCACCGACCCGGTGGTGGACGTCTCCGGTTCCGACCCGTGGATCCAGGACTCGGTCGAGATCTACGTCGACGCCGGCAACTTCAAGAACGGCAGCTTCCGGTACGACGACACGCAGATCCGGATCAACGCCGACAACGTGGTGTCGTTCGGCACCGGCGACGAGGGGTTCCAGGCGAGCCGGCTGGAGAGCGCGACGGTCCGCACCCCGACGGGCTACACCGTCGAGGCGGCGATCAGCCTGCTCGAATACGGTGGCCTGGACACCTTCCACGGCCTGGACTTCCAGGTCAACGACGCCTCCGACGGGGCCCGGACGAGCATCCGCAACTGGGCCGAGCAGGAGGGCGCGGGCTACCAGAGCACCGCGCGCTGGGGGGTCGGCCGGTTGGTGGCCGGGTCCAACGTGACGGTGGCGCTGAAGCAGATCACCCGCTGGTACTCCGACAGCGGTGGCGGCTACTGCGCGACCATCACCGCGACCAACACCAGCGACAAGCCGGTCGACTGGTCCGCCGTGGTGCAGCTCGAAGGCGACATCTACGACGCCTGGAACTTCAAGCGGGAGCGCCTGGCCGACGGTAGCTACCGGATCAGGGGTGTGGACTGGAACCGCACCCTGAAGCCGGGGGCCAGCACCTTCAGCGTCGGTTACTGCGCCAACCTGTAGCGACACGTACGACGGGAGGGCACATCGTGGTCGGATGTGCCCTCCCCTGCTACCCGGGGCCCGTCATCTGGAGGGAACCGACGGCGCGGCTCAGTTCAGGCCGGTCGACCACCTGCCCTCGTCGGCGAGCAGCTCGGCCAGGTCGGACCAGGTCAGCTGCCGGCCGAGGGCCAGCCCGGTCTGGTACACGTGCGGCTCGAGGGCGGCCGCGACTGCCTCGCTGTTGGCTCGTGCGTCCTGCGGGTCCGACTGCTCCGGGTGGTATCCGATGGTCCTTCCCAGCGACTCGACCGCCCCGAGCAGGATCGCGCCGGTGCCGGCCCGGCCGGTGCGGCCGAGTGCTCCGGCCATCGAATGCACGAGCGTGAGCCAGCTTGAGCGGTCCTGCTCGGGGTCGGTCTCCCGGGCCAGATCGGCGAACGTGCGCAGGGCCCGGTCCGGCTCGCCGAGGTCGGTGCTGACCTTGCCGTCCATCCACCCGGTCGACAGGATCGCCCACTGATGACCGCAGGATCGGGCCAGGGCGTTGGCGCGGGCGAGTTCGTCGCGAGCCCGGGCCAGGTCTCCGCAGGCCCGGCTGAGCTGACTGCGTACGGTCAGCGTCTCGGCCAGTGCCCCCGGCTCCCCCACCAGGTCCGCCAGCCGTACCGCCTCGTCGGCCAGCGACAGCGCCCCGCCGACGTCGCCACGGATCGCGGTCACCGAGGCCAGGTAGATCATCGCGGTGGTGAGCGGGTGCCGGGCGCCGAGCTGCACACAGAGCCCCGCGGCCTCCCCCAGCGCGGTGACGCTGCTGGCGTGGTCCCCGTCCAGGTACGTGCAGCCCCCGACGGCCATCAGCAGCCGTGCCCGGGCCAGGGTCCACTCGGCCGACTGCCCGGTGTCGTCCAGGCCGGTGTCGTCCGGGCCGGTCGGACCGGCGCTCGTAGGCCCGCGGGCGTCGAGGGCGGCCAGGGTCCGCCCACCCCAACGCTCGCCTTCGGCGGCCTGCCCGGTGCGGTACCAGAACCAGGCGAGTGCCCCGCAGATCCGTGCCGCGGTCAGGTTCTCACCGGCGGCGAGGGCGGAGATCAGGGCAGCCCGGATGTTGTCGCGTTCCGCGCTGAGCCGCCGTAGCCAGTGCGCCCCGTCGTCGGTCGGCAGCCGCTGCTCCCCGATCTCCACCAGCCCCAGCAGCCACCGCCGGTGCCGGGCGAGCGTCTGCGTCCGCTCCGTGCCGGTCAGCAGGTCGGCCGCGTACTCGCGGATCAGTTCCAGCATCCGGTAGCGGCGCGGCACGGTCGTGGGATCGACGACCACCAGCGACTTGCGGACCAGACCCAACAGGGCCGGCACCGGCTTCGGCAGGTCGGGTCCGGCCCCGACCAGCCGGACCGCGTCCAGGTCGAACCCGCCGTCGAAGACGGAGAGCTGCCGCATCAGTGTCTGTTCAGCGCCGGTGAGCAGCTGGTAGCTCCAGCCGATCGCGTTGTGGACGGTGGCGTGCCGGTCCTTGTCCTCACCGGTACCGGTGGTGAGCATCCCGAGCCGGTCGTCGAGCTGGAAGGCGATCTCCCGCAGGGAGAGGATCCGGCACTGGGCGGCAACCAGTTCGATCGCCAGCGGCAGGCCGTCCAGGTCCCGGCAGATCTGTGTCGCCAGTACGGGATCCGGGTCGTTGACGCCCATCGTCAGGTTGGCGGTGTTCATCCGGTCGAACAGCAGCTCGACCGCCTCGGTCACAGGCAGTGGCGCGAGTTCCAGGACCGCCTCGCCGGGCACCCCCAGTGGCTGCCGGCTGGTGACCAGCATGCGCAGTCCCGGACAGCCGCCGAGGACGGTCCGCGCCAGCTCGGCGACCCCGTGGATCAGGTGTTCGGCGTTGTCCACGACGAGCAGCGCCTCCCGGTCGGCGAGCCGTCGGGCGAGTTGCCCCGCCGTGGCGACCCCGGGCAGGCCGAGCACGTCCGACACCGCTCGGGGGATCTGGGTCGGGTCGCGCAGGCCGGCCAGTTCCACCAGCCACGGGCCATCCGCATCGGTACGGACCCGACAGTGCTCCAGCACCAGCCGGGTCTTGCCGACCCCGCCCGCGCCGGTGAGGGTCACCAGCCGGTGTTCGGTGAGTGCGTGTCGCAGTGCCGCGAGTTCGCCGGTACGGCCCACGAAGGACGACAGTGCCGCCGGGATGTTGCGCCCGGGCGATCCGGGAACCGGCGTCCGGTCGGCAGGGGGTCGGCGCAGTTCGAGGGAGACGTCCTGGCGCAGCACCGCCTCCTCCATCCGACGCAGCTGCGGACCGGGGTCGACCCCGAGTTCGGCGATGAGCTGTTCGCGGGCCCGGCGCAGCACGGCGAGGGCGTCGCCCTGCCGGCCGCTGCGGTAGAGGGCGAGGGCGAGCAGTTCCCAGCGTCGCTCGCGCAGCGGCTGTTCCGCCACGAGGGCCTCCAGGTCGCCGAGGACCCACTGGTGCTCACCGCTGGCCAGGGCGACTGCCAGGCGCTGTTCCCGGGCGGCGGCGTGCAGGGCGTCCAACCGGGCGATCTCGGCAGCGGCGAAGTCCGCGTCGGCGAAATCCGCGTACGCCGCACCGCGCCACAGGCTCAGGGCCTCGTCCAGAGCCGTCGCGGCGGTGCGGACATCGGCGGCCGAGGCCGCCCGGTCGCCCTGCACCACCAGGGCGGTGAACCGTTCGGCGTCCACCGCGGCCGCGGGGGCTCGCAGTGCGTAGCCGGGTCCCTCCCGCACCAGCAGCTGAGACGGGGTACGGGCCGCGCGTCGGGGTTCCAGGGCCCGGCGCAGTCCGGCGACGTACCCGAAGAGGGTCGCCTGGGTCGGCGGCTCGGTGTCGTCCCACACCTGCGCCATCAGTCGCTCCACCGAGACGATCCGTCCGCGGGCGGCGATCAGACAGGCGAGGACCTTACGTTGACGTGGCCCACCGAGATTGACTGGCTGATCGTTGACGCTCGCGATGAGCGGGCCCAGTACCCCGAAGGAAACCTGCGTCGACACTCTGCGCCCCCAGGCTGTCGAACCGACCAGGACGGCGATCGCGAGGCAGGCCGTCAGCCATCCGCGTCGACGGTCTCACAAGCGTAGCCATCCGTAAGATCACCCTGACAGCCTGTCATCCTATGTGGATGGCCGGCGGCGGCACGACGGGTTATCCGGTGGCAGTGTGGACACGGAGGCAGACACGGCGCTGGGGTGCCGGCGACTGCCGACACCCCAGCGTTGCTGTTCAGATCAGCCGGTCGAGCACGTCGCGGTGGGCGTCGTGTTGTTGCCGTTCTTGTAGAGCGTGATGCCGAAGTTGTTGCCGTTGCCGTTCGGGCGGGCCGTGAGCGTGCCGCTGTTGCCACTGATCGAGGCGTTCCAGCTGTTCTGCAGGCTCTGGCCACCGTTGGTGCGGATGGTGACCACCCAGTTGTTGGTGCCGCTGACCGAGAAGGTCGTGTTGAAGCGGTCGCCCCACTCATCGGCCCGGTTCACGCTGACCGTGCAGCCGTTGTTGCCGGGCGGCGGGGTGGTGGGCGGCGGGTTGTTGTTGCCGCCTCCCTCCTGCACCGTGATGTTGGAGCTGCCGCTGCTCTGGTAACCCTCGGTCGCCATGATCTGGTAGTAGTGGTTGCCGAGGTTCATGCCACGGCTGGCCCACGCGTCGAAGTGGTTGGCCGTGGTGATCGTGCCGCCGACCCGCTTCGACGTCCGGACGCTCCAGTACTGGTAGAAGGTCGCGGTGCCGTCGATCGAGGGCTGGTTGACCCGCTGCGTGCGGTAGATGTCGTAGGTGCCACCGTCGGTGTTGACCTGGCCCATCGAGTTCGCGCCCGGCGGCCGCCAGCTGCCCCAGCTGTCCACGATGTAGTACTCGACCAGCGGGTTGCGGGTCCAGCCGTAGAGCGTCAGGTACGAGTTGCCGTTCGGGTTGAACGAGCCCGAGTAGGTCACGCTGCGACGCGTGCCCGGGTTCCAGCCCTTACCGGCGACGAAGTTGTTGACGTTGCTCCACTGGGTGCTGTACTGGCCGCCGTTCCCCATGGTCATGGAGACGTTGCCGCTGTCCTTCCAGAAGGAGAAGAAGAAGCCGTTGTGGTTCCCCTCCTGGTTGCTGGTCACGGTCTGGGCGTGGGCAGGGCTGGCCACGATCGCGGTGGTGCCGGTCGTGATCAGCGCCACCGCACAGGCAGCACCGATGAGAGACCTGAGGCGTACGCGCCCGCGACGTCTCAGTGGGACGAGCCCCTCCTGCATACTTCCTCCTCATGACGGCTGGCTGAGGGCCAGCAACGCTACGAGCCGGCGGGATCCCGGTGGTCCGACGAGCACCGTCGGGCTGTCGGCGTCGTACCGCGGTGGTGGGGTGCCGATCGCTTTCTGCGCCGACCCGGCAGGGGAATCGCCATGATCGGCGATCGAACTGCATCGATGCGCACAGTATTGGCACGCAATGGTCGACCCGTCAACAACTTCCGGAAATACTTCCGAAACCTTTGACTCCGCAGCTGCTCGTCGCGTACGCCCGTTGTCGCTGTTCAGTAGCCGCAGGCCGGCGCCGCGCGCAGCAGGAATTCGCCCGACCGCCGCCCGGTGAGCAGGCTTCCAGGCCGCCGGCGTCGGAAGTTTCAGCCCGCTTTCGCCGGGCGACCGGGGAACAACCGGAGCGCCGCCACGAGGCCGGTCGGCGTTCACGAACGCCGGGGCCGCACCGGTCGACCGGCACCCGGGTACGCGCGCCGATCATGCGGTGCCGCCTAGATCGCAATTGTCCGATAAGCGCTCGAAGATCGCCGCGTCGAAATTACCGTGAGCTGGGACGTTGTCCGAGAGGTGCCTGCTGACGCGGCACCCGACAGGCGGGCCTGCACCGCCCGACAGACAGGGGAGTGTATTTGTGAGCTCGAACCCGCAGCAGTCCACCGGCGGCCTGCCCACCGTCCTTCTGGTGCACGGCGCGTTCGCCGAGTCCGCCAGTTGGAACGGCGTGGTCACCGACCTCCGGCGTCGGGGCTACCCGGTGATCGCCATCGCCAATCCGCTGCGCGGTCTCAGACCGGACGCCGCCTACACACGCGCTGTCGTGGACAGCGTCGGCGGGCCGGTCGTGATCGCGGGGCACTCCTACGGCGGCGCGGTGATGGCCGAGGCGGCGCAGGGTGCCACCAACGTGAAGGCCCTGGTGTACGTCGCCAGCTTCACGCTCGACGTCGGCGAGAGCTGCGGGGATCTGGCCGCCAAGTTCCCGGGCAGCGAGCTCTCCTCCGCGCTGCAACCCGTGCCGTTCCCCCTGCCCGACGGGAGCATGGGCACGGATCTCTACATCCAGCAGGACAAGTTCCACGGGGTGTTCGCCGCCGACGTCGCTGCCGACGTCGCCGAACAGATGGCCGCCACCCAGCGGCCGGTCGCGGACACCGCCCTGACCGACACCGCCACCGCGACGTCCTGGAAGACCATCCCGTCATGGGCCGTGATCACCACTCAGGATCTGGCCATCCCGCCGGAGTCGATGCGCTTCATGGCCCAGCGGGCCGGCTCCACCGCCGTCGAGGTCGAGGCCTCCCACGCCGTGACGGTCTCCCAGCCCGGTCCCGTCGCGGAACTCATCGACATCGCGGCTCGGGCCACCGCAGGCTGACCACCGACCGGCGCACCCGGCGCGCAACGCGAACCGGGTGCGCCGGCCCGGCCGAGAAGCCGTCGGCATCGATGACTGATCCACCTGAGTGGATCAGCCTCACCGGATCGACCACCTCTGGTGGCTGGCGGTGTTGTTGCAGGTCCACTGCTGGACCGGGGTGCCGTTCTCGGTCCCCCAGTCGGTCACGTCGAGGCATTTCCCACTGAGCGCGTTGACCAGCTGCCGGTCGCCGTTGAGGGTGAACCGCTGGGCGGCGCCGCCGTTGCAGGCGGTGAGCTGGATGACCGCGCCGTCCGCAGTCGACGCGTTGGCCACGTCCAGGCATCGGGAGCCCATCCGCATACTGCCGTCCGTACGGACCGACCACCGCTGGCTCCGGTCCCGGGAGTCGGCGCAATCCATGATTCGCACGTGCAGGGTGGCGGCCGAGTCCGGATCCCCGACGTCCAGGCACCGGCCGCTCGCCACGCTGACGATCCGCTCGCCGGAGGTGCGGGGGCGGGCACTGCTCGGCGTCACCGTCGGCGCGGTCGAGGGCGGGCTGGCCGAGGCCGCCGACGGCGTCGGCGAGGGTGACGCCGACGGGGTCGCCGGTGACGAGGTGACCGGCCGCGGGTCACCGGTCGGCCGGAAACCGTCGACGATCCGGGCGAATGCCGCCTCGCTGCCGGCCCACAGTTCCTCGGGCGTCGACCAGATGAACGTGTACGCCTTGCCCGCGCCGGTGACGAACAGCCGCTGCCGCACCTGTGTCGCACGGCCGTCGGTGGTGTGCCGCCATTCCCAGTCCGCCGCGCCGTGCTGGTAGTGCACCGCGCCGATCCTGAGCAGGCGGTAGCCGGGGTACCGGCCCTCGGCCGCGCGCTCCTGCGCGGTCAACTCGGCGACCGGGTCGGTCGGTGGCGGGTCCGACCGACGCACGACCAGCGACCGGCCCTCGTCCGGCTCGCGGAACTCGACCTGGCCGTCGTCGCGGACGATGCGCCATCCTCTGGGCGCCACCATCCGGAATCCGCTGTCATCGCGATACGTGGACCAGGCCAGTGGCGTGGCTGCCGGGGCACTCGGAGCGGAGACGCCGGTCGCGGCCAGCGGCGGCTCCGGCCCGCCCGCCGCCTCCGGCAGGTCGTCGCCGCGCTCACCCGCCCGATCGCCGAGCAGCGGCACGCCGACCCCCACACCGAGCGACACCAGCAGGAGGGCGAGCCCACCGACCAGCCACCGACCGCGCGTCATCCGCACCGACCTGGTGGGTGCGGCCGACGGGGCCGGTGCGGCAGACAAGTCCTTCTCAGGCCTGGGGTCCGGGCCGTCAGGCACCCCGGCGCGGAGCACCTGGCCCGTGGGGAGGTCGTCCCTGGTTTCCTGCGGCTCGGCCGGGCCGGCCGGTGCGACGGTCACGAACGTGGGGACCATACGGTCGGCCGACGAGTCCCCGACGGACGGTCCGACCTGGGTGGATGGGCCGGCCAGGGCAGACGGGTCGGGCCGGGCAGACGAGCCGGACGGGTGGGGCAGGTCGGTGTGGGCGACCTGGGTCAGCAGTCGCTCCGCCGTGTCGATGTCCATCCGTTCCGCCGGGTCCTTGCGGAGCAGCCCTTCGAGGACCGGCGCCAACGCGCCCGCTCGCCGGGCCACCGGCGGTGGTTCGGTGGCCAGTGCGGTGAGGCTCTCCAGGCTGGACGACCGGGCGTACGGTGCCTCCCCTTCGACCGCAGCGAACAGAGTCGCGCCGAGCGACCACAGGTCGCCTTCCGGTCCGGCGGCACCCCTCCTGACCCGCTCCGGTGAGAGGTACGCGGGCGAACCGAGCACGATGCCGGTGCGGGTCAGGCTGGTGTCCTCCACCGCGGTGGCCAGGCCGAAGTCGGTGAGTACGACCCGACCGTCGACGCCGATCAGGATGTTTGCCGGTTTGACGTCGCGGTGCACGACGCCCACCCGGTGCGCGGCCCGCAGTGCGCCCAGCACCGCCAACCCGATCTGCGCGGCTCGGGCCGGTGACACCGGGCCGTCGGCGGCGAGGTGGTCGGAGAACGCCCGCGACGGGACGTACTCCATGACGATCCAGGGGTCTCCGCCGTCGCCGATCAGCACGTCGAACACGCGGACGGCGTTGACGTGGTCGAGCCGGGCGATCGCCCGCGCCTCACGCAGCGACCGGGTCCGCAATTCCTGCCGTGCCTGGTCTGTCAGGCCAGGTGGCGAAACGATTTCCTTGATGGCGACGTCGCGTTCGAGCATCACGTCCCGGGCTTTCCACACTCGGCCCATCCCACCCTGACCGAGCAACTCCGAGAAAACATACCGATCGGTAATTAACGGCGGCGACATCTCAGGCACCGCGGCAGGCTACCCGCATTGTGGACATCGGCAATATGGCAAGCACCTCACCCCTGTTGTCGAACTTTTGTCATCGGTCCGTTCTCGCCCCCGGCGACGGGTCGGTGACCAGCCGGCACGGCCGGCCCGCACCGTCGGGCAGCGTTCGGCGGCTCCGCGTCGCGAGCACACCTTGACAACCTCCGATAATCCGATGTGCAATATTCTGCATTCCTCGCCGGCATCCCCACCGTGCGGCCCTGAAGGAGTCCCCCATGACCCTCGACGCGTTCCCGCGCTTTCCGCTGCTGTTCGGCCCCAGCCCGGTGCACCCGCTGGACCGGCTCAGCGATCACCTCGCAGGTGCCCGGGTCTGGGCCAAGCGGGAGGACTGCAACAGCGGGTTGGCCTTCGGTGGCAACAAGACCCGCAAGCTGGAGTACCTGCTGGCCGACGCTCTCGCCAAGGGTGCCGACACCCTGGTCAGCATCGGTGGAGTGCAGTCCAACCACACCCGGCAGGTGGCCGCTGCCGCCGCCCGGGCCGGCCTGCGGGCCGTACTGGTGCAGGAGAGCTGGGTGGACTGGCCGGACCCGGTCAACGACAAGGTCGGCAACATCCTGCTCTCGCGCATCATGGGCGCCGACGTGCGGCTGGCCAAGGACGGCTTCGGCATCGGCTTCAAGGAGAGCTGGCAGCAGGCGATGGACGAGGTGCGGGCCGCCGGTGGCGTGCCCTACGCGATCCCCGCCGGCGCGTCCGACCACCCGCTGGGCGGGCTGGGCTTCGCCAACTGGGCCTACGAGGTCGAGCAACAGGAACGCGAGCTCGGCGTCTTCTTCGACACCATCGTGGTGTGCAGCGTCACCGGCAGCACCCAGGCAGGCATGATCGCCGGGTTCGCCGGCCAGGACCGACCACGACGGGTGATCGGCATCGACGCCTCCGCGAAGATCGACGACACCCGTCGCCAGGTCGAGAAGATCGCCCGCAACACCGCCGCGCTCATCGAGCTGGGGCGTGACCTCCACGACGACGAGATCGTCGTGATGGAAGACTGGGCCGGGGACCGTTACGGCATTCCGGTCCGGTCCACTGTCGATGCCATCCGGCTGACCGCGAGTTTGGAGGGCGTGATCCTCGACCCGGTGTACGAGGGCAAGTCGATGGCCGGTCTCATCGACCTCGTTCGCCGCCACGACATTCCGGCGGACTCGAACGTTCTGTATGCCCATCTGGGGGGCCAACTCGCATTGAACGCCTACAGCAGTGTCTTCGACTCCGACGATTCCGTGGCGCACTGACCGACATCGGCACGCTGATTATCGGTCGGCCACGAAATGCACACACCGATCCGATTTCCGGCCTCCGTGAGAGGCAATTGCACCGGACGGATCCGCCGCCGCATTCTCGGGCCGCAGGTTGCGCGTGACCACCGGCAGCAGGCCCGGGCCGGAGCAGCACCGGCGTCCTGCGCGTCGAGTCAAGGCGGGGCACGGTGGGCCCGGTTGACAGTGGGAGCAGCCGGTGCCCAACATATTGCATGCCTGTTCCACAGGGTCGCGGACTCGCGCCCCGATCGCTCCTTCGGGATGACGCCTACCGGGCGATCCGCGACGCCATCGTCGGCGGCACGCTGGCCCCCGGCGAACGCCTGAACGACAGCGACCTGGTCGAGTGGCTCGGTGTCAGCCGTACCCCGGTCCGCGAGGCGCTGGCCCGCCTGGAGCAAGCAGGTCTGGTCCAGACCAAACCCGGCCGGTACACGATGGTCAGCCCACTGGACGTCCGTGCCGCCCGCAACGCCCAGTCGGTCACGGCGGCCATGCACGAACTGGCCGTTCGAGAGGCCCTGCCGAACCTCTCCACCGCCGAGATCGAGGCCATGCGCGAGGCCAACGCACGGTTCGCCGACGCGTTGCGACGCAACGACGTGGAGGCGGCAACCGCCGCCGACGACGACTTCCACGGCGTCCTGGTGACGGCCAGCGCCAACCAGGCCCTGCGCGACGTGCTCGAACAGTTCACCCCGGTGCTGCGTCGCCTGGAGCGACTGCGCTTCTCCTCGCTCAGCGGCCGGGACTCGGTCGCACAACACGATCGGATCATCGCCCTGTGCGCAGCAGGTGATGTCGCGGGGGCGGCGGCCGCCACCCGCGCCAACTGGGAGACGCTCGCTCCCCTGCTCAACACCGACACTCCTGGGTCACCCGGCTGAGGTAGCACCCCAGCCCTCCACCGCCCCGGCCGCTTCGCGCGTTCCGCTCTCGAGACGCCCCTTTAGTTCGTGACGCTCAGGGCGCCGCCGAGGGCGCGACCGGCCTCCCGCGCCGACTCCAACGCCCCGGCATGCATCTCCGCGGCCACGTCGGCGAAGGCGTCCAGCGCGGGTGCGACCCCGACCAGGGTGAACTCCCGTTCGATCACGGTGAGGTCGGCACCCCAGCAGTCGGCGAGGATCCGGCGCAGGTACGCCGTCGAGTGGTCCCAGCCCTCCCGGGGAGTACCGGCACCGTACGCGCCACCACGCACCGTGGCGAGCACGACGGGCTTGCCCGCCAGGAACGGCTGCCCATTGGCCCGAGGGTCGGTCAACACCAGGTCGATGTACGTCTTGAAGTGCTGGGAGACGCCGTAGTTGTAGAGCGGCACGGCGAACAGCAACGCCTCGGCGGCCAGCAACTCGTCCACCAACGTCGCGGCGAGAGCGACCGCCTCCTGCTGCTCGGGGGTGTGCTCCTCGGCCGGCGTCATCGAGGCGGACAGCGCCGCCGCCCAAGCGGTCGACGGCAGGGTGTCCACGCCGATATGACGGCGCTCGACGGTGTCACCGGGACGGTTGGCCAGCCACTCCTGCTCGACGATGTCCGCGATCTCCCGACTCGCGGACCCGTGCGTACGGATGCTGGCGTCCAGCCTGAACAGGGTCACGGTTACTCTCCTCGGCATGTAGGTTCAAGGTTGAATCCGAGGCTAGAGCATCTGCTTCAAGTTTGAAGTAGTATGAGAGATGCCTCACTCATGGCCGAACCGAGCGGCATACTCTTGCGACATGTCTGACGAACCTCGGTGGTTGACCGACCACGAGCGCGACGCCTGGCTTGCGCTGGCCAAGCTGATGTTCAACCTGCCGAGTGCCCTCGACGCCCAACTGCTGCGCGACAGCCACCTCACGCTGTTCGACTATTTCGTGCTCAGCGGCCTGTCCATGACACCCGGCCGGACCATGCGCCTCAGTGACCTGGCCAATTTCGTCAGCTCCTCGCTGTCGCGCCTGTCGAACGTCGTCAAACGGCTGGAGCAACGAGGGCTGCTGCGCCGCGCGCCCGACCCGGAGAGCCCTCGCTACACCGTGGCCACGCTCACCGATGCCGGCTGGGATCTTGTGGTCGCGGCGGCCCCGGGGCACGTCGCGGCCGTGCGGCACTACGTCATCGACGGTCTGACCCCGAGCCAGATCGACGTCCTGCGCGAGGTGGCCTGCCACGTGACCCGGCAGATCGCCGCAGCGCCGGAGCCCGCTAGCCAACCCCGGTGACACCAGTCCCCCGCGTGCTGTGTCGAATGCCGCCACGAACAGGCGATCCGTGGTCGCCGCGTCCAGTGGCGGACGCGGTGACCACAGCGATCAGGTAGCAGCCGGCGGGTCAGCCGCTCCGGGTGCTCATCGGTAGCTGTTGACGAAGGCCAGCAGGTCGTTGTTGAGCTGCTGCCTGTGGGTGTCGGTGATGCCGTGCGGGCCACCCGGGTAGATCGTGAGGGTGACGTCCTTGACGATCTTCGCCGCCTGCCGGGCCGAGATGTCGATCGGCACGATCTGGTCGTCGTCACCGTGCACGATCAGCGGATGCCCGCCCCTCGACGGCACCGTGTCGGCGGCCACACCGGCGGGATTGAGTCAAACGACCTAGTAGTGCTTTGTTAGGTCGTTGTGGCGTGTCGCTTGTATGAGCGTCGTGCTGGTGTTTGGGTGCGTGCGTGGATGAGCGGGAAATCGCTCGGGTGCGGGCGCAGTTGGAGGACTTCGCGGCAGGGGTGTTCGCGGGGTTGCGGCGGTCGGACCAGCGAGCAACCGGTCTGCGGTATCTGCGTGGGCTGATGCTGGACGGCCGGCGTAAGTCGATGCAGCCGATGGCCGGACGACTCGGGGTCGATCACCAGCAGTTGCAGCAGTTCCTGACTTCCTCGACCTGGGATGTCGCCGGTGTACGACGGCGGCTGGCGGCGGCCGCGGTCGACCTGGTGGCGCCGCAGGTGTGGGTGGTGGACGACACCGGGTTTCCCAAGGACGGCAAGGCATCGGCGTGTGTGGCCCGGCAGTATTCCGGCACGCTCGGCAAGGTCGCCAACTGCCAGATCGCCGTCAGCGTCCACGCGGCGACCGACGCCGCCTCGGCGGTGCTGAACTGGCGGCTGTTCGTGCCGGAGTCATGGGACGACACCTGCGTCCCCGGCCCGGACGGCAAGCCCGCGAACGCGCACGCCCGCAGGCTGCGCCAGCAGCCGGTCACGCGCGACCAGGCCGGGGCGAAGAAACCACATGTGCGTGTGCAGGTGCCGCCTGCCGAGCAGATCGACCAGATCCGCCGGCGGCGCACGGCATCGAAGGTCCCCGACGCCGAGCGGTACCGGCCGAAGTGGCTGATGGCCCTGGAAATGCTCGACGAGTTGGCCGTATGGGGGCTGCGTCCGCCGCTGTTGACCGCGGACGCCGGCTACGGCCAGGTCGCGGAGTTCCGTCAGGGCCTGACCGAACGCGGCATCAGCTACATCGTGGCGACCACGTCGAGCACCACGGCTCAACCCGGTGACGCCCAGCCCGTCGAGGTCCCTTACGCCGGAGTCGGCCCCCATCCCACACCGAAGTACCCCCACCCTGCTCGCAGCCTGAAGGACCTGGCCCTCGCCCACGGCGCCGACGCGGCGCGTCTGGTGCGCTGGCGTGCCCGGCTACCCGCACCCGACCGCGACCCCGACCGGCCCGTCGGTGACCTGTCCGGACACTTCTTCGCCCTGCGGGTGCGCCCCGCCGGCCGGGCCGTCCGACGCGGACCGCACCGCGGTGACGACGGTGTCCTGCCCGAATGCTGGCTGCTCGTGCAGTGGCCTCCCGGCCAGGACGAACCCAGCGACTACTGGCTGTCCGACCTGCCCGCCGACACACCACTTGCCGAACTGGTCCGCCTGGCCAAGAGCCGCTGGCGCGTCGAGCACGACTACCGCGAACTCAAGACCGCCCTCGGCCTCGACCACTTCGAAGGACGCTCCTGGATCGGCTGGCACCGCCACGTCACCCTCGCCGCGGCCGCCCAACTGTTCCTCACCCAACTGCGGCTGGCGCGCCCAAAAGCAGTGGGGCAGACCTGAGCCTGTACGCCGTCCTGCGGCAACTGCAGTACCTACTCGCGACCTGGCTCGGGTTCTGCCCCCTCTGCCGCCAACTCGTCCCAACCTAACAAAGCACTACTAGGAGTCTTCCTTGTCGAACGGTTCGTCGCTCCACCGCCACCAGGCCTCGTCGCCGTCGATGTGCAGCAGGAACTCGGGCACCTCCTGACCCTTCGGGTACCGCAGCGTCACGGCACTGCGAATCGCGTCGTACGCGCGCTCCCATGACTCAACCTCCTGGTCGATGCAGTCGAGCAACCGCAACTCCTCGGCGAAGAGCGGCCGCACCTCCAGGAAGCCTTCCGTCGGGCGGAGATGAGCGTTGAGCCACGGGAAGTCACCACCGGTCACCACGAGATCAGCAAGCAAGCCACCGTCGTCCCGCCGGTGCAGCGTCCACACGTCGCATTGATCATCACTCACGCGGGGGAGACTAGCGACTGCCTCGAATGCCCTGTCGACCCGTACCCGGCTCCGGCTCCGCCGACAGCGGCCGATTGCTGGCGCTCCTGCGCCAAGGCCCCACGACGGTCGCGGGCCCGATTCCGCCTCACGAAGCACAGGATCGCGGTCGATGGTCCTGCCGGGATCGGGAGTGCGTTGTCGGTGGGCGGTGGCAGGGTAGACGTCATGGCGATCGACGTACGCCCCGCGACGGTGTTCGAGGATGTCGCGACTCTCGTCGGCCCGAAACGGCCGGACGCGAACGTGTGCTGGTGCCTGAGCTACCGCATCGGCGCGAAGGAGAACCAGGAGTTACGCGGGACGATGCGCGGCGACCGGGTACGCGAACTCGTCGGGACCGATCCCCCGCCCGGAGTGCTCGCCTACGACGGCGACGAGGTCGTCGGCTGGGCTGCGGTGCACCCGCGCGCCGACACGAGCTTCGCCCGCAACAGACGGATCCCGCACCTCGACGACCTCGACGTGTGGAGCGTGTGGTGCTTCCGGGTGCGGCCGGGTCACCGGAAGCAGGGCATCGTGCACCACCTGCTGGCCGGTGCGGTCGCCTTCGCCCGCGAGCGCGGCGCGCCGACGGTCGAGGGTTACCCCGTCGACAACCGTGGCGAAAAGGTGGACCTGACCATGGCCTACGTCGGCACCCGCGCCGTCTTCGAGCAGGCCGGCTTCGTGAAGGCCGCCGACACCACCTCCGTACTCGCCGGGTTCCCCCGAGTGCTCATGCGGCTCGACCTGCGCTGACCTGACCCGCGCACGTTCGGGCTCGCCACCCGAACCGGCCGCGGCATTGCGGTCGAGCGGGTCGCGGCACTGCGGTCGAGCGGGTCGCCGGATATCGGCTGGCGGGTGGGGCGCGGGCTGGGCGAAGCTCAGGTGTGATCGTTGTTCAGCGGGTTCGGGTGCGGTGGACGGCTGATGCACGTGGCGCGGCGGCTGCGAACGCGCGCCGTGGCCTCGACCGGGCCGTGGCGTTGCCCCGGTCGCTGCCGGACGGCGATGTGGTCGTCCACGAGGTCCTGGCTGACCAGGCGGTCGACTACGAACGCCGGGAGAAGGTGCTGCACGGTGGCGTCAAGCAGGCCCGCGACATCGGCCTCTGGCTAGACCGCACCGGACAGACGCTCGCCGTCGACCGACTGCCCGGCGCGGCGGCCTATCCGCGACCGTACGCCTCCACTCGCCTGTTCACGCTGACCTCGGGTCAGATCGGCCGTTACCGGGCGAACTTCCGGTTCACCGGCTGCGCCTGCAGCCCGAGCTGGTACTACGAGGATTGGCTGGTGCACGTCAGCTACGGCCAGGTGACTCCCGAACACTTCGTACACCGGCAACCGGACCACGACGTCGACCACCGCGTGCACCTCTACGGCGGGATGGCTCGCCGCAATTCGTGACAGGGCAGCTTCCTGATCGACACCTGCTCACGGGTCTGCGACGCGGGTCAGTCCCACCCCAACGTCCGCCGGTGGTGTGCGTCAGGTGGTGGCGTGTTCGGCAGCGGTGACGGCGTTGCGGAACAGCATGGCGACGGTGGTGGGCCCGACTCCGCCGACGCGCGGCGTGATCGCGGAGGCGACCGTGGCGCAGGCCTCGTCGACGTCGGGCAGGAGCCGGCGGCCGGCGTACCGGACTCCGGCGCCGATCAGCACCGCGCCCGGGCGGACGTGCTCGGGCTGGATGATGCCGGGGACGCCGGCCGCGGCGACGAGGATGTCGGCGCGCCGGGTGTGGCGCGGCCAGTCCGGGACGCCGGTGTGGACGACGGTGACCGCGGCGTTGGCGGTCGGGCGTTTCTGGGCCAGCAGGATCGCCAGTGGTCGTCCGATCGTCGCGCCGCGGCCGAGGATCACCACCTCGCGGCCGGCGACGGGGATCTGATGGTGGGCCAGCAACGCCTCGATTCCGGCGGGGGTGCACGGCAGCGGGCCGGGCAGGCCGAGGGCCAGCCGTCCCATGTTCAGCGGGTGCAGACCGTCGACGTCCTTGTCCGGGTGCAGGGTCAGCAGGGCGGCGTCGTAGTCGAGGTGGTCGGGGATCGAGTACTGAAGCAGGACCGCGTGCACGTCAGGGTCGGCGTTGAAATCGGCGATCACGTCGAGCAGATCGCGCTGGGTGGCGTACGCGGGCAGGTGCCGGTGGGGTGAGTCGAAGCCCAGCTGGCGGGCCTGCCGCTGCTTGATCCGGATGTACCCGGCACTGGCATCGTCGTCACCGACCAGGATCGTGGCGAGGCTGGGCGTGACGCCTCGTTCGCGTAGGGCAGCGACCCGCCGGGTGATGTCGGCGAACACGGCTCGAACCTCGATCACCGCGTACGCCCTGCATGCACGTGCCTCGCCACGTAGGGAGCGCAGCGTCCCTCGACGGGCAAGGTCACGCTCGATCAGGGATCGAGTGGCATCGGACCGCGAGGTGACCACTCGATCCACTATCGAGCGTGACCTTGCCAGGGGCGCTGAGGTGTCAGTGCCCGGAGGCACCAGGTCTTGGTGACCAGCTCGGGGCGGGCGCGCAGCGATCGCCGCGATAATGGCGATGCGGCGCAACGCCTGCTGCCGCAGACTCGCTCACATGGTCACGTCAGTACGCAGCGTCGCCGACCTGACCGCGGCGATGCGCTCGGGTGCCCGGTTGAAGTTCCTGTTCTTCTGGGGCCACCAGCCGCAGCGCGACGGCAGCGTCGGGGCCGGCTGCCTGAGTCAGTGGTGGTCGGCGCCGTTCACCATCGACGGGCTGCGTTTCGCCACCGCCGAGCACTACATGATGTGGCGCAAGGCGACCCTCTTCGACGATGACGCCATCGCCGCCCGGGTCCTGACGGCGGCGCACCCGCACGCGGCGAAGACGCTGGGCCGGCAGGTCACCGGCTTCGACCAGCAGGTGTGGGAGCAGCACCGCTACGACATCGTGCTGACCGGCACCGTCGCGAAGTTCGATCAGCATCCTGCGTTGCGCACGTACCTGACCGGCACCGGTGAGCGGGTCCTCGTGGAGGCCAGCCCGCTCGACCGAATCTGGGGCATCGGCCTGGCCGCCGACCATCCGCACGCCGGCGACCCGGCACGCTGGCGCGGACTGAACCTGCTCGGCTTCGCACTCATGCAGGCCCGCGAGATGCTGCGCGGACAGGAAGCCGCCCGCTGATCGAGGCCGTGGAGCTGATCTGGGACCGGCTGATCAGGAAGGGCCGCCGGCGACCCGGCGGGCCGAGCGGGGTGCCGGCCGGGTGGGTAGGCCCACCCGTACGACGTGCAACAGCCGGTCGGGTGCCACGTCCAGCAGCGCGCCGAGGGCCGTACGGGTGGCGGTGACGTCGATCAGTTGGCTGAGCGGGTGGGCTGCCAGCCCCGCCGCGTGCAGCGTCAACCAGCATCGCATCAGCACCCGTCCGAACTCGACCTGCCCGGCCGGGTCGAGGCGGTCGGGGGCGACCAGGGCCAGCACGGTGCCGCCCCGGGCGAGCGGGTCGTCTGCGGCGGCGAGCAGCCGGGGCAGGCCGAGCGGGCGCAGCACCGGGTACGCGGCCAGCGCCGCGCGCAGCCCCACCGCGGCGGGTCGGGACAGGGCGAGGCAGCGGTCGGTGAGCCCGTCGGTGTGGTAGTTCGGGTGAGCAGGGTCGAGCCGTAGCCAGCGGCGCAGTTCGGCGGTGATCGCCGGGTCCGCGTACAGGTGCCGGTCGGCGGTGCGCAGGAGGGCGCCGAGACGGCCCGCGTGTGGCACGACCCGTACGCTGCCGCCGGCCCGCCGGGCGACCCGGTCCACCGCCGCGAGCACGTCCGGTCCCGGACCGGCAGCGAAGCGACCCCGGTCGGTACGGCGTTCCCACACGTCGATGGCGCGGAAGGGGGTCGAGTAGCGGTGTGCGGTGGGCCGCAGCCGACCCACCCACCGGTCGTCGGGGTCGGCGACGTACTCCAGGTGCAGGTCGGCGTCGGCCGCGACGATCAGGCAGGTCTCGACGAACGCGCCGAGGGACAGGCGCAGGTCGCGGCCGGTGGGGTCGGCCGCCGGCAGCGTGTGGGCGACGTCCCATCCGACGCGGATCGCCGCGGGCTCGTACCGCAGCCGCCACGGCTGGGTGTTGTGGGCGCTCGGGGCCCGCCAGCACAGCGGTTCGAGCGTACGGAAGGCGTCGAGGTCCACCTATCGCTCCTTGGCGTAGAAGGTGTACCCGTGCAGCGGGCGACCGCCGAGGCGTCGGTACTGGGCGGCCGAGGCCGGGTTGTCCCGCTCGACGTAGGTGCTGCGCAGGGTGGTGTAGCCGGCGGCGTACAGGTTGTGGTGCAGGTGGGCGGAGAGCAGCCGCTGGTAGCCGTGTCCCTGGTACTGCGGCACGACACCCTTGATGATCAGGACCGCCTCCCGCCGGTAGCGGCGGCGGGAGGCCAGCAACCGCAGTTGGTTGACCGGGTGCAGGTTGCCGCGCACGCCGGCCAGGAACTCGCTGATGTCCGGTACGCAGAGCACGAACGCCACCGCAGCGCCGTCGCGGGTCAGGTAGAGCAGCAACGACTCGTCCAGCAGGTACGCCAGCCCGTCGGTCTGCCGCCGCAGCTGCTCGGCGGAGATCGGGGTGTAGTAGCCGAGCTGGGCGAAGGAGTCGTTGAGCATCCCGCGCAGCAGGTCGAGCTGCTCGTCGAGGCGCCGCAGGTCCCCTCGGTGCACTTCGAGGCGTACGCCGTCGGATTTTATGTATGTCGACGGCTTCGGCTGTGCCGGGACGGGCACGGGGCAGATCCAGGTGTCGGCTTCGAAGCGGCGGTGGAACCCGTACGCCTCGTAGGCGGTCACGTAGTGCGGCGGGTTCCAGGCGCTGTCGACGAAACCCCGGTCGGCGTACCCGGAGGTGATCACCCCACCGGCCTGGTTGGGTAGCAGCGCCACCGGGCCGAAGAGCAGGTCCCGGTCGGCGGCGGCATACGCGGTGATCGCGTCGAACAGCGGCCGGGCGGCCGGCTCGGTGAACTCGGTGAGCCCGAAGAGCTGGCAGCGGCGGCCGAGTTTGGCGTCGAAGGCCGCGTCGGTGTGCAGGGTGGTGCGTCCGATCACCGTGCCGGTGGCGTCGCGCAGCAGGTACATCGGCACGCCGTCGCGCCACCACCGCCGGATCTGCTGGCGTGGGATGGGCACGTACCGCCGAACGCCGGCGTACAGCCGGTCAGTGAGGCTGAGGAAGTCCCGCAGGTCCCGGCGGCCGGTGACCCGTTCGAACCGGGTGGTCACCGCACGACCTCCGGCCCGGTGGTCTCCGCGCCGATCGGAGTGAAGGTGGCGATGTGTCCCATCTCCGGGCCTTCGGCACGCCACGTGCCGTTGGAGTAGCCGTCGGGGGCGGCGGTGTAGAGCCGGATGAAGCCGGCGGTCGCGTTGCGGGTGCCGTCGGTCAGCCACACCATCAGCCGGCGGTGCTGGCGGGTCCGGGCGAAGCGCAGCATCGCGTCGCGGTCGGTGAAGAAGGCGATCGTGCCGAGCGTCAACGGGAACTGCCAGTAGACGGTGTGCCAGCAGTAGCCGGACATCCGTCGCATGTCGCGGACCATCCGGAACCAGGCCGGTGCCAGCCGCAGCAGGACCAGCGGGTTGCTGTAGCGGGTCGCGCCGATGAACATGGCCCCGGCGCGGGCCTGCGCGGGAGCGCGGGAGAAGTCACGGGTACGCATGGTCACCTCACCAGGTAGACGTTCTTGATCTTGTTCTCGCCGGCGAACGGGCCGCTGCCGGGTTCGTGCAGTTCCACTCGCAGGTCACCGGCGGTCGGGTCCTCCATCAGCGACTGGGCGAAGTCCCGGGAGACCGAGGTGAGGTGCCGGCGTACCCCGGTGCGGCAGGCGGCGGCGAGGGCCTCGCGTTGCGGCGCGGGCAGCGGGCGGCGCAGTTCGATGTGGATCACCGGTCGGGTCTCCAGCGCCGCGTCCTCGACCAGCGCCAGACAGAAACGACTGATCTCGGCGGCGTACGGGTTGCCGGTGTAGAGGCCGTACTCGACGTCCTGCGGGTAGAGGTTGGCCCCCAGGTAGGAGACCGTGGAGTCCCGTCGGCCGAACAGCAGCAACACCGGCAGGGTCATCCGTTCCACCGAGGCGGCGGTGCGGAACTCGACCCGGCGTACCGGGTCGGCGTGCGCCAACTCGACGATCCGCCGGTACGGCACCAGCAGCGCCTCGTCGCCGATGTTGTAGCGCAGCCGGGGCTGGAGCACGTCACCGGTGACCGTGCAGATCAACTCCCGGTGCTCGTTGGTCTCCAGGTAGGTGGCGAACGGGTTGTACTGGAACACCATCGGCAGCCGCTGCTCGTCGGCGCCGAGCAACTCGGCCCGCAGCGCCCGGTCGTTCTGCAGCCGCCGCCGCAGCCACACCGTGAACCGGGTCTCCGCGCCGATGCCGATGGTCAGGTCCGACGCCCCGTACGCCGAGCGGACCAGCGCGAACCGCTGCTCCAGGTAGTCGCGCAGCGCCTCGGTCATCCCCTCCCCGCCGCAACTGGCGTAGATGCGGTACCGCGACCAGGGGAACTCCTCGGCGTCGAGCCGGTCGCGCAGATGCTTGAGAAACGGCGGGTACGCGGTCACCAGGTAGTCGAAGTCGGGGCCGAACTCGCGCAGCGTGTCGACGATCTTCCCGAGGTCCGGCCCGGTGTTCTTCACCACGGCGATCCGGGCCATCGCGGCACCGGTCGTCGTCCCGGTCGCCCAGGCCCCCATCGAGTACGCGTTGATCACGAACGGTCGACGCATCGGGAAGACCAACCCGGTGTAGCCGACGATGTCCCGGTGCACCGCCCGCAGTTCCCGGTCCCCCCGCGGCCAGTTAAACGGCCGCCCCGACGAACCGGCCGACTCGTCGACCACCACCCCTCGGGTGGGCAACCGCCCCTGCCAGCAGCGTGCGGCGGCGTCGTGGGCCACCACGTACCCGAGCTTGTCGGTCTCCGGAAAATCCGTCAGCCGACGACGCACACCGGCCGGACGGGCACGCAGGAAGGCCCGGTAGGCGGGCACCTGCCGGGCGGCCCGTACGCAGACGGCCTGCGCGTGCGCCGCGGCCAGCGTGTCCAGGGCCGGATGGTGTCGCCGCGCCATCCACCGCCACCCGGCGGGGTGGCGGCCGACGAGCCGGCTCAACGCGGCGACCGCGCGCCCGAGGGGGGCCAGCACGGCCTGCCGGCCACGCGCGGCCAGAGCCGGCAACGGTGATTCAGTGGTACGCAGAGCGAGGTGTCGGTGCGGCAGATCGGCCATGCCATGATCCTCGCGATGCCGACGGGCCGACACCTGAGACCGCGAACGGTGTCCGCCCTGAGCATCCCTACTCAGTCGACGGTGACGCCGACGCGTGCCCCGGCGACCGAATCGACCGCTACGGCATGGCGGGCACGGGGTGAGCGGTACGCCGCAGACGGGTGGCGTCCTGGCTGGGTGGGGTGCCGAAGTGGCGGCGGTACTCGCGGCTGAACTGTGACGGGCTGTCGTACCCGACCGCGTACCCGACGCCGGTGACGTCGTCGGGGTGGGTGGCCAGCAGCAGCCGAGCCTGCTGGAGACGGATCTGCTTCTGGAACTGGATGGGGCTCATCGCCGTGACGGCCTGGAAGTTGCGGTAGAACGCGGACAGGCTCATGCCCGACAGTTGGGCGACCTCCTCCACCCGGAACGCTTCCCGGTAGTTGTCGCGGATCCAGCGCACCGCGCGGCTGACGTGCGCGATGTTGCTGTCGGCCAGGCCGATCTGGCGGACTGTCTCGCCCTGCTCCCCCGTGACGAGACGCCACAGGATCTCCCGCTTGATCATGGGGGCGAGCACCGGGATGTCGCGGGGCGTCTCCAGCAACCGCAGCATCCGTACCGCGGCGTCGATCAGCTCGACCGGGGCGTCGCTGACGGCGAGCGCGGACGGTGCGCCGTGGGTCCGGGGCAGGTTTCCCGGTGGCGTGTCGAGCAGCAGGTCGGCGATCGCCGTCGGCTCCAGGACGAGGCCGAACCCGAGGGCCGGGCGCTCGCGGCTGGCCTCGGTGTAGTGGCCGGTGACCGGCAGGTCGACCGAGGCGATCAGGTACTGGCCGGAGCGGTACTCGTACACCCGGTCGCCGAGGGCGAGGGTCTTCGCGCCCTGGGCGATGAGCGCCAGCACCGTGCCGGACATCGACGCCGAGGGCAGGTGCGCCTGCTCGGCCCGACCGATCAGCACCCCGTCGATGGCGGTGCTGGCGTCGGGGCGGGCATGGCGGGCCAGCAGCTCCCTCAGTTCGTCAAGCGACACCGGACAATTGAAGCACGAACCCTGCCTCCACGACATGAGAGAATCAGGCAAGAGGTTGGGAACATCCTTCTAACAGATCACCTGTTCAGGCTGATCAGATGGACTCATCTGAATCGCCGGGAGCTGACAGCAGCTCCACGAATGAACAGGTGGACAGCATGCGGGTCGCAATCGTCATCGGTGCCAGTTCCGGCATCGGCCAGAGCACGGCAATCCAACTCGCCAAGCGCGACACGGGCGTCATCCTGACCTACAGCGGCAACCCTGCCGGCGCGCAGGACACGGTGGCCGCCGTGGAGAAGGAGGGCGGCACCGCCGTCGCACTCCGGCTGGACATCGGCCGCAGCGACACCTTCCCGGCCTTCCGCGACGACGTCGTCACCGCGCTGCGCGACACCTGGCAGCGGGACACCTTCGACCACCTGGTCAACAACGCCGGCTTCGGTGGGATGGCGATGTTCGAGGACACCACCGAGGAACTGTTCGACCGGTTCATGCGGGTGCTGCTCAAGGGCCCCTACTTCCTCACCCAGGCGCTGCTGCCGCTGATCGCCGACGGTGGCGCCATCGTCAACGTCAGCAGCAACTCGGCGTTGCCCACCGGCCTGGTGGACGCCGGCTACTCCGCGTACGCCACCATGAAGGGTGGCCTGAACGTGCTGACCCGCTACATGGCCAAGGAGTTCGCCGCTCGTGGCATCCGGGTCAACGCCGTCTCACCAGGGCCGACGCGTACCCGGCTCTCCGACGCCTCGGGCGTCGTGGGCTTCGAGGCGTACCCGGAGGTGATCCCGATGCTCGCCGCCAAGACCGCGCTCGGCCGCCTCGGTGAGCCCGACGACATCGGCAAGGTCATCGCCACCCTGCTCGACGACACCGGCGGATGGATCACCGCGCAGAACATCGAGGTCTCCGGCGGCTACGACCTCTGAGCGCCCACAGTGTCCGCCCGCCGCCCGGCAACGGGCGCGCGGGCGGACGCGGCACGGTCGGCCTGGCCGTCAGCCCTTCGGCAGGTCGAACCGGCGTCGACGCCCGCTCGACCTGCGGCAGATGATCTGGGGATAGGGTCGCGACGTGGTGACGAACGCCGATTCCGGGGCTGGGCGTACGCCGGTGCAGCGGCGGTGGGGCTGGGAGCATCCGGCCGCTCCCCGCTGGCTGCTCCTCGGCCGTGTCGGCGTCGACGACTCCGACTCCGACGACATCCCGCTGGCGCTGTGCGCCGAGATCGAGGGATTGTTCGTCGACCTGCCGCCCCGGCCGCGGGAGCGGTTCACCCTCGTGGGCTGCGCCCCGGACGGCGCGCTTGCCGAGCTGTTGGATCGGCTGCCCGTCGAGGCGCTCGGCACCGAACGCGCCTGGCTGGGTGACATCTCGCTGGCGGCACCGCCCGGGTCGCTGTCCTGGTTCGGCGAACATCTTGGCGATGTCGTCGTACTCGGTCGACGACCGAGTACGACGATGCCGCAGACCGTGGACGTCGAACTCGACGGGTTCGTCCACGTCTACGACCGCACGGAGGCGGTGGTACGTCCCGACGTCGCCGAGTTCGCCCTGCTGGGCCGGGACGATACGCCCTACGGCACCTGCCGGGATGTGAGTGGCGTGTTCCGCGAGCGGGCCGCACCGCCGGTGCCACAGGTCAGACTGCTCGGCTGCCGGCCGGAAACGCCGCTGCTCACCGCGCTCGGTGCGGTCGGCAACGCGAGCAAGGCTTCCCGGCGTCGCCGTCGGATCCGCGCCGAGGTGCACATGACAGCCGCCGACGGCGCGATCCGCCCGGTGATCGACGGCCTGGTGTCCGGAACGGTCGTCGCGGGCGAGCCGTCGCGTCTCGGTGCCGGGCTTCTCGACGTGACCGTCGACAGCGATCCACGGGAGCCACTGCCGCTGGGGGTCCTCGACATCCTGGAGCAGTGGCGTACCCATCGGCCCGCAGCGAGGAACGAGTGGGCGGGCCACCACCGCAAGTTGCGCCACCACTGGGCCGGGGTGACACTCGCCCACCGGGTCGATGCCGCCGAACAGCCACCCGGCACCACCTATGACCTCGACGGGCGGTACGTCACCGACATCGACGGGTTCTACTGCGCGATCGGCGAGGCGATCAACGGCCCCGGCGGGTACTTCGGCTGGAACCTCCACGCACTCCACGATTGCCTGCGCGGAGACTTCGGCGCACGGACACCGTTCCGGCTGGTGTGGCACGACTCGGCCGTCGCCCGCGCGCACCTCGTCGCCGGCTATGACGGACGTCGGCTGGCACCGGCGACCACTCTGGACGATCTGCTGGACATCCTCGCGGCGCACCAGGTCGAGGTCGACCTCCGCTGACCACGCCGCCCGATCGGAGTCACCCGGGCAGGCGTGTGTCGGAACTGCGCTGCGTGGCATCCTCCCGACACAACAGGCCACTACTCTGCGGTAGTGGACTGCTACACGCTGCGATCTGACGTCGTCCCGGATCTCGGCGTGGCACGCGCGAGCTGATGAGTGCGGTCCACAACGTCCGCCGACGTCACCGTCGGGGCACCTCCGCCAACGCCAGTCCACGCCGCCACCGCAGCCGATCCTGCTCGTTTCCGGGAGGTACTTCCATGTCCACGACAGAGCATGGCGCCCGTACGTCGTCACGGCAGGATTCCGTACTGCCGGAGTTGCGGGAGCTGTGGTGGGAGACCGGGGTACGGGCGCGGGCTGAGGCCAGCCTGTTCGCGGTCTTCTCCGAGTTGCCCCGCCTGGTCTGGGCCGCCATCGTCGTCAGCTGGCGGGCCGACCGGCTGCGTACCTCGGTCGTGGCGGTAACCACCGTCGGCGCCGGGGTGATGTCGGCGTTCGGGCTGCTCGCGGCGCAGCGGGTGCTCGTGGAACTGTTCGCCGGCGGGCCGACCGCCGACAAGGTGATCGCGGCGCTACCCGCCCTGATCGCGCTGGCGGCGGTGACCGCGCTGCGAGCGACCATGACAGCCGCGATGGGGTATGCGCAGAACGGCCTCACCCCGAAGGTCGACCGGGAGGTCGAGCGACGGCTGTTCGAGATGACCACTGCGGTACGGCTGGAGGCGTTCGACGCCGACGCGTTCGCTGACGACATGGAACGGGCCACCCGCGGCTCGACCTCCACCACCGACCTGGTGCAGGCGTCGATGAACCTGCTCGCCGGCCTGGCCGGGGTGCTCGCCGTCGCGATCGCCGTCGTGGTGATCCACCCGCTGCTGCTGCTCGCCCTGCTGGTGGCCACCGTGCCGAACGGGTGGGCGTCGCTGCGGGCCGGGCATCTGCGCTACCGGACCTATGCCGCCGGGTCGGTGCGGCGGCGACGGATGTGGCTGCTGCACCGCCTGATGGCCGAACGTGACTCCGCCCCCGAACTACGCTCCTACGGTCTGCGTGGCTTCCTGCTCGACCAGTACGACCGGGTCATGGGGGTCGAGACCGACATCCAACTCGCCCTCGCCCGCCGGGTGACCACGACCACCACCGTCGGGGCGATGATCGGCGGCATCGCGACCGCCGTGGTGTACGTCCTGCTCGGTCTGCTGCTCATCGACGGGCAGATCCCCCTCGCGGCCGCCGCGACCTGCGTGATCGCCGTCCAGTCCGCGCAGCGGTCCCTGGCCGTGGTCACCTTCCAGACCGACCGGATCTACACCGAGGGGCAGCACTTCCGCGACTACACCGGCTTCATGACCCGCGCCGCCGACTACCTGCCCCCGCCCGCCGCCCCCGCGGCGGACGCACCTGACCAACTGCGGGAGATCGTGGTGGACGACGTCAGCCTGCGCTATCCCGACCGTGAGACCGCCGCCGTCGACGGGGTGAGCCTGCACATCCAGGCCGGGCAGACGGTGGCGTTCGTCGGCGAGAACGGCTCCGGCAAGTCGACCCTCGCCACCATGATCGCTCTCCTGCGCACCCCGACCGGCGGCACCATCCGCTACAACGGCCGCCCGGCGGCCGACTGGGACAACGACGCGCTGCACGCCCGGATCGCCGTCGTCACGCAGGAGTACCACAACTGGCCGTTCACGGCCGCCACGAACATCGCCATCGGCGACATCACCACCGTCCCCGAACAGGCCCGCATCGAGACCGCCGCCGCCCGCGCCGTCGCCCACGACATGATCACCGATCTGCCGTACGGCTACGAGACGTTGCTCGACCGCACCTTCGCCGGTGGTCAGGACCTCTCCGGCGGACAGTGGCAACGCATCACGGCCGCCCGTGGTTTCCTGCGCGACGCCGACCTGCTCATCATGGACGAACCCTCGTCCGCCCTCGATCCTCGCGCCGAGGACGCCCTGTTCCAGGCCATCCGCGACCGGCAGGGACGTGGCATCACCATCCTGATCACCCACCGGCTCGCCAACGTCCGGCACGCCGACCGCATCTACGTCCTGCACCACGGCCGGCTCGTCGAAACCGGCACCCACGACCAACTCATGACCGCAGGCGGACGGTACGCCGACCTGTTCACCCTCCAAGCTGCCGGCTACCGCACCACCCCGGCCACGTCACCGCTGCCCCGCCAGCCCACCGCCTCCACCTGACGCACCACGGCATCCGGCCGGCTGCACCTCCGCGCTGCACGACGGCCGCCGCCCTGCTCGGGGAATCTTGTCGGTGGTCGATGTGAGAATGCCGGACAACCGATCTTGGGAGTTGGCATGGGGACGTGGGACAGCGGGCCGTTCGACAACGACACCGCCGCCGACTGGTGTGGTGATCTCGACGACGCCGACGTGGCCAGGCGCCCGATGCTGGTCCGCGAGGCGCTGAGCCGGGCCGCCGGCGAGGCCGGCTACCTCGACGCCGATGTCGCCTGCGAGGCGATCGCCGCAGCCGTGATCGTCGCCGCGCAGCGGCCCGGCGGGCCGGCGATCACCTCCTCGTACGCACCGGATTTCCTGCTCGACGGTGGTCGGCTCGATCTGCCCGACGACCTGGCCCCGCTCGCGGCCCGGGCCCTCGACCGGATCATGGCCGCCGACTCGGAGTGGCACTTTCTGTGGCAGGACGCCGCAGGACCCACCAATCCGGCCTTCGACGTCGTCCACGACCTGCGGGGAGTCCTGACAGCCCAGTAGCCGGGTCAGGCGCGGGCTCCGGCGAGCTGCGGGTAGAGCCCTTCGACCGGCCCTGCGAGTCCGGCCTTCACCCGGCCGCTGAGCTCATCGGCGAGGATCTCGTAGCTGCCAGCTTCGATCCCGTCGTACGCCGAGCGGACGACGTCGGCCGGGTCGAGCTTGGGGGCCTCGACGTCCCTGGTCATCGGGGTGTCGGCGTACCCGAGGTGCAACGCGGCGACGTGCACGCCCTCGGGGGCGAGTTTGATGCGCTGCGTGTTCGTCGCCTGCCAGAGTGCCGCCTTGGTGGCGCTGTAGGCGTCGCCGATGCCGAGCCAGCTCAGGACGGACAGCACGTTGAGCACCGTGCCCCGCGAGGTCTTCAGCGCCGGAGCGAACGCGTTGGTCACCGCGAGCGCGCCCCAGAAGTTGGTCTCGAACAGCTCCCGTGCCGCCGCCAGGTCGCCGAGCACGCTGGCGCCGTTCAACGCCCCGGCGTTGTTGATCACGATGGTCACGTCGTCGGCGACGGTGGCGGCGGCCGCGATGGACTCCGGCGACGTCACGTCCAGGACGAGGGGGACGATGCGGTCGTCGTTCCAGTCCCGTGGGTTGCGGGCGGCGGCGTACACCTTGACCGCCCCCCGGTCGAGGGCCTGGTGAACGAAGTGGGTGCCGAGGCCACCGTTGGCTCCGGTGATGAGCACGACGGCTCCGTTGAGACTGGGCATGTCAGATCCTTCCGTGGCGCATGGCTGCCGCGTTCGAAAATCCGGCTGACTAGTGTCAGCCATAGTCAGCAATCTAGCCTTCCTGACTTCGGAGAAGCAAAGTCAGGGTAGGATGGGTGTCATGAATCACGACGAGGGACAGGTCGAGTCCACCGACGCCCTCGAGCGTCTGGGCACGTTCGCCGCGCGCGACGACTGGACGGCCGCGGGTTGGTGCCGCATCGAACGCTCGCTCGACCTGATCGGCACGCGTTCGGCCATGCTGATCGTCCGTGAGCTCTTCTACGGGGGCACGAAGTTCGACGAGCTGGCTCGCCGTACGGGCTTGAGCGAGGCCGTCGTCGCCGGGCGACTCAAGCAGCTGTACGCCGACGGCATCGTCGACAGGCGTCCCTACCAGGAACCCGGCAAGCGCACCCGCGACGAATACCTGCTCACCGACCGTGGGCGTGCACTCTTCCCGATCATCGTGGCCCTCGTGCAGTGGGGTGAACTGCTCGGCGACGACCACCGCACCGGCGTCGAACTCGTTCACCGTGGCTGCGGGGCCCCGCTCTCCGCCCACGTCAGGTGCACCAAGGGGCACGACGTGCCACTCGGAGAGGCTGCCGCGCGGCTCAAGGACGAGGCGTACGCGACAGCGGCGCGCCGGCAGCCTCGCCACTCCGACTGACGCTGCGGCTCGATGACCAAACGGGCAGCCCGTCCGCCTCGTTGATCATCGACAGCTCGGCCGGTCAACACGTACGGTGCGGGAATGCGAGTCGTACCCCGATGGGCGCTGGCCTCCGCCGCGGCAGCGCCCATCCTCCTGATCGGTGGCTGGACCCTCGGTGCGGCCCGCCAGCCCGGCGGGTTCGACCAGGTCACCGACACGATCAGCGCGCTCGCCGCAGTCGACGCGACCGACCGGTGGATCATGACGCTCGGCCTGGCCGGACTCGGACTGTGTCACTGCGTGACCGCCGCCGGGCTACGTCCCCTCGCGCCGGCCGGACGGGCCCTGCTCGCCCTCGGCGGGGTGGGGACCCTGGCGGTGGCGGCGTTCCCGCTGCCGGCCGGCGGCGGGGACTCGGTGCCGCACAAACTCGCTGCCACCGTGGCCTTCGGCGCGCTGGCGCTCTGGCCCGCCCTCGCCGCGCCGCGCACCACGACCACGAGTGGACGCGCCCGACGGCGGGCACCCTGGGCGGCGCTGACGGTCGGGTTGGCGCTGCCGGTGGCCTGGTTCGTGGCCGAGCTGGCTACCGGCGGTGAGCGGATCGGCCTGGCCGAACGGGTCGCGGCCGGCGCGGAGGCGCTCGCACCCCTGCTGGTGGTCGCCGGGCTGCGCACCGCCTCCGGCCGACGACGGCAGCGCGGCACCGCTGCCCGCCGGCCCACCGCCCTAAGGTGAAGGAGGGTGTCATGGGAGCACCGATCACCATGCAACCGCCAACGCTGGTGATCATTCGCGGCAACTCGGGAAGCGGAAAGACGACCACAGCGGAGGAGGTCCGTCGCCGCTTCGGACGTGGCGCCGCCCTGCTGGAGCAGGACCACCTGCGCAGAACCGTGCTCGGCGAACACGACAGCAGCCATGTCGACCCGGTCGCCCCCGCCTTCATCGCCGCGACCGCCCGCACCGCCCTCGACCTGGGCTACCACGTCATCCTCGAAGGCATCCTGCACACCGAGCGCTACGCCAGCGCCCTGCATCAGCTGATCACCGACCATCCCGGACCGGCGTCGGTCTTCTACCTGGACGTGTCCTTCGACGAAACCGTCCGCCGTCACCGCAACCGCAGCGAACCCGTTCCCGTCACACCGGCCCAGATGCACCAGTGGTACACCCCACGCGACCTGCTCCACCGCGTCGACGAAATCGTCATCCCCGAGACCCACACCTTCGACCAGACGGTCGCCGCGATCCTGGATGCCAGCGGCCTCACGCACGCCGTACCGCAGACGCCCTGCCCGAGGCGTTGCCGGCGCTGTGCCGACGAAGCCGACGAAGCCGCCCACCGCAGCGGGCGTTCCTGACGACACAGGCGATCCCATCTGAGACGGGCCCACAGGGACGTTCGGGTCCGCGCCGGCGGCCAGCGCATGTATGCAGTTGGGTGGGGAGAAATTCGTCACGGAGCCGGTGTCGTACCCGCCCGTCCGGGCTCAGGTGGTCAGGGCCAGGCCGACCAGTGTGACGGTTGACAGGACGACGGTGCCGACCGTCCCGGCGGTCAACGCGGTGCGGCCGCCGTGGGCGACGGAGCGCAGGTTGACCGCGGCACCGAGGGCGAACATGGCTGCGGCCAGCAGAATCGTGCCCGCCACCGACCCGAGGTCGAGGACACCTGTCGGCAGCCAGCCGGTCGCGCGCAGCATCGCCGCCGCGACGAAGCCGACGACGAACCAGGGCAGCATCGGAGGCTTGCGTACGTCACCGGTGGTCCGGCGTTCCAGGGCCACCAGGGCGACGAGCGGGGCGAGCAGCAGCACCCGGAACAGCTTGACGACGACGGCCGCCGACAGGGTCGTGGCGCCGACCGCGCCGCCGACCGCGACGACCTGGCCCACCTCGTGCACGCTCGCCCCCACCCACAGGCCCAGCAGCACCTCGTCCAGGCCGAACAGCACACCGAGGGCGGGCAGGGCGATCATGGACACCGTACCGAGCACGGTGACGACCGCGACCGCGGTGACGACATCCTCCTCCTCGCCGTCACCTACCTGGTTCATCGCTGCCACGGCCGACGCGCCGCAGATGGCCACCCCGGTCGCGACGAGCAACGAGCGGTCGGCGGTGAGGCCGAGGCGTCGGCCCACCCGGCGGGTGGCGAGGAAGCTGGCGGCCACCCCCAGCGTCACGACGAGGATCGGCCCGACACCCAACCCGACGACATCGGTCAGCACCAGTTGCAGGCCGAGCAGCACGATGCCGATCCGCAGCAGGGTGGTGGCGGCGAACCGCAGGCCGGGCCGCAGCCACGGGCGGTTGCCGCCGCAGGCGGTCAGCACGATACCCAGCACGATCGCCACCACCAGCGGGCTGGCGGCGCCGAACCGGAGATTCACCAGATGTCCGACGGCGGCGGCACCGGCGGCGACGAGCAGTCCCGGCAGCAGGCGGGGGCTGCCCCGACCGGTGGCGGGAACGACGCCGGTCGCCTCCTTGATCGTCATAGGGACAGCTTCACGTGATCTGGCCCGCTCCAGTAGCCGTCCACCGGGGTGCAGGTCATAGCCTGGGGTTATGAGTGTGCTTCCCGACCTGGTGTCGCTGCGCCTGCTGGTCGGGGTGGCGGAGCTGGGCAGCGTCGGCCGGGCCGCGCGCACGATGGGGATGTCCCAGCCGTCGGCCAGCAAGCGCCTCGCCGCCCTGGAACGGCAGGTACGGCTTCCGCTGCTGACCCGGACCCCGCGTGGTTCGGTGCTGACCGACGACGGGCAGGTCGTGGTGACGTGGGCGCTGCGGCTGCTGACCGTCGCCGACGAGTTCGACAACAGCCTCACCGCCATGCGTCACGCGCGGGCGGCGCGCCTGCGCGTGGCGGCGAGCATGACCGTCGCCGAGGCCCTGCTCCCCCGGTGGTTGCACCGCCTTGCGCAGCGCGAACCCGATGTGCAGGTCGGCCTGACCGTCGTCAACTCCACGGAAGTCGCGCGGATGCTGGTGACCGACGACAGCGTCGACATCGGGTTCATCGAAGGGCCGAACGTGCCCGACGGACTCGATCACATGATCGTCGGGCACGATCACCTGGTCGTCGTCGTGGCGCCGCAGCATGACTGGGCCCGTCGTCGTCGCCCGCTGCGTCCGGCGGAGTTGGCGGCCACCCGGCTCGTGGTGCGAGAGCAGGGCTCAGGCACCCGGGAGACCCTGGAACTGACCCTGCGTGACCTCGACCCCGCGCCGCCGCACCTGTCCCTCGGCTCGAACGCCGCCGTCAAGGGCGCGGCGATGACCGGCACCGCGCCCGCGGTGCTCAGCAGGCACGCCGTCGAGACGGAACTCGCCACCGGCCACCTGGTCACCGTGCCGGTGGACAACCTGCCGCTCCGGCGGGACCTGCGCGCGGTGTGGCCGCGGGGTCGGCGGCTCACCGGGTCGGCCACCGCACTGCTGCAGGCTATCGACACCTCCCCCACGACGCCCCCGGCCCGGCCCACGACGATCACCAAGGACCGGAAGCCACCGGGTCGAAGCTAGTTCAGCAGTGTGGGCCGCCAGCGGCCTGGCCGAGCCCGGCGAGTCGGCGGCGTGCCTCATCGACGGTGGGATCACCCAGGTCGTCGTAGATGGCAGAGGCCATTCGCCAGGCTTGCGCGGCTGCCTCGGCGTTGCCCATCGCGGCGTGGGTCTCGCCGAGACGAACGAGGGTTTCCGCCTGGTGATAACGGTCGGCGGAGGCGCGGAAGAGTTCGACGGACCGCTCGTAGCAGGACACCGCGCGGGCATGATCGCCGAGTGCGTGGTAGGCGAACCCGAGGCTGTCCAGCGTCGCCGCCTGACCATTGTGGTCGTCGATCAGGCGCTGCTGGGTCAGCGCCGCCGTACAGTCGACGATCGCCTGCCGGTAGTCACCGCGAACGGCGTGCATGTACCCGACCGCGTTGAGGGCCCGCCCCTCGCCGGCCCGGTTGCCGGTCCGGCGGTACAGGCGCAGGGCCTCGTGACCGTGCGTCAGCGCCTCGTCCAGGCGGCCGAGCACGAAACAGTGCTCAGTGTAGTTGTGCAGGGTCTGCGCCAGGCCGTCCTCGTCGTCGAGCTGCTCGTACAGCTTGATCGCCCACTGCAGGCGGTCGCCGGCGGTGTCGTGCTGGCCGAGTCGCGCGGCGGCCCGGCCCAGCAGTCGGCTGGCCGTGGCCTGGGCATTCAGGTCGCCGAGGCATTCCGCCGCCGCGAGCGCGACCTGCTGGGCGGCGAGCTGGTCGTGCCAGAGCCCACGGGGGGCGAGAAAGGTGGTCAACGCCCAGGCGAGCTGCCAGGCGTACGCCTCGAACCCGGTCGTCGCGGCCTGCCGGATCACCCGCAGGAGCACCCGGCGTTCCGTCGAGAACCAGGCCAGGGCGGCATCCTGGTCGGCCATCGGCACGTGGATGACGTCTCCCAGTGCCGGCACGGGGGTGATGGGTGTCCACTGCGGCTGGACCAGCCGGGCCGCCGGATAGGCGCTGTGCAGGTAGTGGTCGTACAGCCGGTGCCGGGCGTCGTGCCGCTCGGCGCTCTGCTCAGCGCCCTGCGTCAACTCGGCGGCGTACGAGCGCAGCAGGTCGTGGCAGGCGTATCGGTCCGGTCGGTGCTCGGTCAACAGGTGCAGCCGGGTCAGTTCCTTGAGCACCGGGCCGACCGCAGCGGCGGGACAGCCCAGCAGCGCGGCGGCGGCGGCACTTGTCAGTTCGGGTCCCGGATGCAGCCCGATCAGGCGGAACAGGCGGGCCGCGACGGGGCTCAGGGCCCGGTACGACCAGGAGAAGACCCGGCGTACGTCGCCGTCCGCCAGGACCTCCAACCGTGCCTCGGGTGGGCGCAGTTCCGCGGCGATCGCCTCCAGCGGAAAGGTGGGCCGGGTCGCCACCCGCGCCGCCACGATCGACAGGGCGAGCGGCAGGCGCCCGGATGCCTCGATCATGTCGGCCACCGCGTCCGGTTCGTCGTCGAGCCGGTCGCCACCGATCCGGCTACGCAGCAGGTGCCTCGACTCGGTGGCGGTCAGCAGGTCGAGGGCCAGCAGGCGGGCGCCCTCCGCGGCGACCAGGCTGTGCAGCTGGTCCCGACTGGTCACCACGACGACGCACCGGCCCGCGCCGGGCAGCAGGGGCCGTACCTGCTCGGCGTCGCGGGCGTTGTCGAGCACGATGAGCATCTCGCGGGAGGCGAGCAGGCTACGGTACAGACCGATCCGAGCGTCCAGACTGCTCGGTATGCGGGCCAGTGGTACGCCGAGCGCCTCGAGGAAGCCGAGCAGCGCGTCGGCGGGCGCGACACGCTCCCCGTCGTCGTACCCGCGGAGGTTGACGTGGAGTTGTCCGTCGGGAAAGCGGTCGGCCACCCGGTGCGCCCAGTGCAGCGCCAGCGCGGTCTTGCCGATGCCGGCCATGCCGCAGACTGCGGAGATGACCACAGTGGTCGGCCCGCTGGCCCGGTCGCCGACCGCCGCGTCGAGGCGATCCAGGTGCAGCTCCCGACCGACGAACCCGGGTGGGACGAGCGGTAGCTGCTCCGGGCGCACCCGGACCGAGGCCGTGGCGACCCGTTCGGCTGTCGCCGACGATCCGTCCGGACGCCGCCGGTGGTGCAGGATGTCGTCGTGCAGGCGGGTCAGCTCGGGCCCGGGATCCATCCCGGTCTCCTCGGCCAGCACCCGTCGGACCTGCCGGAAGGCCGCCAACGCGCCGGCCACGTCGCCGCTGGCGTAGAGCGCCGACATGAGGTGCACCCAGGCACGCTGCCGTAACGGGTGCCGGTCGAGCAGGGCGCGCAGCCGGGGGATCACCTCCGCCGGCGCACCGAGGGCGAGCTTCGCCTCGGCGTGGTCCTCCTCGGCCAGCAGCCGCCGTTCCATCAACTGCTCGACCCAGCGGGACAGCTGCGGGGGAAGCGGCAGCTCGGCCAGCGCCCGGCCGCGCCACAGGCCCAGTGCTGCGGCCAGCTCGGCCTCGGCCCGCTCGGCGTCACCGCTGGTCAGGGCTTCCCGTCCCCGCGCGGTCGCGGCGTCGAAGCGGTCGAGGTCGCGTTCGTCCGGCTCGACCCGCAGCAGGTATCCACCGTGGGTGGTCACGATCCGCGGCTGGTCGTCGGCCTCGTCGTGGAGGGCTTGCCGCAGCCCGCGGACGTAGGTGCGGATGTTGGCGTTGGCGGACGCCGGTGGCTGGTCGTCCCAGAGGGCGGTGACCAGTCGCTCCTTGGAGACCGCCTCATTGGGCCGGAACAGCAGACAGGCCAGCACCAGCCGTTGCTTCACCGAGCCGAGATCGACCGGCCGGCCGTCCCGGACCACCGACAACGGGCCGAGCAGGTCGAAGTGGATCGGCATCGTTCACCTCAGCCTGAGGCTGACCAGATGTACCTCGATTGTGCGCAGGTTGTACGCAGGCCACCGTACCATCGGCCACCGAAGCGATCATCTTTTCAGCTGTGGCTGTCCTGGAGGTCCGCCATGCAGCAGCCCCCGATCACCGTCGTTGCTGTCGGCGACTTCGGTCGCGCGGTGGCTGGTCGCCTGGTGTCCAGGATCGCCGGAACGCAGGTGACAGAGAGCGTCCCGACGGCGACCTCTCCCCTGCGACCGATCGTCCTGGCGTCCTGGCGGGAGGCCCGCGCCATCGCCCGGAGCATCGACGCCAACGAGGCGGTGCCGTGGTGGCTGCCAGTCATCCTGACACATCCGCAGATTCGTGTGGGCCCCGTTCTCGGCGGGCAACTGCCCGGCTGCTACGACTGTCTGCTGGGGCAGGTGCTCGCCACCGACGAGCAGCCGCACGTCACCAGGGCGCTGTGGGACCTGTACGACCAGGACAGGTGGTCGGGCCCGCTCGGCTACCTGGAGCATCACGTCAGCGTCGCGGCGTCCCTCGCCACGATGCTGATCAGGCAGCAGGGTCCGGCCAGCCAGCGCATTCTCCGCTACGACCTGCTCGACGGCACCGTACGCACCGACGCATTCGTGCCGGTGGACGGCTGTCCCCGGGGGAAGCGCGCGGCGGCGGCGCAGCAGCCGTCCGGCGACCGAGCGGGCCAGCCCGACAGAACGGGGGTTGTGGCGTGACCGGGCCGGTGTACCGCCTCAGCCACGGGCTGGTCCGCTTCGCCTTCGGCGACTCGTACGTCCTGGAGGGCGGCCCGGCGCGTGCCGTCGTGACCGGACCGGGCGCGACGGATGTCCTGCCGCAGCTCTGCGAACTGCTCGACGGCAATCACTGCGTGTCGCAGATCGCGCGGTTGCTGGGCGTGCCGATGTCGGAGGTCACCGACCGGATCACCCTGCTCGTGCGACACGGGCTCGCGCACACCGTCACCGCGGACGACGCAGTCCGGTCGGGAACCGATCCGCCGACACCGGCGGCCGACTTCCTGTCCCGTACCGCCGGCCAACTCGATCACCCGACCGACACCGCTCAGATGCTGGCCAACCTGCGCCACGGTCGGGCACTGGTGGCGGGGCGCGGGTGGCTGGCCGCGACGATCACCGCCGAGCTGGACCGCAGCGGGGTCGCCATGTGGCCGTACGACCCTGATCTGCTGGTCGGGCTGCCGCCGGTCACCGTCGACGGACGGCACTCGGTCGTGGTGGTGGAGGTGCTCGCCGACGGCCCACCCACCGCCCTGGCCACGACCCTGCGGGCGGGTCAGTGGTGGCTCGGCGCGCGGGTCGACGCGAGCGGCGGGTGGGTGGGGCCGCTGCTGCGGCCCGGTTCCTGCGGGTGCCAGCTGCCACTGACCCGGCCGGACCCGGCCGGCCCGACCGCGACGATCGTCGACGTGATCGCGGCACTGACGGCCGGAAAGGTCGCCGACACACTGATCCGCGGCGTGGATCCCACCACTGCGGACACCTGCCTGGAGATCTCCTGTCCCGACGGGGTGCCGACCGCCACCGTCCGGCCTCTCCCCCGGCGCCGCGACTGCCCCGACTGCGGCCCGAACGGCACCCCCGACGGCCGGTACGCGCAGGCGAGCCCGGCCTCCTCCGGGCCGCTGCGGCATCTGCCGTCCCAGCCCGCCCCGGTGCCATCGCCGGCAGTCCACCTGCCCGGCGACCCGGCACCGCACGTCGGCGGGTGACCCCGCGTCCTGGACCGGCCCGTCGGTAACGGGATGACCGACGGCCCGGTTCAGGACGCCGGGGCGGCTGCACATCGTGGCCGGCTGCGGCACACTCTCCTGCATGACGGTCGCGGCTCGGTGCACATGGGATCAGGCCAACGCGCGACGTCTGGAGCGCGCCGGTCTGACCGGGCCCCGCACCGGCGATGAGGCGGATGTCGCCCGGGTCGCGAGGGCGCAGTGCGGCGTACACGCGCAGGTGATGTCGGCCGCCGAGTGGTCGCTCGGAACGCGGCTCGACGGGGTGTCCCGGCAGTCCGTGCAGGATGCGCTCTGGCGGGATCACCGCCTGGTGAAGACCCGTGGACCACGGGGCACGGTGCATCTGCTCGCCGCCGACGACCTGCCGATGTGGGCGGGTGCGCTGGGCGCGCTGCCCACCGGTCAGGACCAGCAGCCCGCTGCGGTACGGATGACAAAGCTCCAGGTCGAAGCGGTGATCGAGGCGATCGACGATGCGCTGCGGGATGCCGATCTGACAGTTGACGAGCTGACCGAGGCCATCGCCGCGCGGGTCGGGGACTGGTCGGCCGACCGGGTGATGGAGGCGTTCGGTGATCGTTGGCCGCGGTGGCGGCAGATCGAACATCAGGTGACCAACCGGGGTGTGATGTGTTTCGGTCCGTTACGCGGCCGGAAGGTGACCTATACGAGTCCGACGCGACTGCTGCCGGGTTTCACGCCTGCCGCGAGTGACGTCGCGCTGACCGACCTGCTCGTGCACTATCTCTGGGCGTACGGACCCGCGACGCCGGCACACGTGGCGCAGTGGTTGTCGATTCCGCGTCCATTCGCGACCGAAATGTTCGAGCTGGCGGCGGACCGATTGGAGCCGATCGATTCCGAAGGTGAGCGGGCCTGGGTGATCGCGGACGACCGCGTGTTCGACCAGGAGCCGCCGTCCGGGCTACGTCTGCTGCCCTACTTCGACGCGTACGTCATCGGGTGCCATCCTCGGGACCGGCTGTTCGCCGGCCGAGCGGCCCAACGCGCCCTCGCCAACGGTCAGGCGGGCACGTTCCCCGTGCTCCTCGTCGACGGGCAGATCGCCGGCGTATGGCATCAACGCAAATCCGGACGCCGGATCGACGTGACGGTGGAACCGCTTGACGAGTTGTCCACCGCGCAGCGCCGTGCTCTCGATGAAGAGGCGGATCGGCTGGCCGCGTTCTTCGGGGCGAAAGTCTCGGTGCGAATTGGCCCCGTCACCGTCGGCGGTCACGCCTAGCTCTCGCAAACCCGGGTGGCTAACTTCAGTCAGTGCCGCTGCCGGACGTGAACGCGCAGGCAGCAGGGCATGTGCTGGCCATTCCGGCAGCGGCTTGATCCGACTTCCAACGTGCGCTCTCGGCCGGAGACACGGACCTTTCGTACCCCGGGTGCTTAAACACGACCGTGTTGATGGGGTAGGCTCTGCGGCGCTATTCAACTAGAGTCATATCAGAGACAATAACAGGAGTCGTGGGAAGATGGCGAAAGGGCAACTGGGTTGGCTTCCGCAGGGCGAGATCGCCGTGACCCAGCCGGAGTTCGGTCAGCGATTGAAGGCGCGGCGCACGGCGCTGCGCATGTCGCAGCGCGAACTCGCCGGTGACTTCGTCACCCCGAGCTACATCTCCCTGCTGGAGGCGGGCAGCCGGGTCCCGACCCTGGACGTGGTGGTGTACCTGGGCCGCATGCTCGACTGCAGCCTGGAGGAACTGCTCGACGTCGACGTGGCTCCCCTGCTGCCGAGCGAAGCCAGCCGTCGCCCGATCGTCTTCGAACAGGTCCTGGCGCGCAGCGCGAGCGAGGTCGGTGACCACGCCCAGGCCCGCCGGTTCCTGGAGAACGCGCTGGCCAGCGCGAGGTCCGACGGACTGCCCGAGCGCGTGGTCGACGTCAGCCTGGAACTCCAGGACACCCTGCGGATGCTCAGCGAACACCAGGCCCGGCTCCGGCTGCTGGAGGAACTGGCCGAGGTTCCCCTCGTCCAGTCCGCCCCGGAACTGCTGCTGGTCGTCAAGACCCACCTCGCGTCCGTGCTCCGCGACCTCGGGCAACTGCGCGAGGCCCGGCGTACGGCGTACGGCGCACTGACCCACCTGCGTCAGCCCGGAATCGGCGGCACGAGCGTGCACGTACGGCTGCTGGGCGTGCTCATCTCGGTGCTCTGCGAGGCCGGTGAGCTGGACCAGGTGGAACCGCTGATCACCGAGATGCTGGAGGTCGCGGGCAAGCTGGACTGGCCGGGCTTCGTCGGGCGGGCCCACTGGGTGGCAAGCATGGCGTACGCGCAGTTGGGCCGCCCGGAGGAGGCGCGGGAGCACTTCGGGCTGGCCCGGGACGCGCTGGCCTTCCCCAGCATGTCGCTCATCGACTGGCTGCGGTTCTGCCGTTCGGCGGCGTCGGTGCTGCTGGACATCGGCGACGACCTGGACAGCGCGCGACAGTGGATCCGGGACGCGGAGACCACGTCGCGGATGCTCGGCCTCGCCCAGGAGCAGGCCATCGTCTCCGCACTGCGGGCCCGCTACGAGCTCAGCACCGGCAACCCCCAGGAGGCGCTGCGCCTGTACGAGCCGCTGACCAGCCCGGACACCCCGCTGGCCGGGCTGGATCTGATCTACAGCTACCTCAGCCACGCCAACGCGCTGCACCAGACCCGCGAGCTCGACAAGGCGATAGCGATGCTGCGCTCCGCGGTCGAACTGTGCGAGAAGGGCGGCTCGTACCAACTCGCCGCCCAGGTGTGGCGACAGATCGACGAACTGACCCGGGAACGCGACACGGTGCTGGCCGACGACCAACCATAGGAGACGCGATGGCCGACGAGACGACGGATCTGCTAGAACGGCTGGCGAGCCTGCCGGCGAACCGGCGGGAGGCGGCGCTTCGGCTGCTGGGACGCGACACCGAGGCCGGCACGTTGCGGCCGCGCGTCGATCCGAGCGCGCCGGTACGACTGTCCAGCGGACAGGAACAGGTCTGGCTGACCGACCTGATGACCGGGGAACCGGGAAGTCTCGTCGACCACGTCGCGTTCCGGCTGCACGGCCCCCTCGATCTCGCCGCGTTGCACACCGCGTTCGAAGACCTCGTCGCGCGGCACGAGCCGCTCCGCAGCCGACTGATCCGTCAGGGCGAGATACCGATGCTCGGGTCCGGATCCGCCCCGGTGGACGTCGGCGTCACCGACCTGACCGGGCAGGGAATCGCCGCAGCCACCGCGGCCGCCACAAGCGACCTCGCGGTGCCGTTCGATCTGGAACAGGGTCCGCTGGCGCGGCTGAGGCTGTACCGCCTCGCACCCGACGACCACGTCCTGGTGCTCGCCTCCCACCACATGGTGACCGACGGGGTCTCCCAGGGCGTACTCCTGGTCGATCTGGAGACGCTCTACCAGGCCCGACGCGAAGGCCGGCCCGCCGCGCTCGCACCGCTGCGGGTCCAGTACGGCGACTTCGCCCAGTGGCAGCGCGGCTTCCTGGCCGGTGCGCGGCTGACCGCGCTGACCCGGTACTGGACGGATCGGCTGGCCCAGACGTCAGGTCGGCTGCTCCTGCCGCTGGACAATCCCCGCTCGGCCCGACGCGGCGGCGCCTATCTGGACTTCACCGCCCCCACCGGGCTGGCCGACCGGGTGGCCACCGCGGCCCGCCAGCACGCGACGACACCCTTCGTCGTGCTGCTGAGCGCGTTCCGGCTGCTTCTGTGGCGCCTCACCGCACAGCGCGACACGGTGGTCGGTACGCCGGTCAGCGCCCGGCCCCTGGCGGAGACCGAGAACATGGTCGGCTACTTCCTGAACATGGTGGTGCTGCGCGGCACGGCCGACCCCGACGCGTCGCTGCGCGACCTCATCGCCGCCGAACACGCCTCGGCGATGTCCGCGTACGCGCACCAGGATCTGCCGTTCGAACAGTTGGTCACGCAGCTGCGCCCGCCACGGGAGATGGGCTCCACCCCGCTGGTGCAGACCGTCTTCTCCGTCGAGGGACAGCCCGGCATGAGCGGCAGTTACCTCGGGGCGGGCTGCGAGGAGATCGTGCTGACCGGCGGCCGGGCGCAGTACGACCTGATGGTGAAGGTGGTCCGCGACGTGGAGCTGACCGCCCGGTGGGACTTCGACGACGCGATCATCGACGCGACCCGGATCACCGAGTGGGCGCGCCAGTTCTGGGCGCTCGTCGACGCGGTCACCAGCGACCCCGACCGCCGGGTACGCGACATCCCGGGACTCGGTGACGTGCCGCCGGACCCGGTCCAGGACGACCAGGCCACCGTCGAGGTCCTGGCGTGGGCCGGCACCGCGGACCGGGTCGAGCCGCAGGGCTACCTCCAGGAGACCATCGCCGCCGCCTGGCAGTCGCTGCTCGGCGTCTCCCCCGGCGCCCACGACGCCCTGTTCGACCTGGGCGGGCACTCGCTCACCGTCGCGCAGCTCTCGTTCCGGTTGAGTGACACGTTCCGCGCCCACATCGGGGTCGCCGAGCTGTTCGAGTATCAGACGGTGGCCGCCCAGGCCGAGTACGTCGAGCGCCTGCTGCTGGAGCGGGCGGCACAGTTGTCGCCGGACGAACGGGAGCAGCTGCTCGACGGGCAGCCCTGATCGGCACCGCCGGCTGTGGGCAGCACGCTCAGGCCGCGGGCCTCACGCGAAGGCGTCGAGGCCCGCGGCGAGGTCCCGGGCGTGCCGGCAGGCGGCCAGCAGCGCGGCGAGCCGATCCACCGGGTACATCTGTGCCGCGTCGCCGGGCCGGTACATCCGCTCCGGCGCGGGATGCGTCTCAATGAGCAGCCCGTCCACGCCGAAGACGGCGGCCGCCAACGCGGCCGGTGCGACCGCCGCGGCGCTGCCGGTGCTGTGGCTCGGGTCGAAGATGACGGGCAGGTCGGTGTGTCGCCGTACCGCCGCGACGGCGCCGTAGTCCAGTTGGTACGCCAGCGACCGGTCGAACGACACGACGCCCCGGGCGCACATGATGACGTGCGGGTTGCCGTGGCTGACGACGTACTCCGCGGCCTTGAGCCACTCCGCGACGGTGGCACGTACGCCCCGCATCAGCAGCACCGGCCGACCGCTGCCGCCGAGCTCGGCCAGCAAGGCCCGGTTGGTCATGTTGCGCGGATCGACCTGTAGGCAGTCGGCGACCTGCGCGACCGGTCCGACGTCCCGCGGGTCGATGACCTCGGTGATGACCGGCAGCCCGCCTTCCGCGCGGACCTCGGCCAACGCCGACAGGCCGCCGCTTCCCTTGCCGGGGAAGTGGTAGGGACCGCTCCTGACCTTGAACAGGCTGGCCCGCAGCGCGTCGGCCCCGGCGCGACGCACCATCGCGGCGGTCTGCACCGTGTCCGACACCGACTCCAGCGCGCACGGTCCGGCCCCGCACCACAGGTCACCGCCGCCGACGTGACCGGTCCCGAGCGGCACCCGTCGCGGCAGCACCGCGTTCGCCCGGTCCACCAGCCAGTAGCCCCGCTCGGCGGTGCTGTGCCAGGCGCGGATCGCGGCGGAGGCCACCCGGTGCACCAACCGTTCGTCTCCCGCGACGACGAGGAAGCACCTGCCGGCCAGACGCAGCGGCCAGGCGGTGACGTCCTCGTGTCGTGCGATCCGACCGGCCAACGAGGCCAGCTCGGCGTCGCTGCTGTGCGGAGCGAGTTCGACGAGCACGGGTCAGCTCCGGGTGGCGATACGCACCTGGGACCGGACGAACTCCGCGAGCTCGACCAGGGTGGGGTGCTCCAGCACCGCGCGCACGGTGATCCGTACCCGCAGCCGGCGACTCAGGCGTGCCGCGAGCCGGTTGGCCGACATCGAGTCGCCGCCCAGGTGGAAGAAGTGGTCGTCCAGGCCGATCTGCGCCACCGGCAGCAGATCCGCCCAGAGCTGCGCCAGGTCACGCTCCACCTCGTCGCGGGGTGCCCGGTAGGGCTTGCGGAGGGTGGTCCAGTCGGGGGCGGGCAGAGCGTTGCGGTCCACCTTGCCGTTGGCGGTCACCGGCAGCCGGTCCAACAGGGTGAACGAGGCCGGCACGGCATGCCCGGGCAGCAGGTCGACGAGCGCGGCCCGGACCCGGTGCGGTTCGGCCTCCGGGGCCACCAGATAGGCGCAGAGCTGGCTTTCGCCGTCCTCGTCGGCGAGGGCCACCACGACCGCGTCCTGCACACCGGGCTGGGCGAGCAGCGCCCGCTCCACCTCCGCGGGGTCGACCCGGAAGCCCCGGATCTTGACTTCCCGGTCGACGCGACCCCGGTGGTGCAGCCGTCCCCGTTCGTCGAAGCAGGCGAGGTCACCGGTGCGGTAGAGGCGGGCACCGGGTGGCCCGTACGGGTCCGGTCGGAACCGGTCGGCGGTCTGCGCCGGGTCGCCGAGGTATCCCCGGGCGAGTTCGGGTCCGCCGAGGTACATCTCGCCGACCGCGCCGGGCAGCAGGCGGCGCATCGCGGTGTCGAGGAGTTCGATCCGTACGCCCGGCCACGGCCTGCCGATCGGCGGCGGCGCGGTCCGGTCGGTGGTGGTGGCGGTCGCGCTGGTGAGGCGGTCCTCCCACGGCACCAGACAGCTGCTGATGCCGTTGGCCTCGGACGAGCCACAGGCGACGGCGACCTCGAAGGGCAGCTCCGGTGCCGCCCACCGCCGCACCTTGTCGCTGCCGACGGTCAACAGTTGCAGGGCCGTCTGGGCGGGCCAGGGCAGTTGGTAGAGCTGCTCGGCGAGGGGCATGCTGACGTACGCCTTGGTGATCTTCTCGGCCACCAGCCAGTCGCGCAGCAGGGGCGCGGCGCCGACGATCTCCGGTGGTGCGGTGTGCACACTGGCCCCGGCGCAGAGGTACGGCCACAGCTCGCCGACCGACACCGAGGAACCGGGTGGTGCCAGCCAGGCGGCCCGGTCCTGTGCGGTGATGCGGTGACCCTCCTGATGGGTGGCGACCGAGTGGGCCACCGACCGGTGCAGGACCGCGACCCGTTTGGGCGTACCGGTCGAGCCGGACGTGTGCACCACGTAGGCGACGTCCTCGGGATGCACGGCGATGCCCGGGTCGTCGGTGGGGAGCCGGTGGATGCGCGGCCACTCGGTGTCGACGGCCACCACGGTGCCGGCGACGGGCGGCAGGACGGCGCCGAGCCGCGCCAGGGTGAGCACGGCGCGTGGGCGGGCCACGTCGAGGACCTCGGCGATCCGCTGTGCCGGATGGGCCGGGTCCAGCAGGATCGCCGCCGCACCGCTTCTGAGGATGGCGAGGAAGGAGACGAGCATCTCGCTGCCACGATCCATCATCAGCCCCACGCAACCGTCCCGCTGGGCGCCGAGTTCCCGCAGTACCCGGGCCAACTGGTTGGCCCGGGAGTCCAGCTCGCCGTAGGTGAGGCTCGCGGGTCCGGATCCGAAGGCGAGCCGCCTGGGGTGCTGCTGCGCCTGGTGGGCCACCAGGTCGGGTACGAGTTCGCCGACGAGCACGGTGTCGGCGGGCCGTCCGTGGCGCGCCAACCAGTCCTGCGCCGTCCGGTCCGGTACGGCGAGCGTCCCGATCGGCCGGTGCGGGTCGTCGGCCACCTGGGCCAGCAGGGCGGCGAGGTTGCGGTCCAGTTCGGTGGCGAGCATCGGGGCGGACCAGCCCGGGGCGAGTTGCCAGGAGATCCCCGTGTCGTCGCCGGTGAGGACGAGTTGGGCGTCGGGGTCGGGGTGCGGATGGCGCCAGTGGAACGCCGCCGGCGCCGAGACCTCGCCGCTGCTCAGGGGGGTACCGGCGATGGTGTCGACGAGTTGCGCCATCGTCGTCCGACCGGACGGTACGGGCACCGTCGCCGATGCCCCGTCGACCCGCAGGGCGACCTGGCGTGGTGCGTGCGGGCCGCAGTGACGCAGCAGCACGAGCAGGGCGGCGGCGTAGGTCGACCAGTGCGGCGCGACGGCGTCGCGCGCTGTCGTCGGCGCGGTGAGCTCTGTCGATACCCGGTCGATTGCGGATATCGTCGATCTGGACTGTGGCGCAGATGCCGTCACAGCTGCCTCCTCGCGCACGTCACGACAACCCTCGGATCGCCAAGCATAACTAGAGTCAGCGCCTTGTCGGTAGATTTGAGACTGTAGTTGTCTCCAGTTATGCTTCCGGAAGCGCATGACCGAGGAGGACTTATGAGCGTGGCGGACGACGACGCCGAATACGTGGTGGTCTCCAACGACGAGGAGCAGTTCTCTCTCTGGTTGACCGGACGTAGCCTGCCCAACGGCTGGCGCGAGGCGGGCAAGCGGGGCAGCCGCGAGGAGTGCCTCGCCTACATCGAACAGGTCTGGACCGACATGCGACCGCGCAGCCTGCGCGAGTTCGCGGCCCGGTCGTCGACGCGGTGATCCGCGCCGTCGTCTTCGACATCGACGACACACTTGTCGACTTCTCCGGGGCGACCGGCCGCGGTCTGCTGGCCCACCTGGCCACGACGAGGGCGGTGAGCCCCACCGACGCCGAACGGTACGTCGCCCTCTGGCGGCACCTGGAGCAGATCCACTTCACCGCGTACCTGCGCGGTGAGTGCACCTTCACCGAACAACGTCGACGCCGGGCACGGGAGTTCTGTGCGACGGCCGGGTTCCCGCTGGGCCCCGAGGAGAGCGAGACCGACGCCTGGGTGGCCCGGTACCTGGAACACTGCGATCAGGCGTTCACGCTCTTCCCCGACGTGCTGCCCGCGCTCGACACCCTGCGGCACGCGGAGGTACGCCTCGCCGCGATGAGCAACAGCGACCGGGCGTACCAGCACCGCAAGCTGACCGCACTGGGCATCCGGGACCGGCTGGAGGCGCTGGTCTGCTGTGACGACGTCGACGGGGTGGCCAAACCGGACCCGCGGATCTTCCACGCCGTCTGCGACCGGCTCGGACTCGCACCCGCCGAGACGGTCTACGTGGGGGACCGACTCGACTCCGACGCCCGTGCCGCCATCGCGGCCGGGCTGACCGGGGTATGGCTGGACCGTACCGGTGACGGGCAGGCCGACGTACCCACCATCACCACACTCGATCAGCTCGTCCGGCTGCTGCCTGCCCGGACGGTGCGGAAGGGATCCTGATGCCGCTGACCCGAGAAGGGACCAGCTTTGCCGGGACGTGGTCGAGGCTGAGCGCCCAGCGGGGCAGCCTCTGCCTCGGGGTCGCTCCGTCGGCGTCCTGGATGCGCCGGTGGGAGCTGGACGACACCAGCGAGTCGCTGGACCGCTACGGCGACATCATTTTGGAGGCGGCCGGCGACGGGGTGGCCGGCTACAAGGTCCAGGTTCCGTTCTATCTGCGTCACGGCACCGCCGGGCTGGCCGCGTTGCGCCGTTTCGTCGACGGCGCGCACGAGCGGGACGCGCTGGTGCTCCTCGACGCCAAGGTCGGCGACGCCGACGACACGATGGCCGCCTACGCGGATCTCTACCTCGGGCCGGACAGCCAACTCGGCGGGGACGCGGTCACCACCTGCGCGTTCATGGGTACGGCGACACTGCACCCCTTGTTGCGGATCGCGCAGGACAGCGGCACCGCGGTCTTCACGTTGGTCCGTACCTCGAACCACGGCGCCGGAGAGGTCCAGGGCAGCCGTACCGCCGGTGGCACCAGCACGGCCGAGGCGATCGCGGACGCGCTCACCGGATGGCACACCGAGCATTGCGGCACTGACCAGCCCGGACCAGCGGCGGCGGTGGTGGGTGCCCGGCCACCCGAGTCGGCGCAGCTGGTCGGCCGCCTGCCGCACAGTGTCCTGGAGATCCCCGGACTGGGTCGGGCCGACCGCCGTACCGAGGAGGTCCTCGCCCCGGTCCGGGACGCGACCGACCGGGCGATGCTCACGGTGACGACCGGGGTGCTGCGGCACGGTCCCGCGCCGACGGCGCTGCGCGCCGGAATCCGGTGGTGGCACGAGGAGATCGCGCGACACCTCTAGACAGGTCGGGATGTCGATGCCCCGCCGTATCGAGGGCACCGACATCCCGGCTGCCTGCTCACGACCCGGCCAGCTCGGACAACCGCTGGTCGGGTCGACGCGTCGCCGCCAACAGGAGGTCGCGCCAGCGGGTCAGCAGTCCGCGCGCGGTCGGCGCGTCCCACAGGTTGGTGTTGAACTCGACACTGAGTTCCAACCGGTCGGCCCGGAGGGCGGCGGTGAAGTACAGGTCGTTGCGGGCCGTGTCGAGCCGGGTGAAGTGCCAGTCGACCGTGCAGCCGGCCAGGTTCCACCCACTACGGTCGGGCTCCTGCCACTCCACCGCCACCTGGAACAGGGGCAGCCGGTCCAGCTGCCGCGGCATCGCGGCGGCCCGCACCAGCTGAGGAAACGGCAGGCCCTGATGGTCGTACGCGCCCAGCACCGTGTCCCGTACCCGGGTCAGCAGCTCCGCGAAGGACGGATCGCCGGCGCAGTCCACCCGCAGCACGAGCGTCGCGATGGTGCAGCCGAGCAGTTCCTGGGCGCCTGGCAGGCGGCGGTTCTCCCCCACCGTGCCGATCGGCACGTCGTCGCTGCCGGCAAGGTGGTGCAGCAACGTCGCCTGCGCGGCGGTGACCAGGATGAACGGGCTGACCCGCCGGGTGGTGGCCAACCGCAGCACCGCTGCGGTCTGCTCCGGGTCGAGCAGGATCGCCAGTTGGTCACCGTCGAAGGTGGGCAGCGGCGGTCGGGGCAGCGGCGTCGGCAACGCCAGCACCGGCAACCCCGCCAGGGTCTGCTCCCAGTACGCCCACAGCCTGGCCGGCTCGGGGCCGCCCAGCCACTCGTCCTCCCAGCGGGCGTACTGCTGCCAGGTCAGCCCGGCTGCCGTCGCGGGCGGGTTCTCCCCGACGGCGAGGGCGTTGTAGCAGGCGCTCAGGTCCCGACAGAACACCTGGAAGCCCACCCCGTCCATGGCGATGTGGTGCACGGTGAGTAGCAGGACGTGCCGCGCGTCGGCACCCACGACCAGGGTTGCCCGGATGCCCGGCTCCTGGGCGAGGTCGAACGGTCGCAGCGCCTGCGCCTGCGCGAGCCGGTCGACCTCGGCCGCCCGCGCCTGCGGTGGCAGCGCGCTCAGGTCGGTGACCGACAGCTGCGGCCCCTGCGGCTGCGGCACCTGCACCGGCCGGTCGACGACGAACCGGATCACGCTGCGCAGCATCTCGTGCCGCTCGACCACCTGCGCGAACGCCTGCCGTAGCGCGGCCACGTCGAGTGGTCCGTCGATGTCGACCCGCAGCGGGCTGTGATAGGTGGCCCGACCGGGAGCGAGTCGGTCCAGCACCCAGATCTGGGTCTGCGCCGCCGTCAGCGGCGCGGCACCGGCCGGCTCGGCCACCGGACCGGACGCCGCCCCGTCGAACGATCCGAGGGCCGGGGTGCCGGTCGGGGCGGCGACGGGCGTCCGCGCAGGGCCGGCGGCGTCCTCCCGTTCGATCCGGCGGGCCAGGGAGCGCACCGTCGGGGCCTCGAAGATCCACCGGATCGGCACCTGTCGGCCGAGTTCGGTCCGCAGCCGCGACGCCAGTTCCGCCGCCAGGATGGAGTGTCCGCCGAGGACGAAGAAGTCATCGTCGTCGTCGAGGTCGTCGCGCCCCATCACCTGCCGCCAGCACTGGCGTACCGGGCCGAGGATCGCGCTGTCGCCGGTGCCCTCGGCCGCCGGACGGTCCACGTCGATCACGTCGGGAATCGCGTACCGGGGCAGCCGGGTGGCGAGGAACTCGGCCAGCTGCCGAGCGGTCGGAACCGGGTCGCCGGCGCACGTCACCCGGGCACGCAGCACCGGCGGGGTGCCGTCGTACCCGACCTCGGCGGCACGGACGCCGGGATGCACCGAGAGCGTGGCGGCCACCTCGTCCAACGGCACGGTCAACCCGTTGATCACCGGATGCTGGGCCCGAGGGCCGAGCCGCACGATCTCGCCCCGCCCGTCGACGTATCCGAGGTCGCCGGTGTCGGTGAGGGTCTGCCCGTGCACCGGTAGGAGACGGTCGCCGACCAGTCGGACGTGCTGCGGATCGACCGCGACGATCCGGCCGACCACGCCCTGCGGTGCGAGCGTGTCCGTGCCCTGCACCACCTGCTCCGCCGCGGGGACCGGGACACCGACCGGTGGGACCTCGGCGATGGCCACGGCCCGCTCCGCGGCGGAGAGCATCGGCAGATCGGTCAGCGCCATCGCGGGCGCCTCGATCGCCGCGGCCAGCAGGGTCCGCAGGTGGTCGAAGAGGGCCCGCACGAACGGCTCGGGAAGCAGTTGCTCGTCGAACTCCAGCCAGAAACCGATGCTTGTCGGGCTGGTCTGGGCCTCCACGATCAGGTCGAAGCGGGACCGGGAACGGGGAACGTGCTCGTACCGCAGGCGCAGGGTCTCGCCGGTCAGCTCCGCGTCGCGGACGTCGGCATGGGAGAAGATCACCTGGATCAGCGGATGGTAGCTCGGGTCCCGGTCGGGTCGGACCAGATCGACGAGTTGGGAGAAGGGCAGCCGGTCGTGGTCGAGCGCGTCGAGGCTGACCTCCATCACATGCCGTACGAGCTCGTGGAACGACTGCTCGGGGCGGGGTCGCAGGCGCAGCGGCACCGTGGTGGCGAAGAAGCCCACGAGTGGCTCCCACTGCTCGTCCGGCCGGGCCGCACTGGCGGTGCCGATGAGCAGGTCCTGCCGACCGGTGTAGCGGTGCACCACCGCGGTGAAGGCGGCGAGCAGTACGGCGGCGGGGGTGCTGCGCCAGCCGGTCGCGTGCCGGTGCAGCGACCGGGCCAGGCTCGCCGGGAAGGTCACCTGGATGCGTCGCCCGTGCGGGGACTTGACCGGTGGACGCAGACCGCCGGTACGCAGTGGGAGCACCGGAACGGCGCCGTCGAGCTGCGTACGCCAGTACCGCTGTTCCTCGGCGAGTTCCCGACCGTCGAGCAGCCGACGCTGCTCCTCGGCGAAGTGCCGGTACTGGCACGGCAGCGGTGGCAGCTCAGGTGCCCGCCCGGCGGCGAACGCCTCGTAGGCGGCGAGCAGCTCGTGCAGCACCACGCGCAGCGACCAGCCGTCGGCCACGATGTGGTGGGTGGCGAGGACGAGGATGTGCTCGGTGTCGTCCAGCCGCAGCAGCGCGGCGCGGACCAGTGGACCGTTACGCAGGTCGTACGGAGGGTCCGCGACCAGCCCGGCGAGATCGGCGACCATCTGGTCGCGCAGCGCCACCGGCACGTACGCCAGGTCCGTCGGCTGCCCCAGGTCGATGGTGAGTTCGGGCCGGATGCGGCAGACCGGCGTACCGTCGACGGCGTCGAAGGTGGAGCGCAGCACCTCGTGCCGGCTCAGGATCACATCGAGGCTTCGTTGCAGCAGCGGCACCCGCAGTTCGCCCTCGATGCGCAGCACCCAGACCTCGTTGTAGGTGCCGGGAGCGAGGCTCTCCATGAGCCAGAGCTGCTCCTGCGGGAACGACAACGGCGCCAGCCGGCCACCGGGAATCTCGATGCCGGTCACCCTGTCCCCCACCGCCGCGCCAGGAGCCGGGTGGCCGAGTGCCGGTGCGGGATGGGCTGGTCGGCGTGGGAGGAGATGACGTCGTCGTCGTGCACCTCGACCAGTTCCCAGTCCGGCTTGAGGTAGTAGCCGACGAGGGTGCCGTGCGGCAGGATGCAGCGGGGCGGGTTGACGTGGTTGTCCAGCTCCTGGGCGCGGTCGTTGAAGGCGCACAGGACGTGCCAGCCGCCGACCCGGGTGGCCTGTTGCAGGGCGGTGACCGCGGCGGTGACGGACGCCTCGTCGGCGAGCCAGTGCGCCACGCTGTCGAAGACCACCACGTCGTAGCCGGCGGGCGGCAACGGTTGGGTGAGCACGTCCCGCACCGACCAGGTGATCCCCGGTTCGTCCGGCCAGGCCCCCCGAGCGTTGCGCAACGCCAGCTCGGACACGTCGGTCGCGTCGACGAGCGCACCGTGTCGGGCCAGGAACGCGGCGTTGCGCCCCTCGCCGCAGCCCGCGTCCAGCACCCGGAGGCCCTCCAGCGAGGTGCGCCGGGCCAGGCTCTCGACGACCGGTTCCGGCTCACGTCCCCACAGGCAGGGGCTCATCGCGTACCCGCGGTCGCAGCCACCGTCCAACGTCGGACCACTCATGCCGTCGCCTCCACGTCCTGTACGGTGCGCAACTTCGGAATCGGCGAGAAGATCAGCCACAGCAGCGACAGCGGGATGCCCACGGCGGTGATGAACAGCGTCGCCCGCAACCCGATGGAGTCCCCGAGCAGGCCCGCCACCAGCGCGGAGATCGGCACCAGGCCACCGATGAGGAACCGGAAGCTGGCGTTGACCCGACCCAGGATGTGCTGCGGGATCACCATCTGACGCATGGTCATCTCGGCGATGTTCGACGAGACGATGCCGTAACCGACCACGAAGTGGATGACGCCGAAGAGGATCGCGGCGGTGGTCGGCGAACCGTCGACGAACGGGATGGCCACGATCGGCACGACGGCCAGCAGGTAGGCGACGATCAGCAGCCGTCCGTAGCCCAGCACCTTCAGCAGCCGTCCCATGGTCACCGCGCCGATCAGACCGCCGACGCCGAAGGCGGCGAAGATGAATCCGAGCGCGGCCGGGGTGATGCCGAACTCGCGGGTCGCGTACAGCACGAAGAGGGTGAGCATCAGCATCGAGAAGAAGTTGAAGGTGGCGCTGTTGCCGGCCAGTGCCCGGACCACCGGGTGCCGGACGGTGATCCGCATGCCGTTGCCGATGTCGCTGAAGACTCCCCGCCAGCCGCGACCGATGTCCTCGGCGGATCGCTCGACCGGCGGCTCCGGGGTCTTCACCATTGCGATGGCGATCGCCGAGGCGACGAACGAGATCGCGTCGATGACCAGCGCGAACGGCGCTCGCAACGCCTGCACGAGCAGACCGGCCAGGCCGGGACCGGCGATCTGGGACAGCGAGTCGGTGGCCTGCAGCCGGCTGTTGCCGGCCATCAGCTGCTCACGGGAGACGATGCTGGGCAGGTAGGAGCGGTAGGCCAGGTCGAAGATGACCGAAAGGCAACCGACCGTGAAGGCGACGAGGTACATCACCATCATGGTCAGCGAGTCGAGGAAGGCCAGCACCGGCACGAGACCGATCACGAAGGCACGGGCCAGGTCGGTGCCGATCATCAACGGACGTCGGCGCATCCGGTCGACGAGCACGCCGAAGAACAGCAGAGGGCCCAGGAAGGCCAGCTCCCGCAACGCCGACATGACGCCGATCTGGGTGGCGCTCGCATCCAGGATGAGGATCGCGGTGAGCGGCAACGCCAGGGTGGTGATCTCGGTGCCGAAGGCGGAGATCCCCTGCCCGAGCCAGAGCTTGTTGAAGTCGCGGTGCCGGTTCAGCGAGGGTGGTGGAGCTCCGTCATCCGACGGTGCTCCATCGCGGACGGTTTCGGTGCTCATAACGGGGTTTCCTCTCGGGCTCCGAGCAGGGTCGGCGCGTTGCCGGTGGTCCAGGGGTCGTAGAGCAGTGCGCGGTCACCGGCGTGCCGGCGAAGCGCGGTGATGACGGTCGTCGGGTCCGGCGCGGCGACGGTGAGCCGCGAGGTGGCGTACACCTGCTGTGCCGGGTCGTTGAACGACGCCCCGGTGTACGGGACCTCGGCGGCGTACCGGAGGGCCGGCAACGCCGCCGACGACGTCAGGTGGTGCAGCGAGAAGACGGGTATCTCGGCGGCCAGCGCGGCGATGCGCAGAGTGCCGCAGATCCGCGGGTTGATCTCCAGGACCAGACCGGTGCCGTCGGCCTGGACCAGGAACTCCACCTCCAGGTAGCCGTCGACGTCGGCGGCCCGGGCGATGGTTTCGGTGGTGTCGCGCAGCCAGGTGTCGAGGGCCGGGGTCAGGCCGGGCGCGGGGCACAGCCGCAGCCGGCGCCACGGTGGGACCAGCATCGGCGAGGTGGGTCCCTTCCAGACCGGCGGGAGGGTGATGGTGCGCCCGGCGGTCCGGTGCGCCACGACCGAGTACTCCACCCCGTCGGCGTACCGCTCGGTGAAGTACTGCGGGGACGACGTCACCTCGGTGGCCATCCGGATGCCGATGCTCTGGGTGCTGTTACGGCCCTTCACCACCAGCAGGTCGTCGCCGCCTCCGTCGAGGGTGCCCTCGTCCTGGTACCGCCACGGGGCGGTGGGGATGCCGTGCCGGTCGAAGAAGCGCTTCATGGCCACCTTGTCGAGGCCCAGGCTCGCCGCGCTCGCCGACTGGACGATGACCCGGTGGCCGGCGAGGCGCAGCCCGGCGGCGAGTTCCCGGTCCCGCAGCAGCGTGTCGTGGCTGGTGAGGAAGACGGCGGTCGCGACGTCGAGGCCCTGGAGACTGCGCTGGAGCGCCTCGGCGTCGACCGGCCCCTCACCCAGATGCAGGTGCCGATCGCCGGGTCGCCACTGCACGAAGTGGGTGAACCAGCTGGCGAGGCTCTGCACGCCGACGAGGTAGACCGAGACCTGGCTCATCGGGTCGCCGCCAGGTCGGACAGCGCCCGCTCGGCGGCCCGCCGGTACGCGCCGAGCAGTTCCTCCTGCGGCTCGTTGAAGTAGGTCGCCGGCAGGCTGATCCACTCGTCGTGCAGACGAGCGCTCACCGGAAGGTCCTGGAGGGCGTACGTGAAGCGTTGGCGCAGCGTGGCCGGTGAGTACGCGTGCCAGGTCGGCGGCCGGGCGCCGGTGAAGACCGACGTACGGTGCAGCGGGGCGGTCTGCGGCACACCGGCCCGTACGCCGTGCCGCTTCAGCGCGGCGACCAGGTCGTCGCGGTCGAAGCCGGCGCGCAGCGGGTCGACGCGCAGCACGATGTCGTACCAGCCGCCCATGGTGTGTCCGGCCGCGACGCCCAGCCCTTCGACGCCGGGATGGGTGCTGAGTGCGGCGACGAGTGCGGTGGCGTTGTGGTGCTTGGCGCGCACCAGCGCGTCGAGCCGTCGCATGTGGCTGCTGGCCAGGACGGCCGCGACGGGGCTGATCCGCAGGTTGCCGCCCAGCCCGACGTCGGCGAGGCGACGCAGCGCCGGATCGCGGACGGTGAGGTTGCTGCGTTGCCGGAAGCTGCTCAGCAGGCAGGCCAGGTCGTAGTGGCGGGTGTCGCGGCAGGCGAGGACGCCACCCATCCCACCGCTGACGAGTTTGAGTCCGCCGATGCTGAAGACGGCGAGGTCGCCGAAGGTGCCCACCGGGACGCCGTCGATGGTCGATCCGTGGGCGTGCGAGCAGTCCTCGATCAGCGCCAGTGACCGTTCGCGGGCCAGCTGTGCGATCTCCGCCATCGGGCAGGGGTGGCCGAACAGGTGGGTGACCGCGATGGCCCGGGTCCGACTGGTGATCCGCTCGGCCAGGCTGGCGGCGGTGACGTTGCCGTTGGCCGATCCGCTGTCGCAGAGCACCGGGGTGGCGCCGAGCACGAACAGCGGCGAGGCGGTGGCGAGGAAGGTCAGGGATGGCACCAGCACCTCGTCGCCGGGACCGAGCCCGAGGACGTAGTACGCGGCGAGCAGCGCGCTGGTGCCGGAGTTGACCGCGAGGACGTGTCGACCGGCCAGGTGGTCGGCGAACAACTGCTCGATCTCGGCGATCTCGGGACCGTGCCGGTAGTCGAAGGTGCGGCCGGCGCGGATCAGGTCGGTGGCTCGTGCGACGGCCTGGCCGTCGTAGACCGGCCACTGCTGCGGGTGGTCGATCCCCGGCGTGGTGGCGGTGAGTCCGGTGGAGGTCATGGCCGTCACCGCGCCACGCTGAGCAGGTCTTCGTCGATCAACCGGAGTATCTGTGCGGTGTGTTCGTGCAGGAAGAAGTGCCCGCCCGGGAAGACGCTCACCCGGCACGGGCCGGTGGTCTCGCGGTCCCAGGCCCGGGCCCGCTCCGGGGTGGCGTAGTCGTCGTCGGTGGCGGCGAAGGCGTGTACCGGCACCGACGACGGCGTGGTGTACGGGTACTGCCAGGTGGCGCCGAGGGTCAGGTCGGCGCGGATGACGGGCAGCGCCAGCTGCATCAGGTCCGGGCTGTCGAGCACCTCCGGTGGCGTACCGCCGAGGTCGGCCAGCCAGGCCAGCAGCCGGTCGTCGGGTTCGGCCCACGCCGCTTCGGGGATCCGCAGCCACGGTGCGGGGCTGCCGGAGGCGAACAGCCAGCTGGGCAGGGGCGCGCCGTCCTGTTCGAGCCGGCGGGTCAGCGCGTACGCGATCCGGGCTCCCATGCTGTGGCCGAAGAAGGCGAAGGGGCGTTGCCGCAGCAGCGGGTCGAGGGCCTCGACCAGCAGATCGAGCAGGCGGTCCATGGCGGCGACAGGTCGTTCCCCGAGCCGGTTCTCCCGCCCGGGCAACTGCACGGCGGCCACCTCGACCTGCGGCAGCCAGCGATGCCACTCCCGGTACGCCGAGGCGCCGCCGCCCGCGTACGGGAAGCAGAACAACCGCGTGGGAGCGGCTGGGTTCGGCGTGGCGATGCTCACCCACTTGTCCATCAGCACCTCAACTCGTCTTGACTGCCGATGACAACGGAATTTACCAGAGTTGACGGCTCAAGTCATGACAGGAGTCATGCAAAGTCAACAGCCGACAGCGGGTCGCCCTGGGCCTCCCACAACGGCCACGTGCCGGCGTGGGCGGTACGCCCGTGCCCCATCCGTACGTTGTCGACGAGCACCAGGTCCCCCGGTGCCCACGACAGGTCGAACGTGGAGGCGTCGATCGCCTCCTGCACCGCCGCCAGGTCCTCGGCCGGCACCGGTTCCCCGTCACCGAAGAAGGTGTTGAACGGCAGCCCCGCACGGCCGTACGCCCCCACCAGCACCTCGCGTTCCTCCGGCTGGAGACTCCACTCGCTGAGGAAGGCGATCTGGTTGAACCACGCCGGCACGCCCGTCACCGGATGCGTGAACGTCGACGCCCGAGCCTGCCGGGTACGCAGCGTGTCGTCGGGCAGCCACTCGTACCCGATCGACTGTCCGGCGCAGTACGCCTCGACCTCGGCCACGGTCTCCACCCCGAACGCCTGCCGCCAACCCATGCCCACGTACGGCCGGAAGTTGCGGACCAGCATCCACCCCCGCGTGACGAACGCGTCCCGTACCCGCGACGGCAGCCGGGACAACGCCTCGACCCCGTCGGCGAGCAGGGTCCGCCCGCTCGTCGCCGCCCCCGGCGGGTGTGCCAGCAGCAGCGTGCCGGGAAACACCAGCGCCTGGCTCTGCTCGTTGTGCGGGCACATGTCCCGGTACGACGGCCAGGCGGGCGGCCCGTACACCGGCCCGCCCAGGTGCGGCCGGGGTGCGAACGGTTCCCGACGCGGGCAGGGCCGGACCAGTGCCTCGACGGCCGACGCGAACCGCTCGGGGGAATCCAGCCCGAGCCCACGCAGGTGCACCACACCGGTCTCGGTGAGCCGCTGACGAAGCTCGACACGGTTGTCGTACAGCCAGTCGTCGGCGTCGGCGCGGACCGGCCACGGCTCGACGACCCGGCCGCCGCTCGCGACCGCGGTCACCGCGCCACCACCCGCCCGACGATCTCCACGGCCCGGTCGACGTCGGCACGGCTGACACCACGGTGGGTCACGGCACGGATCCGACCGTGCCCGAACTCCGCCACCCGCAGTCCGAGGTCGGCCGTCTCGGCGACGAACCGCTCCCACGGCATGTCGGCGAGCCGGAACAGGACGATGTTGGTCTGCACCCGTTTCGGGTCGACCGTCACCCCGGGCACCTGCGCCAGCCCTTCGGCGAAGCGCAGCGCGTTCGCGTGGTCCTCGGCGAGTCGCTGCGGCATCCGGGTCACGGCGATCAACCCCGCCGCCGCCAGCACACCCGCCTGCCGCATCCCACCGCCCAGCAACTTGCGCACCCGGCGGGCCCGGCCGATGACCTCGGCGGGGCCGGTGAGCATCGAACCGACCGGAGCGCTGAGCCCCTTGGACAGGCAGAACTGCACGGTGTCGGCGTGCCGCGCGACGGCCTCGACGGTGGTACCGGCGGCCAGTGCGGCGTTGAACAGGCGCGCCCCGTCGAGGTGGACGGGAACTTGTCGCTCGTCGGCGAAGTCCCGCACCGCGCGCAGGTACGCCTCGTCGAGCACGACGCCGCCGGCCCGGTTGTGGGTGTTCTCCAGGCAGATCAACGCGGGCAGCGCGAACTGCGGGTCGTCCGGGTCGGCGGGAAAGGCCGCGGCGAGCCCGTCGAGCGGAAGACGTCCGTCCTCGTCGGTGCGGACCGGCTCGTAGGCCGCCCCGGCGCAGACACTCGCTCCGGCGGCCTCGTACAGGTAGATGTCGGACTCGTCGCCGACGATGACCTTCGCGCCGCGTGGCACCTGGGCCATGATCGCGCAGAGGTTGGCCATCGTGCCGCTCGGCAGGAAGCAGGCCGCCTCCTTGCCGGTCAGCTGCGCGCTCGTCTCTTCCAGCTCACGGACGGTCGGGTCCTCGCCGTAGACGTCGTCGCCGAGGGTGGCGCTCGTCATCGCGGCGAGCATCTGCTCCGTCGGCAGGGTGAAGGTGTCACTGCGCATCTCGATCATGCGGGTACCGTCACTTTCTCGTCAGCCGCGGCGGTACCGTCCGACGCGGGAGTCACGTCCAGTGCCATCCGGGCCAGGGCCTGGTCGAGGCGGGCCCGTACCTGCTCAGGGCTGTCGCCGTCGGCGATCACCCAGCCGAGTCGCCCGTAGGCGTCGGTGGCCGGGCCGACGGCGGCACCGACGGGTGCGGTGACCGTCACGTCGTGCACGCCCGGCAGCGCGGCGGCCTCCTCGACGCCGTCGACGGCATGCAACACCCCGGTGGTCGCGGTGGTCAGGAAGCGGATCCCGGCGTACCGGGTCGCGGGTGCCAGCGGCTCCAGTGGCAGTCCGCTCGCCGCCCGGAGCTGCCGCTGGACCAGGTTCAGCCCGGTGGCGAGGCGGATCAGTTCGGGGATCATGCCGCCGGCCAGCCGAGCGTTGATCTCGACCACGACCGGTCCGGCCTCGGTCAGCCGCATCTCGACGTGCGCCGCGCCGTGCGCGAGCCCGACCGCGGCCAGCGCCGAGCGGGCGGTCCGTCGGACCGCCTCGCTCTCCGGTCGCTCCGGCGCCGGGAAGAGGTGGCCGGTCTCCACGAAGTACGGCTCGGGACCGATCGACTTGTCGGTGATGCCGACGACCTCCACGCGCCCGTCGGCGGCGAAGGTCTCCACACTCACCTCCGCACCGCGCAGGTACTGCTCGACCAGCACGGCCGGCGCGACGACCTGACCCCGGACGTTCACCGTGACCGCGAGCAGCGCCGCCACCTGGGCCTGCGCCTCCGCCTCGGTGCGACACAGCCGCACCCCGGTCGAGGCCGAGTCGCCTGTCGGCTTGACCACGCAGGGCAGCCCGGCCCGCGCCACCGCAGCCGCGACCTCGTGCGGCGTACGGACCACCGAGTACCGCGGCTGCGGCAACCCCGCCCGGCTCAGCAGGTCACGGGTGCGCGCCTTGTCCCGACACGCCGCCACCGCGTCGGCGCTGCTACCGGGCAGGCCGAGGCCGTTGGCCAGGGTGGCCGCGGTCTCCAGGTAGAACTCGCTCGTGGTGGTGACCCCGGCCAGGGACCGCCGCCGGGACAGCAGCGCGCGCAGGGCGTCGACGTCGTTGGTGTCGCACTCGACGACCTCCGCCGGGGTCTCGGGCAGCCCGCGGTACCGGCCCGGACGATGGGTCAGCAGGACCGGGCGCAGCCCCAGTCGTACCGCCTGGTGCAGGGCGAGCATGCCGGTGCCGGTGGTGTTGGACTCGACGAAGATCAGCTCCCGGGGCGGCACCGGCGCGTACGACCACGAGGTGACGCGGCTGCCGTACGGCACCTGCACCGGCTCGGTGGCCAGCGGAAGGTCGTCGAGCTTCTGCTCGGCCCAGTACCCGTCGTCGTAGAGGTTCTCGGCATAGCGGTCACCCCGGTCGGGCAGGATGCCGACCACCCGGGTGCCCGGGGCGAGCAGCCCGGTCAGCCCTCTCATCACCTGGTACACCGATCCGGCCGAGTTGCCGGCGAAGATGCCCTGTTCCCGGGCGAGGTCGCGGGTGGCGGCGAAGGCCTCCCGGTCGTTGAGCCAGTGCACCTCGTCGATGACCGTGTGGTCGAGGTTCTCCGGATGCAGGCTGTTACCCAGCCCGCTCTGCCGACGGCGGGGCAGGTCGGGCTGACCGAACAGGACGCTGCCGACGCAGTCGACCGCGACGACCCGCAACTGCGGCCGGTACGCGCGCAGCGCGCGGGCGGCACCGCAGAGCGAGCCACCGCTGCCCACCGAGCCGACGAGCACGTCGACCGGTCCCAGGTCGGTGATGATCTCCCGGGCCAGCGCCTGGTACGCGCGCGGGTTCAGCGGGTTGCCGTACTGCTGCGGCCAGTACGCGCCGGGCAGTTCCCGACGCAGTTCGGCGAGGCGCTCCAGGCGCGCGCTCTGCCAGCCGTGGCGCGCCATCGCCGGCACCACGTGCACGACACAGCCGAGCGAGCGGAGCTTGGCCAGGGTGATCGGGTCGATGCGGGGGTCGGTGACGATGTGCACCGGGTGGCCCAGCACGGTCCCGACGAGCGCCAACCCGAGCGCCAACGTCCCGGAGGAACTCTCCACGATCGGCGCCCCCGGGGCCAGCTCACCGGACTCCCGCGCCGCGAGCACCACCTCACGGGCGACCCGGTCCTTCATCCCGTACGGGTTCTGTAGTTCGAGCTTGGCGAACAACTGCACGTCCCCGGAGGCCCGCAGCCGGACCAGGGGCGTGTGCCCGATCGCGTCCACCATGGAGTCGAAACGCACCGCAGCTCCTATCGGTAGTCCACGCACAGGGCGTGGTAGAGCAGGACCTGGTCGCTGAGCTCGGCACAGCGGCGCAGGGTCAGATCGAGGCGGCGCTCGTACCCGAGCGCCTGGTGAGGCAGGAGTACGCCGATGGCCGTACCGCTGTGTGCCACCACGACACCGACCCCGCCCGCCTCGGCACAGATCGCGAGCATCGCGGTCAGGGACCGCTTGGGCCGCAGCTGCTGGTTGAGTTCCGCGCTGCGGGTGGCCACCCGTCCGACGGTCGCCAGGTCACCCACCGCGATGGCGGTGGTGATGGTGTCCAGCAGACGGGCGTACTCGGCGCGGGTGGCGGCGGGGAACGGCTTCGGGATGCGGTTGAACGCGACGGTGTCCACCGTGCCGCCCTCGTCGATGCCGACCACGGTCAGCGGCGGCAGTACGCCGAGCCGGGCGCGCAGCCGTACCGCCCGGTGGTCGAAGGCCACCACCTCCGGGTACATGACGCCGTCGGTGGGTTCGATCTCCCGCAGGAAGTCCTCGATGTCGGTGTCCGGCAGGTGGACCCCGAGGGCGTTGGCGACCGCGCGGGCGGTCGCCACCAGGTCGGCGGAGGAACTGGCCAGCCCTTTGCCTTCGGGGATGGTGCCGTCGAGCGTCAGTCGTCCCCCGGCGCCGGGCGCGTGGACGGCGAGGATCGACTCGGCCAGTCGTCGGGCCTTGGTCTTGTGGGCGGGGGTGACGCTGACCCCGCCCGAGGCGGCCAGCTCGAAGGTCGCGGTGGCCCATCGGGCGATCGGCATGGTGACCAGGAAGTCGACCTGATCCGGCAGCACCCCTTGGAGCAGCTCACCGAAGGTGCCGAAGGCGGAGCTGACGCCGGTGGCGGTCCGGGACCGGTGCGCCTGTCCGGTGCTCACGCCGGTCCTCGCGCCCCGGTGGGCGAGCCGACCGCGAAGAGGCTGTGGACCTCCCGGATCGCGGATTCGACGGTGGCCCGACGACGTCCCAGCTGCCCGGCCAGCGCGTCGAGCGCGACGCCCTGGCGGTCCAGCAGGTCACGGACCTGGTCGGGACGGGCGGACCCCGCAGAGCACTTGACGGCCAACTGCCCCTCGCTGTCGAGCCCGCGCAGCCGCGCCGCCGGGTCGGTCAACCGGTACCCCGCCGCTTCGGCCAGATCGGCCAGCAACGACGCGTCGGGTCGGTCCAGGGGGTCACCTGCGGCCAGCTTGGCGCTGACGTACCGTCCGACGATGACCTGCGCGGTCCGCCACGGGACGTTCTCGTCGAGGGTGAGCCGGTTGGCGAGGGTGAAGCCGCCGAGGAACTCCCGGTCACAGGCGGCCCGCATCGCCTCGGGTCGCCAGTCCAGGTTCTCCAGCACCGTGCGCAGCAGGGCGAGCACGCCGCGCGCGGATCGGAACAGGTCGTGCAGGTACGCCCCGGCCTCCTTGGAGACCTCGACCATGTTGCTGTACGGGGTGGCCCGTTGCGCGGTGGCCAGGTCGAGGGCGAGGGAGGTCAGGTGGGCGGTACGACCCCGGATCCGTTCCAGCACCGGATAGTTCTTCTTCTGCGGCATGGCCGCGGAGATTCCGGCGAGTTCGTCGGGCAGCTCGACGAAGCCGTACGCGCTGCTGGCCCAGGCCATCAGGTCGGTGACGAACCGGCTCGTGCCCACCCCGAAGTGGGACAGCTCGCCGGCGATCTCCAACGCCCAGGCCCGGGACGCGACGGCGGTCAGGGCGTGCGGATACGGACCGGCGCAGCCGAGCAGCAGGGCCATCCGGTCCCGGTCCCAGGGCAGTTCCTGGCCGGTGAGCGCACCCGCGCCGAGCGGGCTCAGGTTGATCTCGTCGTAGGTGGCCAGGAGTCGCCGGAGCGTCCGCAGGCAGTGCTCGACGAGGGCGCTGAGGAAGAAGCCCGGCGTGCTGACCTGGGCGGCCTGCAGGTGGGTGTACCCGGGCATCGGCAGGTGCGTCACGGCATCGGCCCGGTGCCGGGCAACCCGGGTGAGCTCCACCAGCGCCTCGGCGATGTCGAGCAGTTCGCTGCGGGCGTACAGGAGTTGGGCGGTGGCCTGGATGTCGTTGCGGCTGCGGTCGACGTGCCAGGCGGGCGGCACCGTCGTCAGCCCGGCCAGCACGTGCCGCTCCAGCGCCAGGCAGATGTCGGAGAGGTTGGCGGCCGGGTCGGCGGTGATCCGGTCGGCGGTGGCCGTGTCGAGCAGTACGGCGATGGCGGCCGCCTCGGACTCGGTGATCAGCCCCATCCGGGTGTACTCGGCCAGCAGCACCCGCTCGACGACCCGGTACCACCCGAGCAGGTGCTCGACCTCGAACTGGAACTGAGGTGCCAGGACGTGCTCGTGCAGGACGGCGGACGGGGTACGGCCGAGCCGCCCGGTGAGCGGCATCGCGGTCGGGTCCCCGACGGGCTGCCCGTTCACGCGCCGGTCCGGGTGGTCACGATCGACCGCAGGAGGGTGACCACCTCGTCGGCGTGGGTGCGCAGGAAGTGTCGTCCCGCACCGGGCAGGACGACCTGCTCGGCGGTCGGGGCGAAGTGCCGCCAGGCCAGCTCGGGACGGGGTTCGGTGGCCAGCCGCATGTCGTCGTCGCCGACGACGACCCAGGTCGGCACCGTGAGCGCCGGCCACCCGTCGTGCGCGTGCTGGAGGAAACGCGCGGCGCCGAGGGTGTCGTGTCGGTACGCCCGCTCGATGAGCGCCTCCCGCTCGCTTTTGAGTTCGTCGAGTTCGGTGTAGGTCGCCTGGGCGGCCATGTGCCGGCGGATCTCCCCCTCCCCCATCGCCTGCACCTCGGCGAGGTCCGCGGCGAGCTGATCCGGGTCGGCGGTGGCCGCGGCGAGGACGAGCTGGGCCGCGGGTCGACCCCGCTCGTGCAGCAGGCGAGCGCATTGCACCGCGACGGCCGCGCCGCTGCCCTGGCCCCAGAGGATCAGTGGGGTGTCGACCCGCGCGGCGATCTCGTCCGCCAGCCGGGTGGCGACCTGTGCCACGTCCGCGAGTGGTTCCTCGGGGCGGGCGAGGTCGTGCCCGGGCAGTTCGGTGGAGAGCAGAGCGCAGTTCGTCGCCGCGAGGCCGGCGGCGAGCGGCTGGAAGTTGAGGGCGGTGCCGGCCGCGTCGGGCACGGTCACCACCGTCGCCACCGGCTCCTGCGGCGTGGCCAGGGCCTGGAGCAGCTGTGCCTGACCGGTACGACTCGCGGCCTCGGCCAGGTCGGCCAGCACCGGGTTGCTGGTCAGGGTGGTGAGGGTGATGAGGTGCTTGAGCTTGACGACCAGCCGGACCGCCGAGAGCGAGTCACCGCCGAGGGCGAAGAAGTTGTCGGTGCGGTAGATGTCCTCGAGCGGACGGTTGAGGACCTCGGCCCAGGCGGCCGCGAGCCGGCGCTCCAGCGGGTTGGTCGCCTGTTCACGCTCCTGGGACACGGTTGCCTGAGCCCCGGCGCGCAGCGCCGCGGCGACGAGTGCGGCCTTGTCGACCTTGCCGTTCTCGGTCAGCGGCAACGCGTCGAGCTGGTGCACCGTGGAGGGGACCAGGTGGGCCGGCAGCTGGTCCGCCAACCGCCGTTTGAGGTCCGGCACCGGTTCGTCGGCGGTGAAGAAGGCGGCCAGCCGTTTGCTCGTCCCGATCGGCACCACCACCAGGCAGGCCGAGCGCACCCCGGGCACCCGCAGCAGGGTGTTCTCGACCTCGCCGACCTCGACCCGCATCCCGCTGATCTTGACTTGTTCGTCGCGCCGGCCGAGGAACTCCAGATGCCCGTTGGGCAGCCATCGACCGTAGTCGCCGGTGAGGTACATCCGCTGGTCGGGTCGGAACGGGTCGGGCACGAAGGCTGACGCGGTGCGGTCCGGGTCGTTGATGTAGCCGGGACCGACGCAGATGCCGGCGAAGGCGATCTGTCCGGGTGCACCGAAGGGCACCAGGGCGAGTTGGCTGTCCAGGATGTACACCGAGACGTTCTGCACCGGGCGGCCGACCGGCACCAGTTCGGTGGCGGGCAGCGTACGCATGATCTCGTGGGTGGTGTCGTCCGAGACCTCTGTCGCACCGTAGGCGTTGACGAGCGGAACGTCGGGGAAGCACCCGAACCAGCGGGCGACCAGACTGCGGGAGATCGCCTCGCCGGTGACGCAGACGATCCGTGGCGCCGGACGCTGATGCGGACTCAGGTCGAGGTGGCCGAGCAGGACTTCGAGGTACGAGGGGACGACCTGCAGGACGGTGATCCGCTCCCGGTCGAGGGTGGACACGAACGCCTCGACGTCGAGGATCACCTGCGGCGGCACGAGCACGGTCCGCCCACCGACGAGCAGTGGCGCCAGCACCTGCCACAGGGAGATGTCGAAGCACTGCGGCGCGTTCTGGCAGACGGCGTCCTGCTCGGTGAGGCCAAGGTCGTCGATCTTGGCGCTCAGGTGGTTGAGCATGCCGGCGTGGGCGCAGACCGCGCCCTTGGGCTCACCGGTGGAGCCGGAGGTGAAGTAGATGTACGCGGGGGCGTCGGCCGGTACGGACACCTGTGGGTCGATTGTCGGTCCGGCGGCCTCCAGCGGCAGCACCGGCACGTCGGCGATCGGTTCGGTCGGCACCTCGGCCAGCAGCAGCCTCGTGCCGCTGCGCCGCAGGATGCCGGCGATCCGGGAGTGCGGGTAGGCCGGGTCGACCGGGAGGTAGACCAGGCCGGCCTTGAGGATGCCGAGGATCGCGGCCACCCAGGGCAGGGTCCGGTCGCTGAGCACGGCGACCACGTCGCCGGGACGGGCGCCGGCCGCGAGGAGCCGGTTCGCCACCGCGTTGGCGCGCTGGTCCAGTTCGGCGTACGTCCAGCGCAGGTCGCCGCGGACGGCGGCGACCGCATGGGGGGTACGGCGGGCCTGCTCGCCGATCAGCTCGTGGGCCCGGCGGTCGGGCAGCTCGCGCAGCTCGCCGTGGAGCACGTGCAGTTGCCGCCAGACGTCCTTGCCGGTGAGCAGCGAGTGCTTCTCGTGCGGCGCGTCCAGGTCGGCGGCGATGGCCCGCAGCACCCCGTCCAGGTACTCGCCGGTTCGTGACGCGTCGACGCCGCGCAGCAGGTCGGCGGGGTGTTCCAGGCAGACGGCAGTGGGCGGTTCGCCGGTGGGCGTGGCCTCGCCGGTGTCGGTGCCGAGCAGGCCGCGCCAGGGTCCGGGCGGCAGCTCGGGGTCACCGGTCAGGACCGACCTGACCTTGGCCCAGGCCGCCGCGACCACCTGTCGGGTTGGCACCTGCGCGCTGCGGGCCGCCCTCGTCACGGCCGTAGCCGCGGCCTCGGACAGCTCCCATCGATGGTGGTCGACCAATTCCGGTAGCGACTCTGTCACGTACTCGCCCCTCCCCCAGCACCGATCCGTAGTCAGCGTCCGACAACTACTGTAATCTCTGCACAACTACAGTCAATATTAAGTGACTGAATGGCTGGGTACGAAGGGTCGACCGAAACGGAGGTACGGCGCGTGGAACGGATGCGCCTGCCCAACGGCTACGACGTCATGCAACTCAATGCTGGCGAGACGAGCCTGATGTACCGCAACATCGTGACCGGACGCGCCTACCTGCAACACGGCGTCACCCTGACGCCAGGTGGGACCGTCTTCGACGTGGGGGCGAACGTCGGCGTGGCCTCACTCTTCTTCCACTGGGAGGCCGCAAGCCGCGTCTTCGCCTTCGAACCCGCACCCCGGTGCTACCAGGCACTCGCCGCCAACTTCGCCGAACATCGCATCCGGGGCGCCGCCTACCCGTTCGCGTTGTCCGACCGGCCCGGCAGGGCGGTGCTGACCAACTATCCGCAGATCACCGCGATGACCAGCTTCCACGCCGATCGCGGCTACGACGAACAGCTCACCCGGGCCTTCCTGGCCAACAGCGGGTTCGACACCGACGACATCGAGGAGATGGTGGCCGACCGGCACGACAGCGAGACGCTCACCTGCGAGCTGCGCACCTTCTCCGAGGTCGCCGACGAGCTGGGCGGTGAGCCGATCGACCTGCTGAAGATCAACGTCGAGAAGGCGGAGGTCGAGGTGCTGCGCGGGATCGCCGAGCGGCACTGGCCCACGATCCGGCAGGTCGTCGTGCAGCTGCACGACATCGGCGGACGGCTGCACCAGCTGCGGCAGGAACTCACCGAACGCGGATACCGGGTGGGTGTGGCCCAGGATCCGCTGCTCACCGGCACCGACATCTTCGAACTGTTCGCGGTACGCCCCACCGGAGGTGCGCGGTGAACCAACTGACCGACGTGGACCTCGGCGACCCCGAGCTGTACGTCAGCGGCAACCCGTACCAGGTCTGGGACCACCTGCGCGAGCACGTCCCGATGTACCGCAACCGGCGGCCGGACGGCTCCGAGTTCTGGGCGATCACCACCCATCGGCTCGCCACCGCCGTCTACGAGGACCGGCAGTCCTTCACCTCCGAGCGCGGCATGCGCATCGGCGGGGAGGGCGCCGCCGGACGGGCCTCCGCCGGCAAGATGCTCATCGTCACCGACGGCACCCGGCACCGACGGATGCGCGACGTGCTCAACCCGGCCTTCACCCCACGATCCGTGCGACGGCTGGAGGAGAGCATGCGGGCCATCGTCCGGCAGCTCCTCCACGAGGTACGCGATCTCGACTCGTTCGACTTCGTCGACCGCATCGCCGGACGGCTGCCGCTCTACGTCACCTGTCAACTGCTGGGCGTACCCCGCGACGACTGGGACCTGATGATCGAGCTGACCCGTACCGCGTTCGGCTCGGTCACCGAGGACGGCGGCGACCCGATCAGCGCGGAGCTGCAGGAGCAGGCGCACGCCGACATCTTCCTGTATTCGGCGGACCTGATCGCCGAACGCCGACGCCGCCCCGGCGACGACCTGGTCAGCGCCATGGTGACCGGGCAGTCGGCCGGCTACCGGATGTCCGACGAAGACATCCAGGTCAACATCAACGGGATCCTGACCGGCGGTAATGAGACCACCCGGCATGCCACGGCCGGCGGGGTGCTGGCGTTCATCGACAACCCGACGCAGTGGCAGCGGATGCGGCACGACACGGAAGCGGTCATGGCGACCGCCGTCGAGGAGATCCTGCGCTGGACCGCGCCGAGCCTGCACGTCATGCGTACCGCACTCACCGACGTGGTGGTCGGCCCGCAACTCGTCGAGGCCGGTGAACAGGTGACCATCTGGAATCCGGCGGTCAACCGCGACGAGGCGGCGTTCCCCCACGCGTCCCGCTTCGACATCACCCGGTGGCCCAACCGGCACGTCACCTTCGGCATGGGGCAGCACTTCTGCATCGGCGCCGCCCTGGCCCGGCTCGAACTGCGCGTCGCCCTCGACGCGCTGGCCAGTCAGGTGGCGCGTTTCGAGCTGACCGGACCGGTCCGCCGGCTCAGGTCGAACCTGATGTGGGGTCTGGACCAGCTTCCCGTACGCATTCATCTGGAGGACGATCGTGACTGAGGCGCTGACCTCCGCAGGACCGACGAGCAGGCCCGGCACGCCGACGGACCTGAGCGACGACCCGCGACACGTCGAGTACTGGCGGCGGCACCTGCGGGGCGCGCCGCCCCGGCTCGGCCTGCCGTACGACCGACCGCCGGTGTCCGGACCGCCCGCCTCCCCCGCCTCCTGCGAACTGACCCTGCCCCCGACCGTCGGCCGGGCGGTCGCCGTGCTGGCCCGACGCGAGCGGGCCAGCACTCTGATGGTGGTGACCGCCGCCGTGGCCGCCTGGGCGTCGCGGCTGACCGGGCAGGACGACACCCTGGTCACCACGCCCCTGGCGAGGGCCCGGCACCCGGAGCACGTCCTGCCCGTGACGGTACGTCTCGACTGCTCCGGCGAGCCCACCTTCACCGACGTGCTGCGCCGCACCCGGGAGGTACTGCTCGACGCGCTGGCACACCGCAACCTCGACGCGTCGACGCTGTCGGCGATCGCCGGGCCGCCCCAGCTGGTGGTCTCGGTCTCCGACACGCCACCCGCGATGGCCGACGGCGCGGAGTTGCAGCTGTGGTGGGCCGACGACGGCAGCCGTGCCGCGCTGTACCACCGGTCGCCCTGGTTCACCGCCACCACCGCGCAGCGGCTGCTGCACCAGCTCACCCTGCTGCTGGCGGGCGCCGCGGCGCAGGACGGCACGCGCCTGTCCGACCTGCCGATGCTCAGCCCGGCCGACCAGGAGCTGCTGGACCGTCTGCCCCGACCGGGCGCGACGCCGGTCACTGCCGTACCGACGCAACTGTTCGCCGAGATCGCCGCGGCCCATCCGGACGCCACCGCGGTCCGGACCCGGGGCTCCTCGATCAGCTACCGGGACCTCGACGTCCGGGCCACGAAGCTGGCACATCAGCTGCGGCAGGCGGGCGCGGGGCCGGGCAGGGTGGTCGGCGTCTGCGTCGGACGCGGCATCGACCTGCCACTGAGCTTCCTCGCCGTGCTCAAGAGCGGGGCGGTGTACCTGCCGCTCGATCCCCGCCACCCGGCCGAACGGCTCCGGGACATCCTCGACGCCGCCGACGCGACACTCGTCGTCAGCACCGCGAGCGAGGCCGTCGCGGTCGCGGCGCACACCGGCCCGCTGCTGCTGCTCGACCGGGACGAGGCCGCGATCGCCGCCCAGCCCGACACGCCCGTCGCTGACCTGCCGGATCCGGCGGAACTGGCCTACCTCATCTACACCTCCGGGTCGACCGGGCGACCCAAGGGTGTCGAGGTCACCCAGGCCGGGCTGGCCAACCTGGCGGTGACCCTGCGCGACGAGTTCGCGGTCGGTCCGCAGGACCGGGTGTCGTTGTTCTCCTCGGCGGCCTTCGACGCCTCCGTCTGGGAGATGACGATGGCCTTCGCCGGTGGGGCGACCCTCGGCGTCCTCACCACCGCCGAGGCGGCCCCGGCCGAGATCGCCGCCGAGATCCGGGAGCTGGGACTGACGGTCGGCACGTACCCCCCGACCCTGCTGCGGGCGCTCACCCCGGACGACCTCGGCAACCCGCGCCTGGTCGTCTCCGCCGGGGAGCAGTGCGACACCGACCTGGCCGCCGCCTGGGCGCCGGGCCGCCGGTTCGTCAACGCGTACGGCCCGACGGAGACGACTGTGTGTGCCACGTTCAGCGACGTCGCCGCCCCGGTCACCGACGCGCCCGCGATCGGCACCGCCCTGCCGAACCTCGCGGTCTACCTGCTCGATCACCGGTTGCGGCCGGTACCGGTCGGGGCGCCCGGCGAGATCTTCGTGGCCGGCGTGGGCCTGGCCCGTGGATACCGCAGGCAGCCGGCGGTGACCGCGGCGGCCTTCCTGCCCGACCCGCACGGCCCGGCCGGCTCGCGCATGTACCGCACCGGTGACCTCGGTCGATTCGGTAACGACGGCCGGCTGTACCACCTCGGGCGCGTGGATCATCAGGTGAAGCTGCGCGGTTTCCGGGTCGAACTGGGCGAGATCGAGCATCATCTGATGGCTCAGCCCATGGTGCGCGACGCGGTGGTGGTGATGCGCCGCGACGGCGGCCACGACCGGTTGGTCGCGTACCTGACCGTCGACGAGGCGAGCACCGACCCGGTGGCGCTACGCGGAGCGCTGCGCGCGGCGCTGAGCAGGGCGCTGCCCGAGTACATGCTCCCGGCCGGCTACGTGGTGCTGGACGCGATGCCGCTGAACAGCAGCGGCAAGATCGACCGTGCCGCCCTGCCGGAGTCGTCCGGCGAGGCGCCCGCCGGGCCGGTCGAGCAGTGGCAGACCCCGGACGAGCAGCGCATCGCCGGCCTGTGGCGGGACGCGCTGGGTGTCGCCCAGGTACGGCGTACCGACAGCTTCTTCGAGCTGGGCGGACACTCGCTGGTGGCGGCCCAGATGATCGGCTCGGTGCGGCAGGCGTACCAGCTCAACCGGTTGCCGATGCGGCTGCTGTTCGAGAAGCCGGTGCTTGCCGACTTCGCCGCAGCGGTAGCCCGGCTGTAGTCCCCGGTGCGGTGGACCCCTCAGCCGGCCAGATCCTCGGCGATGATCCGCAGGAGGGCCGGCGAGGGGTCCAGGAACGCCCAGTGGTCACCGTCGAGACTGACCGCCCGGTCCTGACCGAACCGGGTCCAGCCGGTGGTCAGGCTCGGCGGGACCGTACGGTCGTCGCGCCAGGAGAGCACGGTGACCGGGCAGGGCATGGGTGCGGGGGCGGCACCACCGAAGTCACGGTAGGCGCGCAGATCCGACTCGACCGCCTCCATCGCCAGCTCGACGATCTCCGGTGAGGGTTCGGTGCCGCGCGCCCGCATCAGGTCGGCGACGACCTCGGGCAGGCGGTCGGCGGGTACGTCGAGCAGGCTGCCGAACGGGACCTGGTCGGGGGCGACCATCGAGGAGGCGAAGAAGCGCCGTGGCCGGTGGCCGGCCGCGGCCAGCCGCAGCGCCACCACGTACGCGGCGAAGACGCTGTTGCAGTGCGCGAAGAGGGCGTACGGCCGATCCAACAACGGCTCGACGGCGGCCAGGAGATCCTCCGCGAACGGCTCGTACGCCTGGTGGGCCGGTTCCAGCAGCCGGTTCTCCCGACCCGGTGGTTGCAGCAGGCAGACCTCGACCTCGCCGATGCGGCGCGGCCAGCGGTGATACATCGACGCGCCGGCACCGAGGTACGGCAGGCAGAACAGGCGAGCGGCCGGATCGCCCTCGACCGGGCGCAGCAACCATCCGTTCGCGCGTGCGGTGTCTACCGTCATGGGTCCTCCCTCAGGGCAGACGGATCCGCGCGAGCGCGGCGCGATCCACCTTCCCGGTCGTCGTGGTGGGCATGGTGCGCAGCGCCCCGATCGCGGTGGGTCGCATGTGTCCGGGCAGCTTGTCGCGCAGGTACGCGCGAAGCGTGTCGAGCGCCGACGCCGACGCGGCCGGGCGCAGCTGCACGTACCCGACGAGACGCTGGTCCGCGCCGACCGGTACCACCACGGCGGCGGCCACCGCGACGTCGGGGTGTTCGCTCATCACGTTCTCGATCTCGCCGAGCTCAATCCGGTGGCCACGGATCTTCACCTGGTCGTCGTCCCGGCCCCGCAGTTCGAGCCGCCCGTCGGGCAGCACCAGCGCCCGGTCGCCGGTGCGATAGAGCCGCTCGCCGGGATGATCAGGGTCGGGTACGAAGCGCTCGGCGGTCAGCGCGGGCCGACCGAGATAGCCGCGGGCCAGGCAGACGCCGCCGAGGCAGAGTTCGCCGACCGTACCGGCGGGCACCGGTCGCAGCGTACGGTCCAGGACCACCGCCCGGGTGCCGGGAATCGGGGTACCGATCGGCAGCACGGCGGGTTGTGGCCCGGGCGGCACGATGTCGCTGACCGCGTACATGGTGGCCTCGGTGGGTCCGTACAGGTGGTGCACCCGTTCGACGCGCTCCGCCAGTCGGCCGCCGAGGGCCGGTGGCACCCGGTCGCCGCCGATCAGCGCCACCAGCCCGCTGTCCCCGGTCCAGCCTGCGGTGAACAGCATCTGCCAGGTCAAGGGGGTGGCGTGCAGATAGCGCGGCGTGGTGGTGGCCAGCAGTCGCGCCAGCTCGGGACCGCTGCGCGCCTGTGCACGGCCGGCGATCTCGACCTGTCCACCCGCGGTGAGTGGCATCAGCAGTTCCAGCATGGCGATGTCGAAGGTGAGCGGGGTGACCGCGAGGAGGCGTTCGCCGGGGGCGTAGGCCAGCGCCTCGGCGGTCGCGGTGAGGCAGTTGGCCAGCGCGCCGTGGGTCACGCCGACTCCCTTGGGGCGCCCGGTGGATCCCGAGGTGTAGAGCAGGCAGGCGAGCTGGTGCGGATGGCCGTCGAAGCCGATCTCGCCGGACACCGGGGCCAGCGTGTCCAGGCGCAGCACCGGCAGTCCGGCCAGGGTGGGCGGCACCTGTTGCGTCCCGTCGGTGAGCAGGAGACGGGCCTGGGCGTCGGTGGCGACGTAGCGGAGCCGGTCCGCCGGGTGGGTGGCGTCCATCGGTACGCAAACTGCACCGGACGCGGCGATCCCCAGCAGCACCGCGGGCAGGTCCGCGCTGCGGTCGGCCAGGACCGCGACCCGGTCCTCGGCCCGGATGCCGGCGGCGGTGAGCCGGTCGGCCACGGCCCGGGCCAGACCGGCGACGGCCTGGTAGTCGCGGGTGTGGGCACCCTGACGTACGGCCGGGGCGTGCGGAGCGTGCCGCATCCACCGGCGCACCATCTCGGGTACGGCGAGGGTCGTACCGGCCGCCGTCATGATGCGGTGTCCGTGATGAAGCGGGCCAGCCGCCCGACGCCGTCGACGATCTCCTGCTCGGTGAGGTAGCTGACAGACAGCCGTACGGCGTGCTGCCCGGCGTCGGAGTGCACGTGGAAGTAGCTCATCGGTGTCCACAGCACCCCGTACCTGCGGGCGCAGTCGTCGAGTTGCTCGTCGCCGGCGACGAACGGCACGGTCAGGCTCAGGAAGAAGCCGCTGTCCGGGTCGTTCCAGCTGATCCCGAGCCGGTCGCGTACCGGCTGCGGGAAGTGGCGGTCCAGTTCGGCGCGGAGCAGGCGCATCATCGCCGAGTACCGGCGGGCGGCCGGTGCGGTGGCCTCGCCGAGCCGGTGACCGGCGCGCAGCAGCAGTCCACCGATGAGTGCCTGGCTGACCGGTGAGGTGTTCACCGTGACCATGCTCTTGATCTTGCTGAGTTCGTCGGCCAGCAGGCCGGTGCCGTCGGGTCGGTGCACGGTCTGGTCGGCGATCACGTAGCCCACGCGGGCACCGGGAAAGGCGGACTTGGCGAACGATCCCACGTGGACGACCTGCCCGTGTCGATCGAGTGCCTTGAGCGTGGGTGGACGGTCGGCGGGGCCGAGCAACCGGTACGGGGTGTCTTCGAGCACCACCGTGCCGTACGGCCGCAGCACCCGCAGCAGGTGCTCGCGGGCGTGGCGGCTCATCGTGGTGCCGGAGGGGTTGGCGGCGTCCGGGACCAGGTACAGCAGTCGGGCCCGTCGCTTCTCGGCGCGCAGCCGTGCCAGCAGGCGGTCCAGATACACCAGGTCGGGACCGTCGGTGGTCTCCGGCACCGCCTCGACGCTCACGCCGAGCAGACTCGCCACGCCGGTGACGCCGGTGTAGCAGGGATCGGGGACCAGCAGCACGTCGTCGGGGTCGGCACAGAAGGCCCGGACGGTGATCAGCAGCCCTTCCTGCGCCCCGACCGTGATCACGTACGCCTCGGGGGCGACGTGGATTCCCTCGTCCTGGGCGACCGTCCGGGCGACGATGTCGCGGATCGTGCCGGCGGTCGGGCCGTACTGGAACAGCTCACGGGTCAGGGCGGTCCCGGTCTGCCCGTCGGCCTGCCGGTGTTCGAGGTAGGCGCTCAGGTGCCCGGACAGCTCCGCCAGGTCGTACCCGTCCTCGAAGGGGCGACCGGGCGCGAACGACACCGCGTCGGGATAGCGGGCGACGATCTCGTTGAGGAAGGTCATGGTGCGGAGCACCGGATGACGCAGGCTCGCGTGCAGGCTGGTGAGATGCAGGCCGGTCGGCAGCGCACCGGCAGTCGGCTCCGGTGGGCCGGTGACCGGGCCGGCGACGAGGGCGCTGACCGGGGCGCTGACCGAAGCGGCGACCGAGGCGGTGACGAGGGCGGGAGCGGTGACCGTGGCCGGATCGATGTCGGCGACGGTGGCCAGGCCGGTCAGGAACATGCTCTCGACGAACTCCTCGGTCAGGATGCGGAGGACCTCGCCGACCCCCTGTTCCCCGTCGACGGCCAGCCCGTGCAGCACCGGCCGTCCGACCAGCACCGCCGTGGCGCCGAGAGCCAGCGCGCCGAGGACGTCGGCGCCGGTGCGTACGCCGCCGTCGAGCAGGACCACGGCGGCGCCGTCGACGGCGCGGGCCACCTCGGGCAGGGCGTCGAGGGACGCGGGCGCGCCGTCGAGTTGCCGTCCACCGTGGTTGGAGACGACGACACCGGCGACACCCGCCGCGACGGCCAGTCGGGCGTCCTCGGCGGTCAGCACCCCCTTGACGATCACGGGGAGCGTGGTCGAGGCGCACAACCGGGCGACGGCGTCCCAGGTGAGCCCGGTCGCGAAGTGGCTCTCCGCGTGCCCGGCGGGACGGGCGGCGCCGGTGCGCCAGGACGTGGGCAGGTTGACCGGTGCGACGCCGTCCGGCAGCCGGAAGCCGTTGCGCAGGTCGCGCAGGCGGCGACCGAGACGGGGAGCGTCGACGGTGAGCACCAGCGCGTCGAACCCCGCCCGCTCGGCCGTACGCACCAGATGTGCCGTCGCGTCGGGATCGCGCAGCGGGTAGAGCTGCAACCACAGCGGCGCGGTGGTTTCTGCGCGGATCTCGTCGAACGCGCGACCGGCCATGGTGCTGACGACGAGCGGTACGCCGCAGGCACCGGCGGCCCGCGCGGTGGCCAGCTCTCCGTCCGGGTGGACCAGGGTGTGGTACGCCAGCGGCGCGATGCCGACCGGAGCCGCCCAGACGCCACCGAGGACGCTGACGCTCGGATCGACCTCGGTCACCCCGGTCAGCACCCGGGGCCGGAGCCTGATCCGCTCGAAGGCGTCCCGGTTGGCCGCGAGGGTCCGTTCCCGGCCGGCGCCGCCCTCGACGAAGTCCCAGACCTCGGCGGGTAGCTTGCTGCGGGCGGCGGCGGCGAGGTCGTCGAGGGTGAGGTACGCCGTCATCGGGTCCGCGTGCTCTCGCGTTGGCGCTCGCGTTCCACCGCCTCGTAGAGGGCACGGATGTTGGCGCTGCCGAAGCCACGGGCGTCGTTGCGCTGGATCAGCTCGTAGAAGAGGGTCCGACGCGGGTACGGCGAGCGGGTGAAGATCTGGAGCAGATAGCCCCACTCGTCGCAGTCGGCGAGCACCCCGGTGTCGCGCAGGTCCGCGATGCGGTCGCGCAGCGAGGTGACCCGTTCCAGCAGCGTCTCGTAGTAGACGCCCGGTGGGGTGAGGAAGCTGATCCCGGCGTCGCGTCCCTGCCGGACGGCGGTGACGATGTCGTCGACGAGGAAGGCCAGGTGCTGCACACCAGCCCCGGCGTGCCGGTCGAGGAACTCGTCGATCTGTCCGGGCGCGTGCGACAGGTCGGGCTCGATGAGGGTGAAGGTGATGGCTCCGGACGGGCTGCGGACCACCACCGAGTCCATCGCCTGCGCCCCGACCTCGATGTACTCGCTGGAGTAGCGGGGCAGCCCGAAGGCGTCGGCGTAGTGGTCGGCGGTCTGTTGCAGGGTGCCCCCGGGCAGGCAGACGGCGATGTGGTCGAGGGCCTGGATGTCGAGCGCGCCCCGGGAGACGGGCTGGTCGGGCAGGTAGGTCCAGGACAGGCCGGGCGGCAGCGGATCGGCTCCGACGGGGAGCAGGGTGTGCACCACAGGTCCGAACCCCGCGGCGCGGGCGGCACCGACCGGCGCGGGCAGCATCGGCGTCGCGGACCGTACGAGCCGGCCGACGTCCGCGTCGAGGTCGGTGCTGGTCATCGGGACGTCGATGATGCCCGCGCCGTGCCGGTCGAGGTGCTTCGCGTACGGCCCGTGGGCGCCTACCGGGGACGACACGACGATGGTCACCGGGCCGTTTCGCAACGCCAACGCCTGCCGATCGGCGTCGGCGGCGCGGGCCGCCGGAGCGAAGGCGAGTTGGTCGGACAGGTAGCCGATGACGCTCTGCGGATCGTCGGTGACCAGGTCCAGGTACGGGATGTCACGGAACACTTCGACTCCCACCACTGTTGACTGTTGTTATGTCTCCTTTACTCTTGTCACGTTAGTTGTTTAGTATCGCCTCGTCAACGGCGCGCGGGACGCGGACCGCCACGGCAGCCGACGTCGGTGTGACCGGCGGCTTTTCCCTGATCGGAGTCGCATGACCAGTCAGATGAGGATCCTTATCCGCGACGAGGAGAACGACGTCGAGGCGTTCGTCGTCGTCGACTCACTCGTCGCCGGCCGGGCGATGGGCGGAACCCGGATGACCACCGACGTCACCGTCGACGAGGTCGCCGGCCTGGCCTCGGCGATGACGAGAAAACTGGCTCTGGCCGGGGTGCCGATCGGCGGCGCGAAGGCCGGCATCCGCTGCGGTCTGCCACCGGGACCGCACCGCAACAAGGTCCTGACGGCGTTCGGCCGGCAGCTCACCCCCCTGCTGCGCGGCGGCCTGTACCTCGGCTCGGACCAGGGCATCACGCACGACGACCGGGATCTGTTCTTCTCCGCCGCCGGCTTCGATCCCCGGCGTCAACTCCCCTGGCTGCCGTGCAGTTGGGGCGAACTGTGGCGGCGCTGCCGCGAGGTGACCGGGCTCGGGGTCTGCGAGGCGGTCGACACCGCCGCCGCCCAGCTGCTCGGACCGGAGGCGGTGCGTTCCATCGTCATCCAGGGCTTCGGTGTGGTCGGCCGGGCGGTCGCCTCCGGGCTCGCCGCCCGCGGCTATCCGATCGTCGCCGTCGCCGACCGGCTCGGCACCATCAGCGCCACCGGCGGACTCCCGGTCAGCGCGCTGCTGGACGCCACCGACAGCACCGGCACCATCGACCGACGCCGCCTGCCCGCCGGGCTGGAGTTGACCGACGCGCCGGACGCCTGGCTCGATGTCCCCGCCGACGTCCTGGTCCTCGCCGCCGGCAGCGGCGCCGTCAACGAGACGAACGTGGACCGGGTCATCCCGCACCTGCTCGTCGAGGCCGGCAACCTGACCTGCACCCCCGCCGCCGAGCAGCTGCTCCTCCAGCGCGGCGCACACACCCTGCCCGGCCCGGTGGTCAACGTCGGGGCGGCGGCGGTGACAGGAATGCTGCTGACCAACTCGGTCGGCACGTACACCGACCCGGACAGCCTGGTCGCCGCCCTGTTCGAGACTGTCGCCACGATCATCCGGGACAACACGGCCGAGGTCATCACCCAGGCCCACGGCACCGACCGCCCGCTGAGCGTCGTCGCCGACACACTGGCCGCCCAGCGCGTCCACGCACGCGCCACCGCCGCGGAACCGCTGAGCGTATGAGCCCGCGCGTCTGTGTGTACCACCCGAGCATGGGCCCGGCCATCACCCGGGCACTCCAGGCGGCCCACCCGGAGGTACGCGTCGACGTCGCGTCCGACCTGCGGACCGACCCGCCGCAGCCGGAGACGATCGACGTACTGGTCGCCAACCGGCTGCCGGACGGCCTGCTGAGTCGGTGCACCCGACTGTCCTGGCTGCACCTGACCGGAACCGGCACGGATCACCTCGCCGCCGCCGGTGCGCCGCCCGGACTGCGGGTCACCACCTCCGCCACCGTCCCCGTCCGTGCCGTCGCGGAATTCGCCTGGACGGCGGTCCTGGCCCTGGCCAAGGACCTGCCCCGACTCCGTGACCAGCAGCACGAGCACCGGTGGCAGCTACCCGACGCACGGCTGGTCGCCGGGTCCCGACTGCTGCTGCTCGGCCTGGGCCGCATCGGTTCGGCGGTAGCCGAACTGGCCGCCGCGTCCGGGGTACGGGTCACCGCGGTCACCCGCACCGCCCGGCCGTCACCACTGGCCGGCACGGTCCTGCCGCCGCACGTCCTGCGGGCCGCCGCCGCGGACACGGATCACCTCGTCAACACCCTGCCGAGCAACCCGGGCACCCGTGGTCTGGTCGACCGGCAGGTGATCGAGGCGCTGCCGGACGACGCGGTCGTGGTCAACGTCGGCCGCGCCGACACCGTGGACACCGCCGCCCTGGTCGACAGGTTGCGGGCCGGACGGTTGCGCGGCGCGGTACTGGACGTGCACGACGAGGAGCCGCTGCCACCGCAGAGCCCGCTGTGGAGCGTGCCCGGGTTGTTCGTCACGCCGCACGGGGCGTACCGCTTCCCCGAGGAGGAACACGCCGTGGCGAAGGTCTTCCTCGCCGAGTTCGCGGCCTGGTCGGCCGCGGTGGCACCGGCCGAGCAGGGCGCTGCCGGCTGCCCCTACCTGGACCGGACGGAGATCGCATGACCACCCAGGTCACCCTCGACACCACCGCCATGCTCGCCGAGGCCGGCCATCCCGTCGACCCGGACGCCCACTACCAGCAGGGCCTGCACCGGCTCGCCGACGCCCTGCGCGCCGAGGCCAGGCTGCATCCGCAGGGCTCGGCCGCCGTACACGCCAGTCTGGTCTCGGCCCTCCGGATGCGCGCCGCGGTGGACCGGCTGCACGCGCAGGTACCGCAGGTCGGCGCCGTCCCGGTGCACCGGCCGATCTTCGTGACCGGGCTGCTGAGAAGCGGCACCACCCTCGTGCAGAACCTGCTCACCGAACATCCCGCGCTGCGGGCACCCGCGTTGTGGGAGCTGATGCTGCCTGTCAGCGAACCCGGCGCGGACGCGCGGACGCTCGCCGACCGGGCCCAGGGGTACGTCGACGAGTACTACCGGGTCGCCCCGCTGTTGCGGTCCATGCACTTCCTCGACGCGAACCGCCCCGACGAGTGTCACCGGCTGACCGGCAACGCCTTCGCCAGCATGGTCTACGGGATGCGCTACCGGGTGCCGTCGTACGACCGCTGGCTCGACGAGACCGGCATGGTCGAGGCGTACCGGGACCATCGACGCCAGCTCCAGGCGATCCTGTGGCGCCGCCCCGGCCGCCAGGTGGTCCTCAAGTGCCCGTTCCACCTGTGGCATCTGCGCGACCTGGTCCAGGTCTACCCCGACGCGCGGATCGTGGTGCTGCACCGCGATCCCGCCGTCACCGTGGCCTCCACCTGTCTGCTCTGCGAGACGGTACGCGGCGCCCGCACCGCGACCATCGACCGGCACGAGATAGGTCGGCAGTGGTCGACGGCGGTCGGCACCGGACTGCGTCGGTACGCACGCGACCGCACCGCCCTGCCCCCGACGGTGCAACTGATCGAGGCGGACTACCCCGCCCTGGTCCGCGACCCGATCGCCGTCCTGCGCGACATCTGCGACCAGCTCGGCATCGGGCTGGCGGCACCAGCCGAGGCGGCCATGCGCCGCTACCTCGCGAACCACCCGCAGTACAGCACCGGCGCCTACCGGTACCGGGCCGAGGACTACGGACTCGATCCGGCCCGACTGGCCCGGGAGTTCGCCGCGTTCCACCGTCCGTGACTTCGCACCGCGACCAGCAGCAGCACCGCAGCATCAGGGAGGACCCCGTGACCACACCCCAATCTCGCGCCGCCGCGCTGATCGCGGCCACCAACGACGCCACGGTCGGGGCGGGCGAGGCGCTCACCATCGGCTTGTTGACGCCGGTCACCGGCCCCGGTGACGCCACCGCCGGTGAACTCATCGTGCGGGCGGCCTGCCTCGGCGCGGAGTACCTCAACGAACGCGGCGGCGTACGCGGCGGGCTGCCGGTGCGGCTGGTGCTGCAGAACGACCAGCCCTTGGAGGAGGGCGAGATCATGCAGCGCAGCGCCGTCGGCGGGCTGGCGAAACTTGCCCTGGTGGACCAGGTGCACGCGGTCATCGGGCAGTGGCATCTGCGGACCGCGCCCGGGGTGTCGGCGGCCGCCGAGCTGTTCGGCGTGCCGCTGTTCGTGGAGAACGGGCACAGCACGCTGACCCAGCAACGTCGCCGTACCCTCTTCCGCACCTACTTCACCATCGCCGACCGGGCCCCGATGATCGCCGACCTGCTCGTCGAACAGGGGGTCCGCAAGGCGGGGATCCTCGCCGCGGACACCGTCTTCGGTCTGATGAACGCCGACACCATCGCCGACGAGTTGACCGCCCGCGGCGTCGAGGTGCTCCGCTTCGACTTCCCGCAGGACACCACCGACGACGTCCGCGAGCAGCTCCGGGCGGTCAAGGACTTCGCGCCGGACGTCCTCATCAACGGCGGTGTGGTACGCACCAACTACATGATCATCCAGCAGGCCGCGGAGGTCGGACTGCTGCCCGGACCGATGCTCGTGGTCCTCTTTCCCTTCCCGATGCGCTCGCAGGACTACTGGCGTCTCGCCGGCGAGGTCGGCAACCACGTCATCTGGCCCGCGCTGCTGTACCGGCCGTCCTGGCCGGGCCTGACGGAGATCGGTCGCTGGTTCACCGAGCGCTACGCCGAACGCTTCGGTTCGTTCCCACCGGACAACGCGCTGAACGCCTTCACCGACGTCACGATCCTCGGTCAGGCCGCCGACGCCGCGAGCGAGCTGAGCCGCGAGGCGCTGATCGAGGCGCTGGAGACCCACGAGTTCGACACCTGGCGCGGCCCGGTGCGGTTCCAGCGGGACGACCAGCACTGGCACCACAGCCCGCCACCCATCGTCCTGATGCAGTACCAGCAGGTCGGACAGACCTTCGACGAGGCGACGATCGTCTACCCGCCCGAGGCCCGTACCGGCACGCTGACCCGCCCCGACCGCGACGCCCAGGTCGTCCGGTGACCGATCACGCAGGTACGACTGCCGCCGCCCGGCTCGTCGACACGCTGCGCGCACACGGCGTGGACCGCGTCTTCTGCGTACCGGGCGAGAGTTTCCTGCCGGTGCTGGACCGGCTCGCCGACGCCGGCATCGACCTGGTCACCTGCCGCCACGAGGGCGGGGCCGCCTTCATGGCGCTGGCGGACGCCAAACTCACCGGGACGCCGGGGGTGGTGCTCGTCAACCGTGGCCCGGGTGCGACGAACGCCGCGATCGCGGTGCACTCGGCGGACCTCGACGCCACCGGGCTGCTGCTGATCGTCGGCGACGTGCCCAGCGCCGAGCGCGGGCGGCGATCCTTCCAGGAACTCGACCACCAGGGCACCTTCGCCGGAATGTCGCGCGGGGTGTTCACCGTCGGGCATCCGCACCACGTCGCCGAGTTCACCGCCCGCGCTCTCGCCGCCGCACGCGGTGGGGTACCCGGACCGGCGGTGCTCGTCGTACCGGAGGACGTGCTCACCGCACCGGTGCCGACGACCGTCTCCGGAACACCGGTGGCGACCGAGGTCGCCCCTGCGCCGGCCGACGCGATAGACCGGACCCTGGCCCTGCTGTCCGGGAGCCGACGGCCGGTCCTGGTCGCCGGTTCCCAGGTGGACACCCCGCAGGGCCGACGTGCGCTGAGAGAGGCCGCCCACCGGCACCGCCTGCCGGTGCTGGTGACGAACAAGCGGCAGGACCTGTTCGACAACACCGACCCGTGGTACGCCGGGCACCTGCACCTGGCGACCCCGGCACGGCAGCGTGACCTGGTCGGGCGCGCCGACCTGGTGCTGGCCGTCGGCACCCGACTCGACGCGGTGAGCACCCAGCGGTACACGCTGCCCGACCCGGGCACCGCGCTGGTGCACGTGTACCCCGACGCGACAGTGCCCGGTGGGGCCTACCAGCCCCGGCTAGCGTACGCCTGCTCCCCGGTCGCCTTCCTGGAGCAGCTCGCCGCCGCACCGCCGCGTGCCACCGTCGACGACGACTGGGTCCGGCAACTCGCCGACCACGAGGCCGAGCAGGCACGGTGGGCTCCCGTCACCGCCGACGACGGGGTGGTGTTCGGTCGGGTCGTCGCGGTGCTGAGCGACCTGACCTCGGGGCGAGGCGTGGTCACCATCGACGCGGGCAACTTCACCTCCTGGGTGCACCGGTACCACCGGGTGGTCGAGGATGGCCGGCTGCTGGGCATCGGATCGAGCGCGATGGGTTTCGGCGTACCGGCGGGGGTGGCGGCCGCACTGCGTCGTCCGGAGCAGCCCACGGTCGTCTTCGTCGGCGACGGGGGTTTCCTGATGACCGGCAGCGAACTGGCCACCGCGGTCCAGCGCCACGCCCGGGTGGTCATCGTCGTCGCCGACAACGGCAGCTACGGCACCATCCGCCAACACCAGGAGCGCCGCTGTCCGGGGCGGGTCGTCGGCACCGACCTGACCAACCCCGACTTCGCCCTGCTCGCCCACGCGTACGGGGCGTTGGGTCTCACCATCGGCACCGACGCCGAGGTGGAGCCGGTGCTGTCGAAGGCGCTCGCCCACCCCGGCCCGGTCGTGGTGCACGTCCGCACCAGCCTCACGCACATCTCCGCCTACCAGCGCCTCACCGCCCCCGGGAGGGTCCGATGAACCTCGTGCAGCGACTGACCGGTCTCGTCGGTGCCGACCATGTGCTGCTCGGTGACGCGATCGGCGCCCGGTACGCACAGGATCTGTGGGGCAGCGACCGGGTCGGTACGCCGACGGTGGTGGTCCGCCCGGCGGACACCGGTGAGGTCGCGGCCGTGCTGGCGGAGTGCCATCGGCGGCGTCAGCCGGTGGTGGTGCAGGGCGGGATGACCGGGCTGGTGGGCGGTGGCGTCCCGGACGCCCACGAGGTGGTGCTCTCGCTGGAACGGATGACCGCGATTGAGGAGATCGACGTGGTCGGCGCGACGATGACGGTCCAGGCGGGTGCGACGCTGCAACAGGTGCAGGAGGCCGCCGAGCGGCGCGGGCTGATGTTCCCGCTGGACCTGGCCTCACGCGGGTCGTGCACGATCGGCGGCTGCCTGGCCACCAACGCGGGCGGCAACCGGGTGCTGCGGTACGGGATGACGCGTGACCTGGTGCTCGGCGTCGAGGCGGTGCTCGCCGACGGGACCACGCTGCCCGGGCTGCACAAGCTGGTCAAGAACAACGCCGGGTACGACCTCAAGCATCTGTTCATCGGCTCCGAGGGAACACTCGGGGTGATCACCCGGGCGGTGCTGCGCCTGCAACCCCTGCCCCGTACCCGTCAGGTGGCCTTCTGCGGGTTGTCCGGGGTGGACGCGGCACTGGCGTTGCTGGGCCGGCTCCGCGCGGCGTTGCCGGGCTCGGTGAGCGCATTCGAGGCGATCTGGGACGAGGCGTACCAGTTGATCCTGCCGCTGCGCGACACGGTGCGGACGCCGCTCGTCGGCCGGTACCCGGTCTACGCGCTGGTGGAGATCCAGGGCTCGGACCCGGTCGGCGACACCGAGCGGTTCGTCTCGGCGCTCAACGGCTGCGACGACCTGATCACCGAGTCCGCCGTCGGGCTGGAGCCCGCCGAGGTGGCGGCCCTGTGGGCGGTACGGGAACGAATCCCGTCGCTCATCCTCGGGGGCGAAGGGCCGTTGTTCGGCTTCGACGTGAGCCTGCCCGCGACGTGCCTGGAGGCCTACCTGGCCACTGTCGACCGTGAGTTGCGCGAGCTGTGGCCGCAGGTGTCGTTGCAGGTCTTCGGGCACCTGGGCGACGGCAACGTGCACATCGCGGTGATCACCGGCGAGACCACCCGTCGACGCAAGGCGGAGGTCGAGCACATCGTCTACCGCAACGTGGAGCGCTACCAGGGGTCGATCTCCGCCGAGCACGGTATCGGCTTCGAGAAGGAGCCGTACCTGGCATACTCCCGACGCCCGGCGGAGATCGCGACGATGCGCCTGCTCAAGCAGGCCCTCGACCCGCACGGCATCCTCAACGGCGGGCGGATCTTCGCCACCGGCGCCGACCGGGTGCGGATCGAGTCGGAGGTGCCGGCATGACCCTGCTCCGCAGTTCCCTGCGCCCGTACGGGACCTCGATCTTCACCGCGATGAGCCAGCAGGCGGCCCGGCAGCAGGCGGTGAACCTGGCCCAGGGGGCACCGGACTTCGGTCCACCGGCCGCCCTGTTGGCCGCCGCCGACGAGGCGGTACGCAGGGGCGGGCACCAGTACAGCATGAGCATCGGGGTGCCCGCGCTGCGTCAGGCGGTCGCCGCCGACCTGCTGCGCCGCTATCGACGTCAGGTCGACCCGGAGACCGAGGTCACGGTGACCGCCGGTGCCAGCGAGGCGATCTGGTGCGCCGCGCTCGGGCTGCTCGAACCGGGCGACGAGGCGATCGTCCTGGAACCCTGCTACGAGCAGTACCCACCCACCGTGACCGCGGCCGGGGCGACGGTGCGCTACGTCCCCTGTGACTTCCCCGAGTTCCGGCTGGACCCCGAGCGGCTGGTCGAGGCGTTCAATCCGCGCACCCGACTGGTCTTCCTCAACACGCCGTGGAACCCGGCCGGTCGGGTACTCCGCGAGCCGGAACTGACGCTCATCGGCGAACTCGCCGAGAAGTACGACGCGTACCTGGTCGCGGACGAGACGTACGAGCACCTGACCTTCGACGGGGTGGCGCACCTTCCGGTCGCCGAGGTCGCGGCGTGCCGGGACCGTACCGTGACGATCTCGTCGGTGTCGAAGACCTTCTCGGCGACCGGATGGCGGGTCGGTTGGGCGGTGGCCCCACCGGCACTGACGGCGGCGCTGCGCGCGGTCAAGCAGTTCGTGACGTTCGCGCCGGCCACTCCCCTGCAACTGGCCACCGCCGTGATGGTGAACGAGGCCCCGGCCAGCGGCTACTACGAGCTGTTGCGCGCCCAGTACGCCCAGCGGCGGGCGGTGCTGCGGGACTACCTGCAACGCACCCCGCTGACCCTGGCCGACAACGAGGGGACCTTCTTCCTGCTCGGCAGGTGCGCCGACGACGACGTCGAGTACTGCACGGAGCTGATCCACAGCCGGGGGGTGGCGGCGATCCCGGCCTCCCGGTTCTACGCCGACCCGCAGCGGGGCCGAGGACTCGTCCGCTTCGCATTCTGCAAACGTCTCGATACGCTGCGGCTGGCGGGTGACCGTCTGACCGCGGGAGGGTGATCTGACGATGGAACCGACTGCGCTGCCCCTGGCGGCACGGGACTACCTCGATCCACTTGCGGCGGAGATGGCCGCGTTCGAGGCGATCGCCCGCAAGGCCGACCTGTCGGTGCCGATGCCGGCGCAGGTGAGCCGCTACTGGCAACTGCGGGATCTGGTGGCCCACCTCGGCGGCATCCACCGGTGGGCGGTGGAGAACATCCGTACCGGCAAGCGGGCCCGGCAGGTGCCGAAGCCGGACGACGACGCCGACCTGGCGGACTGGTACCGCGCCGGAGCGGATCTGCTGCTCGACGAGCTGGCCCGGACCGACCCGGACGCGCCCTGCTGGAATTTCAGCACCGTGCCCCGAGCCGCCGGTTTCTGGTTCCGGCGGCAGTTCCACGAGACTCTGATTCACGGACGCGACGCCGACCTGGCCCTGGGCGAACTGCGACCGGTGCCGCAACTGCTGGCCGCCGACGGCGTGGACGAGGTGCTGCGGGTGATGCTGGCGGTCGGACACCGTTGGGACGGCAAGCCGGTCACCACGCTCACCGGCCCGGTGAGCGTGGAGCTGTCCGACACCGGGCACCGGTGGGTGCTGACCCCGTCGGGCAACCGGGTTCCGGCGGTCAGCGGCCCGAGGGCTGCTGCGGTGGACGAGCCGGTGGCGGTGGTACGCGGACCGGCCGAGCAGGTGCTGTTGCTGCTCTGGCAGCGGTTGCCGTTCGCGGACGGGACACACCTGGTCAGCGGTGACACCGACCTGGTGCAGCGGCTGCTGAAGAGTCAGATCACGCCGTAGCCTCAGACCCCGAGGCCACCGCTGACCACCAGTTGGGTCCCGGTCACGTGCCGGGACTCGTCACTGGCGAGATAGAGGATCGCCGCCGCCGCGTCGTCGGGGGTGCCGAGTTCACCCATCGGCACCCGGGCCAGGTACGCGGTGCGGGCCCGGTCCACGTCCGGATCGAACAGGGCGAGCACCCGGTCACCCAGGTCGGTCTCGATGAGTCCAGGGTGCACCGAGTTGCACCGGATGCCGTACCGGCGCCAGGCGCAGTGCACCGCCACGGACTTGGTGAGCTGGGTGATGGCGGCCTTCGCCGCGCCGTACGCGGTGAACAGCGGGGTGGACATCAGCCCGGCGGTGCTGGAGACGTTGACGATGCTGCCGCCGCCGTTGGCCCCCATCACGCGTACCGCGGCGCGGCAGCCGAGCATGACGCTGTCCAGGTTGACCGCGAGGATGCGCCGCCACTGCTCCAGTTCCACCTCCTCGATGTCCTGGGCCTGCTCGTCGCCGATCCAGCCGGCGTTGTTGACCAGGATGTCGAGGCGTCCGTACCGGGCGACGACCGCGTCGACGACCCCGTCCCAGCGGTCTTCGTCGACCACGTCCTGAGGCAGGTACCAGGCGTTCCCACCGAGCCGTTCGACCGCCTCGGCGCCCCGCTCGGGGTCGCGGCCGGTCACCACGACGGCCTGCGCGTCGTGCCGGGCGAACAGCTCGGCGGTGGTCAGGCCGATGCCTGCGGTACCGCCGCTGATCAGGCAGACCTTGCCGGCCAGCCGCATGGGTGCCTCCCTCGTCACGATCCCGCGCCGTCGAGCAGGCGCTGCACCTCGTCGTCGGTCATCGACTCCACCCGCGCCAGCACGTCGTCGAGCAGCCGATCGTCGACGGCCTGCGGGGCCAGGCCCTGCCGCACCTCGGCGGCGAGCGTGGCGAGCGTGGGGCGCTGGAAGTAGCGCAGGGCGTCGATCTCGACGCCGAAGGCGAGCTGGGCCATGGCGACCAGCCGGATCAGCATGACGCTGTCGCCACCGACCTCGAACAGGTCGTCGTCGGCGGTCACCGGTACGCCCGGCAGCACGACGGCGTAGCACTCGTCGCGCAGTCGGCGCAGGACCTGGTCGTCTCCGGTGTCGCCGGTCCGGTTTTCGGTGTCCACCCGCACCCCCTGATCAACCAAGCAACAACTAGACTATTGACTACAGTTATATCGTGAGTCAAGGCTCAAGTTCGGAGGCGACGCATGACCATGGAGTCCGATACGGAAGCCCTCCGGCGGCGACTCGACCACCTGCCGCCCGACCGGCGCAGGGCGCTGGAACGGGTGCTGCGCGCCCGCGCCGAGCCGCCCCGGTCGACCGCGCCGCTGGCCCCCCGGCCCGACCCGGACGCGCCGGCACCGCTGTCGTACGCGCAGGAGCGGCTCTGGTATCTCGAACAGCTCTACCAGCGGCGCGACATCTTCGCCTTCCCCACCGCCAGCCGCCTGCACGGGCCGCTCGACCTGGCCGCGCTGCGCAGCGCCTGCGCCGACCTCGCCGCCCGACACGACTCGCTGCGCACCATCGTCACCACGATCGACGGCAGGCCCGCCCAACAGGTCCTGCCGGTGGGCACGGTGGACTTCGCACTCGTCGACCTCACCGGCGCCGACCCCGCCACCTGTGCCGAGCGGGCCAGCGCCGACGCGCTCGCCGGCTTCGACCTCGCGACGCAGCCGCCACTGCGGATCCGCCTCTACCGCCTCGCCGACGACGACCACGTCCTGGTCGTCAACCAACACGTCGCCGTCGCCGACATGCCGTCCCGGGCGATCCTGCTGCGCGATCTGTGGAACCGGTACGAGGCCGCCGCGTACGGCAGCGCGCCGCCGCTGCCCACCCTGCCGATCCAGTACGCCGACTTCGCCGTCTGGCAACGCGACCGCCTCGACGGCCAACGGCTCGACCGGCTGCTCGACTACTGGCAGCAGCACCTGCGCGACGCGCCGCACAAGCTCGCCATCCCCACCGACCGGCCCCGCCCCGCCCGGCACGAGGGCGCCGGACGGTTCTACTACGACACCGCACCCGACGGGCTGGGTGAGCGGGTCCACGAGGCCGCGCGGGCGTGGCGCACCACCCCGTCGGTGCTCCTGCTCGCCTGCTACCGCCTCCTGCTGTGGCAGTACAGCAGCCAGGAGGACATCGTCATCGGCGTCCCCAAGAGCGAGCGCGCCCACCCGGAGACCGAGCACCTCATCGGCTACTTCGTCAACGTGCTGCCGCTGCGCTCCCAGGTACGCGAGACCGACACCGCCCGGCAGGTCATCGCCCGCGAGCACGCCCACGCCCTCGCCGCGTACGCCCGGCAGGAGCTGCCGTACGAGCGGGTGGTGCGTGACGTCAACCCGGTCCGCGAGGCCGGTGTCCCGCCGCTGTACCAGGTCTCCTACTCCTACCTGGCCGACGACGGCACCGGGTTGCCGCTGGCCCCCACCGGCCTGCGTGGCGAGCCGTTCCCGCTGCGTTCCGAGGGCACCGAGTACGACCTCGGCGTGAACGTCCTGCACGGGGCGCAGCTCGGCGCGCAGTGGCCGTACAACGACGACATCTTCGACGAGTCGACGATCGTCACCCTCGCCGGGCAGTTCTGGGCGCTGGTCGCCGCCGTGGTCGACGACGTCGACACCCCGGTCACCGCGCTGCCGGTGGTCCACGAGGCCCGCACCGCCCCGACCGTCGCAGCCGGTGACGGCGCTGCCTCGGGTCGGCGTACCCCGGTCGGCTCCCCGCTCTCGACGATCCCGGCGGCCGCCGCTGTCCTCGGGCCGATCGGTCGGCTGCTCAGCACCGCACCTGCCGGCAGCGCCCTGGCCGATGTGGACGCCGCGCTGGCCCAGGCCACCGGCGCCGAGCTGATCCGCGTCCCCGACGACGGCAGCGACCTGGCCGCGCTCGTGGACCGGCTGCGGCCCGGTCTGCTCAGCGCCACCGTGCCCCTGTTGGCGCGACTTCCCGCAGGCTGGCGGGCCCCGCAGGGCTGCGCCCTGCTGGCCGTCGGTGACCTGCACCGCGCCGCCGCCGCGCGGCTCGCCGCCCGCGCCGAGGTGGTCTGGTACGGCTGCCTGCGCGCCGGGGGCGGCCTGGCCACGGTGGGTCGGCTGTCGGTCGGCCCGCAACGCGTCGACGCCGGCCGACCGCTCGCCCCGCTGCGGGCGTGGACGGCCCACCCGTCGGGCCGCCCGCTACCGCAGGGCGCCTTCGGCACCCTGCACCTGGGCACCACCGACGCTGCGCACGGCGAGCCGACCCGCTGGTACGCCCGGATCCGCGCCGACGGCCGCGTCGAACTCGTGGGCCGGGCCGACGAGCGGACCGTCCTGCGCGGGGTGCCCCTGCATCCGGGCGAGATCACCGACCTGCTGGTCGAGTGTCCCGGCGTACGGGACGCTACGACGCTCACCACCGCGGACGGCACCGGGCACGCGTACCTGGTGCTCGACGGCACGGCCGACGTGTCGCAGGTACGGCAGCGGTTGGCGCAGCGGCTACCGGGCTTCGCCGTGCCCGGGTTGACTGTGCTGCCCGCACTGCCGTACACCGCCGACGGGTACGTCGACCGGGCGGCGCTGCCCGCACCCACCGCCGACGGACGCACCGGCGGCCGGGCGCCGTCCGGCCCCGTCGAGCAGGTCGTCGTCGACGCGTGGCGTGACCTGCTGGGTCGGGCGCCCACACAGGTCGACGACAACTTCTTCGACCTCGGTGGGCACTCGCTGATGTTGCAGCAACTGTCGGCCCGCCTCTCGGAGGCCTTCGGCGGCACGGTGCCGCTGATCGAGCTGCTGGAGCATCCGACGGTGGCCCAGCAGGCGCAACTCGTCACCGAACTCGGCCTGGCCGAGGATCCGGCATGACCGGGTTTCACGAGCCGACCGGGTTGCACGAGCCGGTGGCGGCCATCCTGCGCGACGAGGTCATCGCCGCCGTCCTGCCCGGACTCGACGTGCAGCCCACCGTGAACCTGTTCGAGTCGGGTGCCGACAGTCTCGCCCTGATCCGGCTGGTGAACCGCGCCAACCGGGTCTTCGAGGTCGAGGTGGACGCCGCCGCCTTCTTCCAGCAACCCACCAGCGACATGCTGACCCGCCTGGTGGTGGACCAACTCCAGGGCGGAACCGGTCAGGGAGACCCGCAGTGAGCGGCCCCGACACCGACCCGCGACATGGCATGAGCGTGGCCCACCGGCGTTACGTCTCCCGGGCCGACGTCCGGTACGCGGGCGACCTCGTCAACGGCGCGTACGCCCTGGCCGGGTTCGGCGACGCGGTCACCGAACTCGCCATCCGGACCGACGGCGACGAAGGGCTGCTCGCCGGCTACCGGGCCGTCGAGTTCCACGCGCCGATCCGGGCCGGTGACGTCGTCGAGTTCACGGCCACGGTGACCCGGGTGCGTACCCGGTCCCGGACCGTCGCCCTGACCTGTTCGGTGCTCTGCCGGGCCACCCCCGAGCGGGGGGTCACCGCGGCGCAGCCGCTGGATCCGCCGGTCGTCGCGGTCACCGCCGAGGCCACAGTGGTGGTACCGCCGGCGGGCTGACCGTTCACCTGCGCACATCGGGCACCTCCGCCCCCGAGGGTGGAGGTGCCCGACGGTTGTGCGCTACACCTCGTCCAGGCGTTGCCGCAGCGCCGCGCCGATGTGCGCCAGCGGGGCGGGTTCGGTCATCGACCAGTGGTCCGCCGCCACGTCGACCCGGGTCACCCCACCGCCCACGTACGGCTCCCACACGTCGGCGGTGGGCGCCTGCTCGGGTCGGCCCTCGGTGGCGGTGACGAAGAGCAGGTCGCCGTCGTAGCGGCGGGGCCGGTGGTGGCGCATCGCCTCGACGTGCCCGGCGGCGGCGCGGGCGATCCCGGCGATCTCCGCGGTCCGCAACTGGGCCAGCGCCGGGTTCGCCTCCCGGACCAGCCGGGCGAGTTCCTCGTCGTCGGGCAGTACCGACCGGGTGGGATCGGTACGGCGAAGTTCGGGGTCACCGGTGAGCACGCCGAGCACCTCGGCCGGAGTGGGCGGCTGGGCCGCCGGACCCTGCTGCGGCACCGGGTAGGCGTCCAACAGTGCCAGCACCCCGACCTGCTCGCCCCGCTCCCGCAGCCGGACCGCGATCTCGTGGGCCACCAAACCTCCGAAGGACCACCCGAGCAGGTGGTACGGCCCCTGGGGCGCGACCGCGCGGATCTGTTCGAGGTACCGCTGGGCGAGAGCCGCGACGTCCGACGCCGAGTCCGGATCGGTCAGCAGCGGCGACTGGAGGCCGTACAGGGGCCGGTCGGACTCCAGGTGCCGGGCGAGTCCCGCATAGCCCCAACTGAGCCCGGTGAACGGGTGTACGCAGAACAGCGGCGCACGGTCACCGGTGGTTCGCAGCGGCAGCAGGACGTCGAGGCCACCGTGCTCGGAGGCGTCGGAGAGCAGCCCGGCGACGGTGGGAGTGACGAACACCGACCGGACGCTGAGCTGCCGTCCGGTGGCCGCAGCGATCCGGTTGACCAGCTGAACCGTCAGCAGGGAGTGACCACCCAGGTCGAAGAAGTTGTCGTCGATGGTGACCTGGTCGCGGTGCAGCAGTTCGGCGACGATCCCGCAGGCGATCTCCTCGTCACGGGTACGCGGTGCTCGTCCCCGGCCTCCGTCCCGGCCGGGTGCGGGCAGCCGGGACCTGTCGAGTTTGCCGCTCGCCGACAGCGGAAGCCGGTCGAGCAGGACGAGGCGTTGCGGCACCAGATGCGCCGGTAGCACGTGGCGGGCCTCGTCGCGCACCTCGGCGACGAACTCCGCCTCCGTACGGGGGGACCCGACCTGCGCCGGGGGCGCGGACCGCGACGGGTGGTCGGGGCGGACGGCGTGCAGGCTGACCAACCCGGTGCCCGCGAGCAGGTCCGGCGTGTGCCGGGTGACCGCGAAGCCGTGCCGGGTCAGCAGGTCGCCGACCTCGTCGGCGCGCGGGCCGGTGCTGTCGGTCTCCACGAGCACCTGCCGGATCAGCGGCCAGTGCTCGTCGCGGATTCCGCGCAGCACGTCGAGTTCGCTGCGCTCGACGTCGACCTTGAGCAGATCGATACGCGACACGGCGGTCTCGTCGATGACGGCGGACAGGGTGCGCAGCGCGACGGTCACCCGCTCCGGTCGCAACCGCTCGTCCCGCAGCTCGGGCCAGTCCGGACTGTCCGCCGACACCCCTTCGTGCCCCTCCATGACGCGGGCGTCGGCTGCCGTGTCGGCGTACCGGCCCGACATGATCGACAGGTGCGGGTAGTAGGTGAAGTCGACATCGCCCTCGGTCTCGCCGAGCCCGTGGGCGAAGGTCTGCGCCGCCAGTCCGTACAGGGCGGTGTTGGCCGCCAGCATCCGGTGCAGGGCGGGCACCGGCTCGAAGGCGTACGTCACGGCATCCGGGTGTGCGCGGTGCAGGGCGAGGCTGAACATGCCGATGTGTGCGCCGACGTCGAACACGCACGCGTCGGCGGGCAGGTCCAGACGTGCCGGTGCCACCGGGCCGTCCTCGAACAGCTCCCGGTACAGGAACTGGGTGGTGGCCCGGTCCGGGGCCACGACCGCGGTGCCGTCGGGGAGGGTCTGCCACGGCAGTGACCCGGTCGCGCGCAGCGTCGCCAGGCGGTGCAGCAGCGGTTCCGCCGTCGGGTCCGGCACGAGGTGGCCGACGAGTTGGGCGCCGCCGTCGGGGGCGGGGTGGGCGGCGACCGCGGCGGACGCCACGCCGGTGTGCCGGGTGAGGGCCTCCTCCACCTCCTGCGGCTCGATACGCAGGCCACGGATCTTCATCTGGTCGTCGACCCGCCCCAGGAACTCCAGCGCGCCGTCGGCCCGCCACCGGGCGAGGTCACCGCTGCGGTACATCCGGGCACCGGCCGGACCGTAGGGGTCGGGCAGGAACCGCTGGGCGGTCAGGCCCGGTTGGTGCTGGTAGCCGTCGGCGAGCTGGCGACCGGCGAGGTACAGCTCGCCGGTGACACCGATGGGCAGCGGATTCAGCTGGTCGTCGAGGACGTAGAGGCGGGTGTTCCAGACCGGTCGTCCGATCGGCACCGGTCCCGGGTCGTCGGCACGGCACTGCCAGGCACTGACCTCGACGGCTGCCTCCGTGGGCCCGTACAGGTTGTGCAGTTCCGCGTCGAACAGCTGGTGGAAGCGCCGCTGGACCGCGGTCGGGAGCTCCTCCCCGCTGACGAAGACCCGCCGCAGGCCGGTGCAGGTCGCGGCGGCGGGCTCGGCCAGGAACGTCCGCAGCATCGACGGTACGAAGTGCACGACGGTGACCGCGTCGTCGCGGATGCGTGCGGCGAGGCGACCGGGATCGGCCTGCTCCCCCGGTGCGGCGAGCACGAGCGTGGCACCGACCTGGTGCGGCCCGAAGAACTCCGGCACCGACACGTCGAACCCGGCCGGGGTCTTCTGCAACACCCGGTCGGTGGCGTCGAGCGGGTAGTGGTGCAGCATCCAGGCGAGCCGGTTGACGATCGCGTGGTGTGACACCACGACCGCCTTCGGCCGCCCGGTCGACCCGGAGGTGTAGATCACGTACGCGGGGTGCCGGGGGTGCAGGTCGCGCGCCGGCGGGGTGGCGGGCCGGGTGGCCAGCTCGGCGCGGGTCTCAGGATCGTCCAGGACCACGACCGGTACGCCGAGGTCGGGGAGTTCGGTGTCGCCGGTGGTCAGCACGACGGTCGGCCGACTGTGCCGCACCGCGTACCGCAGCCGCTCGGCCGGATGGTCGGTCTCCAACGGCAGGTACGCCGCACCGGCCTTGTGCACGGCGTAGAGGGCGACGATCAGCTCGACCCGACGGGGAATCGCCACCGCTACGATCCCGCCGGGGGTCACCCCGTGGGCGAGAAGATGATGCGCCAGCCGGTTCGCCGCCTCGTCGAGCGTCGCGTAGCTGACGGTACCCGTGTCGGCGACGACGGCGGTGGCCTCGGGGCTGCGCTGCACCTGCGCCTCGAACAGGTCAGGCAGCACCGTGGCGGGTACGGGTCGGTCGGTGCGGTTGAACTCGTCGAGCACTCGTGCGCGTTCACCCGGCAGGAACAGGTCGATGGCGTCCAGCGGCTGCGCCGGATCCCGGCTGACCGCGTCGAGAAGGTGGACCAGCCGCTCCCCCAGCCGCGCCACGGTGTCCCGGTCGAACAGATCGGTGGCGTACTCGAACGAACCGAGGATGCCGGCGGGTCGCGCCTCGGTGTAGCTCTCCTCCGCGCCGAGCACCAGGTCGAACTTGGCCACGTGCAGGTCGACCAGTTCCGCGGTCACGGTGACGTCGCCCAGCGGCGGCAGGCCGCCCGCCCCGCCGCTGTTGACCTGGAGCACCACCTGGAACAGGGGGTGGTGCCCGGCGGCACGCGGCGGGTTGAGCGCCTCGGCGAGCAGCTCGAAGGGCAGATCCTGGTGGGCGAAGGCGGCGAGGTCGGTGTCGCGTACCCGGGTCAGCAGTTCGGCGAAGGTGGGGTTGCCGGCGGTGTCGGTGCGCAGCACCAGGGTGTTGACGAAGAAGCCGACGAGGGCGTCGAGGTCGGCTTCGGCCCGACCGGCGGTGGGGGCGCCCACCGGAATGTCGGTGCCCGCGCCGAGGCGGGTCAGCAGGGCGGCGAACGCGGCTTGGAAGAGCATGAACATGCTGACGCGGTGGCGTCGGGTCAGGTCGAGCAGGCGGGCGTGCAGCTCGGCGTCGATCGGGAAGGTGAGCAGGTCACCCCGGTAGCTGGCGACCGGGGGCCGGGGCCGGTCGGCGGGCAGTTGCAGCGCCGCCGGCAGCTGCGCCAGCGTCCGCTTCCAGTAGGCGAGCTGCCGCCCCAGCGGGCTGTCGGGGTCGGTGACCTCGCCGAGCTGCGCCCGCTGGCGCAGGGTGTAGTCGGCGTACTGCATGGGCAGGGGCGACCAGGTCGGTGCCGACCCGTCGCGGCGAGCCGCGTAGGCGGTGCCCAGATCGGTCAGCAGCGGCAGCAGGGAGAGCCCGTCGCTGGCGATGTGGTGCAGGACGATCATGAGCACATGCTCCTGCGGCCCGGTGGGCAGCAGCCACGCGCGGACCGGCAGGTCGACGGCGAGGTCGAAGACGGTTGCGGCGGCGTCGGCGAGAAGCTGCGGCAGCCGTCCCGGCGCGACGTCCGGGCGGATCAGCGGTACGTGGGCGTCGGCCACGACCTGCTGCGTCGGTTCGCCGTCGAACTGCGGATAGACGGTACGCAGCACCTCGTGCCGGCCCACCACGTCGTCGAGCGCCACCTGCAGGGCGTCCGGGTCCAACGGCCCGGTCAGCCGTAACGCCATCGGCACGTTGTAGGTGGCGCTGGGGCCTTCCATCTGGGCCAGGAACCACAGCCGCCGTTGGGCGTAGGAGAGCGGCACCCGCTCCGGGCGTCCCGGCTCGGCAGGCGGGACCGCACCGTCGTCCACGACCTGCGGCTGCCCGGCCGGTACCGCGAGGCCCTGGTCCTCCACGACCTGCGGCTGCTCGGCCGGTGCCGCGAGGTCCTGGTCGTGCGCGCCGCTGCCGCCGTCCAACGTGTGCGCCATTGCGGCGACGGTCGGCGTGTCGAAGATGGTCCGGATCTCCAGTTCGGCACCGAGCCGCTCGCGTACCCGGTTCACCAGCCGCACCACGAGCAGCGAGTACCCGCCCAGGTCGAAGAAGCTGTCGTCGATGGTGACCGTGTCCACCCCGAGCACCTCGGCGAAGAGTTCGCAGAGCACCCGCTCCGTCTCGGTACGCGGTACGCGTCCCTCGGTGAGCTGCGGCGCGGGTAGTGCCGCCTGGTCGATCTTCCCCACCGTGGTCAGGGGCAGTTCGTCAAGTACGACGTAGCTGCCGGGTACGACGCCGGCGGGCAGTTCCCGGGTCAGGTGGGCGCGCAGTTCGGCCTCCCCCGGCACCCGGGACCCGGGAACCAGGTACGCGACGAGCCGGGGACCGCCGGGCAGGTCCGTACGGAGCAGGACGGCGGCCTGGCGTACCTCCGGATGGCTGGCCAGACAGGCCTCGATCTCGGTCAGCTCGATCCGTACGCCTCGCAACTTGACCTGGGTGTCGATGCGCCCGAGGAACTGCAACTGGCCGGTCTCGCTCCACATGCCGAGGTCTCCGGTGCGGTACATCAGCTCACCGGGACGGAACGGGTTCGGTACGAACCGGGCGGCGGTCAGCTCCGGGGCGTTGAGGTAGCCGCGAGCCAGCCCCACACCGCCGACGGTGATCTCGCCGGGCACCCCGACCGGGCTGGGCTTGTCGAAACGGTCGAGCACGTAGACGAAGCGGTTCGGCATGGCCCGACCGATCGGCGGCTGTCCCCGCCATTCCCGGTGCTCGCAGACGTAGTAGCTGCACCCGATGGTGACCTCGGTGGGGCCGTACCCGTTGACGAAGCGACGGCCCGGGGCCCGCCACCGGTTCACCAGGTCCCCGGGCAACGCCTCACCACCGACGAGGATCTTGCGCAGCAGCGGGTAATCCGCCGACGGGATGAGGCTCAGCACCGCCGGCGGAGCGCCCAGATAGGTGATGCCCTCGGCCTCGATCACCCCGGACAGCGAACCGGGGTCGCTGCGCAGCTGCTCCGGCGCGAGCACCAGGGTCGCTCCGGAGGTGAGCGCGGAGAAGATCTCCCCCTCGGCGAGGTCGAAGTTGACCGCGGCGTACTGCAACATCTGGTCGCCGGGTCCGAGTTCGAACACCCCGGTCATCCAGGAGACGAAGTTGGACAGCGCCCGATGTTCGATGAGCACGCCCTTGGGCCGTCCGGTGGAACCGGAGGTGTAGAGGACGTAGACCAGCGAGGACTCGGTGACGGGCGACGGTTCAGCAGGTGTCGGCGCGGTGTCGATGACGGCGTCGATCGCGGCGGCGTCGAGGTCCAACCAGACCGGCTCCCAGCCGGTGCTGTCGGGGAGCCGATCCCGTACCCGGGAGTGGCTGATCACCACCTTGGCGCCCGCGTCGTCGAGCTGGTAGGCGAGCCGGTTGCGGGGGTGGGCGAGATCCAGTGGGAGGAACGCGGCGCCCGCGTTCATCGTGGCGAGGAAGGCGACGACGGTGTCGATGCCACGTTCCAGGGCGACGCCGACGATGTCCTCGTGTCCGACTCCGCGACCCCGCAGGTACCCGGCGAGGCGGTCGGCCCGCTCGATCAACCCGCGGTAGGTGAGCTGCTCGTCGCCGTGGCGCAGCGCGACGGTGCGGGGCGTCCGCGCGGCCTGGGCGGCGATCTGGTGGTGCACCGGTTCCCGCAGGTACGGCCGGCGGGCGCCCTGCCAGGCCTCCAGGACCCGCTCACGCTCGATCGGGGTGAGCAGCGGCAGTTCGCCCAGTACGGTGCCGCTGTTCACCGCCACCGCCTCCAGCACGGTGCACAGGTGCCCCACCAGTCGTTCGATGCGGGGTACGGCGAACAGGTCGGTGCGGAAGTCGGCGGTGATGTGCAGCGCCTCGTCGTCCTCCCGGACGGTCAGCGACAGGTCGAACGGATGCCGGTCCAGCCCGGCGTCGACAAGCGCGGCGCTCACCTCGGGCAGGTCCAGCGCGGCACCGGCAGCCGCCCCGGGCAGCAGCTGCAACCCCACCTGGAACAGCGGGTTGCGCCCGGCTTCCCGGTCCGGACGCACCGCGGCGACGACCTTCTCGAACGGTACGTCCTGGTGGCGCCAGGCACCCAGCACCGTCTGCTGTACCCGGTCGAGCAGTTCGTCGAAGGTGGGGTTGCCGCCGAGATCGGTGCGGAGCACGACCATGTTCACGAAGTGGCCGATCATCTCCGGCAGCTGCGGACGGTGCCGGCCGGTGGTGGTGGTCCCGATGACGATGTCGTCCTGACCGGTGTAGCGGGACAGGACCGCGTCGAAGGCCGCGACGAGGGTCATGAACAGCGTCGCGCCGCGCCGACGGGACAGCTCACGCAGGGCCGGTACCACCGCGCCATCCAGGACCGTCGTCACGCTCTCGCTGCGGTCGGAGGGTACGACGGGCCGGGGGAAGTCGGTGGGCATCGCCAACGTCGGCAGGTCCCGCAGCGTCCGCTGCCAGTAGTCCAGCTGCCCGGTCAGCAGCTCGTCGCCTCGGCTGCGCTGCCAGACCGCGAAGTCGGGGTAGTGCACCCGCGGTACGTCCAGCTCCGGTTCGGTGCCGGTCACCGCGGCCCGGTACAGCTCGGTCAACTCGGCGAGCAGGGTCTGCGACGACCAGCCGTCGACGCAGATGTGGTGCATGGTGAGGGCGAGCAGGTAGTCCTGTGGGCCGAGGACGGCGATCGTGGCCCGGAACAGGGTCTCCCGGTCGAGGTCGAAAGGCCTGTCGACGGCCTCGCGGGCCCAGCGGGCGACAGTGCTGTCGCGGTCGGCTTCCGGGGTACCGGACAGGTCGACGACGGTCACGGCGGCCCCGGCGTCGTGGACCACCTGGACGGGCCGACCGTCCTGGTCGACAACAGTGGTACGCAGTGCCTCGTGACGGGCGACGAGGTCACGCAGGCTGGCGCAGAGTGCGCCGATCTCCAAGCGTCCGCGCAGTCGGAAGGTGGCACCGAGGTTGTAGGTGCTGGTTCCCGGGTTCAGCCGGTCCAGGAACCAGAGGTGCTCCTGCAGGTAGGACAGCGGCAGCGGATGGGTGCCGTCAGGACGTCGCCTGATGAGGTCCTGCTCCGGTTCGGCGAGGCTGCCGGTGAGCCTCCTGAGCACCTTGTCCCGCTCGTCAGCCGGAAGTGAACGGACCCGATCGCCGAAGCTATCCATAACCACCCCGCCTGTTGCATGACTGTAGTCTTCAAGCCGTGACTACAGTAATGTCAACTGCATGCAGCGTCAACGAATCCCCCTCGACCCTCCACCGAGGACGCGCGCCGCCCACCGGACGAGGTTTACCGAGAATCCCACCCGGTGCATATTTACAAGAGTTACGGCGATCAGTAACGATGCATCAGGTAGTGGATCGCCAACACACGGTTGGGAGGTTGTCCGGTGCTTACCCCTCACCTCATCGACTGGCCCTGGTAAACCCACCCATCCGGTGCCGTGCGGGCCACGTTCCATCGGCCCGCACGAGCCCCGGCCAGCACGCCGCAGCGGCACCCACTCGTCCGGTCCGACCGCCCACCAGATGTCACAGTTGTGAACGGCGCGGTCAGCTACACGGTCAGCGGGCTGCACAGCGTCGCTGCGCTCACCATCGTCCTCACCGCCGCCCACCTCTTCCGTCGGCTCGCCCGGTTCGTCGGCCAACCGGGGGTGGTCGGGGAGATCACGCTGGGACTGCTCGCAGGCCCGCTCATCCTGACGCTCGGCGGCGAGGAGGCCCGCCGGACCCTACTTCCCGCCGACGTCCTGACCGTCCTGCACCTCTGCGGTCACGTCGGCCTCGTCCTGTTCCTCGTCGCCACCGCCACCGAACTCACCGCCTCCACAGTGTCCCTGCGGGGTCGGGTGATCGCCTGGGTGACGGCCGGGACGCTGTTCCCGTCGCTGGCAGCCGGCGCCGCACTGACCGGGTGGCTCCTCTGGCAGAACGACCCCGACCTGCGCGGCAGCGCTCCCCGGCCCGCGTTCCTCATCTTCGTCACCATCGCGCTCACCGTCTCGGCGGTGCCCGTCCTCGCCCGCATCATCGCCGACCATCGCCTGACCGGCACCCGCGCCGCCAGACTGTCCCTGTCCTCCGCGGTGGTCGTCGACGCGATCGCCTGGCTGCTGCTCGGCACCGCGGTCGGTCTCGCCGGCACCGGCACCCATGCGGCGTTGACCGCCATCCTGGTGCTCGTCGGCGGGCTCGGTGCCTCGCTCCTGCTCCGCCGTCTGCTCGCCGCCCGTACCGTGCCGCCGGCGCTCGCCCGACACCCCTACCCCGTCGCCGCGGTGATCGCCGTGGTCGCCCTGGTCGCCGCACACGCCACCGAGTCCGGCGGACTGACCGCGATCTCCGGCGCCTTCCTCGTCGGGCTGTGCCTGCCGGCAAAGCAACCCTGGGCGGCGGCAGCCGTCACCCGAATCAACCGTCTCGGCACCGCGCTGCTGCCGGCGTTCTTCGTCGCCACCGGCCTCACCGTCTGGTCCACCGGGGCCACGGCCGTACCGTGGTTGGCGATCACCGTGGCGACCGCCCTCGCCGTGATCGGCAAGACCGTCGGCAGCTACGTCGGCGCCCGCCTGGCCGGCGAGACGCCACACACCGCGCAGCGGATCGGAGTGCTGCTCAACGCCCGCGGCCTCACCGAGATCGCGCTACTGCAGGCCGGACACGCCGCCGGCATCGTGACCGGGCAGCTGTACCTCGCGCTCGTCGTCATGGCCCTCGTCACCACCGCCATGACGGGCTGGTCGCTGCGACTGGTCGACCGCCGCCAGCACCGCAAGGTCCGCAGTGGACAGCTTCCGACAGAGGACAGTCAGCCCCTTGAGGGGCCGAAGGTAATTCACTAGGTTCTATGGATTCGCTTCGACGTCGAGGAGAGTGACACGATCGCACACATCGATCTGGGGGTGCAGGAGTCCGAGTTCCCCGGCATCCGTGGGCCGCTGCGCTTCCGACCGGAGACCGGCCGACCGTTGCTCGACCTGGTCGAGGTGCTGCTGCGCGGACCACACTCCCTCACCGCAGGGGAACGGGAACTGATCGCCGCGTACGTCTCCGGCCGCAACGAGTGCACCTACTGCTGCTCGGCGCACTCGGCCTACGCGGCGGCACAACTCGACGAGGGCATGCCCCTGGTCGACCAGGTTCACGCCGACCCGGACCACGCTCCGATCTCCGCGAAGCTGCGCGCCCTGCTGCGTATCGCCGCCGCCGTTCAGGTCAGCGGACGCGACGTCACCGCCGACCTGGTCGAGGCCGCGCGCACGGAAGGCGCCACCGACCTCGAGATCCACGACACGGTGCTGATCGCAGCGGCCTTCTGCATGTTCAACCGGTACGTCGACGGCCTCGGCACCCTACCGGCAGCCGACCCAGGGTGGTACGCGCAGGCGTCCGAACGGATCGCCACCCACGGCTACCTACCGGTGCTGGACCGCTGAGCCGTACCGGCCATCGTTGTCGACTCGCCGACCGAATGAGGGCATGACGTCATGGCACATATCGACCTGGGTGTGGACGAAACCGAGTTTCCCGGGGTACGGGGGCCGTTGAAGTACCGCCCGGTCACCGGCAAGCCGATGCTGGAACTGGCGGAGACCCTGCTGCGTGGGCCACTGAGCCTGCCGACGGCCGACCGCGAGTTGATCGCCGCGTACGTCTCGGGCCTGAACGAGTGCACCTACTGCTGCTCGGCGCATTCGGCGTTCGCCGCCGCGCTGCTCGACGAGGGCATGTCCCTGGTCGACCAGGTACGCGCCGACCTGGACACGGCACCGATCTCCGCCAAGCTGCGCGCCCTGCTGCACATCGCCGGCGCGGTGCAGCGCAGCGGACGCGACGTCACCACCGAACTCGTCGAGGCGGCCCGCACCGAGGGTGCCACCGACGAAGAGATCCACGACACCGTCCTGATCGCGGCGGCCTTCTGCATGGTCAACCGGTACGTCGACGGTCTCGGCACCTTCGCCCCGAGTGATCCGAAGTTCTACGACGAGACGGCCCGCCGGGTCATCAGCGTCGGCTACCGCAACACCGTCTGAGCTTCCACCGTCCGCTGAGGTCAGTCGACGGCGGTGCTCACCGCGCTCCGGGCGCCCCGGCGTCGCGGGATCGTCGGTCTCGTGGTGGCGGGCTGGCGAGCACCCGCAGTGGTGCCATCAGGCGGCGGATCGTTCCCGGCCGGGTCCGGGCCCGCACCCGCTCCCGCAGCAGCGCCAGCCCGTCGCCGGCCAACTGGTCGAAGGCCCACGGCCGGCCGGCGATGCCGAGCAACAGGGCTTCGGCGCGACCGCGTACCACCGGGCCGCTGCCGTGCGTCCATCCGGTGTCGGTCGCCTCCAGTCGCAGACCGTGCAGCCGGTCGCCCATCGTGTACCCGGGTGACGGCCGGTCGGTCAGGTGGCGGAACGCCACCCGGAGTCGTTCCTCCGGGGTGTCGCGGGCGATGTTCAGGGGAACCCGCATGTCCAGGTCGTGCAGCAGCACGTCGGTCAGGACCGGGTCGTAGCCGGAGCGCGGGATGGTGGTGCGGGAGGCGGCGTACCGCCGCAGCGTCGCCACGATCTCCTCGATCGGCAGGCGGGCGGCGCGGCGGGTCAGCCGGAGATTGAACCGGTCGAAATCGGCGCCGGTGGTGACGATCGCGGCGTAGATCTTCAGTTGGCCGAAGCGCAGGTACGTGGTGAGGTGGGCGGCGACGTCGTGCACCGTCCAGCCAGCACAGAGACTCGGCTGGCGCAGTTGTTCGGCCGTCAGCCCGTCCAGGAGGTCGGCGGCCCGGTGCCGCTCATCGACGATCATGTCGAACACCCGCATGTCGGACAGCGTATTGAGGTCGACCGCTGTCGGCATCCGCGCGCGTGCCGTCCTGACCGGTGGCGACCCACCCCGCCCGACGGTACGGATCGCCGGGCGAGGCAGCGAGGCGGTCGGCGACGGGCGTCGGTCAGTCGAAGTCGGCCGGGCTGAACTCCTTGTGCTCGACCAGGACCAGCCAGTTGCCGGAGTTGTCGCGGGCCACGGCCTCCACCCCGTACGGGCGGTCCGCCGGTTCCTGGAGGAACTCCACGCCCTTGGCCCGCAGGTCGTCGTAGGTCTTGCGGCAGTCGTCGACAGCCAGACCGAGGGCGAACAGACTGCCCTCGTCGCGCGCCCGGGCGAACAACTCGGCCACCTCCGGCGACAGCGGTGGCCCGGGAAGTTGCAGGTGCACCTCCAACTCCGGTTGGCCGGGGTGGCCGACGGTGCACCAGCGGTAGGACCCGTCGCCGATGGTGATGTCGGTGCGCTCGACGAAGCCGAGCACGTCGATGTAGAACGCCTTGGCGGCGTCGATGTCCTTGACGAAAACGCTGGTCAGCGAGACGTTCGTAATCATGAGGGCCAGGCTAGGCCCTGTCGGCGCCGTGGCGGCTTCTCCTAGCTTGCGGCGTCGTCGCGTCGCTCGGCGAGCCCCCACATGAACACGAAACAGCCCGGGATGTGCGGGGTGCCGGCCTGCGCCCACCGGCGCTGGAACTCGCTGGGTGACTCGCCGACGAGTTCGCGGAACCGGCTGCTGAACGAGCCGAGGCTGGCGAAGCCGACCGCATAGCAGACCTCGGTCACGGTGAGGTTGGTGGCCCGCAACAGGTCCTGGGCCCGCTCGATGCGCCGTTGCGACAGGTACGCGGCCGGTGAGAGCCCGTACGTGATGGTGAACAATCGATGGAAGTGATATTTGCTGATGCCTGCGACGGCCGCGACGGCGGCAAGGTCCAGCGCCTCGGTGTAGTGGCGGTCCATGTGATCGCGTGCCCGTCGCAGGTGAACCCGCAGGTCGCCGGGAGCACGGCTCGGTGGTCGGCTCATCACGGGCCAGCTTATGTGACAGGCAACGCGAGAATGATCCGCGTGACTGTAACGAACCAACCTGGTTGTACGCCTATCCCGGGTGTAGACAGGATTCTGATCATGGCGGCGGCGCGCGGGGCGGTTCTGCCGCCCGCCAGGGATCCACAACGTGAGAGGGGGGCTGGTGCGGGGCGAACTGCAACGCATCGTCGACGCCGTCGCCGCCCACGCCGGACGTCCCGCACTGATCGAGGACCGTCGGCAACGGGTCGTCGTGTACAGCGAGCAGAACGGGCTGACCGACGAGGTCCGCCGGGCATCGATCCTGCGCCGGCAGAGCAGCCCGGAGGTCGTCGCCTGGGTACGTGACCTCGGCCTGGCCGACGCACGCGGGCCGGTACGCACTCCTGCCCGGCCGGACCTGGGCATGCTGCCCCGGTTGTGCGTGCCGGTACGGCACCACGAACTGCTACTCGGCTACGTCTGGTTCATCGATCCCGACGGCACCATGACCGACGTCGACCTGACCGCCACGGGGCTGCTCAAGGAACTCTCCCTGGCGCTGTACCGGGAGAACCTGCTCGGCGAACTGGCCGCGCAACGGGAGACCGAGGCGGCCCGTACGCTGCTCGCCGACAGCCCGGAGACCCGCGACCAGGCGGCCCGTGCCCTGCTGGAGGCGGGGATGATCGCCGCCGACGGGCCCCGGACGGCGCTCGTGGCACGGCTGGTCGCACCCGCGCAGCGGCAGCCGGACGAGTTGGCCCGGATCGCGCTGGAACAGGCGCTGGTGGCCGCCCGCCGACGGGCCGGCATCAGGGAGGCCCTGCATCTGATCCGCCACGACCACGGCGTACTGCTGCTACCGGCCGAGCCGGTCGCCGGACGGCCCGCGCCCGAGATCGCCGCCCGCCAACTCGACGAGGACCTGCAACACGTCACCCGCGCACTCGGCTCGGTGGAACGTACCGTGGTCGGCGTCGGTCAGACGCGGGCGCGGCTGGCCGACGCCGCCGAGTCGTACATCGAGGCTTTGCACGCGGCACGGGTCGGTGCGCAACTGCCCGCGCTGGGCCGGGTCGTCTTCTGGTCCGGCTTGGGCAGCTACCGGGCGCTGGCCCGACTCGGCGACCAGCAGCTCACGGTGGCCGACGTGCATCCCGGGCTGGCCCGGCTGCTGGCCACCCCGGGCAGTCAGGTCCTGCTGACCACACTTGAGCGGTACCTGGACCAGGCCGGCAACGCGCACGCCACGGCCGCGCGGCTGCGGCTGCACCGCACCACCCTCTACTACCGACTGCAACGGATCGAGGAACTCGCCGACACCGACCTCAAGGACGGCGACGAGCGACTCTGCCTGCATCTGGGGCTCAAGCTGGCCCGGCTCACCGGGCAGCATCGGCCCGAGGAGTAGACCATCTGCGACACACGTAGCAACCCGGCTCCGAGATCTTCGACAGGTGCCCGATGACCGATGGCGGGCCGATCCCTAGGTTCGGCCGAGGGGTCCGGAAAGCAGGGGGTGGCGCGGTGGTCGGGCGATGGCTCGGGCGGTTCGTCGTGCCCGCCATCTTCGCGGCGATTTTCGTCGCGCCACTGTGGTTCATGCTGGTCGGCTCGCTGCGACCGGCCGGTTCCCCACCGCCACGGACCCTGGAACTGTGGCCGGCCGATCCCACCACCGCCGCGTACACCCGGCTGCCGGAACTGGTGCCGCTGGCCCGGTACCTGGCCAACTCAGCGCTGGTGGTGGCGCTGGCCGTACCGCTGACCGTGCTGGTGGCCGCGCTGACCGGATTCGGGCTGCGGCTGCTGTCCGGGACCGCGCGCCGCCGGGCGCTGCTCGCGCTACTGGTCGTGCTGCTGGTGCCGGTCACCGCCGTGTGGGCCACCCGGTTCGAGGTGTTCCGGCTCTTCGGCGCGGTCGACACGTACCTGCCGCTGCTGGCGCCGGCGGCGCTGGCCGTCAGCCCGTTCCTGATCCTGCTGTACGCCTGGAGCTTCGGCGGCATACCGGACAGCCAGTTGCAGGCCGCCCGGCTGGAGGGCGCCGGATGGCTGACCATCTGGCGACGGCTGGCGATGCCACAGGTCAAACCGGCGACGCTGGCCGTGGCGGTGCTCGCCTTCACCTTCCACTGGTCCAACTTCATCGACCCGCTGCTCTATCTGACCAGCGGCGACCGCTACACCTGGCCGTTGGGGCTGCGGTTCCTGCTGCTGCTCAACCCGACGGACTGGCCGCTGCTGATGGCCGGCAGCGTGATCGCCACCGCGCCGTGCGTACTTGTGTTTCTGCTCGCCCAGCGGGTCCTGCTGGCCGACGATCCACTGGCGGCGCTTCGCTCGAAAGGAAGCCGATGACCTCCCTCTGGCGGCGCGCCTGCGCCACCCTGCTGACGGTGCTGCTGGTCGGCACCGGATGCTCGTCCGGTGACAAGGCGACGGACGACGACGGCATCACCGTGGTGCTGTTCGGTGACGCCGAGGAGATCGCCGGCTACCGGGACCTGGTCGCCGGCTTCACCACCGCCCACCCCGACATCCCGGTCACCCTCTCCCCCGTGGCCACCCAGGACGAACTGATGGCGCGGTTGACCACCTCGTTCGCCGGGGGCCAGCCGCCGGACGTGTTCCTGCTCAACTACCGCCGCTACGGCCAGTTCGCCGCGCAGGGGGTGATCGAGCCGGTGCAGTCGTACCTGGACTCCAGCGAGGAGATCCGGGAGAGCGACTTCAGCCCGCGGGCCCTGGACGCCTTCCGGTTCGACGGTCGGGAGTTGACCTGCCTGCCGCAGAACCTGTCCTCGCTCGTCGTCTACTACAACGTCGACCTGTTCACCGCCGCCGGCATTCCCGCCCCGACCGCGGGTTGGACCTGGGACGACTTCCTCGCCGCGGCGAAGGCGTTGACCCGCGACGGCCGGTACGGCGTCGGTGTCGACCCGTCGCTGCCCCGGCTCGCCCCGTTCGTCTGGTCCAACGGTGGTGAGCTGGTCGACGATCCGGACAAGCCGAACCGGTTGACCCTCACCGACAACCCGTCCTCCCGGGCGGCCGTCGACTGGTTCCTCGACCTCCAGTCGCGCCACGGGGTGGTGCCGCCGGACGCCGAGGAGCAGAGCGAGTCCAGTGAGGCCCGGTTCCTGCGCGGCACCCTCGGCATGTACCTCAACAGCCGGGTCGCCGTGCCCACCCTGCGCACCATCACCGACTTCACCTGGGACGTCGCGCCGCTGCCGGTGGCACCGGGCGGGAGGCCGGCGTCGATCCTGCACAGCGACGCGTACTGCATGAGCGCCGGCCTGGCCGACCACGGCCCGGCGTGGCGCTTCATCGAGTACGCGATGGGCGACGCCGGGCAGCGCACCCTCGCCGAGTCGGGTCGTACGGTGCCGTCGCGGCTGGAGGTGGCGAACTCCCCCGCCTTCCTCGACCCGTCCAAGGCGCCCCGGTCCTCGCAGGTGTTCCTCGACGCGGAACCGTACCTGCGGGCCACCCCGCGCACCGGCAGCTGGTCGCGGGTGGAGAAGGAGGGCAACAGCCTGCTGGCCGAGGTCTTCTACGGCCGCATCGACCGCGAGGACGGGCTGCGCCAACTGGAGGACCGGGTCCGTCCGCTGTTCTCGGTGGGCAAATGAGAGGCGTCATCCGCCTGGAGGCCCTGACCCGTTCGTACGCCGGCAAGCCCGCCGTCGATCGCGTGGATCTGGAGGTGGCGGCCGGTGAGTTGATCACCCTGGTCGGCCCTTCCGGGTCCGGCAAGTCGACGATCCTGCGGCTGATCGCCGGGCTGGACCGGCCCGACAGCGGCCGGATCCTGGTCGACGACGTCGACGTCGCCACGGTCCCGCCGCCCCGGCGCGCGGTGGCGATGGTCTTTCAGGACTACGCGCTCTTTCCGCACCTGACCGTGCTGGGCAACCTCACCTTCGGGCTGCGGGTGCGCAACGTGCGCCGGGCTGAGGCGGAGCAGCGGGCCCGGGCCGCCGCGCAGCGGCTCGGCATCGACGACCTGCTGGACCGCTACCCCGACCAGATGTCCGGCGGCCAGCGTCAACGGGTGGCGCTGGCCCGGGCGTTGTTGCGCGACCCGAGCGTCTACCTGCTCGACGAGCCACTGGCCAGCCTGGACGGTCCGCTGCGCTTCGCCACCCGCACCGACCTGCTGGCCCTGCACCGGGAACTGCGCACCACCACCATCCACGTCACCCACGACCAGCACGAGGCGATGACCCTCGGCGACCGGGTGGTGGTGCTGGCCGACGGGCAGATTCGCCAGGTCGGCCCACCCCAGCAGGTGTACGACGAGCCGGCCGACACGTTCGTCGCCGGGTTCCTCGGCAGTCCGCCGATGAACCTGGTGCCCGGCGGCGGGGTGCTCGGCGGCGACGCCACCCTGACCATCGGCGTACGGCCGGAGGACCTGGCCCTCGACGACGCCGGGCCGGTCACCGCCACCGTCGAGGCGGTGGAGTCGCTGGGCAGCGAGGCGAACCTGTCGACCCGCTGCCCGGACGGCACCCGGCTGATCGTGCGCACCGGCCCGCGCCCCGGCGTGGCCCCCGGAGACGAGGTGCGGCTGCGCGCCGATCGGCTGCACCGGTTCGACGCGACCACCGGCCGGCGACGATGAGCCGTCCCCGGCGGCCCCTGACCGGTTGGGCGTTCCTCGCCCCGTACGCCATCGCGGTGGCGCTGCTGGTCGCGGTGCCGGCGCTGCTCAACCTCGGGTACGCGTTCACCGACCACACCGGCCTGACCCGGGACCCGCAGTTCATCGGGCTGGACAACATCCGCCGGATGCTCCACGACCGGTTCCTGCTCGACAGCCTGGAGGCCTCCCTGTTCCACGTGGCGCTCGCCGTGCCGGTACGGTTCGTCGCCGCGGTGGGGCTCGGTCTGCTGCTCGCCGCGCCCCGTCCGGGTGGCCGCTGGTTCCGCACCGCCGTCTACCTGCCCACAGTCATCCCCGACGTGGCCCTGGCGGTGCTGTTCCTGTGGGTGCTCAACCCGCTGTACGGTCCGCTGAACCAACTTCTCGGGCTGTTCGGTCACCAGGGCTACAACTGGCTGGCCGACCCGAGCACGGCCCGCATCGGGGTGGTGTTGATGCTGGCCTTCCCCATCGGCGAGGGCTTCGTGGTGGTGCTCGCCGCCCGCCGGCTGCTCAACGGGCGGCTGTACGAGGCGGCCGCGTTGGAGGGCTGCGGCCCGTTCGGTCAACTGCGTCGGCTCACCCTGCCGCTGCTCGCCCCGGTGCTGGTGCTGCTGGCGGTGCGGGACATCATCCTCACCCTCCAGGTCAACTTCGTGCCGGCGTACGTGCTCACCGACGGCCGACCCGCCAACGCCACCCTGTACCTGCCGGTGTACATCTTCGACCAGGTCTTCGAGTTCTCCGGCTTCGCGTACGGCTCACTCGTCACCATCCTGTTGATGCTGATCACTGCCGTGATCATCATCGTGCTGCTGCTGGCCGTACGACGCTGGCGGGTGCTGCGATGAGCTGGCATCCTGCTGCGATGAGATTGCGGGTACTGGCCGCCACCGTCGTCGTCCTCCCGCTGCTGGCCGCCTGTGGTGACGGCTCGGCGGCACCGTCCGGGGGCGGGCGTGACCTGTTGGCGAACCTGCCCAGCTGCGACCGGGTGCCGATCGACGACGACCCGGAGGTCGACGCCGACGTGCCGGGTCTGGCCCTGCCCGAGGGTTCCCGGGTCACCGCCGTGGTGCAGCAGGGCGTGCTGACCACCGTGGAGGCGACGCTGCGGATGTCGCCACTGGACGTTCGCGCGCACTACGAGCAGCGTACGGACCTCGACGTGCTGCGCGTCGAGGACGAGGTCTTCGAGACCGAGGTGCTGGCCCGGACCGAGGCGCGGCGGATGTATCTGCGGGCCTCGGCGCTGTGTGCCGACGGTTCCAGCCTGACCGTCGTGGTCGGGCCGGACTCCGAGGACGCCGGTCTGCCCGAGTTCCGCAGCGGCGGATGACCCGCCTCGACATGTGTCCTAACCGGACCGGGTGTTTCCCCGACAGTTGATCGGTGACGTGCACCGACCAGCGCTCTAGCGTGCGCAGGAAGGACCGTTCGCGTCCGGATCAGGAGAGACCCCCATGAAACTTACGTTCGCGAGACACTATCGCGGACTGGCGGCGACAGCTGTGGTCGGGCTACTCGCCACAGTCGCGTTGGCCGCGTCGTCCAGCCCACCCCCCGCTGCACCGTCGCTGGCCACCAACCTGCCCACCGGCCCGATGGAGGTGCCGGACGAGTGGATGACCGCCCAGCGGATGAGTGACGGCAGCACCAACCTGTCGGCCATCAAGTACGCCAACGCCCGGGGCCAGGCCAACCAGGTCGCCGCCCGCACCAAGAGCGTCTACCGGCATTTGGCGGAGCGCCAGTGGGACTTCTTCGGGCCGCTGAACATCGGTGGCCGGGTCGTCGACATCGCCGTCGACCCGCAGGTGCCGGACCAGCTGTTCATCGCCGCCGCCTCCGGTGGTGTGTGGAAGTCCAGCGACGCCGGTGACACCTTCACCCCGGCCTGGCCGGACAGCTGGTCCCAGCCCATCGGTGCGCTGGCCATGACCAGCGACGGCGTCCTGTTCGCCGGTAGCGGTGAGGCCCAGCCCGGCGGTGGTTCCATCACCTTCGGCGGTGACGGCATCTACCGCTCCACCGACCGTGGCGCCTCCTGGAAGCGGGTCGGTCTGACCGACAGCCACGCCATCGGCCGGCTGTCCATCGACCCGACCAACGAGGACCGGATCTTCGCGGCGGCCACCGGCAACCTGTTCGTCCCCGGCGGCGAGCGCGGCGTCTACCTCAGTGAGGACGGCGGTGACAACTGGCGGCAGGTCCTCGCCCCGCCGAACGCCCGCACCGGCGCCACCGAGGTCATCATCGACCCGAGCAACCCCAACCGGGTGTACGCCGCGATGTGGGACCACCTGCGGGAGCCGCACCAGCGCACCTACGGTGGCCCCGGTTCCAGCCTCTGGCGCTCCGACGACGGCGGCGAGAACTGGCAGCGGATGACCAACGGTCTGCCGACCGACGCCGACCAGGGCCGCTGGGGCCTGGCCGTGGCGCCGAACAACCCGCAGCGTCTCTACGCGTACGTGGGCACCGCCATCGGCCCGTTCCGGGCGTTCTACCGCTCGGACGACGGTGGCGACAGCTGGACGCTGATGCCGGTCAACGCGAACCAGGCCTCGCAGTCGACCTTCAGCTGGTGGTTCGGCAAGATCTGGGTCGACCCGACCGACGCCGACCACCTGTACCTGATGGGCGTCAACCTGATGCGCTCCACCAACGGCGCGCAGAGCTTCTCCTCGGTGCGCGGGCCGCACGCCGACCAGCACGTCATGCGCTGGGACCCGAAGGTGCCGGGCCGGGTCTACCTCGGTAACGACGGTGGCGTCTACCGCTCGGAGCAGAATGGCGCGGCCGGCTGGGTGAAGGCCACCGACGAGCGGTACACCCAGTTCTACACGGTCGACGTCGCCGAGACCGACCCGAGCCTGAAGGTCGCCGGCGCCCAGGACAACGGGTGCAACCGTGGCTACAACGGCCGCCTCGGCCCGTGGAACCCCATCGGCTGTGGTGACGGTCTGCAGACCATCATCCACCCGGAGAACCCGAACATCGTCTTCGGGTGCAGCCAGTACGGTGCCTGCTACCGGTCGGAGAACGCCGGTGGCACGCCGCGTCAGAACATCGGTACCGGCCAGACCACCTCGCAGCGGCGCAACTGGCTCACCCCGCTGCTGTTCGACCCGAACGACCCGAACGTCATGTACTACGCCGGCAACATCGTGAACCGGTCGACGGACAACGGTCGTACCTGGACCCCGATCAGCCCCGACCTGACCAACGGTGGCCCGAACGACCCGTCCGGCTACCCGTGGGGCACGATCACCACGGTCGCCGTCGCGCCCAGCGACAGCAACACCCTGTACGTGGGCACCGACGAGGGCAAGGTCTGGTGGACCCGTGACCTCGGCGCCACCTGGAACGAGGTCGACCAGGCCAAGCTGCCGGGCACCTGGGTCACCCGGATCGCGGTCAACCCGAAGGACGCCAACATCGCGTACGCGACGTTCTCCGGCTTCCGTTCGGGCAGCAGCCGGGCGCACGTGATGATGACCCGCGACGGTGGGCTGAACTGGATCGACATCGGCCAGGGCCTGCCGGACGCGCCGGTCAACTCGATCATCCCGAGCAAGGACGGTCTGCTGATGGTCGGCACCGACGTCGGTGTCTTCCTCTCCGGCTGGAACGGCGGGGAGTGGGCCGCGCTCGGTAAGAACCTGCCGCAGGCGCCGGTGATGTACCTGCGCTACCACGAGCCGAGCCGGCAGCTGACCGCCGCCACGTTCGGCCGCGGCATCTACGACGTGTCCGTGCCGCGTTGCCCGGCCGCGTCGACCAAGCTGCCGCTGAAGAACCCGGGCGTCGGCCTGGTGGGCGTGCTGTCCTCCTGCCGCGCCGGCTAGTACCGGATCGGCCGCCATCGTCCCTGGCCGGCTCGCCGTGGTGACCCCCACGCGGCTGGTCGGGACGGTGGCGGCCGGACCGCTCGAACGATCCGGAGGCCACCTCCCCATCCCGGGGCGGTGGCCTCCGGCCTGAGCAGCGCACCTCCCGGCGCGACAGGTCCAGCGCGGTGCGTCGCGGTTCGGCCGCGGTGCGTCGCGGTCGGTCTAGCGCAGGCGGCGGGCCGGGAACCGGTTCGGCGGGTGGGCGATCGCCTCCTGGGCGGCGATCAGCTGGAGTTCGCGGGTGCCGGCGGCCAGGGTGGCCTCCAGCACAGCGAAGATCGAGGCGGTGGTCCGTTCCAGAGCGATGGCCGGCGAGCCGCTGATCCGAAGGTGCGCGAGGTAGAGCGCGGCGGTGACGTCGCCGCCGCCGTTCGGGTTGATCGGCAGCAGCGGGGTGGTCACCGCCCAGGCGCCCTCGTCGGAGACCGCCACCACGTCCAGCGATCCCGCCGGTACGGCGCCGTGCAGCACGCTGGTGACCAGGACGTGCCGTGGCCCGCTCGCCCGGACGATGTCGACGGCGGCCAGCAGATCCACCACCGAGTCGGTCCGGCGGCCGGCGAGGAACTCCAGCTCGAACTGGTTCGGGGTGACGATGTCGGCTCGGGGCACCACCACGTCGCGCAGGTACTCCGGGATACCCGGCCGGACGAACATGCCCCGGCCCACGTCACCCATCACCGGGTCGCAGCAGTAGACGGCGTCCGGGTTGGCGGTCTTGACCAGGCTCACCGCGTCGAGGATCACCGCGCCCATCGCCGGGTCGCCCTGGTAGCCGGAGAGGATCGCGTCGGCGTCACCGAGGACGCCCCGGTCGGCGATGCCGGCGATCACCTGGGCGACGTCGGCCGGTGCCAGCAGCGGGCCGCGCCACGCGCCGTACCCGGTGTGGTTGGAGAAGTGCACGGTCAGTACCGGCCAGACCTCGTGCCCGAGTCGTTGCAGCGGGAACACGGCGGCGGAGTTGCCGACGTAGCCGTAGGCGACCGAGGACTGGATGGACAGGATTTTCACCGTCTCATCATGGCGGGCGCTGCTCCGGGCCGTGTCGGGACCCGGGCGAAGCCGCCCCGATGTCGGCCGTACGGCACCGGCGGCAGGTGTCGTAGCACCGGGGTGCGGGCCACCCCGTCGGGGGTGGCCCGCACCGTCGGTTCCTTACTCGAACAGGGACAGGGTCAGCGTCGAGGTGTACGCACCAGCCTCGACATCCGCCGGAGTCCGCAGGAACAGATCCGCATCAACCGTGTACTCACCAGGAGTCACCGCACCCGAATCGAAAGTCGACACCAGCAACTCCTGGTCCACCAGACCCACGTTGTTACCCGGCTGCGTCGGCTCGTCCAACACCGTGACGACCTCTTCACCCTCACTGACCAGACCGGTGTCCCCACCATCGATCAGCCTCGGCTTCCAACCCAGATGCCCGGCACCGATCGGCGCCTGATCCGCGTCACCGACAAAATCGGTCGCGCTACCCAACACCGCCCACGCCGCACCCGCAGGCACCTCGTCCGGCGTACGGGTGTCGGTGACCGTCACCGTCGGCAACTCACCAGTGAACTGACGAACCAGCAACGTCGACCCATCCTCCGACAACAGCACCGAATCAGCGGCGACCGTCATCGCCAGGACACCCGGCTCCCGAATCTCCTCGATCTC
>NZ_JAETXL010000113.1:0-444 GCF_016774385.1 Micromonospora fiedleri
TGTTCGCCCTGCTGGAACCGGGCCCACCCGAGCTGTTCTTCACGCCGTGGCGCACCGACCCCCGGCCGTTGGAGGGCCTGCTGCACGGGGTGTACGCCCATCTGGGGGTGGCGGGGTTCTGGCGTCGGCAGGCGCGGGTGACGGTCGACGGTGCGGCCCGATACCGCGCCGAGGTCGAGTTCGCCCGGTGGAGCCGGGCCGCCGACGACACCGTACGGGTGCTGGCCGCGCAGCGGCGACTGACCCGGGTGGGCCGGCCCCTGGTCGACGGGATGGCCGCCGTGCTGGCCGACTGGGCGGCGGAGCCGGTCAGCCCGCCGGCCGCGCACCGAGCCAATCGGCTGCTCGCCGACCACCGAGAGCGGCGGGGCCGAACGCGCGCACCGACCGCCTGCCCACGCGTATCGCCGGGCCGCCATCACCTCCCTCCCCGTTCTTTTATAC
>NZ_JAETXL010000114.1:0-443 GCF_016774385.1 Micromonospora fiedleri
CCGGTGTCCTCTTGTTCAGGAGGCAGTGGCGTGTCCGCCTTGACGCGGAGCCGGACTGGTGTGTCTTAGAGACGTCTAGAGTGGTATAGGAGACAGATAGTGGACCGGTCGGCGCGGGGCGGCCTGGCGGCGGCGCCCTTCTCCTCCTCGGCGTCCGGCTCGGCCGGATCCTCGCCGCGCTGCACCGGCACCATCGCGGGGCTGCCGGCCGCGTCCGTTGCCGTCCAGGTCGGGGAGCTGTCGCCGGTGGGCCGACCGTTGGGTGCCGGCCGCTGGCCGCCCACCGCCGCGGTGTCCCGCGCCGGGTCGGCGATCCGGTGTCGGTTGGCCCGGTCCGGTGCGGCCAGCAGCAGCAGCGCCTTGGCGACCGCGCTGGTCAGGTCATGGTCGATGCCCTGGATCAGCCCACGCGCCCCGGCATGGATCGTCGCCGCCGCCGCCTC
>NZ_JAETXL010000115.1:0-443 GCF_016774385.1 Micromonospora fiedleri
AGGGTGCAGGCGCTGTCTCTTATACACATCTAGATGTGTATAAGAGACAGGGGTGAAGTGGCATTACAAAACCCGACAAGGGATCAAGAACCTCGCGCCAGCAGATGCTGCACGCCTGGCCGGTACCGATCCAGATTACGCCCAGCGTGACCTGTTTGAAGCGATCGAGCGCGCAGACTTCCCGAAATGGCGCGTTTGCATTCAGATCATGACTGAAGCCCAAGCGGCTGCTCATTACGAGAATCCTTTCGACGTGACCAAGACCTGGTCGCAGAAAGAGTTTCCTCTGATCGAAGTGGGTGAGCTTGAGCTCAACCGTAATCCGCTGAACTACTTCGCTGAAGTCGAGCAAGCGGCATTCGGGCCAAGCAACATGGTCCCAGGTGTTGGCTTGTCGCCGGACCGCATGCTCCAGGGCCGTGTATTCGCTTATGCGGATGCCC
>NZ_JAETXL010000116.1:0-443 GCF_016774385.1 Micromonospora fiedleri
CGATCCGGCACCGCACCCTGCAGGTGGCGATGGACGGCTCGCAGAAGCTGCCGCAGCGGATCCTGCACACCATCGCCGACCTGCGTGCCGGGGGCCGGTCGGCGCACTGGGCGGCGCTGGTGCTCGCCGCCTGGATCCGGTTCGCCCAGGGCACCGCCGACGACGGTCGTACGCTGCCGCTCGACGACCCGCTCGCGGCCCGTATCCGGGCCGCCCTGGCCGACGCGCCGCAGACCCCGGCCGGGGCGGTCGACGCGGTGCTCGCCCTCGACGAGGTCGTCCCGCCCGAGGTCGCCGCCGACGCGCAGGTACGCGCCGCCGTGACCGCCTGGCTGCCCGACCTGACCCGCCACGGCGTCCGCCCCACCCTCACCCCCCCATGCGGGACATCACGGGCACCCTGTTACCGCCTTGTGTAGTGGTGGTCCCTTCTACCCATCTCC
>NZ_JAETXL010000117.1:0-442 GCF_016774385.1 Micromonospora fiedleri
GCTGGCCCGGGGTAACCGGCGCCGGACGACCGGGGGCGCTGCCGGGCGGGTCGGCCGTGTGGACGACGCCGTACTGGCCGGACTGCCCCCGGGCGTGCATGAGCAGGTGGGCGTACCCGGCGACGGGCCAGGTCAGCCGCTCGTGCGGGGTGCCCCGACCGCGCCCGTAGCCGATGTACTCGATCACCACCGGTAGCGGCTCGTCCACCCCGGCCGGCCGGGTGTACCAGGCGCGGACCGGGTCGCCGGCGAACCCGGCGAAGGTCACGTCCCAGGTGTCGAGCAGGCGCAGATCGGTCGGCTCGGGACGGACGTCGAGCAGCACCGGCACCGCCCCTCCCGCGCCCACGGTGCTGCGCCAGTAGTCGTCGACGCCCTCCGGCCCGGCCACCGTGCGCACCTCCTGCCCCCCTTGTGTCCGGGGCAGCTGGCCCAGGGCCAT
>NZ_JAETXL010000118.1:0-442 GCF_016774385.1 Micromonospora fiedleri
TGGCCGCCCGTGGCGCTCTCGTTGCCGGCCAGGTCCTCCCGGCTGTGCGCCACCGCGCCCGGGTCCCCATCGACGTAGCCCACCCGGGAGTCGGGGGCGTGCCGCTGGGCGATCTCGTGCACGTTGCCGACGGTCGGGATGCCCGAACCGATGTCCAGGAACTGGCGGTTCCCCGCCTCGTTGAGGAACTGCACGGCCCGGCGCAGGAAGGCGCGGTTGGCCTGGGCCATCAGCGGAGCCTCCGGAACCGCGCCCACCATCGCCTGGGCCGCCGCCCGGTCCACCGCGAAGTTGTGCGACCCGCCGAGGTAGTAGTCGTACATCCGAGCGACGCTGGGCCGCTCGACATCGAGCGTCTCGGGTGCCCAGTCCGGCCGCTGCAATGTTCCCACTCCTCCGCACACGGTGTCGGCGTCAATGCCCCGGCGGGTATTCTGCCCCG
>NZ_JAETXL010000119.1:0-440 GCF_016774385.1 Micromonospora fiedleri
GGCGGCGGCCGCGGGCGGGCTCGCGAGAGCGCGCGTCGGCGCACGCGCGCCATCGCCGCGTGGGGCGGCGGGGCCGGCCGGGGGCGTGGGGGTGCCCCCGTCGGACGGACCTGGGGTGGCCGGTTGGTACTCCCCCGGTGTCGGCACCGGTGAGATGGGCAACGCGGTGCTGGTGGGCCATGTCGCTTCTCCGGTCGGGCCGGCTGTCTTCTTCGACCTGGGGCGGTTGCGTCCCGGCGACACCGTCCACATCGCCCGGGCCGACGCGACAGTGGTCCGCTTCGCCGTCGACGGTGTCGTGGCGTACCCGCAGGACGGTTTTCCCACCGCCCTGGTGTATGGCCCGGGCGCTGTCGCCGGGCTGAGCCTGGTCACCTGCGGCGGCCGGTTCGCCCAGGACCGCGGCTAGTAGAGATGTGTAAAACACACAGGCCTCCCGC
>NZ_JAETXL010000120.1:0-439 GCF_016774385.1 Micromonospora fiedleri
CTCGCTGCCCCCCACGTACGTACGCCCGGACTCCCACCCGGGCACGGCCGGCCCGCTCTCGTACGCCGGCACCACCGCCTGCACCCGGTCGCGGGGCTGGAGCTTGGCCAGGGTCCGCCCGACGTGGGTCTTCACCGTCGCCTCGGCGACGTGCACCCGTTCGGCGATCTCGGCGTTGGCCAGTCCCTGCGCCACCAGCAGCAGGATCTCCCGTTCCCGCTCGGTGAGCTGGGCCAGGTGGGGATCCTCGCCGGGGGCGGTGCCGAGTTGACCGGCGAACCGGTCGAGCAGCCGTCGGGTGATCGAGGGAGCGATCACCGAGTCGCCCTGGGCGACGACCCGGATCGCGGCGAGCAACTCCTCCGGGGGGACGTTCTTGAGCAGGAAGCCGCTGGCCCCGGCGCGCAGCGCGGCGAACGCGTCGGCCTCGGTGTCGAAG
>NZ_JAETXL010000121.1:0-439 GCF_016774385.1 Micromonospora fiedleri
TCGCTGGCTGACCTGTTCGCGTTTCGCTTTCGCAGCACCTGGGCCGGCGCGCTCACCACCATCTGTCTCTTATACACATCAGATGTGTATAAGAGACAGCAGTGAAACCGTTCAGCTCGGTGATGACCCCACCGCGCAACGCTTCCTCGATCAAGCCGTTGGCGCGCCCGGTGTTCACGCAGAACAAGCGCCCCTGGGGCGTTTCGCCAATCTCCCAGGTACCAGGCAACTTGCGTTTCGGATCATTGGAGCGACTGAACCAGACCTGCCCGCCCTCGACCTGGCAGTTGAGCATCGAGCCGGTATTGGGACAGTGAATGGTCAGCAACTCGCCATTCACGGTCTCGATATCGGCGAGAAAACGCTTATAGCGACGGATCAGCCGGCCTTCTTCGAGTGGAGGATCAAAGCGCATCAGCCTTGCCAGCTCCGCAGACCA
>NZ_JAETXL010000012.1:0-154953 GCF_016774385.1 Micromonospora fiedleri
CTCACCCACGCCGACCGCCACCGGGTCTCCCCAGTCGACCAGATTATCTTCGATCATCTACACGAGACCGCGCGCATGCGCTGAGGCAACGTCAACACCCGTCCACAGGTATTGACAATTTCTCCGAACGCCCGCTCGGTCAAGCCGGTGGGGTTGGACACCTTGTACCGCAACTGCACCCGGCCGATGTTGTTCCACTCTCCGGTGCCGGCGTTCCACTGGTAGGAGATGACGCGGTCCAGGATCCTGCTGGTGAAGAACGACTGGGTGTAGTTCCCACACGACGACGACCCACAGACCAGGTCACCCGGCACATCCGGGTAGGAGTTCGGGTTCGACGACAACGCCGGACACGTCGCCGGGGTGTTGTTGAACGGATCATCCTCGGCGGTGCGCTCCACACACCGGTGCGCCCACCCGAACACCACCCGCCCGACCGGAACCGCACCCGCCTCGGTCACGTTCTTCGCGTACTCGATCTCCGACAGATACCCACCCCGGTCGTACTCCAGGATCGACCCACTCAACGCCCGCTTGTAATGGTTCGTCTCCCGCGTCCAGTGCAAATAGGTTTCGTTCTCATTGGCGTCACGAACCCGATCCAGGTTCCACCGCCACGGATCCCGACACGACGCCGGATACACGTCATAGCAGGGCTCCCCCGCCTCGTCACCGAGGAACGACATCTTCCACACCGAGTCCCGCACGAACCCGAACCGGTACTCCGTACCGTCCTGCGTCCACACCTTCCAATAACCGTCGTCCTCAGCCCCACCCGCCAGGAACTCCACCCGCCACCCGAAGTCGTCGACCGGCTTCCACACACCCGCCGTCGTCTTCACGATCTGCGTCGACTGCCCCTGCAACGAGATCGTGATATGCGACGCCCCCGCATCATTCGTCGCCGACTCCCCGTCCTCACCATCCGGAGACTCCCAACACATCTCCGTCCGATGCGTCCGACACGGCTTGTACGTCCGCTCCACATAACCCGGCGAGTACGACCACCCCAACCCCGCCGGACCCGACTGGTTGTTCGTCCCGTGCGTCATCCCATCCACCACAGACGAGCTGTACGACAACTCCAAGCCCAGGGTCTGCCCGTACGGCAACGGCGGCTCCGGCAACGGATACGAATACGTGAACGACCCCGCGCTCTCCCCCACCTGCCACGACCCCGACGGCTTCAAATCCGTGGCCGTGTACGAACCCGTCGACCCACCCGACGCCGACGACGCCAACGCATACACACCCGTCGACTCGACCGCCGACTCCGGACCGAAACCCTCGAACACACCCGTCCGACTACCGGCGGCCGTCGCGTCGCCACCGACCTCGACCACCGCCGTCAACGTCTTCGCATACGGATCATTGGTAGCCGACACCCACACCGGATCCGCCGAACACTCCGGCACCTCAGGCGTCGTCGCCGCACACCCCGGCAACCGCACCAACGTCAACCGATCCGCGAACGAACCCCCATACGCCTGCGCGAAATCCGCATAGTCGACGACGACCTGCACCGCACCCGCCGCCGCCGAACCATCCGCACGGTCAAGCGCATACAACGGGCCCGCGTTACCCAACGCCACCGACGTCGCCCGATCGAACGACCGCACCCGCACCGACCCGACCTCACCACCAGCCAGGCCACGCCCTGCCACACCCTCACCCTCGGGCGCCTCACCGGCCGGTTCGACCGTCAACCCGAACGCCTGCCGATCCCCGGCATCACCCTGAAGGTCGAGGACCGCCTCACCACCCTCAGGAAACGTGCCCGCCGGAAGGGGATCAGTCACCGTAACCTCGTCATCCGGATCCGGATCCTGCGCCTGCTGCCGCACCCCCACACTCGCCACCGACGTCGAATCACCCGGCTCCAACACCGGCCCCGCCGCAACCGCCGGGCCACGTAACTGCACCACCGGCAACAACCCCAGCAACACCGCGACCGCCAAGGCTCCCGCCCTGACCCTCCCCCGCGCCCCAAAACGGTCAAACGCAGTGCCCCCACGGCGGCCAGCAAGCATCACAACGCCCCCCGTCGATCCAAGAAATTGATCGACACGCTAGACACCCCACCGACGCCCACACAAGAGCATGATCGACAAAGCTCCACTAGGGACGGTCACAGGCCGCACTCATCAGGCGGGCCATCGGATCACACCTGCCGCCGAATACCGCCCCAAAGCGCGCATCAAGGGCCCACCTCTCCACCGGCCCAGCCAACGCCTTCACGCAACGAGATCTTCAGAGAATTTTCAGCAAGAAAATTTACTGTCCGAGGCGACCTACGACCTACCACACAAGTCATCCGAAATCAGGGGGATAGGACAGAATGCCCATAGACTAACGAAAAGCTCGCCGTGACCTCAAGGCCACTCGGCCGGGACAGCGCCGCGCCCAAGCACGCGACCTCTCGCCAGACACCCGCCGGAACCAGTCTTGATCCGGACCAAGCCAGGGCGAGGATGATCTTCCTGATGTGTGCGGCGTGTGCTCTCCAGCCGATACCACCCTGGGTCAACCCGTGCCAATCTTGGTCACCGCGGCCCACCGCCGGTCGAAAACCGGGGTTGATGTGGTCGGGCGGTGGTCATGGGCTGCGGGAACAGGGTTTCCGACGACGTGGGTGAACGTGGGCCACTCCCTGCCACCCCAGGTGAACCCCCAGGTCGCTAGACTAGGCCCTCGCGCCCTCGTAGCTCAGGGGATAGAGCATCGGTTTCCTAAACCGTGTGTCGCAGGTTCGAATCCTGCCGGGGGCACCAGGTCAAAGCCATGATCACCGATCACTGATCCGCCTTCCATGGCTTGCGTGCCCGCTGCGTTGCCGATCGCCTCGCCACCTTCGACCGGCTCACGTCCAGGTACTCAGCGACCTCAGCATCTCGCCCGTCGGCTGCACGGGCGTAGTGACGAGTCGTGACACTGGCGTTGGCGTGCCCGAGCCGACGAGCCGCCACCAGGACGCCATGATCCGCCAGCCATGATGCGGCATCATGAACGCCCCACTGATCATCGGATATCCACCCGCAGGGAGCACGTGGGTGCTTCATCCACCAGAAGACCCGTGGGGTGAAGGGTACGTCGTCGTGATGCAGGTGGAGCTGCATGATCAAGGACTTACCGCTCGGCGCGGAGTAGACCTTGCATGGCCGACTCACGCCCAGGAGCCGGACCTCGTCATCTTCTTCGAGCAACTGGCCGACGACTGGCGCGGCTGGGAGGGTGAACGAAGTTGGCGATCATTGGACGCCACCATGCGGATCACCGCCCGCCACGACGGCAAGGGGCACGTCTCTCTAGGCGGCACCCTTCGCCAGGACTCCTACTCACCCGACGGATGGCTCGCCCGAGTCTTCATCACCGTCGAGGCGGGAGAACAGATGACCTCGCTCGTTGCCGATCTTCGTGCCCATTTCGAGAAATTAGCGAGGTGACCCGTACAGCCACCGGTACAGCCGGGCCCGCCCACTGACACCGACGCTGGCCGACAACGACGGACCGGCTGGCACTCACCAGCCATCCACGATCTCCTCTAATCCCGAGGCCGTCACGGGCCATCCGGGGGCCAGTAACCGGGGCGCGTAGCGGGCACGAGAAGCTGCCGAGTGAACCGCCGGCCGCAAGCGTTTCGGGCATCACGGTCGGTTGATCATGCTCCTCCAAACGGAAGGTGTCCGTACGCTGCTTTGGTGTGGCAGAGGACGAGGTGGTCTTGCGGCTCAGTCGTGACGAGGCGCTGGTTCTGTTCGAGTGGCTGTATCGCACCGACGAGACGACCAACGACTTCGCCGACGTGGTCGAGGATCAGGCGGAGCAACGGGCGCTGTGGAATCTCACTTGCCTACTGGAACGGGAGCTGGTCGAGCCGTTCTCGCCGCAGTACGCCGAGATGGTCGAGCAGTCACGAGCCCGGTTGCGGGATGAGGGTTCATGACCGCCGGGCCGCGTGTCGCAGGTTCGAATCCTGCCGGGGACACCGCTTTGACCCCCATCCATCGGCTGGTCGCTCCAGTGTGCAGAAGCGTCTGCACACTTCATCGGCCGCCGAGGTCCCGGTGCCGGTCAGGTGCCGGGGCACATGCGGGCACGGCGGCGCGTGAGGTGTTCGCGTTCGGCGGGGTCGTGGGTGAGGGCGATGGCGCTGTCGTACGCCGCGGCGGCCTCGGCCTGGCGGCCGAGCCGTTCGAGCAGGTGGGCACGGGCGGCCTTGGCCGGCTGGAACCGTCGGGCACGGTCGTTCGGCAGTTCGTCGAGTCGGGTCAGTCCGGCTGCCGGGCCGTCGACTTCGGCGGTGGCGACCGCGAGGGCGACGGCGCCGCCGAGGGACGGTGCGAGCGTGTGGAGTACGCGGTGCAGGTCCAGCAGGACCGGCCAGTCGGTGGTGCCGGTGTGTCGCCGGGCGCAGTGCACCGCCTGAACGGCGGCTTCGAGTTGGAAGCGTCCGAGGTGTCGGCGGGCGTGGGCGGTGCGTAGGTGCTGGTGTGCCCGGTGGATCAGGCGGTCGTTCCAGCGGGTCGGGTCCTGCTCGGCCAGCGGCACGAATCGTCCGTGTTCGTCGAGGCGGGCGGGTAGGCGTGCGGCGGAGAGCTGGACGAGTGCGGCCAGCCCGTGCGCCTCGGGGTCGTCGGGGACCAGCGTGGTGAGTACCTCGGCGAGGTGCAGCGCCTCGGTGGGCACCGGGCGGGCCTGCCGGCCGGTCGTCGCCCAGTCGATGACGTACGCCCCGTAGATGGCCTCAAGGACGGCGGCCATCCTGCCCGGCAGGTCGTTGCGGTCGGGGATGCGGAACGGGATGCCGGTGGCCTTGATGCGTCGCTTCGCGCGTACCAGGCGGGTTGCCATCGTGGAGGTGGGTGTCGAGAAGGCCCGGCCGACCTGCTCGGCGGTGAAGCCGAGCACGGTGTTGAGCATCAGTGGGGTGCGTGCGGCGCGCTCGATCGCCGGGTGTGCGCAGACGAGCATCAGTTCCAGCCGCCGGTCGGGGATGGCGTCGGGGTCGAGTGTGTCGAGGTGCACGGGGGTGTCCCGTTCGACGTCGAGCGGGACGCTGCGCTGCCACTGTGCCGACTTCCAGTGGTCGCGGAGCCGGTTGCGCGCGACGGTCAGCAGCCATCCGGTGGGGTTGTTCGGTACGCCCTGGTCGGGCCAGCTGCGCAGGGCCCGCTCGAACGCGTCGGCCAGGGCGTCCTCGGCCCGGACGATGTCGCTGGTCGAGGTGGACAGCAGGGCGAGCAGCCGGCCGTAACTGTCGCGCGCCGCGACCGCTGCGGTGGCCCGCCCCTCGTCACCGGCCGAGACGGCGGTGGCCGCCCGGCCTTCGTCGCCCGCCGAGACGGCAGTAGCCGCCCGCGCCTCGGCACCGGCCGCGACGGCGGTGGCTGCCCGGCCCTCGCTGGTGGTCAACTCGTCCAGGCTCCGTCGACGAACGCCGTCGCGGTGGGGCGTACCTCGATGACGCCCCACTGTGCGGCCGGGCACTTCTCCGCCCAGCCGATGGCGGCGTCGAGGTCGGGTACGTCGAGGAGGAACACCCCGGCCAGGGCTTCCCTGGTCTCGGCGAAGGGGCCGTCCTGCACCCGCAGGTTGCCGTCTCTGCGGGTGACGGTGGTCGTGGCGGCGGCGGGCTGGAGGATGTCGGCCGCCAGGAGGACCCCGGCGGCGCTCAGCGCCCGGCCGTACGCGTCGAAGGCGGCTCTTGCCTCCGCGATGACCTCGTCGGTGAGTTCGCCCTCGCCCGGCTCGGGGTAGTGGATCATCAGTGCGTAGCGCATCGGCTTCTCCCTGGCTCTCGGTGCGGTGCCGCCTCGGCACCGGCACGGAGATGACGATCGGCGCGGGCCGGAATCGTCAGCAGTCGGCCTGCGGCTCAATCATCCGCCGGGGACCGCACGCAGCTATCGATTCTGCGCTGATCACTGTTCGCGGGTCGTGACCCGGTGGGCTCGCCGGGCCTGTCCGATCAGGCCGAGGTGGGTGTGTTCGAAACCCTCGGTGGTCTTGAGGCCGTAGCCGAGGGCGCGGTCGAGGGCGATGTGGAACACCCAGGCGACGGTGAGGATGCCGAGCCAGTCGATCGGTTCGCCGGCCGCCGCGGCGGCCACCGCCACCGCGCCGAGCAGGGCCGGCAGGGTGTACGAGTGCACCAGGTTGTAGCAGGCGGCGCCGAGGTGCTGGCCGCGCAGGTAGCCGAGCATGGAGAGGTCGAAGAGGAGGAACAGGGCGAGCAGCCACCACCAGGCGTACCCGGCGGCGATGGTGACGACGACGGCGAGGACGGCGAGGGCAGCGGACTCGATGCGCTGTGTCGTGACCGGCTTCATCTCCGGGTCCCCTCTCGTCGTCCGCCGGGTCGGGCAGCAGTCTGAATCTACGCCGACGTGGCATTCGACCGGCATGGTTCCCGCACGCGGGTGGGCCGGCGACCTACCGTCGCCGGCCCACTCACGTGAGGTGGTTACCGCACTCGCAACTGCTGGTGGACTGCGGCGGTGGGGGTGTAGGTCGGGTCACCGGAGTAGGCGACGTGGACCGGGTATCCCCCGGCCGACAGGCCGCTGGTCGGCAGCTCGACCACGGCCGAACCGTCGGTCAACGCGACCACCTGGGTGGTCCCGCCGAAGGTCACGGCGATCTCACCGGTCACCGTCGGCGCCTTCCGGTGCTGGGTCTGGGCCCGCAGGTCGACGGTGAGCGTGAAGGTGCCGCCCCGGGCGATGGACGCGGGTGCGGCCTTCGCCTTGACCACGACACGGTTCGTGCCCGGCGCGGTCAGGTTGACCGTGGCCGAGCCGGACTTGGTCGCATCGACCACGGACGTCGCCAGGACGGTGAGCGTCGAGGCGGTCTCGTCGGCGGCCACCGAGAGCAGACCGTCGGCGGAGATGGTGGTTGCCGCCGAGGTGGCGCCCTCCACCGACCAGGTCACCGCCGGGCTGACGCCCTCGTTGGTGTGCACGTCGGCGGTGAACTGCTTGCGCCAGTTCCAGCCCTTCGTCAGCTCCTCGGTCGCGGGCGACACCGACACCGAGTCGACACCGGTCCAGAGGTGGTCGCGGGCGAAGATGGTGAACAGCTGGCTCGCCGTCATCCCGTCGTGCGCGCCGGGGACCTGGGTCGTGGTGGCGCGGTAGCCCCGGGCCCGGAAGTTGTTCGCGATGGTGTTCTGGGCGTTGAGGTTGCCCTCGAAGACACCGTTGCCGAGGAACACGAACAGGTCGTCGTCGCCGACGGCGGCAGCGACGTTGTCGTAGTCCTGGGCGGTCAGCGACGGGTTACCGGAGAAGTGCCCGTAGAACGCGAAGGTGGTCGGGTAGCCCCGGATGACGTGCGCGCCGGTCATCCCGCCGTACGAGAATCCGGCGTACGCGCGTCCTTCGCGCTCGGTCGAGACGTGGTAGCGCTCCTCGATGAACGGGAGGATCGTCTGGACCAGGTTGTTGGCGGCGTTTGTCTGGTTGTACGAGGCGAAGCCGAGGCTGGTGCCGGTGAAGTGGTTGCCCATGGTGACCACGACCGTCGGCTCGATCTCACCCTTGGCCGTCATGTTGTCCAGGATGTGGGGGACGTTCGCGGGGACCATGAAGTCGGTCTCGTCGCCGAAGATGCCGTGCGCGAGGTAGGCGACCTTGTACGGCTCGGGGCGGTTGGCGTCGTAGCCGGCCGGCAGGTAGACGCCGAGGTAGTGGCCGCTGTCGCCGAGGATCGTGGTGTACGGGACGTACTGGACGGTGCCCCGGTGTGCGGGGTCGGCCGCGGGCAGTTCGTATTCGGCGCGTTCCTTGAGCACCGGGTCGTTCTGCTTGTCGGCGTACGGCACGTAGACGGCGTCGAGCACGTCGTTGTTCCTGACCCGGAACGAGGACTGGCCCGGGGGCCGTGGGTTCGTCGAGGCGGGGTCCCAGATGCGCTTGTTCTCCCAGCCCTGGGTCGGGTCCCAGACGCGGTACCAGTAGCTGAGGCTGCCGGCGTGCAGGGGCACCGAGACCGACCAGTATCCGTCGGCGTCCCTGGTCATGTCCCGGAGGAACTCGGTTCCGCCGGCGTGGTACCGGCCGGTCTGCCACGCTTCCGGCTGGTAGCGCGTGTTGCCGGTGGTGACGTCGAGCAACGTCAGGTCTCCGGCGAGGCGGACCTGGGTGGCGTGCGGATTGCGGTAGACGAAGTCGACGGTGTATCCGGTCGGGGATCCGTTGTCGGCCCGTACGGTGGCACCCTCCACCTTGGCGGGGGTGGCGGCGGCAGCCGGCGCGGAGACGGCCGCGCCGACGCCGAGTGACATCAACGCGAGCAGGGTGATCGCCCGCCTGACCGGGCCCCTTCCGATCGCTCTCTTCATCCGAGCACGCTCCTTTTGCAGTGTCGTTCGCGGCTTGGCGGTGTGGTGTCCGGTCAGGGCGAGGAGCCTGCTACTGCGGGGAACCCGCCCTGCGCTAAATCGAATTAGCAGGCCACAGTGTGACGGCGCACACGTTTCGATGTCAAGGGTTCCGGGCTCTGCCGGCCGTCGATCACTCCTGCTCACAGCCTCGCCAGGGCCGCCCGGCAGGCAGCCCACGAGCAGCTCCACAGTGGAGCTACCGGGCGGAACGGTCAGGCGATCGCGTTGGCGGACAACGCGTGCAGGTCGCAGCCGGCGAGCGCATCCGGCTGGGGCACGTGGGCGAGGTCGAGTTCGGCGAGCCCGAGTCGCCCGTACGCGGTGTGCAACGCCGCCACCACGGCGCCCAGCGCACCGGACAGGTCCCCGAGTTCGGCGCTCTGCACGGCCGCCGCGGCGGCCGGCACGATCTCCCGCAGCCGACCGCCCAGCCGGCCGAGTTCGGGCTTGAGCGCATGGGAGATGCCGCCGCCGAGGACGATCACCTCGGGTTCGTAGGCCACCACCGCGGCAGTGAGGATGATCAGCAGCGCCTGCTCGACGTACTGCTTGACCGGCACCAGGCGGGAGTCGGTGGAGTGGAACACGTCGGCCGGATTGTCGAACGGCAGGCCGAGGTCACGGGCGCGGGCGAGGATGCCGGGCCCACTGATGATCTGTTCGAGCGAGGCGCCCAGCGGACCGGCCGGCAGGTGCCCGAACTCGCCGACCATGCCGCTGCGGCCACGGAACAGCCGCCGGTCGATGGCGACGCCGGCACCGAGCCCGGCCCCGATGGTGAACATCACCGCAGTCTGCGCGTCGCGGGCGGCACCGAAGCGCAGTTCGCCGAGGAGCGCGTAGTTCGAGTCGTTGTCCACCTCGACCTCGGTAGCCAGCCGTTTCTCCAGCAACCGCAGGAACTCCGGGTCCTCCACCTGGGGAAGGTTCGGCGCGTTGGACACCGCGCGGTCGTGTTCGCGGACCGCACCGGGCAGCCCCACCGCCACGCAGTCGAGCCGGTCCAGTTTGTCGCCGACGGTCTGCCGGATCAGGTCGGCGAGCCACTGGGCCAGCCGAAGGGCGTCGTAGTGGGCCGGCGTGGGGACGGTCCGGCTCACCAGCGGCGTGGCGGCGAGATCGGCGACCACCATCCGGACGTTGGACCCGCCGACGTCGACGCCGCAGACGACGCCGCGTCCGGCGGCGATCGCCACCCGCGTCGCCCGCCGGCCCCGGGTCGCGGTCGGGGTGCCGTCCGTCTCGACCAGCAGTCCCTCGTCGAGCAACTGCTCGACGATGCGCGAGACGGTGGCTGGGGAAAGGTCGGTCTCCTGACCGATGGCCGTGCGGGTGACCGGCCCGTGCGTCAGGACATGGGCGAGCACGGTCGACCGGTTGGCGCGCCGCGGTGCTCGGGCTTCCACGTCCACCTCCGCCGATTTCTTTTCCGACCGAATGCTAAGGCCGCGCCGGCGGCAGGGCAACAACCAAATTTCGCGTCAGCCGCCCCTGCGACATCGTTCGACAGTGCCCCGTCCCCGGCTCATCGACGCGGCTGACCCGGCGCGCGAGGTAGCCGAAATGCGGATTGTCCGGGTCGAAACAAGTGCTCGGGATCTCTGACCAGGCCTCTTGACTCAGTGTGACGACCGCGATAATACTTTCAGCCTGAACGGAAATAGAGGTCGCCGGCCCCCATCGGTACCCCCGGGGCTGCGGCGCGTGCCCCCGTCACGCGCCGCGCCGGTCGCGTCGGAACCCCGTGTCAGTCCGGGACCACCCGGTCCCGGACCCCGTTGCTGGAGGTAGAGCAATGAAATTCAGCCGTAGACGTGGGGCCGCCCTGGGCGCGCTCTGCGCCCTGGCGCTCATGGTCGGCGCCTGCTCGAACGAGACGTCCGGCGGCAACGGCGGCGCGTCGAGCGGCCCCCGTACCGAACCGAGCCTGTCGTTCGTGGGCCCCGGCGGAGAGACCCCGACCGCCGCCGACCAGCTCTCGCTCACCCCCGAGGAGCGGCAGAAGGTCAAGGACGGCAACTACTCGGCCGCCTTCGTCTGGCACGAGGGCTCCGCGCTGACCCAGGCGGTGGAGTCCGGGGTCCGCAAGGAGTTCGACGAGCTCGGCATCAAGGTGCTGGCCAGCACCAGCGCCGAGTTCGACCCGGCCCGGCAGGCCAACAACGTGCAGACCGTCCTGGCCCTCAAGCCGGACCTGATCGTCACCATCGCAGTCGACCCGACCGCCGCGGCGGCGGCCTTCAAGCCCGCCGTGGACGCCGGCGTCAAGCTGGTCGTGATGACCACCCCGCCGAAGGACTTCAAGTCCGGAGAGCAGATCGTCGGGATCGTCACCGTCGACCTGACCGCGTTCGGTAAGGCCAACGCGGAACTGCTCGGCAAGGCGCTCGGCGGCAAGGGCAAGGTCGGCTATGTCTACCACGACGCCGACTTCTGGTTCACCAACCAGCGGGACAAGGCGTTCAAGGACTGGCTCGGCTACCTCTACCCGGACATCGAGATCGTCGAGGAGACCGGCTTCTCCGACCCGGCGCGCACCGAGGACATCGCCACCGCGATGCTGACCCGCCACGCCGACCTCAACGGCGTCTACGTCGCCTGGGCCACCGCCGCGGAGGGCGTGCTCGCCGCGACCCGGCAGCAGGGTCGTACCGACGTCAAGATCGTCACCAACGACCTGGAGGCGAACCTCGCCGCCGACATGGTCAAGGGCGGCAACGTCGTCGGCGTCATCGGCAACGGCTCCACCCGGCTCGGCCAGAACCTGGGCATCGTCGCCGCCTACGGGCTGCTCGGCAAGCAGGCGCCGGAGCTGGTCGTCAGCGCGCCGATGGCGGCCACCAAGGAGAACATCGCCGAGGCCTGGCGCGACGACTACGGCCAGGAGCCGCCGGCCGAGGTGCTCGGTAACTGACCGCAGATGACGTGAGGTCCGGGGCCTTTTCTGGCGGACGGCCCCGGACCTCACCCCGGCCGCGCGGCACGGCAGCCCTCGACCGTGACGCCGGTGCGTCGATCGGCAAGGAGAAGATCAGATGGGGTACGTCCAGACAGTCCTCGGGCCGGTGCCACCCGAGTCGCTCGGCCGGGTGCTGAGTCACGAGCACCTCGGCGCGCTGGTGCCCGGGCCGTGGCTGGCCGGCGGTGCCGGTGACGACCGTGCGGACCTCGCCGTCGACGCCGTACGCGGCCTGCCGGAGCTGGGCTTTTGCACGGTGGTGGACCTGTCCCCGTACGAGGTGGTGGGTCATGACGTGACCCTGCTCCGCGAGGTGGCGCAGCGTACCGGGCTGCACATCGTGGCCGGATCGGCGATCTACCTGGAGCCGTACTCGCCGAGCTGGGCGTTGACCGCCGGCGTGGACGAGATGCGGGAGCGGTTCATCGCCGACGCCACCATCGGCGTGGGAGACACCGGCATCAAGGTCGGCATCTTCGGGGAGCAGGCCACCGGGCTCAACGAGATCACCCCGCACGAGGAGAAGTGCCTGCGGGCCGCCGCCCGCGCCCACGTGGCCACCGGGCTGGCGGTGAACACCCACACCACCCACGGCACCATGGCGTTGGAGCAGGTCGAGATCCTCCGCGAGGAGAAGGCCGACCTCTCCCGGATCGTCATCGGCCACCTGGACATCAACCCCGACCCCGACTACCTGCGGGCGGTCCTGGCGACCGGCGTCAACATCGCCTTCGACACGATCGGCAAGCAGTTCTGGGACTTCGTCCTGGCACCGCTGCCGGAGAACCCGCCGGAGGGCGAGTTCGCCAAGCGGGCGTACCACCGGCCGGACCGGGCCCGACTGGAAATGCTCGCCGGACTGGTCCGGGACGGGTACGCCGACCGGATCCTGCTCTCGATGGACCTGACCGGGGCCGAGGCGTACCTCAACCCGCGCACCCACGGCCGCCTCGGTTACTCGTACCTCGGTCAGGAGATCGTGCCGGGTCTCGCCCGGCTCGGTGTGCCGCCGGAGGCGATCGACCAGATGCTGGTGGCCAACCCGGCTCGACTGCTGACGGTCGGCTGATGGCCGAGCACCCGCACACATCGTCCGCTCCGGCCGGGTACGTCACCGGGGTCGACCTCGGCGGTACGAAAGTCCTGGCCGCGCTCGCCGATCTCACCGGCCACATCGTGGCCGAGGACGTGCTGGCCACCGACCCCCGTGGCGGAACCGCGGTCGCCGCCCAGATCGACACCCTGCTGCGCGGGTTGGCCAGGCGAGGCGGCGTCGACTGGTCGCAGGTACGGGCCACGGCTGTCGGTCTGCCCGGCGCACCGGACCCGGAGACCGGCACCGTCGGCCTGTCCCCGAACGTCTCCGAACTCGGCGCCTTCGACGTACGCACCGAACTGACCCGCCGACTGGGACACCCGGTGGTGCTGGACAACGACGTCAACATGGCAGCCGCCGGGGAACGGTGGCTCGGCAGCGGACGTACCCATCGACACTTCGTGTTCGTGGCGGTCGGCACCGGCATCGGCATGGGCATCGTGCTCGACGGCGAGTTGGTCCGCGGCGCCCGTGGCGCGGCGGGGGAAATCTCCTACCTGCCGCTGGGCACCGATCCGTTCGACCCGGCGAACCAGATCCGGGGCGCGCTGGAGGAGGCGGTGGCCGGTTCCGCGCTCGCCGCCCGGTACCGGACGGCCACCGGCGAGCAGGTCGGCGTGCCGGTGATCTTCGACCGCGCGGCGGCCGGCGATCAGGCCGCCCGGGCCGCCATCGACGAGGAGGCCCGGCTCATCGCCCTGGCCGCCGTCGCGGTCACCGCCGTACTCGACCCGGAGGCGGTCGTACTCGGCGGCGGCATCGGCGCCCGGGTCGAGCTGGTCGAGCCGGTCCGGCGGTGGGTTGCCGCGCTGAGCGCGGACGTGCCGCTGATCAAGACCAGCCAACTCGGCGACCGGGCCGGCGTGCTCGGCGCGATCGCCGTCGCCCGGCAGGAGGCCGGCGTCCATCCCGGTCTGCCGCCCCACCCCGATCCAGCGGCGTCGCCCGTCGTGTTCGAGCTTCGCCGGAACACCTCTTTCGAACCAGCGGAGGGATAGATGACCCAGACCGAAGCGGCGGTCAAGGCCAGCAGCGGACCGGCCTGGCGCAGGGTCAACTGGCGCGACTACGTGGTCTACATCGGCTTCGTCGTCGTGTTCCTGTTCTTCGCCATCACCCAGGGCAGCAACGGCTTCCTGACCACCAGCAACCTCACCAACATCATCATCCAGACCGCGCCGATCACCGTGATGGCGATCGGGTTGGTCTTCGTCCTGGCAGCCGGCGAGATCGACCTGTCGATCGGCTCGGTCGTCGCGCTCTCCGCGCTGGTCGGCGCGGTGACGTTGCGGGAGACCGACAACATGCTGCTCGGCGCGGCTGCCGGGCTGGCCGCCGGCGCGGCGGTCGGCCTGGTGAACGGGCTCTTCGTCACCCTGGTGCGGCTGCCCTCCTTCCTGGTCACCCTCGCCACCATGGGGGCGGTGGCCGGCCTGGCCCGCGAGGTCACCGGCCTGCAGTCGGTGCCGGTCAGCAACGAGGCGTTCCTGTCCCTGTTCGGCCAGGGCGAGGTGTTCGGCATCCCCAACCTGGTGCTCTGGTCGGTGGCCGCGACAGTCATCGGTTACCTCGTGCTGCGCCAGACCCGGTACGGGGCACACACCCTCGCCATCGGCGACAACGTGGCCGCGGCCCGGGTCAGCGGCATCAAGGTGATCCGCGTCAAGATCATGGTGCTGATGGGCAGCGCGATGTGCGCCGCCATCGCCGGCCTGCTGTACGCGGGCCGCCTTCAGGGCGCCCGGTACACCCTCGGCGAGGCCGACCTGATGTCCGTGATCGCCGCGGTGATCGTCGGCGGTACCAGCCTGTTCGGCGGCAAGGGGTCCATCGTCGGCGCCCTGCTGGGCAGCCTGCTGATGGGCATGCTCAACAACGGCCTGATCCTGGCCGGGCTCTCCGTCTCCCAGCAGATGATGGCGCGCGGCGCGATCATCCTCGTCGCCGTCTCCCTGTCGCTGCGCGAGCGGCGCAGCTGACCAGGAAGGAAGCAAACGCATGTTTCTCGATCTGCTTCGACGCCGCAACCCGGCCTTCCTGGCCGCCGCCGCGGACCTGCACCGCAACGGCGACCTGCCGGCCAACTGCTACGCGTTGGACCTGGACACCGTCGCCGCCAACGCCACGGCCATCCGGCGCGAGGCCGACCGCCACGGCCTGTCCGTCTACGCCATGACCAAGCAGGTCGGCCGCAATCCCGACTTCTGCCGGACGATCCGCGCCGCCGGGATCACCGAGGCGGTCGGCGTCGACCTGCAGTGCGCGCTGGCCGACTGGCACGGTGGGCTCGGCATCGGCCACGTCGGCCACCTGGTGCAGATCCCCCGGCACGAGGCGGCCACCGCCGCCGCGCTCGCCCCGGCCCACTGGACCGTCTTCAACGACACCAAGGCCGCCGAGGCGGCGGCCGCGAGTGCCGCGGCCGGTCGGGAGCAGGCGCTGCTCGCCCGGATCATGGCCCCGGGCGACCGCTTCTACCGCGGGCACGAGGGCGGCTTTGCGGCCGAGGAGATCGTCGCGGTCGCCGACCGGCTCGACGCCCTGCCCGGTGCCCGGTTCGCGGGTGTCACCAGCTTCCCGACCCAACTGTTCGATTCGGCCGCCGGCCGCGTCGTGCCGACACCCAACCTCGACACCCTGCGCACGGCCGCCGCCGCGCTTCGTGCGGCCGGACGCGGACGGGTCGAGATCAACGCCCCCGGTACGACGTCCGTCGCGGTGCTGGGCATGCTCGCCGAGGCCGGCGCGACGCAGGTCGAGCCCGGTCACGGGCTGACCGGCACCACGCCCTGGCACGCCGTCACCGACCTGGTCGAGGAACCGGCCGTGCTCTACGTCAGCGAGGTCTCGCACCTGTGGGGCGGTCGCGCCTACGTCTTCGGCGGTGGGCTCTACGTCGACCCGGTGCTCGGTCTGGGCGACACCCGCGCCCTGATCGTGCCCGCCGGCGGCGGACTCGACGACGCGTACCTGGTCGACGTGGAGATGCCCGCGCCGGAGGCGATCGACTACTACGCGATGGCCGATGTCAGCGACGCACCGGCGGTCGCGCCCGGCGACACCGTCCTGTTCGGGTTCCGGCCGCAGGCGTTCGTCACCCGGGCCTTGACCGCAGGCGTGACCGGCGTCCGGTCCGGTGCGCCGGCCGTGCCCGGCATCTGGGCCGCCGACGGTTCGACGCCGATCCGGTTGGACGACACCGACACCCGTACCCACGCCGCTGGCAGCACCGGGAGGGCATGATGAGCGCGGCAACCCAGAACGCCGGCACGACCGGTACGAACGCACCGCCGCTGCAACTGCGCGGGATCCGCAAGCAGTTCGGCGGAGTCGTCGCGATCGAGCGCTTCGACCTGGAACTGGCCGCCGGGGAGATCACCGCCCTGGTCGGCGACAACGGCGCGGGTAAGTCCACCCTCGTGAAGATCATCTCCGGGGTGTACCAACCGACCGAGGGTGAGCTGCGGATGCACGGCCGCCCGGTCTCCTTCCGGGACGCCTCCGACGCCCGACGGCAGGGTGTCGAGGTGGTCTACCAGGATCTGGCGCTGGCCGACTCGCAGCCGGTCTACATGAACATGTTCCTCGGCCGGGAACTGACCCGCGGGCCGCTGCGGCTGCTCGACCGACGCCGGATGGCCCGGGAGACCCAGGCCCTGGTGGACGCCCTGGACGTCCGTATTCCCAGCGCCAAGGCGATCATCCGGGACCTCTCCGGCGGGCAGCGGCAGGCGGTGGCGATCTGCCGCGCCACCCACTGGGCCAGCGGGCTGGTGCTGATGGACGAGCCGACCGCCGCGCTGGGCGTGGCGGAGACCGCCAAGGTGGAGGAGTTGATCCTCAAGCTGCGGGACCGTGGTGCCGCCGTCCTGGTGGTCAGCCACAACCTCGATCAGGTGTTCCGGATCGCCGACCGGGTCGCCGTACTGCGTCGGGGCCGTCAGGTCGGGGTCCAGTCCATCGGCCAGACCAGCCGCAACGAGATCGTCTCGATGATCACCGGCGCGTCGGCACCGGACGAAGTGTCCTCGTCCTAGGGCAGCAACGCGAAACGCCGGGCCCCCCATGTGGGGGCCCGGCGTCCGTCGGGACGTTCAGCCGGCAGCTGCGGCCTGCCGGGCGAGCGTCCGAGCATCCTCCACCCGCCGACGGCGCCAGCCGCGCCACAGGTTGCGGCCCCACATCGCCAGGCCGCCGCCGTTGAGCAGCGCCGCGAGCACCGCGACCGTGGCGAAGTCGGCCGACGAGAACCGGGTCGGCTCACCCAACGCCAGCAGCACGAACTGCTCCAGGTAGACCCACAGCATGGGCAGGATGGTGAAGATCAGGGCGACCAGCCCGAAGACCCGACCGAACACCCACACCGCCGCGTACGCCCGGATCTTGCGCATTTCGCCGCGCGGGATGCCGGCCTGCGAGATCACCTTGTGCCGGCGGAAGGTCAGCCGCTTGATCCCGTTGGACAGGAACCGCTCGGTGTCCGACATCAGGTTGCGGCAGTTCAGCGCGGTCGCGATCACGTAGTAGACGTCGGTGCGCAGGTAGAAGAAGAACTGGAAGCCGATGCGCACCAGGAAGGTGAGCAGTGCCGCGCTGGCGAGCAGACTCGCCCAGTTCGGTACCTCGATGAGGTTGCGTCGGGTGGCGAAAAGGAATGCGACGAGCAGGGAGCCGAAGAACGCGTCGACGAAGAACCCGGCGAGGAACGCCTTGAACCGTGCGCGCTTGGAGGCCATCCAGATGCCGCTGATATCCGTCTGCGCGACCAGGACGTACATGAGGTTGCTGATGCCCAGCGTCGCCGACACACCCACCGAGCGGGCCGCCAATGCGTGCGCGAGTTCGTGCAGCGACAGCCCGATCATCGCCAGCGTCACGCTGACCACGGTGAGGATCGCGAAGTTCCCGCCTTCGAACAGCAGCACCCGCGGGCCCGGAATCAGGCCCGGATCGGTGATCACCAGCGCCACGGCGGTGAGGATGACCGCGAGGCCGGGCAGGATCACGGCGGGACCGGTGAGCCGGCGCGCGGTGGCCGGCGGGATCCAGTCGAAGCTCCACCGCTTGACCGTGCGGTGCGCGTGCTGGTGGGCGCGTTCGGTGGCGGGTTCCGGCTCGCCGCCCCGGGTGACGAAACCCTCGTCGGCCAGTACGGCGACGAAGTCCTCGACGTCCACGCTCTCGCCGTGCTTGCGCTCGTAGATGCGGGCGGTCTCGGCGATGGTCCGACCCTCGGCGAGCGCGTTCAGGATGTCCAGCCCCTCGGCCGGAATGGCGAGATAGACCTTGCGGTCGGTGTCACCGATGATGACGTCCGAGCCGTCGACGGTCGAGACGAACGGACGGACGGTGACGACGGACTCAGCCGTGTTGACGGCCATGGGGCGATTCCCTTCCACTTCCGCGGGCGAACGGCGCTCGGCGGGGACCGGAGCGATCACTCACACCGATCCCCGCCGATCATGAACCCTTTTGTCAGGCGATCGCGGGCACGCAGTCCGCGTTGGCGCTGGTCTTGATCGGCTCCAGCTTGCGAACGACAAGCTTCTTCATACTGACCTCCCTCAGAAGTGGGGTTCCTTGAGAGGCATCCTCTACTGTTGTCGGCTCGGCGGTCTGCTCACTAATGAGCAGTCAATGCGTTTGTCTGGAAACCCATGAGGAAAGGCGCTCCTCGTGCACGGTCAGATGCGATCGAGGGGTGAACTCGACCAATTCCAGTTCACGGAACCGCTTGAGGAACTGACCGATCCGGGTTCGCGTGGTGCCGACCATCTCGGACAGATCCTCCTGGGTGAAGGCGATGTCCACCCGGGTGCCGGCCGGATCGCGCAGACCGAAGCGCTCGGCCAGGTCCAGCAGGCGGTACGCCAGACGCAGCTCGCTCGGCAACGTCACCATCTCCGCCACCACCTGCTGCTGGTGGCGCAGCCGGTTGCCGAGGTGACGGGCGAGCAGGTCGCCTGAGCCCTCGGCGGCCAGCACGGCGGCGGCCCGTACTGCCGGGATCCGCAGCAGCACCGTCCGGGTCAGCGCGATCGCCGACTCCAGCCGCCCCTGTCCGAGCAGGGCGATCTCGCCGAACATGTCACCCATCACGTGCACCGAGAGCAGGCAGCGTTTGCCGCTCGCGGCCACCATCTGCGTTTTGACCTGGCCACGCTCCACCACGTAGACGTGGTCGTCGCGTGTTCCGCACCGATAGACGTGGCTGTTGCGGGAGACCTCGATCAGCGAGGTCCCGGGCACCCGTCCCGCCAGCGCCCGGAAATCAGGGATGTCGAGCCTCGACAGGGATTTGGCTTGCGTCACGTCGGCCTACCTTCCGCGCGGCAGAGCACTCGTTGAGGAAACCACATCCTCGCCACAGACACTAGGGAAGGCTCACAAATACCCGTAAAGACGAGGATGCAGTCGGCCAGGTGTCGTACCCCCTCGGTCGCCGGGCACCTGGGCTGCTCCCGGCCCTGGTCAGGTCGGTTGCGCCTTGTGGAGGACCGGCGGGATGGCGTAAGAAGACTTGCGGATACGATCACATACGATCACTGGAGCGTCGCCGATGCGGCTGGGCATGCCCCTCAACTATCGCGCCGGCATCGTCGACATCGCCGACGAGCTGGTCGACTTCGAACAGGCCGGCCTGGACCTGGTGCTGGTGGCCGAGCTGTACACGTTCGACGCGGTCAGCCAGTTGGGCTTCATCGCCGGGCGGACCCGGCGGTTGGGCATCGCCTCCGGGGTGATGCAGCTGTACACGCGTACCCCGACTCTGATCGCCACCACTGCAGCCGGGCTCGACCACGTCTCGTCGGGACGGTTCACGCTCGGCCTCGGCACCTCCGGCCCACAGGTCATCGAGGGGTTCCACGGCGTACCGTTCGACGCGCCCCTGGCCCGTACCCGCGAGGTGATCGAGGTCTGCCGGCGGGTCTGGCGCCGGGAGAAGCTGGTCCACCAGGGCACCCACTACCGCATTCCGCTGCCCGAGGGGCAGGGCACCGGCCTGGGTCGCCCCCTCAAGCTGATCAACAAACCGGTCCGGGAGCGGATCCCGATCACCCTCGCCGCCATCGGGCCACGCAACGTCGAACTGGCCGCGGAGTTGGCGGAGGGCTGGCAGCCGGCCTTCTTCCATCCCGAACGGTCCGCCGCGGTGTGGGGCGAGAGCCTGGCCCGTGGCGCCCAGCGGCGGGACCCCTCGCTCGGGCCGCTTGACGTGAGCGTCAACGCCCTGCTGGCGATCGGTGACGACGTCACCGGGCTGCGCCGGCTGGCCCGACAGGAGCTGGCGCTCTACCTCGGTGGCATGGGCGCGGTGGGTGCCAACTTCTACAACACCCTCGCCCAGCGGTACGGGTTCGGCGAGGCCGCCCGCACCGTACAGGAGCTGTACCTGGCCGGGCGTCGGGACGCGGCGGCCGAGGCGGTGCCCGAGGAACTGGTGGCGGGCACCTGCCTGATCGGGCCCGCGTCCTGGGTGGCCGAGCGGCTGGCCGCGTACCGGGAGGCGGGAGTGACCACCCTCAACGTGACCCCGCTGGCCCGCGCGCACCGGGACCGGCTGCGGCTCGTCGAGCGGCTGCGCGACCTGCTCGACTGAGCGGCCGCGGTGGGTCCGGCCGGTGTCCCGGCCGGACCGGGAGCGTCAGGCGACGCGGTCGGCGGCGACCGCGGGGAAGATCTCGTCCACCACCGGTGCCACCGGCTCCACGTCGCGGCCCGAACCGGCAGCTACCTCGGCGGCGGTCCGCGCTCCGGTGGCCCGGCGGGCGGACGCGCTGTTGCCCCGGCGGTTGACCGGCACGCACTCACCGGCCGCGGCGAGGCCCGTCGCCTCCGGCATGTGGTTGTAGACGGCCTCGTACTCGCCGTTACGGACCACGTAGGACTCGTGCCAGATGCCGACGACGTTGTTGTCCTTCATCCGCCGGAAGTAGTCCTGAAGGGCCTTGGAGTGCGCCAGTTCGCGGTTGTTCGCGAACCGTTCGAGGTGCTCGATGCTGCGGAAATAGGCGATCATGACCGCACCCCGGTTGCCCCAGTAGGCGTGCGCGTGCAGGGCGCCGGTCGCCTCCTGATCGGCGAACATGGCCTTCAACACGCCACCCATCGACCAGAAGGTCGGCAGCCAGCGGTTGACCTTGAAAAAGTTGTTGATCCGCATGCCCGTCATGAAGACGGCGAAATCGCCTTCGATCTCGGCCGTCATCCGTGGGCCTACGACTGGTTTCCTACCCATGCCCGGACATCCTTTTCAGCGACGGGTCGAATACTTCGGAACACTAGCAACGACACTCGCACCCAACAAGACACTTCAACATGCGCGTAAAGTGTCACTGCGCCGCCGGCGTGCGGACGGTCAGGCGTCCGGTCCGAAGTACCGCTGCCGCAGGGTTTCGCCCTTGCGGTAGGCGGTGCGGAACATGCCACGGCGTTGCAGTTCGGGGATGAGCAGATCGCAGATGTCGCCGAGGCCGTCCGAAGGGCTGCACGGGATCAGGTTGAAGCCGTCGACGTCGGCGACCTCCAGCCACTGCTCCATCCGATCGGCGATCTCCTCGGCCGTGCCGAACAGCGTCATCGGCGCGTCCCGACGGGCCCGACGCGGGCGGGAGACCAGGTACCGCACGTCGCCGATGGTCCACGACCGCTCCGGGCTCAGCCCGCGCAGGAAGCCCAGGAACGACTGGCTGCCCTGGTTCTTCACCTCGTCGACCGGAGTGTCGTCCGGGTACGCGGCCAGATCGATGTCCATCCAGCCGCACCACTTCGCCAACTGCCCCTCCGGGCTCCACAGCTCGTGATACTGCGCGGCCTTGCGTTTCGCATCGGCGCGGTCGGCACCGACCATCACCATGGTGCCCTGCAGGGCGCGCACACTCCGCGGGTCACGCCCCGCGTCGGCCACCCGCCGGCGCAGCCGCCCGACCGTCTCCGCGCCGCTCTGCGGGTCGGCCATGGTCAGGAAGATCACCTCGGCGTGCCGGGCGGCGAAGGCCATGCCCCGCCCCGACGCACCCGCCTGGTACAACACCGGCGTGCGCTGCGGCGACGGCTCGCACTGATGCGGGCCGCGTACGGTGAACCACTCACCCTGGTGGTCGATGGCGCGCACCCGGGACGGGTCGGTGAAAACGTCCCCGTCGACGTCGCGGACCACCGCGCCGTCGTCCCAACTGCGCTCCCAGAGTGCGCGGACCACCTCCATGTACTCGTCGGCCCGGTCGTAACGCAGGTCGTGGTCCAGATATTCACCGAGCCCGTTGTCGGTGGCCGAGCGCAGGTACGAGGTGACGATGTTCCAGCCGATCCGACCCCGGGTGAGGTGGTCGAGCGTGGAGAACAGCCGGGCGCACTCGTACGGCTGGTGGTAGGTGGTGGAGTAGGTGACCGCGAAGCCGAGGTCGGTGGTGGCCATCGCCGCCGCGGCGACGACCGGCACCGGGTCGATCGAGGGGATCTGCACCGCGTGCCGGACCGCGGTCGCCCACGACCCCTGGTACACGTCGTAGGTGCCGTGGATGTCGGCGAAGAACAGCGCGTCGACACAGGCCGCCTCCAGCCGTCGGGCGATCGCGGCCCAGTAGTCCAACGACCGGTAGCCGGTGCCGGTGGCGTCGCCGGGAGCTCGCCACATGCCGACGAACTGCGGCGACGGCGAGCATTCGGTGAACACGTTCAGATGCATGTGTTTCCCCCTCCACACCCGGTCGCGTCGCCACCCGGCGACGGGTGGCGACGCGACCGGTGCCGTTGGTCAGGACCGGGCGGCGTTCTGCGGGCTCAGCTGTTCGATGGCCGCGATCAGGTCGGCCGGCTCCGTCCGCTCCCAGTGCCGGGCGTACGCCGAGGCGAAGCGCAGCACGCCGTCGGTGTCGGCGAGGAACACCCCGGGCATGGTCATGCGGTTGCTGTCGTCGCCGTTGATCTGCGAGAAGTCCATGCCGAAGCTGCCCCAGACGTCGAGCAGGTCCTGGTTCATCGTGTAGGTCAGGTTGAACCGCGCGGCGTAGGTGTTACCCCGGTCGCTGAGGATCCGGTACGAGATCTTGTTACGGCGGATGGCGGCCCGCAGGTTGGGCATGGTGACCGGCGAGACCGCCACCAGCTCCGCACCGAGTTCCCGGATCTGCGGGTAGACCTCCTCCAACGCCTCCAGCTCGAAGTTGCAGTAGTCGCACCAGATGCCCCGGTAGAAGACGACCGCGAGCGGCCCCCGGGACAGCAGGTCGGCGGAGGAGACGACGTCGCCGTTCTCGTCGGGCAGCTCGAAGGACGGGAACGGATCTCCCACCTTCAGCACCCGGTCCTCGGCGCCCGAGGCGGCCAGAGCCTCCGCCTCCCGGTAGATCACCTCAAGGTGGGCCGACGTGATGGGTGGTACCTCGCCCGCCTCCTGGCGGGCCTTGTACTCGCGCAGCCGTTCGTTGAGGGACATCGTTACTCCTTTTCGGCGGCCTGGTCCTGGTTCTCAGGTCCAGCCCACAGGCATCGACTTGATGCCATTGACAAAGTTGGACTCCAGTCGGACGACCGGGCCCGTGGCGGCAAGTCGGGGAAGGTGCGGGGCGATGGCGTCGAGCAACGCGGCCATCTCCATCCGCGCGAGGTGGGCACCGAGGCAGAAGTGCGGACCCACCCCGAAGCTGAGATGCGGGTTGGGTGCCCGTTCCAGGTCCACCCGGTGGGGGTCGGCGAAGACCGCGGCGTCCCGGTTGGCGGAGACGTAGAACATGACCACCTTGTCGCCCTCGGCGATCCTCGTGCCGGCGAGGGTCGTGTCCTGGGTGGCGGTCCGGCGGAACTGCATGATCGGGGTGACCACCCGGAGGAACTCGTCGACGGCGGTGGCGGTGGGCAGCGGGCTGCCCAGCCAGCGGCCGCGCAGCTGCTCGTCGTGCAGCAGCAGGTGCAGCGAGTTGGAGATCAGATGGCGGGTGGTCTCGTTGCCGGCGACCACCAGCAGCAGCCAGAACTGGCAGAACTCCCGGTCGGTCAGCCGCCGCCCGTCGACCTCCGCGGTGGCGAGCAGGCTGATCAGGTCGTCGCGGGGGGCGGCCCGGCGCCGTACGGCCACGGCCAGGGCGTACTGGAACGCCTCCGCGAACGTCTGCCGGTAGACCTCGACGTCACCGCCGCCGTACTCCGGGTCGTCGAAGCCGACCAGGTTGTTGCTCCAGCGGTACAGCAGGTGCCGGTCGCCGTGCGGCAGGCCCAGCAGGTCGGCGAGCACCAGCAGGGGCAGTTCCGCCGCCAGGTCGGTGACCGCGTCGAAGCTGTCCCGTTGACGTACCGCCTCGACGAGGTCCTGGGCGTGCCGGGTGACGGTGTCGGCGAGCGCGCGTACGGCGCGTGGCGTGAACACCGAGCTGACGATGCGGCGGATCCGTACGTGCTGCGGGGCGTCCATGTTCACCAGCAGCTGGCGCATGAAGTCCAGGTCGGCGGGGGTACGCGGGTCGTGCAGGAACGCCCCGCGCAGCGCGGAGGAGAACACCTGGGGTTGCCGGGACACCTCCATGACCGCGTCGTGGGTCGTCACTGCCCAGAATCCGGGGCCCTGCTGCTGCATCCGTCCGGCCGAACTGTGCCGCCACAGCGCCGGCTCCGGCACCCACCCGACCGGCTCCTCGCGGCGACGCCGCTCGAACTCGGCGTGCGGCACGCCGAGGGCGTAGGTCGCCGGGTGGGCGATGTCCGCGGTGGGGGTCGTACGCGTCACAGGCATCTGGCTCATCGCTCCCATCGGTCGTCTCCGCAGAGCGTGCGCAACTGGTCGAGGCGGAGCTTGCCGGTCGGCTCGCGGGGGATGGCGTCGACCGACCGCCAGCAGCGCGGCACCTTGAAACCGGCCAGGTGCTGGCGACAGTGGGCGTCCAGCGCCGACCAGGGCAGCTGCCGGCCGCCCGGTTCCCACTCCACGACCGCGGCCACCCGCTCGCCGTACTCCTCGTCGGGCACGCCGAGCACGACGGCGTCGCGTACGTCCGGGTGTTGCAGCAGCACCTGCTCGATCTCGGCCGGGTAGACGTTCACGCCCCCCGAAACGATCATGTTCTGGGCGCGGCCGGTGAGGTACAGGTAGCCGTCGTCGTCGAGGTGACCCACCTCGCCGTAGGTGAAGACGCCGGGCGCGAGATGCGCGGCGCGGGTCTTCTCCGCGGCGTTGTGGTAGCGGAACCCTCGGCCGGGTCGGCGGATGAAGATCCGGCCCGGCTGGTACGGGCCGAGCTCACGGCCGTCGTCGTCGACGACGAGGATCCGGTTCGGTGGCACCGCCCGGCCCACGCTGCCCGGGTGGGTGAGCCAGTCGGCCGAGTCGATGAGGGTGACCACTCCCCCCTCGGTGGCCGCGTAGTACTCGACGAGCACCGGACCCCACCACTCGATCATGCGGCGCTTGACGTCCGGCGGGCACGGACCGCCGCCGTGCCAGATCCGACGCAGGCTGGCCCCGGAGAACCCGGCTCGGACGGCCGGGTCGAGGCGGAGCAGGCGGACGAACTGGGTCGGCACGAGATGACACTCGGTGATCCGCTCGGCGTCCATGGTGGACAGCATCCCGGCGGGGTCGAAACGCTCCCGCACGACCAGGGTCGCGCCGTTGAGCAGGGGCAGCAGCGCGAAGAACAGCTGAGCGGAGTGGTACCACGGCCCGACCAGCAGCACCCGCCCGTCGGTGGGTACGCCGAGCGTCCCGGTGGCGTACTCCAGCAGGCGGGTGGCCCGGGCCCACGGTGCCCCGGTGACGAACAGACCGTTGAGCACACCCTTGGGTCGACCGGTCGTGCCCGACGTGTAGATCATCAACTGCCCGCACTCCTGCTCGGCGGGAGCGGCGGACGGGTCGGTCGCGGCCAGCAGCGGCTCGACCGCCGCCAGGCCGTACGCGACCTCGTCGCCGGTGACCAGCGCGGTGACCGTGCCCGCGTCGGCCGCCGCCTTGGCACCCACCTCGGCGCGCGGCGGGTCGACGACGAGCAGCCGGGCGTCGGCGTCGGTCAACAGGTAGGCGACCTCCGGCGCGGTGAGGTGCCAGTTCACCGGCACCACCGTGATCCCGGCGTGCAGGCAGGCCAGCAGCGCCTCCAGCGCCTCCCGGCGGTTGCCGAGCATCAGCGCCACCGCGTCGCCGGAGCTGACGCCGGCGCCGGCGAGCAGCGCCCGCCACCGGTTCACCCGCTCCCCCAGCTGCGCCCAGGTGAGCACCCCACCCTCGTCGGCGAGCGCCGGCGCGTCCGGGGTGGCGGTGATCCGGGCGGCGAGCAGCGCGGGCGGGTCGTGAGGAGACGGCATCGTCAGTCCAGCAGATCCGGGTGGCGGCGGAGGACACCCTCGTAGAGCGGCTTGAAGTTGTACCGGCCGATGCCGGGCGAACCGATCACCTCACGCGTGCGCTCGGCGTCCTCGTGGTCGATGAGGATCGGCTTGCCGGCCGCCTCCGCGACGAGTTGCACCTGGCAGGACCGTTCCATGGCGACGAACCACCAGGCCGCCTCCGCCACCGACCCGCCGACGGTCAGCAGGCCGTGGTTGCGCAGGATGGCGGCCTTGCCGGCGCCCAGCGCGGTGGCGATCCGCTTGCCCTCCTCGGAGTCGAGCACCACACCCGTGTAGTCGTCGAAGAGGGCGTGGTCGCCGTAGAAGGCGCAGGCGTCCTGGGTGATCGGGTCGAGCAGCCGACCCAGGGTGGAGAACGCCCGCCCGTACACCGAATGGGTGTGCACCGCGCAGATGACGTCGGGGCGGGCGGCGTGCACCGCCGAGTGGATGACGAAGCCGGCCGGGTTGATCCGGCCCTTGCCGCCCAGCACCTTGCCGTCGGCGTCGACCAGCAGCAGGTCGCTGACCCGGACGTGACCGAAGTACATGCCGAACGGGTTGATCCAGAAGCAGTCGGGCTGCTCGGGGTCGCGGGCGGTGATGTGCCCACCCGCCCCCTCGTCGTAGCCGAGTTCCGCGAACAGCCGCAGCGTGGCGGCCAACTGCTCCATCCGCTGTCGCCGCACAGCCGCTGTGTCAGGAGGGAACATCATCCGCATCCACCCGTCGTGTCGGTGTCGTATCCGCCGGCGGCCACGATCGCCTCCGCCCGGTCGGGAAGCCCCACGGCGGCCAGCGCCGGCACCGCGACGGTGGCCGGGACGGTGGCCGGTGCGGTCGCGGCGGCGTCCGGCCGCCACGCCTCCAGGAAGCCGTCCAGCCGGTCCAGCCCCCAGAACCGGTGCCGGCCCCATTTCAGGTACGGAATTCCGAAGACGTCGTCGAGGTAGGCGCGTTCGAGACAGCCCACCCCCTCGGCCCGTAGCTGCGGATCGTCGACCGCGCCGAGGATCACGGCCGGGTCCAGGCCGGCCCGCTCGGCGCAGCCGGCCACCACCTCGGGGTCGCAGATGTTCTCGCCCCGTTCCCAACGGGCGGCGACCACCTCGTCGTAGAACAGCTCCGCACGACCGGCGCGGCGGGCCGCCAGCCAGCCCAGGTGCGGCACCTCCCAGTGCGGGTCGACGTCGATCGGCCACGCCATCGGCACACCCTCGTGCTGCACCAGTCGTTTGGTGTCCATCAGCAGGTAGAGGTGCTTGGCCCGGCTCATCTGCACGTAGTGGAACTCCGCACCGCGCGCGGCGAGCGCCTCGCCGGTCCGGGCGTCCGGATCCCAGTAGGGGAACCAGTCCAGCTCCGCGAACGCCGTCGGCACCGCAGCGCGCAACCGCCGGATCGTCAACCAGCTGTACGGGCTGCGGAAGGAGAAGAACAGCCGGGGGCGGGCGGGCGCGCGGCTCACGACGGGCTCCCGGTGAGGATCGCGCAGACCTCCGGGTCGAGGCGGGCGAGCTGACCGGCGTCCGGTCCCCGGCTGATCGCGTAGCCGTGCAGGATGGTCGCTGAGGCCACCAGGATCAGCCGGTCGTCCCGCTGGACCCAGCAGTCCATCCGGCCGCTGAACATCATCTCCCGCAGTACGTCGTCGACGTGGAAGACGGTGTGCACCGTCTCCTCCATGTGGGCCGGTTCGGCCAGGCGTACCCGGGCCCGGGAGACCACCGGGATCCAGGCGCGTTCGCGCAGCATGCGTCCCACCGAGATGCCCCGGTCGGCGAGGAACCGGTCGACGACCTCCTCCAGGGCGCGCACGTAGCCGGAGTGCTGCACCCGGTCGGAGAAGTGGCAGTAGAAGTACGGTGCCCGCCAGGACCACAGGAAGGCCCCCGAGCCGGCCGGTGCCAACGTGGACGCGAGGTCGGCACCGGCCGGCAGCGCGCGCTCCGAGCGCAGTCCGGTCGCCGCCCCGAGTTCGGCGGCCTCCCAGGCGGCGAGGGTGTCCGGGGCGGGCCGGTGCGTCGGCGCGTCGGTCTCCGGGATCAGCGCGACCGTGACGTGTCCCCGCAGCACCACGACGTCCTGGCCGTCACGGTGGACCGACATCTGCACCCGCAGCCGGTTGCCGGTGCCGGCGACCACCTCGGCGCGGACCTCGTCGTCGACCTCCAGCACGGCGGGCAGCTGCACCGAGCAGTCGACGATCTCGGTGCCGAGACCGTACTGGTGGAACAGCTCACGGGCACCGCAGCCCTGGTCGCGCAGCCATTGCAGGACCGCCTCCTCCACCAGGTACATGAAGTGTTTGAAGCCGATCCAGGTGCGGATGTTGGCGCCTTCGTAGCGCGGTCGGCCGACCAGGACGCTCGGGACGGGCGTGGGCGGGACGAGGGTGGTCACGTGGCTACTCCTTCGGGATGACCGCTGACGACGGATGCCACGTCGACGAAGGCCCGCAGGCGGGACGCGACATCCTCCGGCTGGCGGGCGTAGCAGAAGTGGTCGTAGCTGTCGCCGACCGACAGCACCGCGTTCGGCATGCCGTCGGCGAGGATCCGCGCGGCGGCCGGGGACAGGGTCGGATCGGAGTCGCCGGCGAGCACCAGCACCCGGGCCGTCACCTGGTCCAGCCGCAGGGACGCGCTGGCGCAGAACTGGTCGAACACGGCCAGGAATCCGGAGGGGCCGACCCGGTCGACCGCCTTGGCGATCATCCGCTCCACCACCTCGGCGTCCATGTTCCGCAACCGTGGACCGAGGCGGCTGCGCAGCGAGTCGTGGATGTGCTGCTCGAAGGAGCGCCGCGCGCGTTCGAAGACCCGCCAGGTCACGGCGACGTCCGGGGGCCGGTACAGCGGGCAGATCAGGATGACGGTCTCCGGCACCCGCCGGTCGCCCGCGCAGAGCAGTTCGAGCAGGGCGTTGGCGCCGAAGGAGTGGGCCACGACCAGGTCGGGACGCCGGCCCAGCAGGTCGAGACCGTCGGCGAGCCAGGCGGGCGAGGGGCGACGACGCCACAGGTAGTCGTTTCCGGGCCGCCACGGCAGGTCGAGGGCGACCGAGGTCCACTCGGGCAGCACGTTGCTCAGCGGCAGCCAACTCTCCCAGGAGTCCTCCAGCCCGTGCACGAAGGCCACGAGCGGGCCGCCCGGCGTGGGCGGGCGCAGCTGGCGTACGGCCGGTGTGGTCACGGCCGGTGTGGTCACGGCCGCCTCCCGGGGGTCAGCAGGGCGGTACGCCATCCGTCGTCGTCACCGCCGCAGAGCACCGCGACGCCGTCCGCGCCCTCGGCGACGAGCTGCGCGGCGAGCGCGGTCTGCAGCACTCCCTGGGCGCCGTAGCAGTCGCCCCAGGCCGCCGCGGGGTCCAGGTGACCGGGGCCGAGCACGATCGGGGCCGACCACGGGGGTACGTCGGCGCGTCGGCTCACCGTCGGCCCGACCGTGACGGTGGCCAGCGGGGCGGCCGCCCGGGTGACAGGTTCCAGCACCACGCAGGCGGCACCGGCGCGCAGCGGTGGCGCGGTGGGGTCGGCGGCGGGGCCACGGTGTACCGCGACGGCGGTCTCGTCGTCGGGTTCCGCGCCGACGACCAGCACCCGGTCGGCCCGGCGGGCCCGCAGCAGGAGGGCGCCCAGGGCCAGCGCGTCCAGCCCGGCGGTCTCGCCGGAGCAGACCATCAGGTTCGGGCCGCCGAAGCGGAACCACAACGCGATGCTGCTGGCGATGACGTTGCTGGAGGCGTTCGGTGCCGCCATCGGGCTGACTCCCCGGCTGCCCTCCTTGGCGACGGCACGGGTCACGTCCACCACCGTGGCGACGTTGCCGAGGTTGCTCGCCGCCACCACCGCGGTACGGGGATCGAGGGCGTTGGCGGGGCGTACGCCGTCGGGCAGGCCCAGGGCGCGGTGCACTGCGCACAACGCGAGTCGGGTGGCGGGTTCCTTGTACAGCAGCCCTTTGCGGCCGAGCAGGGTGTGCGCGCGGTCGGCCGGGCAGCCGGGCTCCACCGGCGGCAGGTCCGCGACGGCCGTGTCGAAGCGTTCGTCGGCGGGCAGGTGGACGCTGTACGAGGTGACGGCCACGGCGGTGACCGGTGGGGCCGGCATGCTGGTCACGGCGCTTCCACCAGTGTCACCGCGTTCACGCCGCCGAAGCCGAAGGCGTTGACCTGGGCCAGGGTGACGTCCCGGTGGGTGCGGGCGTCCCGGACGAAGGTGAGCCCGTCCCCCTCCGGCAGAGGGTTCGCCAACCCGACCACCGGCGGGACCGTGCCACTGGCCAGGCAGCGCAGCGCCACGTCGAGGTTGGCCAGCGCGGCGGCCCCCGACAGGTGGCCGATGGCGCCCTTGACGGCGGTGACCAGCGGCGCTGCGGGTCGCGGCAGGCAGCGCTGCAACGCGACGCATTCCGTGGGGTCGTTCAGGGCCGTGCCGGTGCCGTGGGCCACCACCAGGTCCACCTCGTCCGGGTCGCGTCCGGCCCGCGACCAGGCGTCGTGCATCGCTCGGCCGATGCCGTTCACATCGGGGGCGGTCTCGTGCACGGCGTCGCAGGACAGCCCGGTGGCGAGCAGTCGGCCGACGGCCGGTCCGGTCCAGTCCTCGCCGACCAGGACGAGCGCGGCGGCGCCCTCGCCGAGCAGCACCCCGGTGCGGTCGCGGTCGAAGGGACGGACCTGGGTGGTCGGTTCCGGGGTGACCTTGCCGATCATCGCGAGCATCGAGGCGGTCATCGTGTCGGCCGCGCCGACGACGACCGCGTCGGCTTCACCGGTCTCGATCAGATCCTGGGCGAGCGCGAGGGCGTGCCCGCCCGCGCTGCACGCGTTGGCGATGGTCACCACCTCGGCCAGGCCCGGTGCGGCGTCCCGGACGGCCGGCCCGAAGTGCAGGCGGGACGGGGTGGTGGCGGTTCCGCTGAACGCCAACTCCTCCACCGCGGCGAGTTCCCGCAACCCGGTGCCGACGAGCGCCACCACCCGGCTTGCCGCCGGGTCGACGGCGGCCCGGGTCAGCGCCTCGTCGACACACTCGCGCAGCCAGATGCCGGCCCGCAGCGCGGTGCCCGGGGCGGGTTCGTCGATCTGGTAGCCGGCCGTCACGTTGAGCTGCCCGGTCAGCGGGTGCCGCAGCGGGCCCACCCCGCTGCGTCCGTCCAGCAACGCGGCGAAGGTGCCCGCGCCGTCGCCGAGACACGTACGCAGGCTGCTCGCCGCGATCAGCGTGGCCATGGGCTACCGCCGGACCAGGGCGGCACCAACGCCGCCGTCGGTGCCGTGGGCGGTGAGCAGGATCAAGCCGGACGGGTCGCCGTCGGTGGGCAGGCGCAGCGCGGCCGCCAGGGCGAGGGCCGGGGTGGCAGCTCCGCAGTCCCCCGCCACCCGGCTGAGGACGAACTCGGCCGGCACGTGCCCGTCGAGCGCCCGCAAGGCGGCGGCGCGCTGCGGGCGGGTGCCCGCGGTGCGGGTCTCGCTGGTGGCCAGCAGCGTGACGTCGGTCGGCGCGGCACCGGCCACGTGCAGGGCCCGCGCGACACAGTCGGTGAGAGCCTGCTCCGCCGTACCGTCGGGGCCGTAGCCGGTGGTCACGGCGCAGATCGTGGCGCGCCCGGCCGAGTCGGCCTCGCCGCCGATCACGAACACCGCGGCGCCCTCGCCGGCCGGGACCTCGCCACCGGCCGGGCCGGACGCGGACGCCCAGGCCCGGTGTGCGGAGAACTCCTCCACCGCGCCGACCAGCATGGTGTCGACGTAGCCGCGACGGATGGCGTTGCCGGCGTACCGCAGCGCATTGAAGAAGGCCAGCGGCCCGCCGGTGACCGTGGCGTTGATGCCCTTGAGCCCGTGTCGGATGGCCGCCTGGCCGGCCGCGCAGTTCATCACGGTGTTGGGAAACAGCATCGGGTTGACCAGATACGGCTTCTCCTGCACCAGGGTCTCGCGGGTGTAGTCGCTTGTGGACTTCAGGCTGCCCACGGTGGTGCCCAGCACCACGCCGACCCGGGCCCGGTTGGTGTCGTCCACCGTCAGCCCGCTATCGGTGAGGGCGTCGCCGCAGGCCACCACGGCCAGGGCGGTGGCCCGGTCGTAGAAGCTGGTGCCGCGCCGGCCGAGCCGGGCCCGTACGTCGAAGTCGAGCAGGGCGTGCCCCTCGGGGCGGGGCAACTCCTCGGTGACGATCCCGCCGACGGGTACCCCCGGGTGGATATCCCCGGCCAGGGCGACAGCTCGTTCCGCGAGCGCCTCCGGCCGGTCACCGGCGGCGCTCAGCGCCGCCAGGCCGTTGATGGTCAGTGCGGTCATCGGGCAGCTCCCAACAGCACGATCGCGTTGTTCCCGCCGAAGGCGAACCCGTTGTTCTGCACCAGCTGGACGGTGGCCGGGCGGGCCTCGTTCGGCACCGGGTCGATGCCGGTCAGCTGCGGGTCCGGGTGCGACCAGTTGATGGTGGGTGGCAGGAAGCCCTGTTCGATGGCGATCGCGGAGGCGATCGCGCCGAACCCGCTGGCGGCACCCATGGTGTGCCCGATCATCGACTTGATCGAGCTGATCGGCGGCGGGTTCGTGCCGAACACCTCCAGCACGGCCTGCGCCTCGACCAGGTCGTTTGCCGGGGTGCCGGTGCCGTGGGCGCAGATGTAGTCGACCTGCTCCGGGGTGACTCCGGCGTTGCGGTGGGCGATGCGGATGCACTCGGCGATGCTGTCCCGGTCCGGGGCCACCGGATGGTTGGCGTCGCAGTTGAGGCCGTAGCCGAGCACTTCCGCGTAGACGTGCGCGCCACGCGCCTCGGCGTGCTCCCACGTCTCCAGCGCCAGTACCGCGCCGCCCTCGCCGGTGATGATGCCGGAGCGGTCCCGGTCGAACGGGGCGCAGGCGTGCTCGGTGAGGGCGCCCAGCCGGTAGAACCCGGCGTGGGCCCAGCGGCAGACGGAGTCGGCCCCGCCGGCGAACACCACGTCCGACTCGCCGGAGACGAGCAGGTCGTAGGCGTACCCGATGGCGTAGTTGCTGGCGGAGCAGGCGGTGGCGAGGGTCAGCGAGTCGCCGCGCAGGCCCAACTCCTCGCTGACCGCGTGCGCCAACCGCCCGGCGGGCAGTTGCTCGACGAGCTGCGGCGGTACCGCGTCGAAGCCCGCTTCGACCAGGCGTGCCGTGAGCGCCTCCAGCACCACGGACTCGCCGCTGGTGGTACCGATCACGGCATGCGCCCGGGTCCGGTCCACCGCGTCGAGGTCCAGTTTGGCGTCCTCCGCGGCGAGCCGTGCGGCGGCGGCCGCGAACTGGCTGGACCGGCCCCACCGATCGGTGGGCAGCCGGTGCAGCCAGGCGGCGGGGTCGAAGTCGCGGACCTCACCGCCGTTGCGGTACGGGAACCCGGACGGGTCGAAGCTGGTGATCTGGGAGATGCCGGAGCGGCCCGCCCGCAGGGCCGCACCGAACGCCGTCACCCCCGTTCCGATGCTCGACACCGGGCCGAGGCCGGTCACGACCACACGCCGCACGGTGTCAGTCCTGCCAGCCGGCGTGCCGGGCGACGGCCTCGTAGGTGGCCTTGAGGTTGCGCAGCTCGGGCAGCTCCGATTGCGGGATCTCCACCTTGAACTCCTTGTCGATGCGGGCCAGGATCTCGATGGCCCGCAGCGAGTCCGCCTGGTACTCCTCGGCGAAGTCCCCGGTGTCGGTCAGCTCGTCGGTCTCGATCTCCAACACCTCGGCGATGATCTCCCGGAGCTGCTCGTACCGCTCGTTTTCACCGGACATGTCGGCCTCCTTGGGCACTGGTGTTAGCGGGGATGGTGCGGTCGACGCCCGCGCCGGTCGGGCCGGCCGCCGGTTCGGCGACTGCGGAGCGAGGGCGGCGGGCGGCCATCAGCGAGCCGACGGTGGCGATGCGCCGCTGGCCGACCCAGCTCTCGCCGGTGGCGAAGGCGGTGTCGGCGACGACCCGTTCCAGGCGTACGACGTGCCGGACGACGTCGCCCGGGTAGGCCCGGCCCTCGACGGTGTACTCCCGAGCGCCCACGAACAGCAGCAGGGCGTCATCGGTGAGTCGATCCGGCCCTGTGCCGGCCAGCCACAGCAGCGCGGCACTCTGCCCGAAGGACTCGATGAGCAGCGAGGCCGGATAGGCGTAGTCCTCGGCGGTGGCGTCGTCGCCGAGATGGGCGTAGCACGGCTCGGTGGCGGTGATCGCCTTCACCGTCTCGATGACGTCACCGGGTTGCATGCTGGTGACCTGGTCGACCAGCAGCAGCGGATGGCGCTGGGGCAGGACGGCCCGGATCTCGGCGGCGTTCACGCGCCGGCTCCGGCGTCGAAGACGGCGCGCAGCTGGGCGGTGACCGTGCCGTCGAGGCGCCGAGCGGTGCCGCGTACCGCCCAGCCGGCCGGGGTCGCCGGTCGCACGTCGAGGTCGAGGGTCATCTCGTCGCCGCCGAGCAGTGCCGCGAGGAACCGGACCGAGGTGACCGTACGCAGCCGGGGTGCGCCGGGGACGGCCTGCGCCATCGCCTGGCACAGGGTCTCGACCACGAACACCCCCGGATAGATCGGCTGACCGGGGAAGTGACCGGCCAGGTTCGGGGACTCGGAGTCGACCACGACCCGGGCGCTGACCGTCCAGCCGTCGTCGGCCGCCGCCACCCGGATCAGGTCGACGGCGGGCAGCGGGGCGGCGAAGCCGACCGGGGCAGCGGGCCGCCAGACCGGCGTTGCCGTCGCCGCGGTCACAGGGTCATCCCCCCGTCCACCTGGAACACCTGACCGGTGACGTAGTCGGCCCGGTCGGAGAGGAGGAAGTCGACCATTGCCGCGACGTCCTCGGGGCGACCGAAGCGGCGCAGGCCGATCATGCCCAGGGCCCGCTCCCGGGCCTTGGCGTCCAGCGCGTCGGTCATGTCGGTCTCGATGAACCCGGGCGCGACCACGTTGACGCGTACGCCGTACGGGGCCAGCTCCTTGGCCAGCGACCGGCTCAGCCCGATGATGCCCGCCTTGCTGGCCGCGTACGCGGTCTGGCCGACGTTGCCGCGGATGCCGGCGATCGAGGAGAGGTTGACGATGACACCGGCGCGCCGCTTCATGAACCGGAAGGACATGGCCCGGCAGAAGTTCCAGGTGCCACCGAGATTGATGTCGAGGACCGCCTCCCAGTCGGGGCGGCGGGCCAGCACCAGCGGACTGTCCCGGGTGATGCCGGCGTTGTTGACCAGCCGGTCGATCGGGCCCAGTCGCCCTTCGGCTTCGGCGATGAACGCGTCCACCGCCGCATCGTCGGCGACGTCGCAGGGCGCGAAGTAACTCGGCACCCCGGTCGCGGCGACCGCAGCCTCGGTCTTCTCGGCGGCTTCGCTCGGCCTGCTGTAGCAGCAGGCGACACCGTAGCCCTGCTCGGCGAGCCGGACGGCCACCGCGCGACCGATGCCTCGTGAGGCGCCGGTCACCAGTGCCAGCGGTCGCTCGCTCACAGACGCCTCCTCTGCCCGTCGCACCCACGCCGGGTGCCCCCGATCGGCGACGGGAACTCGTATCTCGTACTCCTATGTTGAAGCATCTTGCGCCTGACATCAATAGAAGCAGTAGGACACACGCAAAACGCACGCAGATACTATGCAGACGCTCGTCGGACCCTATGCACCGTCGGGCTGCGGAACGGCCTCTTGCAGCACGTCACGGCTGTCCGCGCCGGCCGCCGGGGCACCCCGGCGGATCCGGGTCGGGGTACGGGAGAACTTCACCGCGGGGCCGGTCAGCGGCGCGACGGTGCCGTTGTGCAGCACCGTGGGCTGGAGCATGTCCCGCGCCGACACCTGCGGATCGGCCGCGACCTCGCTGAGCGTGCGCACCCGCTCGGCCACCAGGTGTGCGGCGCGGAACGCCGCCATCACCTCGTCGACCGTACGGCTGCCGCACCACTGCGCCACCAGAGCGTCGACCTCGACCCGGTTCTGCCGGCGCTGGGCACCCCGCCCGTAGCCGGGTGCCCGGGCCAACTCCGGGCGGCCCATCGTCTCGGCCAACGCCCGCCAGTGCTTGTCGAGGGCGACGGACAGATAGACCTCACCGTCGAGGCACGGGTAGACGTTGGACGGGACCGCGAAGTCGGTCTGGTTGCCCCACCGGACCGGCGGTGCGCCGGTCGCGGCCAGCGTCAACAGGCCACAACTGCTGGCCAGCAGGCTGTCGAGCATGGCCACGTCGACGTGCTGCCCCTCGCCGGTGCGGTCCCGGTGCGCCAGGGCGGCCAGCGCGCCGACGGCCGCGTGCAGGCCGGCCAGTTCGTCGGCGAGGAAGGTGGGCGCCCGCACCGGGCGTCCCGCCGGGTCCCCGTTGAGCGCCATCCAACCACTCGCCGCCTGCACCACCGGGTCGTACGCCGGCCGGTCGATGTCCGGGCCGTACTGCCCCCAGCCGGTGATGGAGACGAACACGATGTCCGGTCGGACCTTGCGGCAGTCCGAGTAGCCGACGCCCCACTCGTCGAGGGTGCCGGGCTTGTAGTTCTCCACCACCAGGTCCGCGTCGCGGACCAGCCGTAGGAACGCCTCCCGGCCGGCGGGCTGCCGCAGGTCCAACCCGACACTGCGCTTGTTCCGGTTCACCGTCTCGCGGAACCAGGACAGGCCCGTGCCGGGGATCTCCGGCGGCACCTCACCGTCGCGTCCGTAGGGCAACTCGACCCGGATCACGTCCGCACCCATGTCGGCCAGCAGACTGGTGGCCAACGGACCGGACCACACCTTCGTCACGTCCAGCACGGACAGGCCGTGCAGGGGCCCGTCGAGGTCGTCGCGGGCCTCCCGGTAGAACTCCTCGCGCCGCACGTCACACCCGGGCCAGGATCGTCGCGGTGCCCAGCGAACCCCCGCAGCACATGGTGACCAGGGCGGTCTGCGCGTCCCGGCGCTCCAACTCGTGCAGCGCGGTGACCAGCAGCCGGGTACCGCTGGAGCCGAGCGGATGGCCCAGCGCGATCGCCCCGCCGTTGACGTTGACCCGCTCCAGGTCGCTGTCGTACTGCTGGGCCCAGTTGAGCACCACGCCCGCGAACGCCTCGTTGACCTCGACCAGGTCGAGGTCGGCCAGCGTCATCCCGGCCCGCTCCAGCGCCCGGCCGGTCGCCACCACCGGCCCGTCGAGCAGGTAGTAGGGGTCCGCTCCGGTGACCACCTGGGTGAGCATCCGCGCCCGGGGTCGCAGCCCCAGCGCCCGGGCCCGGCCCCGGGACATCCACAGGATCGCCGCCGCGCCGTCGGAGACCTGTGAGGTGGTCCCGGCGGTGTGCACCCCGTCGGGCACGTTCGGCGCAAGCTTGGCCAGCCCCTCCAGGGTGGTTTCGCGCAGCCCCTCGTCCCGGTCGACCCGGCGGCTGCCGGTGTCCTCGCCGTCGCCCGGCGCGTCGATGCCGACCACCTCACGGTCGAAATGACCGGCCGCCCAGGCCGCCGCCGCGCGCTGCTGGGAGAGCACCCCGTACGCGTCGACGTCGGCGCGGGTGAGCCCCTGTCGGGTGGCGATCCGCTCGGCACCGCCGAACTGCGCTTTCGGTGGGTCGTCCCACGGGTAGTCGGCGGTCTTGTAGTGACCCGGTCCGTTGTAGAGGTTGACGCCGATCGGCACCCGGCTCATCGACTCCACCCCGCAGGCGATGCCCACGTCGATCGCGCCGCTGCCGATCAGCGCGGCGACCAGGTGGTTGGCCTGCTGGGCGGAGCCGCAGGAGACGTCCACCGTCGTGCAGCCGACCGCGGGATCCCAGCCGGTGTTCAGCCACGCGTTGCGGGTGACGTTGAGACTCTGCTCGCCCGCCTGGGTGACGCAGCCGCCCACCACCTGCTCCACCACGTCGGGCGTGACGCCCGCGGCGTCGATGACCGCGGCCAGCACGTGCCGGAGCAGCGCGACACCCTTCAGTCCGGCCAGCGCGCCGCCGCGCTTGCCGATGGGGGTACGGACCGCCGCGACGACCACCGGTTCGCGGTCCTGCGCGGTCACTGGTCCTCCAGCGTGATGGCGAGCTTCGGACAGGCGGTGGCGGCCTGCGTCACCTCGTCCCACAGCTCCTGCGGCGGGTTCTCCTGAAGCACGTAGAGGTAGTCGTCGTCGCGTACCTCGAAGACCGTCGGCGCGGCGAGCGCGCAGAGGCCGTTGCTGTCGCAGCTGTCAAAGTCCACACGTACCCGCATCGTGGCCGTCCTCTCTCGGTCCCGCACTCGTGTTCCACGGTAGTGGAGTACTCGTATCTCGGAAATACAAGCATCGTCTTTGCACAGACCCTTGTGTGTCTTCTGGAGCGTCGATACCGTGCGTACGGATACCCATGGCCGGCTCCGCCGGTGATCGGCGTTCGGGAGGCCCCGTGGCTGTTCGTGAAGGCTTCACCCCCTGGCCGGCGGAGTTCGCCGCCCGATACCGCGAGGCCGGTTACTGGCGCGGTGAGGTGCTCGGTGACCTGCTCCGCCCCTGGGCCGACTGGGCCGACGAGGCTCGTGACCCGGGGCGTACCGCCGTGGTCACCCGCCAGGGCCGGCACACCTACGGCGAGCTCGACGCCCGCGCCGACGAGCTGGCGGCCGGCCTGTTCGAGCTGGGCGTACGCCCCGGCGACGGGGTGGTCGTGCAACTGCCCAACACCGTCGAGTTCCTGGTCACCTGCGTGGCGCTGTTCCGCCTGGGTGCGCTGCCGGTGCTGGCCCTGCCGGCGCACCGTCGGGCCGAACTGACCTACCTGACCCAGTACGTCGGTGCCGTCGCCCTGGTGACAAGCGACCGGACGCCCGGCGTGGACCACCGCACGGTGGCGCAGGAGGTACGCGACGCCTGCCCCACGCTCAAGCACGTGCTGGTGGTCGGCGATCCCGGCCCGTTCCTGGCCTGGTCGCAGGTGCGCGCCCCGGCCCGGGAGCTGCCCCGCCCCGACCCGCAGGACGTGGCGTTCTTCCTGCTCTCCGGCGGGACGACCGGGCTGCCGAAGCTGATCCCCCGGACCCACGACGACTACGCCTTCCAACTGCGCGCCACCGCCGAGGCGATGTCCTTCGACCACCGGCACGCCTACCTCGCCGCAGTACCTGTCGCCCACAACGCCGCCCTCGGCTGCCCCGGCGTGCTCGGCGCGCTGCGCGTCGGCGGCCGGGCGGTGCTGGCCGCCAGCCCCAGCCCGGACGAGGTCTTCCCGCTGATGACCCAGGAGCGGGTCACCCTCACCACGGTCATGCCCGCGGTGCTGTCGCTGTGGGTCGAGACCGCCGACATGTTCGACGTGGACCTGTCCGATCTGGTCATCGAGGTCGGCGGGGCGGTGCTGCAACCCGACCTGGCCCGCGCGGTCCGCCCGGCCCTGGGTGCCACACTCACCCACTGGTTCGGCATGGCCGAGGGGATGCTCTGCTTCACCCGTCCCGGCGACGGTGACGAGGCCGCGGCCACCACGCAGGGCACACCGATGTGTGCCGACGACGAACTGCTCATCGTCGACGAGACCGGCGAGCCCGTCGCGCCCGGTGAGGTCGGCGAGTTGCTGGCGCGCGGACCGTGCGTGCTGCGCGGCTACTACGCCGTACCCGAGCACAACCGGACGGTCTTCACCCCCGACGGCTTCCTGCGCACCGGCGACCTGGCCCGGTTCGACGCCGAGGGCCGCCTGGTCATCTCCGGGCGGATCAAGGACGTCATCAACCGGGGTGGCGAGAAGGTGATGGCCGACGAGGTCGAGGGGCACCTGCTGGCCCACGAGCGGGTCCGGGCGGCGGCCGTCGTCCCGTTCCCCGACCGGCGGCTCGGCGAGAAGACCTGCGCGGTCATCGTCGCGGAGGACCCAGCGCCCAGCCTGGTGGAGCTACGTAAGCTGCTGCGGGACCGGGGCCTGGCCGACTACAAGCTGCCGGACCGGCTGGAGGTGGTCGAGGCGTTGCCGCTGACGAACGTCGGCAAGGTCGACAAGCGGGCCCTGGCCGCGGCCGTCCTCGGCGACCTGACCACCGCCGCCAGCCGGTAGCGGCAGCACGCCATGACGGCCTCCCTCGACGCGCCCCGGCGACCGGCGAGCCTGTGGCTGGACACGCTGCCCGCGTCCCTGCGCACGCGACGCCCGGCGCTGTCCGGTGACACCCGGACCGACGTGGTGATCATCGGTGCCGGTTTCACCGGCCTGTGGACCGCCTACTACCTGACCGAACTGGCACCGCAGACCTCCGTGCTGGTCATCGAGGCGGAGCACGTGGCGTACGGGGCCAGTGGCCGCAACGGCGGTTGGTGCACCACGGAGATGCCCGCTCTGCTGGCCAACCTGGTGCAGCGCTACGGCCCGATGGACGCCATGCGTTTCTTCCGGGCCGGCCAACGCACGCTCGACGAGATCGAACGGGTCCTCGCCGCCGAGGACATCGACTGCGGGTGGCGGCGCGACGGGTCGCTCTACGTCGCCCGTACCCCGCCGCAGGTCGCCCGGCTGCGGGCCTGGCAGGACATGCGCCTCAAGCTCGGCATCACCGACATGACGCTGCTGTCGGCCGCCGAGACCAGCGAGCGGGTCGGCATCGCCGGGGCGCTGCTGAGCGGATTCACCCCGCAGTGCGCGGCGGTGCAGCCCGCGGCCATCGCCGCCGGGCTGGCGCAGGCTGTGGAGCGGCGCGGGGTGCGGGTGGTCGAGGGCACCCGGGCGATCGAGTTGCGGCCCGGTGTGGTGGTCACCGACCGGGGCACGATCCACGCCCGCAGCGTGCTGTGCACCACCGAGGCGTACACGGCCGGACTGCCCGGGCACGCCCGCCGGGTGTTGCCGGTGATCTCCCGGGTGCTGGCCACCGAACCGCTGTCGGAGCAGCGGTGGCGCGAGGCGGGCTGGCGGGACCGGGTCACCGTCGCCGACTCCCGCCACCAGTTCGCCTACTTCCAGCGCACCGCCGACGACCGGCTGCTGGTGGGCGGTCGTGGTTCGGGTTACCGCACCGGGTCCCGCCCGCAGGCGGCCGACCGTTCCGGTGAACGGGTCTACGCCCGGCTGCGCGAGTCCCTGGCCGAGAGCTTCCCCGCCCTGGCCGACGCGCCGGTGAGTCACCGTTGGAGCGGGGCGTACGGGATGCACCGGGACGGCGAGCCGGGTGTGGTGTACGACCGCGACAGCGGCCTGGGTCATGCCGGCGGCTACGGCGGCGAGGGCATCGCGCTGAGCAACCTCGCCGGCCGCACCCTGGCCGCGCTGGTGACCGGGGTGAAACGGCCGGAGACCCGGCTGTTCTGGACCGGGCACCGGTCGCGCCGCTGGGAGCCGGAACCGCTGCGGACCATCGGCGTACGCGGGGTCAGCGCGCTGGCCACCGCCGCGGACCGGTACGAGGACCGGTTCCGGCGTACGGCGCCCCTGGCCGGCGCCGTCATGCGAACCGTCCTGTGACCGTCTTCTCGAGAGGAACTCCGTGGCCAACGACTCCGTACCCCCGCTCAACGGTGGCACCCACATCAACCTGACGGTCCGCGATCTCGACCGCAGCACCGACTGGTACTGCCGGGCCCTGGGCTTCACCGTGGTCCGCGACGCCCGGCCGGTCGAGTCGGGGTTCACCTTCCGGACGCTGCTGCACTCCCGGGCCCTGACCTCCATCGTCCTCGGGCAGGCCGACCGGCCGGTCGAGGAGCCGTTCGACGAGCACCGGGTGGGCCTGCACCACCTGGCGTTCCACGTCCCCGAGCGGGAGGACCTGCACACCTGGGTCGCCCACCTGGACGCGGTGGGCGTCGAACACGGCGGCGTGCAGGAGTTGTTCCTGGAGGCCGGGCACGGCGTGTGGCTGCGCGATCCGGACAACATCTGGCTGGAGCTGTACTGGCTCAACGCCGACTACTTCATGCAGCGGATGCGGGAGCACCACCGGGCGCGGCGGGCCGAGCGCGTCGGCGGGCAGCAGTGACCCTGCCCGACGCCGTCGCCCGGCCCCGGATCGCCGCCGTCGACCTGGCCTGCTCCGACGACCCCTACCCGGAGTACGAGCGGCTGCGCGCCCAGGGCCCGGTCGTGCGGGGCGAGTTCGGGCAGTGGCTGGTGGTCCACCACGGCGCGGTCAGCGCCCTGCTCCGCGACGGCCGGTTGGCCAGCCACTTCCCCCGCGAGTTCATCCGGCTGACCCTCGGCCACGGTCCCGCCGCCGAGTTCCCCACCCGCATCGTGCTCACCCAGGACCCGCCGGAGCACACCCACGCCCGCCGGTTCCTCGGTCAGGCGTTCGGTACGCCCCGGGTCCGGGCGATGACCCCGGCGGTGGCCGCGCTGGTCGAGGAGCTGCTCGCCCCGGCCCGCGACGCCGGTCGCCTCGACCTGGTCACCGACCTGGCCGTGCCGCTGCCGGTCACGGTGATCTGCCGGCTGATCGGCATTCCCGACGCCGACCGCGAGCAGGTGCTGCCCCGGGTGATCGAACTGGCCCAGGTCTTCGACGCGGCCAACCTCAAACCCGACGAGCGGGACGGCGTGGACGCCGCCGTCGCCTGGCTCCGCGAGTACGTCACCGCCCTGCTGCGCGACGCCACCCCCGGCGACGCCACCCTGGCCGGCATGTTCGCGGCGGCCACGCCCGAGGAGCGGGGGGACGTCGCCACGATCGTCGACAACCTGCTGTTCCTGTTCCATGCCGGGTTCGAGACGACCATGGGGCTGGTCTCCAACGGATGCGTGGCGCTGCTGCGCAACCCCGACCAGTTGGACCGGCTACGCCGGGACCCGACCCTGGTCCGGCCGGCGATCGACGAGTTCCTCCGGTTCGACTCGCCGATCCAGAACGCGATCCGGGTGGCCCGGGAGCCGATCGAGATCGGCGGTCACAAGATCAGGACCGGTCGGTCGGTGATGCTGCTGCTCGGCGCGGCCAACCGCGACCCCGCGGTCTTCGACCGGCCGGCGGAGCTGGACCTGTCCCGCACCCCGAACCCGCACCTGGGCTTCGGTGGCGGCCTGCACCACTGCCTGGGCACCGCACTCGCCCGGCTGATGGGCGAGCTCACGTTCACCGCGCTCGCCACCGGTTTCCGGGACATCGCGCCCGACGGCGACGCCCTGCGCCGCCAGCACGGCAGCCTGCGCTCCTTCGAGCGCCTTCCGCTGGCCGTCCGCTCCGCGTGAGGCCGCTGCCTACCCCCTGTCGTTAAGGAGAGACCCTCATGGCGCAGTTGTCCACAGACGTTTACTGGCATTCCACCGAACCCACCGAGGTCGGCCCGCCGCTGGACGGTGACGCCTCCTGCGACGTGTGCATCGTCGGCGCGGGCTACACCGGGCTGTGGGCGGCGCACTTCCTCAAGCAGGCCGAGCCGGGCATGTCGGTGCGGGTGCTGGAGGCGAAGTTCGCCGGCGAGGGTGCCTCGGGCATGAACGCCGGGTTCGTGCAGATGACCGCCGGCAAGGTGCTGCGCCGGATGCTCTGGTACTACGGGGCGGAGAAGGCGGGCGGGGTGTACAAGGCGGTCGCCCGGTCGATCCTGGAGATCGGCCGGTTCTGCCGGCAGAACGGCATCGACGCCCAGTACGAGAACACCGGCATCCTCCAGGTGGCCACCGACACCAAGCAGCTGGCCCGACTGGAGCTGCAGATCAAGCGGGCGCAGCGGGCCGGGGTCACCTCGTTCCGCCTGCTCGACCGGGAACAGGCGCAGGAGCGGATCGGCTCACCGACGGTCCTCGGCGCACTGAAGGTCAGCGGCGCACTGCTCAACCCGTACCGGCTGGTGCGCGGGTTGGCGCGGGTGGTGCAGGAGCAGGGTGTGCTGCTGCACGAGCAGACCCCGGCGCAGACCATCGAGAAGGTCGACGGGAAGTGGCGGATCACCACGCCGCACGGCACGATCACCGCCAACGAGGTGATCGTGGCAACCGAGGCCATGCAGGGCGCGTTCCCCGAGCTGTACGCGCGCCAGATGCCGGTGTGGAACTACCTGCTGGTCACCGAACCGCTGACCGACGAGCAGCTGGACCGGGTGCCCTGGCCGGGGCGGGAAGGGGTGGCGAACTCCTTGTCGTTCTCCACCGCGGCCCGGCTGACCGCCGACAACCGGGTGCTCTGGGCCGGCGGCCTGTGGTACATGTTCGGCAACCGGGACACCGATCCCCGCCACCGTCGCAACGACGACGCGTTCGACAAGCTGGGCGCGTCGTTCCGGGAGTTCTTCCCGCAGTGGCGCGACGTACGGTTCAGCCACGGCAACGGCGGGCTGATCAGCTGGAGCCACAGCTTCATCCCGCAGTTCGGCCGCACCGACTCCGGCATGGTCTACGGCCACGGGTACACCGGCAGCGGGATCGCGGCCAGCCACACCGGCGGGAAGATCCTGCGTGACCTGGTGCTGCGGCGCAAGACGGAGTTCACCGAGCTGGCGTTCGTGACGGTCAACCAGCCCAAGTTCCTGCCCGCCCCGTTCGGCGACAAGGGCGGCGAGTTCTTCATCTGGCGGCAGCGGGTGGGCGACCGGCTGCCGTTGCTGCTGCCGTACAAGTCGGCGCTGGCACCGAACCGGTTCTTCGCCCGCCGTACGGGCTCTCCCGAACGGGCCACCGCGGGCCGCAGCAGCGACTGACCCACCCGACCGCGACACCGCCCGCTCGGCGGTCGGTGTCGCGGTCCGTCCGCGCCGGTCAGTCGACGGCCGGCGCGGACGTGTCGGTCAGTCGGCGACCGGCGCGGTCGCGTGGGCGTGCAGGGTGCGGCTCTGGCCCACCGCCAGGTCCCACAGGTCCTCGGCGGCCCGCCCGCTGGCCTGCCACGCCTGCCGGGCCTGCCGCAGCGGCTCCAGCGGCGCCTCGGCGGAGAGCGCGAAGGTCCCCCAGTGCATGGTGGCCATCCGCTGGGCGCCCAGGTCACCGCAGGCGCGTACGGCCTCCGCCGGATTCATGTGCAGCGGCTTCATGAACCAGCGGGGCAGGTACGCGCCGACCGGCATCAGGGCGAGATCCACCGGGCCGCAGCGTTGCCCGATCTCGGTGAAGTACGGCCCGTAGGCGGAGTCCCCGGCGAAGAAGACCCGACGTACCGGGGCGGCGGTGGCGGGGTCGGCGTCGGCCTCCAGCATCCATCCGCCCCAGAGGCTCTGGCAGCCGTCGAAGAGGGTCCGGCGGCTCCAGTGGTGCACCGGTACGAACTGGAACTGCACCGCGCCCAGCCGGACGCTCTCCCACCAGTCCAGTTCCTCCACGGCGGTGAAGCCCAGCCGGCGGAACCACCAGCCCAGCCCGCCCGGCACGAGCATCAGCACGTCGCGTGGCAGCCGGCGGATGGTGGGCGCGTCGAGGTGGTCGAAGTGGTTGTGGCTGATCACCACGGCGTCCACCGGGGGCAGCGCCTCCCAGGGCAGGCCGGGTGGGGTGAATCGGGGCCGTACGCCGGGGATGCGCCGCGACCACACCGGGTCGGTGAGCACCACGAGCCCGCCGATCTGGAGCACGAACGAGGCGTGACCGACCCAGGTGGCCACCACCTCGCCCGCACCGGCGTGCGGTAGCTCAGCGGCCGGCTTGACGGGGATCTGGTCGACCTCGCTGAGATCGGGCTTCATCCCGCCCTCGGCGATCAGCTTGCGGACCGCCCGGGAGCCGGGCACCGGGTGGGTCAGCCGGTCGGCGAAGCTGGTCGGCCAACTGCGTTTACCGCGCCTTCCGGAAAGCATCCTGTCAAAGACGCGATAAACACTTCGCGGATATCTCATCACGTACCTCGATGCTCTCGCCGGCAGACCCCTGCACCTGCAACATTTGCGCCGTCAGCTAGGCCCAATCGAGGGTATGCCGAGCCTGGTATTTGCGCTAGCGTCTCTCGCATGTCGGCGACCACACACACCGACAGGCTATCTTTGTCCTGTCTGGACGATTTGCCGCGAGGGTTGTTCATCGCAGGCAAGTGGTCTGCTGCGGACGATCATCGCCAATTGGTGTCTTTGCGTCCATCCACCGCAGAGACACTCACGACGGTCGCGCATGCGGGCGTCACCGATGTGGCCAGGTCCGTCGCCGCGGCCGGTGCCGCCGGCCGACCTGGATCCCGGTGGCACCGGATGTCACCGGCGGCCCGGTCCCGGATGTTGCACCGGATCGGCGACCTGATCCTCGAGCACGCCGACCGGCTGGCGCTGCTCGACTGTCTCGACAACGGCAAGCCGCTGCGGGTGGCCCGGGCCGGCGACGTACCGGCCGCCGCCGCGGTGTTCCACTACATGGCCGGCTGGCCCGGCCGGTTGAACGGCGAGAACGCCTCGATCTACACCGGCAGCCCGGAGCGGCACCTGGCGCTGACCGTACCGGAGCCGGTGGGTGTGGTCGCCGCCATCATTCCGTGGAACTTCCCGCTCTACATGGCGGCGGCGAAGGTGGCCCCCGCCCTGGCGGCGGGCTGCACCGTGGTGCTCAAGCCCGCCGAGCAGACGCCGCTGTCCGCCCTGGCGCTCGCGCAACTGGCCCAGGAGGCCGGTCTGCCGCCGGGTGTGCTGAACGTCCTCACCGGCGACGCCGCCACGGGCGCGGCGCTCGCCGCCCATCCGGGCGTCGACAAGGTCACCTTCACCGGGTCGACGGAGGTCGGGCGCAGCATCGTGCGAGGCGCGGCCGTCGACTTCCGCCGGGTGACCCTGGAACTCGGCGGCAAGTCACCGAACATCGTGTTCGGCGACGCCGACCTGCGGCAGGCGATCGACGGGGCGGCCCACGCGATCTTCTACAACCAGGGTGAGACCTGCGTGGCCGGTTCCCGGCTGTACGTGCAACGGCAGGTCTTCGACGAGGTGGTCGCGGGGATCCGGGAGCGGGCCGCGGCGATCCGGATCGGCGACGGCCTGGACCGGGACACCGAGATGGGGCCGCTGATCTCCGCGGAGCACCGCGCCCGCGTGCTGTCCTACCTGGACTCCGCCCGCACCCACGGGGCCCGGGTCACCGGCGGTCAGGTGCCGGACTCGCCGGGCTTCTTCTGCACTCCGGCCGTGGTGACCGACGCCGACCCGCAGGCGCCGGTGGTCCGCGAGGAGGTGTTCGGGCCGGTGCTGGTGGCCCAACCCTTCGACACGGTGCAGGAGGCGGTGGCGCTGGCCAACGACAGCCCGTACGGGCTCGCCGCCGGCGTGTTCACCCGCGACCTGGGTCTGGCGCACCAGGTCGGCCGTCGACTGCGCGCCGGCACCGTGTGGATCAACAGCTGGCACGTGCTCGATCCGGCGCTGCCCTTCGGCGGGATGCGGGGCTCGGGTTGGGGGCGGGAAATGGGCAAGGCGGGCGTCGACGCCTTTCTCGAAACAAAAACACTGATAAATGACCTCGGCAACCGTTCGTGGGGGCCGACACCTGCTTCGAAGTGAGTACCGGTCGCGCTCGGCGACCGGGCACGTCGTGGGGAGGCATCGTGACAAGCGAAGAACAGATGCTCGACATCTGGAAGAACATTTTCGGCCGCCAGGTGGGGCCGGACACCGACTTCTTCGACGACCTCGAAGGCGATTCGATGGCGGCAGCGGCCATCGTGCACTGGGTGAACATCGTCTTCGGCGTACAGCTACCGATGATCGAGGTTTTCGACCGGCCCACTCCGGCGGAACTGACCGGTGCGGTGGACGAACTACGGGCCGCTGCCCGGTAGCCGTCGCCCGGCTCGCACCTCTCCCTCACCGGTCGCCAGCAGTCACCGGTCGACCGCAGCTCAAGAACCCGTCCGGGGCACACCTCCGGCGGGGGCATTCGTACCACTTCGTTGTCAACCGGCCATCCCGAGGGAACGTCATGGACATCGCCAGATCGGAGCACCACCCTTCGTCAGCCAGCGTCCCCCAGGCCCCGCCGCCGGCACCGTCGCGCGCGGACGCTTCGGGGGCACACTCGGCACCGTTGAGCGATCTGCAGTACGCGTACCTGCTCGGCGAGCTGGGCGATTTCCAGCTCGGTGGTCCTGCCCTCTTCTTCGAGGAATACGCCTGTCAGGAGCTGGACATCCGGGCCTTCAGCTCGGCCCTGCACCAGCTCATGCGCCGGCACGAGATGCTCCGCGCGTCGTTCGACGAGACGGGCCTGCTGCACGTCCAGGACGAGCTGCCCGTACCGCTGACCTACCGGTCGCTGCGCGGGCAGCCGGAACACGTCTGTCGGCGGCTGCTCACCCGCAACCGGGAGCGCTGTTACGACGAGGGGCCGCCACGCGGCCGGCACGCGCCGTTCGAGGTCTTCGTCTTCGCCCTGGACACCCACATCGTGGTGCAGGTCTGCGCGCGGCTGCTGGCCATCGACGGGTTCTCGGGTGAGATCTTCGCCCAGGAGCTCCGGGCCCTGCTCGACGGCGAGTCGCTGCCCCCGCTGCGGTACACCTTCCGGGAGTACCGCAACGAGGTCGAGCGACGCAAGGACAGCGACGAACACGAGCGGGCCCGCCGCTACTGGCTCGACCGGCTGGACACCCTGCCCGCGGCACCGGAGCTGCCGCGCCGCCGGATGACCGGCGACCCGAGCCCGCGCCTGGTACGCCGGGTCTTCAAGCTCACCGCCGAGCAGTGGACCAGCCTGGCCGCGCGGATCAGGAAGAGTCGGCTCACCGGCACGATGGTGCTGGGCGCGGCGTTCTGCGAGGTGCTGCGGCACTGGTCGAAGAACCCCGACTTCACCATCAACATCATGTACGGCGACCGGCTGCCGTTCCATCCGGAGGTCGACCGGATCATCGGCAACTTCAGCAGCACCCTGCTGATGGAGTGCCGCCAGGTCGGCCCGGGCAGCACCTTCCTCGACCGGGCCCGCGCCTGGCGTCGGCAGCTGCTCCAGGACATGGAGCACTCCTCCTTCGGCGGAGTCTCCGTGATCCGGCAGCTCAACCAGCGCACGGGCAACGCCCGCAACGCGCTGATGCCGGTGGTGTTCACCAGCATGCTCGGCGTCGGGGATCCGGACACCGGCGTCTTCCTGGAGCATCTCGGCTGGCAGCGGCTGGAGGGCAAGGTCCGTACGCCGCAGGTCGCGTTGGACCACCAGGTCTTCGTGGCCGGCGGCGCCCTGGTCACCACCTGGGACAGCGCGGACGACCTCTACCCGGCGGGCATGATCGACGACATGTTCGCCGCCTACCGGTCCCTGCTGATCCGGCTGGCGACCGAGGACGACGCCTGGGGGATGGAGTCGTTCGACCTCACCCCGGCGGCCCAGCTCAAGATCCGCGAGCAGGTCAACGACACCGCCGCACCGGCCCGGGTCGCCACCATGCACCAGCTCTTCGAGGAGCAGGCCGAGCGGCAGCCGGACCGGCTCGCGGTGATCGCCGACGGCCGGGAGATCACCTACGCCCAGCTGCGCGACCAGGCCAACGCCGTCGCGGCGGAACTCGTCGAGGCGGGCGTACGGCCGGGCGAGGTGGTCGGCGTGCAGGCGCTGCGCGGGGCACACCAGATCGTCGCGTTGCTCGGGGTGCTGCTGGCCGGGGCCGCGTACGTGCCGGTCTCGCCGCAGTGGCCACGCCGTCGACGCGAGCAGGTGGCCGAGATCTGCGGACTGCGGGTGCTGCTGGCCGACCGCAGCATCCAGGACGAGGAGCCGTACGCCGGTGGGCGCAGCATCGACATCGCCAACGCCATCGCCCGGCAGGACGGTGCGGCCCGGCCGGCGGTGGCGACCAGCCCCGAGTCGCTGGCGTACGTCATCTTCACCTCCGGTACCTCCGGCACGCCGAAGGGCGTGATGATCTCGCACGGCAGCGTGGTCAACACGCTCGTTGACATCAACGAGCGGTTCGGGCTCAGCCCCCGCGACCGGGTGCTCGCCGTCTCCGACTACACGTTCGACCTGTCGGTGTGGGACGTGTTCGGGATGCTCGCCGCCGGTGGGACGGTGGTCGTACCGACCGCCGGGCAGGAGCGCGAGGTCACCCACCTCTACGAGTTGTGCCAGGCCACCGGGGTCACGGTGTGGAACAGCGTGCCGGCGTACCTGGCGATGTTCGTGGAGTTCGTCCGCACCAGCGGCCGGCGTCCGCTCACCGAGCTGCGACTGGCCATGGTCAGCGGCGACTGGGTACCGATCAACCTCGGCGCGGAGCTGGCGGAGATCGCGCCGCACGCGGCCTGCGTGAGCCTCGGCGGGGCGACGGAGGCATCGATCTGGTCCAACTACCACCCGGTGCCGGTGCGGGTGCCACCACACTGGATCTCGATCCCGTACGGTCATCCGCTGCGCAACCAGCGCTTCCAGGTGCTCGACGCCGGCCTGCGGGACCGCCCGGACTGGGTGCCGGGTGAGCTGTTCATCGGCGGGCGCGGCCTGGCCCTGGGCTACCTGGGCGACGACGAACTGACCGCCGCCTCGTTCCTGGTGCACCCACGGCAGCAGGAACGGATCTACCGCACCGGCGACTGGGCCCGCTACTGGCCCGACGGCACCCTGGAGTTCCTCGGCCGGGAGGACCCGCAGGTCAAGGTCAACGGCTTCCGGGTGGAACTCGGCGAGATCGAGGCGGCGCTGCTGGCCCACCCGGCGGTCACCGACGCCGCAGTGGTCACCCGCACCGACGGGCGGGCCCTGTCGCTCGTCGCCTTCGTGGCCTCGCAGACCCCGGCCGAGCAGTTGGTCACCCAGCTGAAGGACCACCTCGCGTCCCGGTTGCCGGAGTACATGGTGCCGCGCAGCATCGACGTACGGCAGCGGCTGCCGCTGACCACCAACGGCAAGGTCGACCGGCGGCAGCTGGCCGAGCGGGCGGCCGGCGTGGGGGCGACCCGGCACGTCGGGGACGACGCACCCCGTACCAGCACCGAGCGGACCCTGGCCGGGCTGTGGCAGGAGCTGTTGGAGGTGCCGGAGGTCGGCCGCTCCGTCGACTTCTTCGCCTACGGCGGCAGTTCACTGCTGGCGGCACGCCTGATGAACCGCATCGAGCAGCAGTTCGGGCGACGGCTGCCGTTGGCCACGCTCTACACCTCGGGCACCATCGCGGAGATCGCCGCCCTGCTCGACCCGGCCTGTCACACCGGGCCGGCGGGCAACCTGGTCGTGCTCTCCGACAACGGGCATCGCCCGCTGATCCTGGTGCACCCGGTCGGCGGCGACCTGCTCTGCTACCGCCCACTGCTCGCCGAGTTGGGCGAGCGGCACCGGGTGCTGGGCCTGTCCGCGCCGTCCCCGGCACAGCCGGGGGTGACCATCGAGGAGCTGGCCGCCGGCTACCTGGCCGAACTCGCGCCGACGCTCGCGAACGAGCCGCCGGACCGGCCGATCCGGCTCGCCGGCTGGTCGCTGGGCGGCGTGGTGGCGTACGAGATGGCCCGGCAGTTGCGGCGACAGGACCGCGAGTGCGCGGTGCTGCTCATCGACCCGTGGGTCGGCTGCGGTGCCCACCCGACGGTCGACGACACCGCGCTGGTGAAGGCGTTCCTGCACAACCTCGCCGGTACGCCGGTGGAGGTCCCCGTCGACCCGTGCACCCCGAACGTCGCCCAGGAGACGCTCCGCCGCATCTGGGAGGCCCCGCCCCCGCAGCTCAAAGAACTGAAATCGATGACGTACGCCGAACTGCAGGCGATGTACGACGTCTTCGAGGCCAACACCCGGGCGCTGCTGCGGTACTCGCTCGTCCCCGAAGACGGTCTTGAGCTGGACGTGGTGGAGGCGTCGCGGGGGCTCGTCGGCCCGGCGGCCGGCTACCTGTCACCGCTGCGGCACGCCGCGGCCAAACTCCCGGCCCGCTTCCACATGCTGGAGGCCGATCACTTCACCGTGGTCGACGGCGAGCACGCCGACGCCGTCGCCCGCCTGATCGACGAGATGCGATAACCGGCACGGGGCCCGCGACGACGGTTCTTCACGTCGCGGGCCCCGATCGCCGGTACGGCGGCGGAGTGTCAGGCGACGCCCGGGGACGTGGTGAGCGTGGTGTGCAGGGCGTCGCGGATGCCCGGGCGGGAGCCGAAGACCAGCAGGAACGTCGCCTCGCGTACCAGCCGCTGGGCATGCTGGTCGAGCAGCACCGCCCGGCTGCCGGCGGCCACGGCCAGGTTCGCGCTGGCCCGCAGCGCCAACTCCGAGGCGGCGGCCCGGGCGGCGGGCATGGTCTCCGGGTCGGCGCTGTCGAGGCGGTCCCGGACGGTGTCGAGCTGCGACCGCAGGCGCGGCTCGTCCGCCAGCTCGATCGCCCGGTCCGCCACGCCGAGCGCGAGCGAACCGTTGAAGCGCAACGTCGCCGGGTCGCGCTGTCGCCACGCCTCCAGCGGCATCTGGTTGGCGACCCGGTCGGCAGACACGAAGTGGTTGTCGAAGGTGACCGTCACCGTGCTGCTGGCGTTCACCGCCGACATGCGCAGCGGCTCGACGGTCAGCGTGTCACTCGTCGCGGCGTCGACCAGCGCGAAGACCAGCGTGTCGTCGGCGAGCCGGGCCGCCACGTAGATCGTGTCGACCAGGCCCCAGCCGCTCACCCACGGCGCGTCGCCGGAGAACAGGAATCCACCGTCGACCGGCGTGGCCGACAGCGCCGCCGGACCGGGCCGCACCGCCGCGCCGATCGCCAGCCCCGCCCGGCGTTGCCCGGTGGCCAGCGGCTCCAACCAGGCCGCCCGCAGCTCGGCGTTGCCGGTGTTGGCCGCCGCCATCACCGCGTTGTGATGCTGAGCCCAGAGGAACGTGGTGGTGAGGCAGCCGCTGGCTAGGGTCTCGATGACCCGGCACACCGCAGGGAAGCTCGGCAGGTCGAGGCGGTTGAACTCCGGAGGTGCGGCCAGTCCGTAGAAGCCGTGCTCGGCGAGCAGGTCCAGGTGGGAGATGGGTACACGGTCAGCGGCGTCGACCGCCAGCGCGGCGGGGAAGAACACCTCGTCGGCGATCTCGCGCGCCTGTCGCAGGCTCGTGGACTCGTCGATGGAGACAGTCACAGCAGTGCCCTCCGTTAACGGGGCCCCGGGGGGCCGGTGGTGCGGGCCCATGAGCCCGGTGGCCGCGTCGGCTGCCGCGGTGGCTGACCCGCCAACCACCAGAACTCGTCTTTACTAGCATCCTTGTGTGTCTGCAAAAGACGAGTCAATGCCCGTTATGATGCTAGGACATCTTTCCTGACAGATCACGCACCGGAGGGCGCCGTGGCAGGAGAACCTTCGTTCATCGAGTTTGCAGTCCCGGTTCCCGAACGCACCCGGGACTTCTACGAGGCGCTGTTCGGCTGGAAGTTCACGATGCTCACCCACGGGTCGTACATCGAGATGCCGGGCGCGCCCGCGGGCCTGGAGGCCGGCTCCCACCCGGACACCGACCCGCCGCACATCATCGTCTACTTCGCCGTGGACGACCTGGCCGCGGCCGTCGAGCGGGTCAAGGAGCTGGGCGGCGAGGTGGGCCCGCTGCGGCCGCCGAGCCCCGACTACGGCGCGTTCGCCGAGTGCCGCGACAACCAGGGCGTCGCCTTCGGCCTGCGGGAACTCCCCAAGGCCAGCTGACCGGACGCGACGGTGGTGGTCGGCGCACTCCGCCGACCACCACCGCTCGTCTGCGCACGGGTTCGTGCACAGCTGCGCCCCGCCCATCGCGACGAGCTCGGCCCGGCTGATCAACTCCGTTTCGCCGAAACGGTGGTCACCGACCCTCTGGAACACCGCCACAACGCCGTAACGGTGACCGCCCCAACCAACCCCTCCCCGAGCCAGGGCGCCCGCTCAGGCGGTCGGGAGGCGGTGCGGGTCGGCGACCACGGCGGCGGCCAGCTGCACGTAGTCCTTGACCAGTTGGTGCGCCCAGTCCGGGGTGAACCGGTCGCGGTCGCACATCAGGACGGCGGTGAGCGTCTCGTCCTGCGGTACGACGACGAACTCCAGCGCGAAGCGGCTGCGCTCCAGCTGCGCCTCCAGGTCGTCCAGCTCATCGCCGCTCATGTCGGCTCGCGGCACGAACGACCCGAGCAGCTGGAACATGACGTCGTCGGTACGGCCCTCGCCGGTGACCAGGCCGGGCGGCAGCAGCTGCGCCGGCAACTCCTGGTGGCGCAGGCCCTCCATCACCACGTTGCGCACCTGTCGCAGCAGGTCGGTGAAGGGCTCGGCGTCGTCCACCCGACCGCGCAGCAGCACCATGGAGACGAAGAAGCCGACGGTGTCGCGGACCTCGGGCCGGCTGCGGTTGGCGAACAGCGACGCGACCGTCAGGTCCGACTGGCCGGTGGCCCGGTGCAGCACCAGGTAGAACAGGGAGAGCATCACCGGGAAGAGGGTGGTGCGCTGCCGGCGGGCGAGTTGGTGCAGGCCCTGCACGACGTGCGCGTCGATGGTCAGCTCCACCGAGACCCAGGCCGGCTCGTCCGGGCCGCGGGGGACCTCGGCACGCTCGGGCAGGCGTACCAGTCGTGCCCCGTCGAGTTGACCGCGCCAGTGGTCGAACAGCGCCGTCGAGTCCGGCCCGGAGATCCGCTCCCGCTGCCAGTCCGCCCAGGTGGCGTACTGCCAGCCGATCTCCGGCAGTTCCTCGCCCTGGTAGAGCGCCCGGATGTCGCGGGAGAGCAGCGCGTTGGACCAGTCGTCGCTGACGTAGTGGTGCATGGTCAGCACGAAGATGTGGTGCTCGGGACCGACGGTGATCAGGGTGGGTCGGGTGGGCCACACCCCGAAGTCCACGGCGGTGGACAGCTCGGCGGCGATGTGTTCGCGGGCGGCCTCGCGGGGGTTGGCGTGCCCGGAGGTGTCCACGCGGAGCAGTTCCACCGGACGTGGCGGGTTGATCACCTGGACGAGTTGACGTTTCCGGGCGACGAACGTCGTCCGCAGCGACTCGTGTCGCTCGTGCAGCAGGTCGACCGCGCGCTGCAGGGCGGCGACGTCGCAGTCGCCGCGCAGGTGCCACACGACCTGCTCGTTGAGGGAGTGCTGCTGTCCTCGATAGTGGTCCATCAGCCACAGGAGGCGTTGACCCACCGAAGCCGGTAACTCTCGCATGGCCGCGACGCTACCGCAGTACGCGTGTGGTTACGAGGGTTTGGAAGATACTCGAACAGTCTCCGCAGACACTCCTTGACACGAGTTTCGCGGAGCCCGAATAATCGGCGGCGGACGCGGGTCGTGCACGCCGTACCGGTCCGTCGGGAGGCCCCTATGACAGCCGTTCGCGCGCCACGGGTCAGTTTCGACGTCTCGGATCCTCGCCTGCTGGCCGACCCGTTCCCCACGTACGAGCACCTGCGCCGTACCGGTGCGGTGCTGAGCAACGGACCGGGGCAGTGGGTGGTGCCGGGCTACCGCGAGGTGGCCGCGCTGCTGAAGGATCAGCGGCTGACCAAGACCCTGCCGGAGCAGTACTACCGCTTCACCGTCGGTGATCCGGAGCTGAGCGGCTTCCTGTCCGGGCAGAACCTCGGCCAGCGCAACCGGCTCGCCAGCCGGGTGCTGGTCAGCTCGTTCAGCCCTGGTCTGGTCCGGCGGCTCGGCGAACGCATGACCTCCCTGGTGGACGACCTGCTCGAACCCGTGCTGGCGACCGGCCGGATGGACCTGGTCGCCGACCTGGCGCTGCCGTTTCCGCTGATGGTGATCTGCGACCTGCTCGGGGTACCGGCCGCCGACCGGTCCCTGCTGTGGCCGCACGCGGCGCAGTTGGTCCGGGCCTTCAGCGACGTGGCGTTCGGCAACGACCGGGACATCGACGAGGCGGTCCGGTCGCTGCGCTGGCTGCGCGAATACCTCGGCGACCTGGTCGAGAACGGTCCGGGCGGCGACAACCTGCTGACCCGGATGGCGACCACCGAGTCGGACGGGCAGCGGCTGCGCCGCGAGGAGATCGTCGACAACGCGATCACCGTCTTCTACGCCGGCTTCGAGACGTCGATGGGCATGATCACCAACGGCATGGTCGCCCTGCTGGAGCACCCCGACCAGCTTGCCCGGCTGCGCGCCGGGACCGCCGGCACCGCCACCGCGATCGAGGAGATGCTGCGCTACGAGGCGCCGATCCAGGTGACCATGCGCAGCCCACTGGAGCCGGTGGAGGTCGCCGACCGGGTCATCCGGCCCGGCCGCGTCCTGTACCTGCTGGTCGGGTCGGCCAACCGGGATCCGGAGCAGTTCGACGAGCCGGACCGTTTCGACGTCGGCCGGCGACCCAACCAGCACCTCAGCTTCGGTGCCGGCGTGTACCACTGCCTGGGTGCGGCCCTGGCCCGCGCCGAAGGCGTCGCCGTCTTCGACCGGCTGCTGGGTCGTACCCGCGCCATCGAACTCGACGGCGAGCCGGTGCGCCGGCCGCGCTTCAACTTCCGCACGTACGACCAGGTGCCGCTCGCGGTGCGGCCGGCGTGACGGTGACCAGCATGCGGCGCCCGGACCCGGCCGCCAGGAAGCGAGGACGGCGTTGAACCTGCACGACGACCCGGCCGAGGCCGCGTTCCGCGCCGAACTGCGCGACTGGCTGCGGTCCCGCCTGCCGGACGACGACCCGTCCCGCACCTGGAGCACCGACGAGCTGCGCGACTGGAGCCGTGACCTCTCCACGGCCGGCTACGCGGGCATCACCTGGCCGAAGGAGTACGGCGGTCGCGGCCTCAGCGCCGCCTACCAGGCCATCTTCGTGGAGGAGACGGCACGCGCGGGCGCGCCCGACCACATCAACATCATCGGGATGAACATGGTCGGTCCGACGCTCATCGCGCACGGCACCGACGAGCAGAAGGCGCGCTACCTGCCCGGCATCCTGTCCGGTCGTACCCTGTTCTGCCAGGGATTCTCGGAGCCGGACGCCGGCTCGGACCTGGCGGCGGTGCGCACCTCGGCGCGGCGGGCGGAGCCGGACGGCTACCTGCTCGACGGCGAGAAGGTCTGGTCCTCCTACGCCCACCTGGCCGACCACTGCCTGCTGCTGGCCCGCACCGGCCCCGCCGAGCCGAAGCACCAGGGGTTGACCTGCTTCCTGCTGGACATGCGGGCACCGGGTGTGAAGGTGTCGCCGCTGCGGCAGCTCAACGGCGACACCGATTTCAACCAGATCATCCTGACCGACGCGCGGGTCGACGACGGGGACGTCGTGGGCGAGGTCGGCAGGGGCTGGTCGGTGGCGTTGTCGACGCTTGCCCACGAGCGGGGCACGTTCGGCATCACCCTCACCGCCCGGTTGGTCGCGCAGTTCGACCGGCTGCTGCGGCTGGTCCACGAGGTCGGCGCCGAGAAGGACCCGGCCGTCCGCCGCGAGTTGGCCATGTTGCACGCCCGGTTGCAGGGGCTGCGGTACACCGGCTACCGGTCGCTCGCCGCGCTGCGCCGCTCGGGTGAGCCCGGCGCCGAATCCTCCATCCTCAAGCTCGAATGGTCGCTGCTGCACCAGCGGGTCTGCGCGCTCGCGCTGCGCCTGCAGGGTCCGGCGGCGCTGCTCGACGGCGGTGACGCCGCCTGGCACGGGTACTGGCAGCGGCAGCGGTTGCGCAGCCGGGCCAACACGATCGAGGGCGGCACCTCCGAGATCCTTCGCGGGATCGTCGCCGAGCGCGTGCTGGGCCTGCCCCGGTCCCGCCAGTGACTACCGGCCCGCGACGACACGGAGATGACCATGGACTTTGCCCTCACCGATGAGCAGCGGGCGATCCGGCAGGCCGCCCGGGACCACCTGGAGCGGCACTATCCGCCGCTGCGGGTGTGTGCCCTGGCGGAGGGGCCCGGCGGGAGCGAGGCCGGTGCCTGGCCCGAGCTGATCCGGCAGGGCTGGCTCGACGACGACCTGGGCATGGTCGAGCTGACGTTGCTGGCCGAGGAGAGCGGCCGGTGCCTGCACCCCACGCCGTGGTGGACGACGGTCGCGCTGGCCGCACCGTACGCCCTGGCCGCCGGGGAGCAGTTGACCGTGCCGGCCACCTTCGCCGACGGCGGCGGCACGGTGCGGGCCGTGCGCTCGCCGCAGGGCTGGACCCTCACCGGGCAGGTCGCGGCGGTTCCGCAGGCCGGCGCGGTGCGCTGCCTCGTGGTACACGCGGACACCGACCAGGGACCGGCCGTGTTCACCTGCGACACCGGCTCCGCCGGACTGGTCGTCGAGGAGCTGTCGACACTGGACACCCTTCGCCGGATGGCCCGGGTCCGGTGCGACGGCACGCCGGCACGGCTGCTCGTCGAGCCGGACCGCGCGGCGGAGGCGGCGCGTACCGCCCGGTTGCGCGGCGGGGTGCTGCTGGCCGCCGAGGCGGTCGGGGTCGCAGCGGGTGCGCTGGACATGGCCGTGGCCCACGCCCGCCAGCGGGAGCAGTTCGGGCGGCCGATCGGCAGCTTCCAGGCCGTGGCACACCAGCTGACCGAGGCGTACGTCGACACCGAGTTGGCCCGGTCGCTGGCCTACCGCGCCGCCTGGCTGGTGCAGCACGAGACCGAGGCGTGCGCGCAGGCGGTTGATGAGGCGGTGCTGGTGGCGCGCAGCGCGGCGGTACGCACCTGCGAGACGGCCATCCAGATCACCGGTGGAATGGGAGTGACCTGGGAGTACCCGCTGCACCGGTGGCTGCGCCGGGCGCTGTGGTTGGAGGCCTACCCCGGCTTCGGTGACGACCCGCACGACCGGGTGGCCGAGCGGCTGCTGCGGCGTGCCGACCCGGACGAGATCACCCCGACCGCACCCGACGGACGTTAGCGTGACGGCGTCCGTCGACAACCGAGGAGGCCGAAGTGGTCAGCCCCGAAACCGTCAGCAGCATCGCCCTGTCGCTCCCCGGAGCGCACCAGTCGGCGCACTTCGACGTGACCGACTTCCGGGTCAGCAACAAGATCTTCTGCACCCTGCCCCGGCCCGGCGTGATGGGGCTGCGGATCGACGTCGCCGAGCAGGCGGCGCTCATCAGCCAGGACCCGGCGACCTTCTCGGCGCCGAACAACAAGTACGGGCAGAGCGGGTGGACCTTCGTCGAGCTGGCGACGGTCGACCCGACACAGCTGCGAGAGCTGATCACCGATGCGTGGCGCCGGCTCGCGTCCAGGAAGTTGCAGGCCGAGTTGGACGAGGCCGATTCCTGACGCCCCGCCACGCGACTCCGGCGGCCGTCGGCCGTCGGAGCCTCACGCGAAGGGACGGAGACACCCGTGGGCACCAGGCGCACCATCGACGCCGATTCGATCTTCAAGCTTCTTGAGCTCGGCGACTACCTCCTGCCGTACACCATCCGGGCGGTCTGCCTGCTCGGCGTGGCCGACCACCTGGTGGACGGGCCGATGCCAATGTCCCGGCTGGCCGAGGCGACCGGGACCCACGAGCCCACCCTCCGCAAGACCCTGGAGTACCTCGCGACCCGGGAGGTGTTCGAGCTGGTGGAGCCGGACAGCGTGGCGTTGACCCCGCTGTCGGATCTGCTGCGCGAGGAGCACCCCTACTCGGCCCGCGACATCTTCCTCTCCCCGGTGGCGTGCACCCGGGCGATGGAAGGGCTGCCCGAGTCGATCCGTACCGGTGGGCCCGCGTTCGACGTGGTGCACGGCCGGTCCATGTGGGATCACCTGCGCGCCCAGCCCGAGGACGGCGAGGCGTTCGACAAGGTGATGAGCGGGGTCACCAGCATGGAGTTGCTGGCGGTGCTGCGCGCCTGTGACTGGCAGCGCTTCGACAGCATCGTCGACGTCGGCGGCGGCAACGGCGGCTTCCTGGCCAGCCTGCTGCGTCGGGTCCGCGGTGCCAGTGGGGTGCTGTTCGACCTGCCGGGTGTGGTGGCGAACGCCCCCGCCGTACTGGCCGCCGCCGGGGTCGCCGACCGGGTCGAGGTGGTGCCGGGCAGCTTCCTGGAGGGGCCGATCCCGCCCGGCGGCGACGCGTACGTGCTCAAGCGCATCCTGTACAGCTGGAGCGACGACGAGGTGGTGGGCATCCTGGGCCGGGTCCGGGCCGCGATGAAGCCGCACAGCCGGCTGTTCATCATGGAGGCCGGACGGCAGGAGGCCGAGGTGCCGGCGCTGGCCCGCCGCATGGACCTGCTCATGCACACCCTGACCGCCGGTGGCGCGCGGACCCTCGACCAGCAGCGCGAGCTGCTGAACCGCGCCGGGTTGGAGCTGGTGCGCAGCATCTCCACCCCGATGTTCCCGATCATCGAGGCGGCGCCCGCGTGACCGGCCCGCTCGCCTGGCTGGACCGGCCCGACGAGCGGCGCGGCATCCGGTTCGCCGAACCCGACGGATCGTGGCGATTCTGGTCGTACGCCGACCTGGCCGACCTGGTACGCCGGTACGCGGCGGCGCTGCACGCCGCCGGGGTGGACGCGGGCGATGTGGTGTCGATAGTGGAGACCACCGGCCCACGGTTCGTGGGGCTGCTGTTCGGCAGCATGCTGGCCGGTGCCGCCGCCTCGCCGGTGGCACCGCCCCCGCCCTTCGGTGACCGGGAACGCTGGACCGAGCACCTGCGTGGCGTGCTGCGGGCCAGTACGCCCCGACTGGTCGTGCACGACCCGGCGCTGCCCCTGGTGGCCGAGGTCTGCGCCCGGGCGGGCGTGCCCGCGTACGACGGTGCGGGGTTGCTCGCCGGCGTCGACGACCGCTGGGCGGCGGCACCGACACCGGAGGGGCTGGCGCTGGTGCAGTTCACCTCGGGCAGCAGCGGTCGGGTGCGCGGGGTCCGGGTGCCCCGTCCGGCGCTGGCCGCCACCGTCGCCGGCATCCAGGGGTGGCTGCGGATGACCCCCGACGACCCGACCGCCTCCTGGCTGCCCGTGCACCACGACATGGGCCTGGTGGGCTGCCTGCTGGCGCCGGTGGCCACCGGGTCGGACCTGTGGCTGATGTCGCCCGGCGACTTCGTCCGCCGGCCGCTGCGCTACCTGGAGTGCTTCGGCCGCCACGGTGCCCGGCTGACCGCGATGCCGGCCTTCGGGCTGGACCACATCGTCCGGCGGGTGCCCCGCAAAGCCCTCGTCGGCATGGACTTCTCGGCGTGGCGGGCGGTGATCGTCGGCGCGGAGCGGATCCAGCCCGCCCTGTTGACCGAGTTCGCCCGCTTCGCCGCACCGCACGGGCTGCGCCGTGAGGCGCTGCTGCCCGCGTACGGGCTGGCTGAGGCGACGCTGTCGGTGACCGGCGTACCGCTGGACACCGGCTGGCGTACCGCCACCGTCGAGCAGGGTGAGGTGGTGGGTTGCGGGCGTCCACTCGCCGGTGCGCAGGTGACGGTGGTGGACGACGACGGCCGGGTCGTCGACGACGGCACGGTCGGCGAGATCGTGGTGCGTGGCCCGTCCGTGGCGGCGGGTTATCTGCCGGCGAACGCCGACGGCACAGCCAGCGGCACCCGGCTGGTCGACGGCGAGGTGCACACCGGTGACGCGGGGTTCCTCGTCGACGGGGAACTGTTCGTGCTGGGTCGCCTCGGTGACGGCGTCAAGGTACGCGGCCGGATGCTGCTCGCCGAGGACGTCGAGGCGGCGGCGGTCTCGGCCTGCGGCGCGCCGGTCGGGCGGATCACCGCCCTGCTCGGGCAGGTCGGTGACGCACCCCGGGTGGTCCTGCTGCTGGTCCGACCCGAGCCGGGCTGGCTGTCGGCGGCGTGCGCGGCGGCCGAGGTCGCCGCGGAGGGGGTGCCGGTGGAGGTGGTGGTGGTACCGGCCGGCGCGGTGGCCCGCACCAGCAGCGGCAAACCCCGCCGCCGCCTGATGTGGCAGGACTACCTGGCCGGCCGACTCCGCTCCGCCGAGCCGGTACCGGCCGGACCGCCCACAACACCCTGACCGCCCGCTGCGGGCCGGAGCCGGCCCGACACTGCGGCGGGCCGTCGGCGATCGACGGTCAGTACGGCTGACCGGCGGGCAGGCCGAGCGCCTCGCGGAGGTGGTCAAGCACCTCGGCCTGCCGGTCGATCAGGTAGAAGTGGTGCCCGGGCAGCACCCGGAGCTGGAAGTCCCCGGTGGTGCAGCGCCGCCAGTCGGCGACCTCGGGCACGTGTGCCTCCGGGTCGTCGTCGCCGGTGATCGCGGTGACCGGCACCGACAGCGGCGCGCCGAAGGTGGGCCGGTACGTCTCGACGAGCCGGTAATCGGCCCGCAGCGTGGGCATCAACGCGCTGCGCAGCTCCGGATGGGCCAGCGCCTCGTCGGTGGTGCCGCCGAGGCGGCGCAGCTCGTCCCAGAGTTCCTCGTCGCTGCCGAGGTGCTTGACGCCCGGCCGGTGGTGCTGCGGGGCCGGCCGACCGGAGACGATCAGCCGGCGCGGCGGAGCACCGAGACCGTGTTCGAGCCGGTGCGCCACCTCGTACGCGACGGCGGCACCCATACTGTGCCCGAACAGCGCGAAGTCGGTGTGCAGCAACGGTTGCAGCGCGGCGACGATCTCGTCGACCATGGCGGCCATGTCCCGTACGCACGGCTCGTGGATGCGGTCCAGCCGACCGGGGTACTGCACCGCCACGACCTCCACCTCGGCGGGCAGCCGTACGGCCCACTGCCGGTAGAAGGTCGCGTTGCCGCTGGCGTACGGGAAGCAGACCAGGCGCCAGGTCGCGGCCGGACGGGGCCGGTAGCGGCGCAACCAGGACGTGGCCTGCGCGGTCGTCCTCACGGTCGGGCCGCCTCGTCACCGGCGGCGGCGATGGCCTTGAGGTCGTCGTCGGTCAACGGCTCGGGCGGGGTGGAGGAGAGCAGCTCCGGCGGGCCGAGCCGCAGGGTCAGGTCCTGCCACAGCTTGCACAGCGACAGGTGGTACTGGCCCCGGCGCAACGGATCCTGCTGTTCCTCGGCGGCCTGGTGCAGCTCGGTGAGGGCGTGCGCGATGCCGGCCGGCCACAGGCTGCGGAAGATGTGCCGGTACGACGGCACGGTGGCCGGGCCGAGCACGACGGCGCTGGGCGCCTGCGCGTCGTCCGGCATGGTGGCGTAGTGGGGGTCGGCGTTCGGGTCGGCGACCTCGCGGGGGAAGTCGGGGCGGGCCGACCAGACCACCGGCCCGTGGGTGTTGACCAGGGTCAGGTTCCCGGCCTCGGTGCCGATGCTGATGCGGTGCATCAGGTGGGCGTAGTTGTCCGGGTCGGCGGGGTCCATCTGGTTCTGGATCCGCAGCGTGGTGGGCACCCCGGCCAGCACCCCGTCGAGGCTGCGGAAGGGGATGTCCAGTCTGGTCGCGGCGGCCACCGTGGGCATCGTCGCGGGCAGGTCACCGAAGGCGAACGGCCGTACCCCGCCGAGGGACTGCCCGAGGATGTCCAGCAGCGAGTACGCCAGCTGGAACCCGGCCGCCGCGTCGATGTAGAGCGGGCGCTGCCGCCGCAACAGCTCCTGCGCCGCCGCGACGAACCGGCGTACCGGGGCGACGTGCGTGTAGAACGGGTTCAGGTGGTAGACGACGCCGTGCCGGCGGGCGGTACGCAGGTTCTCCGCCAGCTCGTCGTGGTGCAGGGGGTGCTCCTGGAGCACGTGGATGCCCCGGGCCATCAGCGCGCGGGCCAGCTCCGAGCCCCGCCCGCCGAGCAGGCCGCCCCGGATCACCACACACGCCATGTCGATGTCGTCGGGCAGCTGGTCCGGGTCGGTGTACAGCGGCGCGTCGTAACGGCGGGCGCAGGCGCGGGAGCGTTCGCTGCCGGCAGCGATCACACCGGCCAACTCGAAGGGCAGTTCCGGGTTGCGGAACGCCTCCAGGTAGACCTGACCGAATCGGGCGCCACAGACGACGACCCGGGGACGTTGCCTCACACTGCCTCCTCCACGTGGCCGCCGACGTGGGCGGCTTCACCGTCGAACACGCTCAGGTCGCTCACGGCGGCCGAGCCGGCGAGCAGGTCCACGGCGAGCTGCGGGTCGAGCGCCTCCCCCGCGAGGTGCAGGCCGGCAGCCAGGTTCCCCCCGGTGAGCGCGGCCACGGCGACGGCCGCGAACGCGCCGGTGAGCGCGCTGGCGCTGGCACCGCGCAGCACGAGGGTCCGGGCGTCACCGGCGGCGGTGGTCAGCTCCACCACGAACAGCTGGTAGGTCGCCTGCCCGAAGGCGTCCAGCTCGGCGGCGCGGCGCAGCGCCTCGGCGGCGTCCCCGCCGGTCGGGGGCTGCCGCAGCACCTGCGCCACGTGCGGGCCGGCGAAGACGGAGTGCCAGGTGGCGTCGGTGACGCCCAGGTCCCGGGCCACCCGTTCCAGTTCGGTGCTCAGGTACGGCACCGCCGTCGCCGGTTCCGGGAAGAACGGCAACTCCACGTCGGTACGGGTGGGCAGCGACTGTCGTACGCCTGCGGTCAGCGCCGCCCCGGCCTGACCGAAGCCCTCCCCCACCCGCAGGTAGTCGGCTGCGGCGGTGGCGGTGAACCGGTCCCGACCACCGAGGTAGCCCAGCAGGGCGCGCGGCGGCTGCGGCAGGGCGGCGGCGAGATGCCGGGGAAGCAGGGCGCTCAGGCCGGGCATCATGCCGGCGGAGATCACCGCGGTCCGCTCCGGCGCTCCCGCCAACAGAGCCCGCACCTGCTCCCACAGCACGTCGTCACCGGCGGCGTCGACGTAGTCGGCACCGGCGGCGAGCGCCGCCCGCGCCACCCGGTCCTCGACCAGGTACGCCGGGCCGGCGCAGTTGAGCACGACGTCGCAGCCGGCACAGAAGCGCTGCAACGCGTCGGCGTCGTCGAGGTCGACCACCTCGACGGTGGGCCACGATCCGTCGGCGGGCGCGGATCCGGTGGCGGTGAGCCCGTCGGACAACGCGTCGAGGGGTGCGCGGCGGCGACCGGCGAGGCGCAGCGTGTGCCGGCCCCGCCGGTGCAACTCGGTCACCGCAACGGAACCGACCGCCCCGGCCGCGCCGACGACCCCCACCACCGGCGGCGTCCCGGTCACCGGGAGACCTCCGGCGACCCGGCCCGGACTCGCCCCGGGCCGGACCGGATCGGGCAGCTCATCACGCCGAACCCAGCACAGCGGTCAGAGCAGCGGGCTCGGCCGACCAGCGCAGTTGGTCAGCCGACAGGTCCGTGTCGACGACGTCGAGGCTGCCGAGGCAGAGGTCCTCCCAGAACTCGATCTCCGCGTCCTGCGCCGGCTGCACGAGCGTGATGTCCCCGGCGTAGATGGACGGCTCGTGCCGGGCCAGGGCGTCGCGCACCGGATCGTCGCCGGGTACGGGCCGGTGACCGGCGAGCAGTCGCAGCCCCTCGACGAGTACCCCGCGTTCGGTGAGGTTGCGGGCCACCTCGACGGCGAGGACCGCCATCGCGCCGTGGGCGAGCAGTTCCACCTGGGCCAGGTCGGCGTCGACGACCGCCTGGGCGTACGCGGCGGCGGCGTTGTCCACCGAGGGCAGCAGTGCCAGCCCTGCGCCGGTGAACGCCCAGCCGGGTGCGGCGGGCCGCAGCGCCGACGCGAGCGAGGCCACCCCGCCGGTCGATCCCGACTCGTCGGGCAGGAAGATCCGGGGCACACCGGCACCCTCGGCGTGTACGGCGACGAGCAGCTCGGTCGGCCCCTGCCGGCCCGCCTCGGGCAACTGCTCCCCTGTCTCGGCGGCGGTGGTCAGCCACTGCGCGAGCCGGGCGACGGTGGCCAGTTCGAGCAGGTTACGCAGTACCTCGTCGAAGAAGAGCGTACGGGCCAGCGGCAGTTCCTCGATGATCCGCCCGGCCAGTTGGGCGGCGACCAGCGAGTCCCCACCCAGCTCGAAGAGGTTGCCGTCGCGGCCGACGGGCGTGCCCAGGGCCTCGCTCCACATCGCGACGAGATCCCGTTCGAGTTCGGTCTCGGGTGCCGCACCGGGCAGCCCGGCCTGCGTCCCGCTCTGCCGACGGCCCAGCCGCCCGGCGAGGGACCGACGGTCGATCTTGCCGTTGTCGGTGACCGGCAGCTCGTCGAGGATCTCCAGGGTGCCCGGCACCATGTACTCGGGCAGCCGGGCGCGCAGGTGATCGGTGAGCGCCCGGGGGTGTGCGGGCGCGCGGTCGGCCTTGAACCGGGCGGCGAGCACGCACATGCCCATCCGCCCGACGAAGGTGTCCTCGGCCGGCAGGCAGACGTTGAGGTCGGCGCCCGCCCGGTCGAGGATGTCCCGCCACCGGTCTCGGGCGAGGAAGACGGTCCCGGTTCCGGCGCGGTCGTCGGTGAAGTCGCCGGTGGCGTCGTCGAGCCGGACCAGCAGCTCCAGCGAGGTCATGATCTGGTAGTGGTCCCGGGTCATCTCCAGGGCCACCAGCCAGCCACCGGGGGCGAGCAGCCCGCGCAGCCGCTCCAGGACCCGGTCGACGTCGGCGGTGGCGTGCAGCACGTCCCCGGCGACGACCAGGTCGAAGGAGTTGGGCGCGAGGCCCTGCTCGGTCGGGTCGGCGTCCAGGTCGTACAGGCCGAACCGGACGCCGGGCACCTCGGCGAAGCGGGCCTGCGCCTGCCCGGCGAAGTAGGGCGACAGGTCGGTGCAGAGGTAGTCGATCTCCTGCCCGGCGAGCGCGTCCAGCACCGCCGCGGTGGTGCCGCCGCCACCCGCGCCGACCTCCAGCACGCGCAGCGGACCGGGGTGCCGGCGTCGGGTGCCGAGTTCGGCCACCACGGCACCGGCGGCCCGGTTGGCCCAGCGGTTGAAGACCGCCTCCTCGTAGAGCTGCTGGGAGACGTCCAGCCGGCCCTCGGGGAAGAGCAGCTTCAGCGGGTCCTCGTCGCCGCGCAGCAGCGCGGGCAGGTGGCGGATGCTGCCCCGGAAGTAGTCCAGCAGGCGTTCCTCGCCGGGCAGCGCCGCCGCGTCCACGGCCGCCCACGCCACGTCGAGTGCGTCCGGTGCCACCTCGGCGGTCAGCCGGTAGTGGTCGCCGTCGAGGGCCAGCAGACCCTCGGTGACCAGGGCGGCGAGCCAGCGACGCAGCAGCCGGTGGTGCCGGGGCGCGGCCTCGGTGGCGGCCACGATCTCGGCGGCGGTGTGCCGGTCGTCGAGGGTGGCGAAGAGTCCCGCGCGGCGGAAGGTGTCCACCATGGCCGGCAGGGCCACCTGGTCGAGGCGGTGGGCGTACTCCAGGTAGCGGTCCGGGTCGACGCCGTCGAGCGCGGCGTCGCCGGCCCGGGCCGCGACGGTGGCCAGCTCGGCCACGTCCTCGGCGGGCGGCGTCGCGGTGGCGGGCTGCGCGAAGGCGACGAGCGTACGCTCCAACGGCTGGTCGCCCGCGACCAGCACCGCCGCTGCGGCGACGTCGGGATGGCTCTGCAGGGCCGTCTCGATCTCGGCCAGCTCGATCCGGTGACCACGGATCTTGACCTGGTGGTCCTCCCGGCCGAGGAACTCGATGTCGCCGTCGGGCAGGTACCGGCCCAGGTCGCCGGTGCGGTAGAGCCGCTCGCCGGTGACCGGGTGCACGATGAACCGTTCCGCCGTGCGCTCCGGGTCGTGCAGGTAGCCGCGCGCCAGGCCGAACCCGCCGATGTACAGCTCGCCGGTGACCCAGTCGGGGCAGGGCCGCAGCAGCGGGTCGAGGACGTGGAAGGTCTGGTTGGCCAGCGGCCGACCGTACGGGATGCTGGCCCAGTCCTCGCCGACCGTCCCGATCGGGTAGTGGATCGACCAGATGGACGCCTCGGTCGCCCCACCGAGGCTCACCACGTGCAGGCCGGGCACCTGGGCGCGGATCTGATCGGGCAGGGCCACCGGGATCCAGTCGCCGGAGAGCATCGCCAACCGCAGGGTGGGCAGCGCGGTGCCGGCCACCCCGAGGTAACCGGAGAGCATCTGGAGCTGGGCCGGGACGGAGTTCCACACCGTCACCCCGTGGGCGGCGACCAGGTCGGCCCAGTGCGACGGGTCCGCGCGCCGCTCGGCGTCCGGGATGACCAGGGCGCCGCCGACGGAGAGCGGGCCGAAGATGTCGTACACCGACAGGTCGAAGCCGAGCTGGGACAGGCCCAGCACCCGGTCCTGCGCGCCGACGGCGAACCGGGAGTTGATGTCGAGGACGGTGTTCAACGCCGCCTCGTGAGTGATCATCACGCCCTTCGGCGTGCCGGTGGAGCCGGAGGTGTGGATGACGTACGCCAGGTCCTCGGGCCGCGCCCCGCCCGGTTCGGCGGGCGGATCGGCCGGCGGCACCTCGTCCAACGCCACGGCCACCACCTCGGACGGCCAGGACCCGGCGGCCAACTCCCGGGAGGTCAGCACGTGCCGGACACCCGCACCGGTGAGGATCGTCTCGCGGCGGGCGGCGGGTTGCCCGGTGTCCACCGGCACGTACACCGCGCCTGCCAGCAGCGCGCCGAGGACGGCCACGACCTGCTCCGGGCCGCGTTCCAGGGTCACCCCGACGAGGTCGCCGGGCGCGCAGCCGGACTCGACGAGCCGGTTGGCGACGCCGGTGGCGCGGGCGGCCAGGTCGGCGTAGCTGAGCGTGGTGGTGCCGTGGACGACGGCCGGAGCGTCCGGGGTACGCCGGGCCTGGGCGAAGACCGCGTCGTGCAGCCGGGCCCGGGTCAGCGGGGCGTCGGTGGCGTTGACCTGCTCGCGGCGTTCGCGCTGCCGCTGCGGCAGCAGGCTCGACGGGGGCCGCTGCCACGCCTGGTCGTCGGTGGCGAGTTCCCGCAGCAGCTCCTCGAAGGCGGCGAACATGTCGTCGGCCACCCCGTCGGGCAGTACGCCCTCGCGGACGTCCCAGTTGGTCGACAGCCCACCGTCGCGCTCGGAGTTCTGGCAGTCGATGACGACCTGCGGGGTCTGGCTGATCCCGTAACCGAGCCGCCCCTGCGACGTCGACTCGGTGGCACCGGCCTCGCCGAGGCCGATCGCGCTGGTGAAGACGACCGGGAACAGCGCCGCGTCGGCACCGCGTCGGCGGGTGATCTCCCGCATCACCTCGATGCCGGAGAACGCCCGGTGGTCCATGTCCTGCCAGAGCTGGGCCTGCACGCCGCGCGCCCAGCGGTCGAAGGTGTCCGCCCCGCTCTGGTCGACGGCGAGCAGTTCCACGCCGGTGAAGTCACCGACCACGGCGGGCACCTGCGGGTGCAGCGGCAGCCGGTTGAGCAGTGTGACGTTCAGAGTGAACGTGGGGCGGCGGCTCCACGCGGCGATGACGTGCGCGTACGCGGCGAGCACCGCGCCGGACGGGCTGACGTCGTGCTGGCCGGCGTGCTTGCGCAGCCCTTCCCACAGCTCGGGTTCCAGGGTGGTGGCCAGTCGACGGAACCGGCCCTCGGTCTGCCGGGCGCGGCTGGTCAGCGGCAGCTCCGGGCCGGGCGGCAGCTCGTCCACCCGGCGCAGCCAGTAGTCGCGGTCGGCCTCCCGGCGGCCCGCCGACCAGTTCCGCTCGGCCAGCAGGTAGTCCCGGAAGCCGATCTCCAGCTCGGGCAGCGGCCCGGCGTCGTGGTAGAGGTGGTGCAGCTCGTTGAGGATGATCTGGATGCTGACGAAGTCGGCGATGAGGAAGTCCACCGAGACGTGCAGCACGGCCTCGTCGTCACCACGGGTCACCCGCGCCTCGAACAGCGGCCAGACGTCGGGGCGGAACACCCGGTGGTCCATCTCGGCGCGTACCTGCGCCACCGCCCGGTCGAACCCGTCGCGGTCCTGCCCGCGCACGTCGCGTACCCCGACCTGGTACTCCTCGACCTGCGGCAGCACCCGCTGCGAGCCGTCGATGTCGATCACCGCGCGGAGCATGTCGTGCCGGGCGATCAGCGTCTGCCAGGCGCGGGTCATCCGCTCCGGGTCCAGGTCCGGGTAGTGCAGCTCGCCGTAGCCGTGGCAGGCGACGCCGCCGTAGGCGAAGGTGGAACCACGACCCAGCAGGTACGCCGACTGCACCTCGGTCACCGGGAACGGGTCGTGGCGGTGTTCGGCGTCCGGCACCACGCGCGGCATCCGGCCGTTGGCCAGGTGGTCGAGGATCTCGTCCCGGCGGGCCCGCAGCAGGGCGCGCCGCTCATCGGTCATGAAGCCGGCCGGCGCGCGGAACTTCAACGCACCGTCCTCGGCCCACAGCCGCAGTCCGGCCTGTTCGAGGTCGGTGACCAGCCGCTCGACGGGGATGCGGGGGTCGTTGCTCATATGACACCTTCCTCGACGTCGTCGTCGGCCGACGCGCGGAGCTGCTCGTCGACAGCGGCCGCGAGCTGGGCGAGCACGGGTACGGCGAACAGTTGTCGCAATGTCATGTCCACGCCGAACCGTTGGCGCAGCGCCTCCAGCAGGCGGGTGGCCAGCAGGCTGTCCCCGCCCAGGGCGAAGAAGCTGTGTCGACGGTCGGCCACCGGCTGGTCGAGCAGCTGCGACCAGAGCGCGGCGAGGTTCTCCTCGGTGGGTCCCTTGGGCGGCTCGACCGCGTCGTCGAGCGGATCGGCGCGCAGCAGCGTCCCGAGCCGTTGCCGGTCGACCTTGCCGTTGGCGGTCAACGGCAGATGGTCCACCGTCACGACGTACTCGGGCACCATGTACGCGGGCAGCCGCTCGGCCAGCCAGCCGGCCAGGTCCGGTTCCCCGGTGGCGGGTACGACGGCGAGGCCGATGTGCTGGCTCGGCGCCTGGCCGACAACCATCGCCACCGCCCGCCCGACCTGCGGGTGGGCTTCGGCGGCGGCCTCGATCTCGCCCAGCTCGATGCGGTGTCCGCGCACCTTGACCTGGAAGTCGACCCGGCCGAGGAACTCCAGCGTCCCGTCCGGCCAGTACCGGCCCAGGTCCCCGGTGCGGTACCAGCGGCAGCCCTCGTCGTCGACGAGGAACTGCCGGGCGGTCAGGTCGGGGGCGTTGCGGTAGCCCAGCGCCACTCCGGCACCGCCGATCCGCAGTTCCCCGGGCACCCAGTCCGGGCAGTCCCGGCCCCGCGGGTCGGTCACCCGGTAGCGCTGGTTGCGCAGCGGACGGCCGTACGGGATGGAACGCCAGTGCTCCGGCACCGCCGCTACCTCGCAGGCGTTCGACCAGATCGCGGCCTCGGTGGCGCCGCCGAGGGCGACGAACCGGGCGTGCGGGGCGACCTGGGCCAGTCGACCCGGCAGGTCCAGCCCGATCCAGTCACCGGAGAGCAGGGCCAGTCGCAGGCTCGCCGGCGGGTGGTCACCCGCCGCCACCAGCAGCATGTCCAGCAGCGCGGGTACCGAGTTCCAGACCGTCACGCCCCAGCGGTGGGCCAGTTGCGCCCAGCGGCGGGCCTCCCGGCGCTCCTCCTCGGCCAGCACGACAAGCGCCCCACCAGCGGTCAGCAGCCCGAAGATGTCGTAGACGGAGAGGTCGAAGTCGAGCGCGGAGACTGCCAGCACCCGGTCGTCCGGCCCGACGTCGTACCGGGAGTTGATGTCGGTCACCGTGTTGACGGCGGCCCGGTGGGTGATCTCCACTCCCTTGGGCTCGCCGGTCGAGCCGGAGGTGAAGATCGTGTACGCCAGCGCATCCGCGCCGACCGTCACCGGTCCCCGCAGCGGCGGGGTGTCCACGTCGGCGGCGACCGTCGGCAGGTGGTGCGCGCCTGGTTGGCCGACCACGGCGGTCACCTGCGCCTTGGCGTAGATCCGGTCCCGGCGGGCGGCGGGCTGGTCGACGCTGACCGGCACGTACGACGCGCCGGCGGCCAGCACGCCGAGCACCGCGGCGACCTGGTCCGGGCCGCGTGGCACGGTGACGGCGACCGCGTCACCCGGTTCCACCCCGGTACGCAGCAACGCACCGGCGATCCGCAGCGCCTGGGTGGCCAGTTCGCCGTAGCCGATCGACGTCTCGCCGTGGGCGACCGCGAGCCGGTCGGGTTCGCGGGCCGCCCGGTCGAAGAACGGGCCGTGCAGGGTGTGGTCGGGCGCGGGGGCCTCGGTGGCGTTGACGGCGGCCCGGATCGCGCGCTGCCCCGGCGGCAGCAGGTCCGGCAGCGGCCGGTCCCACTCGCCGTCGGCGAGCCAGCACAACAACCGGTGGTACGCGTCGAACATGGCGTCGAGCAGTCCGTCGGGGAACAGTTCGTCGACGCTGTCCCAGTTGAAGGTCAGCCCGCCGTCGCGTTCCATCACCTGGTTGTCCAGCCACACCTGCGGGGTCTGCGAGATGCCCCAGGTCAGCTCGCCGAACGGGAACCGCATGTTGACCAGGTCGGCGGCCACGCCGAGGGCGCTGGTGAACACGATCGGCATGCTGACCGTGCCGCTGTTGCGGCGGCGCGCCAACTCCCGCAGCACCCACAGCGCGGAGACGTCGTTGTGCTCCAGCCCGTCCCACATGTCCTGCTGGAGCAGCTGCGCGGTCTCCCGCCACGGCTGCTGCGCCGCGCCCCGGTAGCCGACCAGCACCAGCGAGGTGAAGTCGCCGAGGATCGCGCCGATGTCCGGGTGCACGTCGTGGCGCTGGAACATGGTCAGGTTCAGCGTCAGCGCGTCCTGCCCGCTGTACGCACTGAGCACCTCGGCGTACGCGGTGGCGAGCACGGCGGCCGGGGTGAGCCGGTGCTCGCGGGCCCGGTGGGTGATCGCCGTCCACTGCTGCGGGGTGAGACTGCGCTCGCGGCGGACGAACCTCGGGGCGACCAGGGTTTCCGGGTCGACGGCCAGCGGCAGCGCCGGGGCCGGCGCGATCTCGTCCAGCCGCCCACGCCAGTACGCTCCCGCCCGCTCGATCGCCTCCGGTGGCGGTGTCGCGCCGAGCACGTAGTCGCGGAACGACACCCCCAGCGGACGCAGCTCGGCGGCCGGATCGCGGTAGAGGGTGGACAGCTCGGAGAAGAAGATCACGATGCTCAGCGCGTCAAGCACGATGTAGTCGAAGCTGAACGCGACGCGGGTGCCGCCGGGGTGCCGGACGGCCTGGATGTCGATCAGCGGCCACCGGGACGGGTCCGGGATGCGGTGGGACAGCTGCTCGCGCAGCGTCTCCAGGTGCTCCGGTCCCTCGTGGACGGTGATGGTGAACGGCGGCACCTCGGGCAGGATCCGCTGGTCGCCGTTGTCGTCGAAGACAGCGCGGAGCATTTCGTGCCGGGCGATGAGCATGTTGACGGCCCGGTTCAGCCGGTCGAGGTCGACATCCCCGCCGTCGAACTCCCAGTACCAGTGGGAGCCGACCCCGCCGAGCGCGAAGTCGTCGGTACGCCCCATCCAGTAGGCGCGCTGCACGTCGGTCGGCGGGAACGGGTCGTGCCGGTGTGCCAGGTCGGCGCTCAGCTCGCTCCGCTGCGCGGTCGATCCCTCGCTGCGCAGCCGTACCGCGAAGCCGGCCAGGTCGCGGGCGTGGAACAGGTGACGCAGTTCGGCGCCGGTGATGCCGGTCTCGCGCAGCCGGGCCAGCAGCCGGGTGGCGACCAGGCTGTCGCCGCCGAGGGCGAAGAAGTTGTCCTCCCGGTGCACCTCGGGCACGCCGAGCAGTTCCGACCAGAGGGCGGCCACCGCGATCTCGACCTCGCCGCGTGGCGGGGTGCCCGCGACGGTGGGCCGGGTGGCGACCAGTTCGGGCAGCCGGGCACGGTCGATCTTGCCGTTCGCCGAGAGCGGGAACGCGTCGAGGACCACCACCACGGCCGGCACCATGTACGGCGGCAGGTGTTCGGCGGCGCGCTGCCGGATCGCCTGCGGGTCGGCGTCGGCCCGGGTGACGGTGACGGCGGCGGCGAGGCTGTTGCCGTCGACCACCTGGGCCACCGCGCGGGAGACATCCGGGTCGCGCTCCAACGCGGCCTCGATCTCGCCGAGCTCGATCCGGTGTCCCCGGATCTTGACCTGGAAGTCGGTACGCCCCAGGAAGTCCACAGTGCCGTCGGGCCAGTACCGGGCCAGGTCGCCGGTGCGGTACCAGCGCTGCCCCTCGTGCTCGACGAACCGGTCGGCGGTCCGCTGCGGGTCACCCGCGTAGCCGGCGGCCACCGACCGGCCACCGATCCACAGCTCACCAGGCACCCAGTCCGGCCGGTCCCGGCCGTGCTCGTCGACGACCCGCATGAGCTGGTTGCGCAACGGCACGCCGTAGGGCACCGACCGCCAGTGCGGCGGCGGGTCGACCGGGGCGGGCTGCACGGTGGAGTGGATCGCCGTCTCGGTGGTGCCGCCGAGGCCGTACAGCCGGCTGTCCGGGGCCAGCCGGGCCAGCCGACCGGCCAGGTCGAGGCCGACCCGGTCGCCGCCGAGCACGGCGAGTCGCAGCGGCACCGAGCGGTCGCCCGCCGCCTCGGCCTGGGTCAACAGCAGGTCGAGCAGGGCCGGTACGGACTGCCAGATCGTCACCCGGTGCTCGTGCACCAGACGCAGCCAGGCGGCCGGGTCGCGGCGGGTGTCCTCGTCGACGGTGACGACGGCGCCACCCGTGCCGAGCAGGGCGAACATGTCGAACACCGACAGGTCGAAGTCGAGCGCCGAGACCGCCAGGACCCGGTCGTCCGGGCCGATGTCGAAGCGCTCGACCAGGTCGTCGAGGGTGTTGCGGGCCGCCCGGTGGGGCACCCGCACCCCCTTCGGCGTACCGGTCGAGCCGGAGGTGAACAGCAGGTACGCGTCCTGCTCGCAGTCGACCGTCGGGGCGTCGGCGCGTACCGGCACGGCGGTGGTGGGGACGGTCAGCGTGGTCGGGTCGTGCGCGGCGTCGGCGGTGGTGACGGTGAAGCGGGCGTCGGCGGTGGCCCGGATCAGGTCACGCCGGGCCTGGGGCTGGTCGACGCCGATCGGCACGTACACCCCGCCGGCCCGCAGCACGCCGAGCACCGCGACGATCTGGTCGGGGCCCTTGGGCAGGGTGACGGCGACGGCCCCGCCGGGGGTCAGGCCGCGGGCGGTCAGCTCGTCGGCCAGCGCCTGCGCCCGGCCCGCCAGTTCGGCGTACGTGAGCACGCCGGTGCCGGACAGCACCGCCGGGCGGTCCGGCTCGCGGACCGCGCGGGCGAACACGTCGTGGTGCAGCGGCCGATCGTCGACCGGGCCGGCGGTGTCGTTGGCTGCCGCCCGCGCGGCCCGGGTGCGTTCGGGCAGCGCGATCGGGGCACGCCCGGACCAGTCCGTGGCCGGGTCGAGCAGCCAGTCGACGATGCCCAGGTAGGCGGCGAACATGTCGTCGACGAATCCGTCGGGGAACAGTTCGTCCACGACGTCCCAGTTGAGGTAGAGCCCGTCCTCGCGCTCGGTGATCTGGTAGTCCAGCCACACCTGCGGGGTCTGGGACATGGTCCAGCCGGGCCGACCGAAGCAGTTGCGGACCTCGGCGTCGAACAGTTCGCCCAGGCTCAACGCGCTGGTGAAGACGACGGGCGCGCCGACGGGTTGGCCGCTGCGGGCGCGGGACAGGTCGCGCAGCACGTCGACCCCGCTGTACGCGGCGTTGGCGGCGTCGCTGCGCAGCCGGTCCTGATGCCGGCGGACCAGGTCGACGAAGCCGACCGGCCCGGTGGTGTCGAGCTCCAGCAGGATCAGGTTGGTGAAGTCGCCGACGACCTCGCCGACCTCGGGGTGGACGGGGCGGCGGTCGTACATCGGCAGGTTCAGCACGAATCGGCCGCTGCTGCTCCACGCGGCCAGCACCTCGGCGAAGGCGGCGAGGAACACCATCGACAGGGTGACTCCGGCCGCCGCCGAGCGCCGCTCCAGCTCCGCCTGCTGCTGCGGGGTCAGCCAGTGGTAGCGCCGGACCACCTGGTGACCGGCGACAGTGGCCGGGTCCACGGCGGTGGGCAGCTGCGGCGGGCCGGGCAGGGTGTCCAGCCGTTCGCGCCAGTACTCACGGGCCCGGTCGCGGGCCTCGTCCGGGCGGGCGGCGACGGTGGCCAGGTAGGCGGGGTAGCTGAGGTTCACGGGGGGCAACTGCCGGTCCGGGTCCCGGTAGCAGGCCGCCAGGTCGGACAGGATGAGCCGGAAGCTGTGCGCGTCGGCGACCAGCATCTCGACGTGTACGTGCACCCGGGTGGCGCCGCCGGGCAGCAGGGACAGTTGGATGTCGAAGGTCTCCGCCTCCTCCACCCGCAGCCGCCGGTGGGACAACCGGTGCCGCAGCGCCGCCAACTCCTCCTCGCACCGCTGCGGGGGCAGGTCGCGCAGGTCGTGCACGGTCAGGCCCGGCCACGGGCTCTCCGGCCGGATCTGCTGGGTGCCGTCGGCGTGGAACTCGGCGCGGAGCATGCCGTGGCGGCGCAGCACCGCGCGGACGGCGGCGTCGAGCCGCTCCGGGTCGACGCCGGAGCCGTCGAATTCGTTGTAGAAGTGGGCGCCCACACCACCGAGGGGCTGCCCGTCGGCGCGACCGATCCAGTACGCGTGCTGCATGGTGGCCAGGCCGAACGGCGCGGACTCGTCCACCTCCACCGGCGGTAGTGGTGCCGGGCGGGCCTCGGCGTGGCGCTGCTCGATCAGCGTCCACCACTGCGCGAGTGTGCGCCACTCGATGAGCTCACTGAAGGTGACCGGGACGCCCTGACTGTGCCAGCGGCTGGCCAACCGCATGAGTGCGATCGAGTCGAGGCCGAGCATCAGCAGATCGTCGTCGTCCCCCACCAACGACGGCGGGCAGCCGAGGGCCTCCGCGACGTCCTCCCGCATCCGGTCGAGGGTCAGGGTCGGATCGGTGTCGACGGCAACGTCCAATGTCGCGTCTCCTCAGTAAGCCTTTACCACGTCTCCGGTCGGCTGGCGCTAAGCTATCAGCGACTCACGACTCGGGTCTAGAGATAGTCGGTAATACTCGGAAAGGCTCGCCACGAAGGCGAGCAAAAAGCGCCGGCGGACGAGGAGAGCGGCGTGGGCGAGCGGCTCGGAAGCGGCGAGTGCCTGGTCTGGCGCTGCCCCGCCGGACCACTCCCCGCGCCGCTGCACGCCCTACTCGACGACGCCGAACAGGCGCGGGCACGGAACCTGGGTCACGACGCCGCTCGCACCCGCTTCGTGACCGGCCGCGTGATGGCCCGGCTGCTGGCCGCCCGGTACGCCGACACCACGCCCCGCCAGGTCGTCTTTACCTCGACGTGCCGACACTGCACCGGCCCGCACGGACGGCTGGAGGTGCACACCGGTGCCGGGGTGCTGCACCTGTCGGTGTCGCACTCGGCCGAGCGGATCCTGGTGGCGATCGCCCGGGACACCGTCTGCGGGGTGGACATCGAACGGGTGGCCCTGCGCGGCGACCGGATTCCCGTATCGGCGCTCTCGCCAGTCGAGCGTCGGGTGCTGGCCGACCTGCCGCAGCCGCGGCGACTCGCCGCGTTCATCAGGTACTGGGCCCGCAAGGAGGCGATCCTCAAGGCCACCGGGGACGGCCTGGTGCTGTCGCCGGCCGACCTCACGGTCAGCGCCCCGGATGCCTCCGCATGCCTGTTGAGCTGGGAAAATCGGCCGCCGCCGCACGTCAGCGTGCATCTGAGCGACCTGGCCGTCGGCGACGACTACCGGGCCGCACTTGCCACTCTCGGTCGCCCACTGTCGATTGTCGAGCGAGACGTTGACCCTCTTGCAGAGGCGAGTCACCTATGATGAGCAATACCGCACGGATCTGCCCCATACGCGAGAAGAGGCTTCATGTCGGAACGATCGTTCTCTCCGGTCATCCCCTTCCTCCGCTACCAGGACCCGACGGCTGCCGTCGACTGGCTCGTCAACACCTTCGGTCTGGAGCGCTTCGACGTCACCGAGGTTGACGGCAAGGTGGTGCACGCCGAGTTGAGCTGGGGCAACTCCACGATCCAGCTCGGCGGCGGCGGACCGCACGACACGCTGGGCATGGTCAGCCCGCGTGAACTGCCCGCCACCAGCGGCGGCATCTACATCTGCGTCGGTGACGCGGCGGACGTCGACAAGCACTACGAGCGGACCGTGCAGGCCGGCGCCAAGCTCGTCTACGAGCTGCACGACACCTCGTACGGCTCGCGCGACTACGGGGCGTACGACCTGGAGGGTCACGTCTGGAGCTTCGGCAGCTACCTGCCTCGTGAAGCCTCCGCATAGGGTTTTCCACAAACACGTGTAAACACTTGCCCAGGCGGCGGGTTCGGGCCAACACTGGCAGACATGGATGCCTCCGGTCTGCCGCCCAGGTTCGACGCGCTCGACCCCGCCGTCCTGGAAGATCCCTATCCCACCTACGCCCGGCTGCGTGCGGCCGGACCGCTGTGCCGGTTCGGCCCCGGCAGCTGGGGCGTCACCCGCCACGCCGATGTCGTGGCGTTGCAGCGCGACCCCCGGCTCGGCAGCGAGTTCCCCGAGGCGTACCACCATCTGTCGGTGGGCGCGGGACCGGCCAGCCACTTCTTTCAGCGCATCATGCTCTACCGCGACCCGCCGGATCATGTCCGGCTGCGGCGGCTGATGAGCGGCGCGTTCACCCCGGCCGTGGTGCGGCGGATGCGCGGCTACATCGAGCAGACCGTGGACGACCTGCTCGCCCCGGCGCTGGAGAGCGGCAGCTGCGACGTGGTGCGCGAGTTGGCGTACCCGTTGCCGGTGCTCGTGGTGTCCACCCTGATGGGCATCCCGCCCGAGGCCCACGACGATGTCCGGCTGCACGCCATGCGACTGGGACGCGCGTTCAGCGCCATCGTCCCCGCCGACGCCCGAGGCGCGGCACACGAGTCCGTGGAATGGCTGCGCGGGTACATCGGCGGTCTGCTCGACGAGCGCCGCAAGGCGCCCGGGGACGACCTGCTCTCCACCCTGTTGCAGGCCGAGGACGACGGGGACCGGCTCAGCCACGACGAGATCGTGGACAACACCGTCTTCTCGTTCTTCGCCGGTTTCGAGACGACCGTGCACCTGATCACCAACGGGTTCGCCGCGCTGCTGCGGGCACCGGACCAGTTCGCCCTCCTGCGGGCCGATCCCGGCCTGGTGCCCGGCGCGGTGGAGGAGTTCCTTCGTTTCGAGGCACCCATCCAGGGCACCGCCCGGCTGGTACGGGAACCGGTGACGATCGGCTCGCGCACCGTACGGGCCGGGCGGGTGCTGGTGCTGATGCTCGGCTCGGCCAACCACGACGAGGCGGTCTTCCACGACCCCGGCACGCTCGACGTCACCCGCAACCCGAACCCGCACGTCACCTTCGGCGGCGGCGGTCACCTGTGCCTGGGCGCCTTCCTGGCCCGTACGGAGGCGCAGGTCGTCTTCGACTGGGTGCTGCGCCGCACCCGCTCGGTGGAGCAGGCGGGCGACCTGGTCCGGGAGAGCGACACCCCGTTCCGCGCCTTCGCCCACGTGCCACTGGCCATCAAGCCCGCCTGACCCGCACCACGGTCCCGCCGGCCGAACCCCGCCGGCGGGACCCGGAATCAGGCCGGGACCGGCGGCAGGCCGGCGGGAGTGGGTCAGGCCGGGGTCGCGGTCAGGATGGTCAGGGTGGCCGTGGGTCGGACGGTGTCCAGGCGCAGCCCGGCCCGGTCGAGCAGGGCTGCGGTCTCCTCGGCCGTGCGGTGGGTGCCGCCGGTGAGCACCAGCGTGTGCACGTCGTACAGCTTCGCCACGTCGAAGGTGTCCCCGGGCGGCAGGACCGCTTCCAACAGCAGCAGGCGGCTGTCCGGCCGCATCGCCTCACGGACCCGGCGCAGCACCGCCACCACCTGGTCGTCGCCGAACCCGGGCAACACCGTCTTGAGCAGGTACGCGTCCGCACCGGCGGGCAGCGCGTCGAAGAAGCTGCCGGGCACGATCTCGCACCGGTCGCGTACCCCGGCCTCGGTGAGCACCCCCTCCGCCGCCGCGACGACGTGCGGCAGGTCCAGCAGCGTGCCGCGCATCGCGGGATACCGCGCGAGCAGGCCGGCGAGGAAGCCTCCGTCGCCGCCCCCGACGTCGACCACGTGCGCCAGCTCCCCCCACGGATGGCAGGGCAGCACGGTACGCAGGTGCAGTCGGGTGATCGCGTGCATCCAGCGGTCCACCCGCCGGCTCTCGTCCGGGTTGGCGGCCAGGTGGCTCCAGTAGTCCGTGCCGTGCGCGTGGTCGAAGGCGGCCTCGCCGGTACGCAGGCTGTGCGGCAGCATCGCCCACGCCTGCACGTCGGAGGCGAGCAGGGTGTATACGGACCGCATCGACATCGGATGGTCGCTGCGCAGCGGCTGGGCCAGCGGAGTCAGCGCGAACACCTCCGGCTCCGGCTCCGTGAAGATGCCCTTGGCCGCCAACGCCCGCAGCGCCCGGCACAGCGACCGCTCGTGCGCACCGACCTCGGCGGCGAGTTCGGCCACCGGCCGGGGCCCGTCGACGAGCAGATCGGCGACGCCCAGGTCGCTCACCGCCCGGACGGTCATCGGCACGATCAGATCGGTCAGCTCCGCCAGCCGCATCACCGACGCCAGGTCCATCTGCGGCCGTTGCCGGACGCCCGTTCGCTCAGCCACCGCGCCTACCCTCCACGAATTGGATCAGGTCCAGCCCGACCAGCCCGTCCCGTACCCGGGGGGTCATCAGTCCGATCTGGTCCAGTGCCCGGCCCACCCGGGAGAAGATGGCCTGCCGGTAGGCGACCATCAGCTCGTTGCGGGCGGCGAAGTCGAGTCCGTCGGCCATCGGGACCTCCATGCGTTCCCAGATGTCGCCCAGCAGGAACCGGCGGCGGATCAGGGCCGCGGACTCCAGCACCAGTTCCTCCCGCTCGGTGCGCTCGCGGGAGGTCATCTGGTCGTACAGGCCGCGCAGGGACAGCACACCGAACGACACGTGCCGGGCCTCGTCCCGCGCCACCAGGCCGGTGATCTGCTTGATCAGCGGGTCGTGGAAGGTGCTGTGCGCCAACCGGAACGCGGCCATCGCCAGCGCCTCGACCATGATCTGCATGCCCAGCGAGATGACGTCCCAGCGGTTGTCCTCGAGGATGTCGGTCAGCAGCAGTTCCAGCGGTTCGGAGATCGGGTACGGCTGCTGGATCTTCTCGCCCAGGTAGCGGGAGAAGACCTCCACGTGCCGCGCCTCGTCCACCGCCTGGGTCGTGGCGTACAGCTTGCTGTCCAGCCCCGAGACGATCTCCACCAGCCGGGCCGCGACCACCATGGCCGCCTGTTCGCCGTGCAGGAACTGGCTGACCATCCAGGCCTGGAGTTCCCAGCGGAACTCGTCCCAGGCCGGGCGGCCCCGCGCGGCCAGCGGGGAGGCGGCGAACCCGGCCATGGCGAAGGCGGAGTCGTCGGGCAACGGCGCCCCGAAGGGTACGTCGAGATGCCAGTCGATCTCGTCGACGCTCCACTGCGCCTGCTTGGCACGCTGGTAGAGCGATTCCGTACGGGTGTCGGAAGACTCGTAGTCCCAGTTGAGTCGAGCGTCCTGCGTCGAACGCACCACCAACTCGCTCATAGCAGCAAAGACTAGTTCGCCAGACACGCAAAGCCAACGACAAAAGCTATCCTGCTGTCTGTGGAAGCACGCGACACACCAGCCTCGGTCTCCCAGCGACTACTGTGGATGATCAAGCACTACCGGTCGGATTTCGGCGCGTTGAACTGCCCGGTCGTCTGCCGCATCGTGGGGGACCTGGACGAGCGGGCGTTGCAGGCGGCGGTCGACCATCTGGTGGTCCGGCACGAGGCGCTGCGGACCACCTTCCACGGTCGGGGAGCACGCCTCGTGCAGCGCGTACACCCTCCGCGATCACTGCCGCTGACCTGGGCCGACGTGCCGAAGGACGAGTCACCGCAGACGGCTCTGGCCCGGGAGCTCCAGACGCCGATCGACCCGGAGCAGTGGCCGGCGCGGGCCGGCGTCTGGCGGGTCGGGCCCACCGAGCACCTGTTCTGCCTCAACCTGCACCACCTGGTGACCGACGCGTGGTCCACCGGCATCCTGCTGCGTGACCTGGTCGCCTGCTACGCCGCCGCCTGCGGTGGCCCCGGCGTCGAAGCACCCACCGGCTGGCAGTCGTCCCGCTTCGCCGAGGCACAGCAGGAACTGCTGGCCTCGGACCGACTCGCCCGCTACCAGCGGTACTGGCGACGCCAGCTGGAGGGCAGCCAGATCCCCCGACTCGACGCGCTCTACCCGGCCGCGGACACCACCGACGTCGCAGCCACCGACGGCACCGAAGCAGCAGCGACCGGGACGGCGACCCAGGCGGTCCAGGCGGCCCAGGCGGTGCGGTCCGTCGCGGCGGAGCTTCCGGCGGCGACGGTGGCCGGGTTGCGGGAGCTGGCGAGGCGGGAGAAGACCACCCTGTTCACGGTGCTGCTGGCCGCCTTCCACGCCCAGCTGTACCGCCTGACCGGGCAACCGGACCTGGCGGTCGCCTCGATGTTCGCCAACCGGTCCCGACCCGAGGTACGCGACACCGTCGGCCTGCTCGCCGGCATGGTGCTGCTGCGCGCCCAGGTCGCCCGTCAACCCAGCTTCGCCGACCTGGTACGCCACGTGCACGGCGCGGTGATCAGCGCGTTCGCGTACCAGGATCTGCCCTTTCACCTGCTGCCGACGGGCCTGGTCGACACCGGCGGCGGCCGGGCCGACGACGTGATGTTCAACGTGATGTCGCCGATGCGGCATGACCTGACCGGTGGCGGCGCCCGCTTCGAGCTTGTGGTTCCCACCGAGATCGGCAGCCGTTTCCCGTTCGAGCTGGCCCTGGCCCCGGTGGGTGAGCACCGGGTGCAGGCGGTGTTGTTCCGGGCCGGCGGTTGGGCCGACCCCGCGCTCGGGCAGGACTTCCTGGCCGGTTACCTCGATGTCGCGGCGACGGTGGCGCACCGTCCGGAGGCGGCGCTGCCGAGGCCGGGACAGTGACGGGTCAGGGCAACGGTATTGACAGCGTCACAGGCATCCTGAGAACCTTCCAGCACATACTCGTAAATGCACGTGGATAGCAGGAAAGACGAGTGCGCACGGGGATGGCAGGTCAATCCGGGGCCGGTCGACCGGCCCGAGGCGGAAGGGACCGTTGATGACACTGCGACTGCACTGGTTCCTGCCATTGCACGGTGACGGCCGCGAGGTGGCCAAGAGCGCGGACGGGGTGGCCGAGGCCAGGAACATCCGGCGTGAGCCGGAGTTGAACTACCTCGGTCAGGTCGCCCAGGCCGTCGACGGCCTCGGTTTCGCCGGCGCGCTGGTGCCGACCGGTCTGTTCTGTGAGGACCCCTGGCTGGTGTCCGCAGCGTTGTCCCAGCAGACCCGCAACATGCACTTCATGATCGCCTGCCGGCCCAGTTCGCTGCCGCCGATGGTGTGCGCCCAGTCGGCCGCCACGTTCCAGCGGCTCTCGGGCAGCCGGCTGATGCTCAACATCGTCACCGGCGGGGACGCCGACGAGCAGCGGCGCTACGGCGACTGGCTCGACCACGACGAGCGGTACGCCCGCACCGAGGAGTTCCTCGACGTCTTCCACCAGGCCTGGCGCGGCGAACCCTTCGACTTCCACGGCAAGCACTACCAGATCAAGGCCGGGTTGCTGAGCCGACCGCACGACGTGCGGCCGACGATCCTGCTGGGTGGCTCGTCCGCGGCGGCGCAGCGGGTGGCCGCCGCGCACGCCGACGTCTACCTGGCCTGGGGCGAGCGTCCGGACGGGCTGACCAGCCTCACCAGCCGGGTCGGTGAACTCGCCGCCGAGCGGGGCCGCAGCATCGAGTTCGGTACCCGGTTCCACGTCATCAGCCGGGACACCGCGCAGGAGGCCTGGGCGGTGACCCGCCGGCTGCTCGACGGCATGGACGCCAGCCGCATCGCCGACGCCCAGCGACGGTTCCGCCGCACCGAGTCGGAGGGGCAACGCCGGATGGCCGCCCTGCACGGCGGGCGTACCGACGACCTGGAGGTGTATCCGAACGTGTGGGCGGGTTACGGCCTGGTCCGCCCGGGTGCCGGTGCCGCACTGGTCGGCAGCCACGAGCAGGTGGCCGAGCGGATCGCGGAGTACCACGCGCTGGGCATGAACCATCTCATCCTCTCCGGGCAGCCCCACCTGGAGGAGGCGTACAACTTCGCCGAGGGTGTGCTGCCGCTGCTGCGGCGCCAGGGGCTGCTCGGGCAGGAGGCGTCGTGACGGACCGCGGTTCCCTTGTGGAGACGACACTGTTGCTGGGCAGTCCCCGCGCGGGCTCCCGGACCAGCGGTATCGCCCTGCGGCTGATGGAGGAGCTGGCGCTCGCCCTCGGCACCGAGGGCGTGGAGACCGCCGGACCGGACATCGTCGACCTCGCCGACATCGGCGCCGCGCTGCCGCAGCGGGCCAGCCGCAGCGTGCCGTTGGGGCCGGAGATCGAACGGGCGCTGGACCTGGTGCGCCGTCCCGGCCTGCTGGTGGTGGTCAGCCCCACCTTCAAGGGCACCTACACCGGCCTGTTGAAGCTGTTCCTGGACATGCTTCCGATGGACGGGCTGGCCGACTGCGTCGCCGTCGGCGCGATGACCGCCGGCTGGGCCAAGCACCGCGGCGCCGGGGACCAGTACCTGCGCCCGCTGCTCACCGAACTCGGCGCGATTGCACCGGTGCCGTGCCTGTCGATCCTCGAAGACGAGTTCGAGGACGTGCCAGAGGTCGTCGCGACGTGGTCGCGCCGCTGGGCGCCCACGCTCGGGGCGGTGGTACGCCATCAGCGCCACTGCTTCTCCGCCCCCCGTGTCCCCCCGCTGACCGGCGCTCGGGCCTCCTGAGCGACCCATCCCACCGTCACGCCAGCAGCACAGAGGAGATCGACCATGACCGAGCAGACCGCTCCCGCCCGCCGTACCGAGGAGGAGATCCGCGCTACCGTGGCGGCGGTCATCTCCGACATGGCGCCGAAGGACGGCGTCGAAGTGACGGCGGAGTCCCACCTCATCAAGGACCTGGGCTACCACTCGCTGGCCCTGATGGAGGTGGCGTTCGCCATCGAGGACGAGTTCGACCTCGACCCCATCGACGAGGACACCGCCCGCAAGATCACCACGGTCGGCGCCGTGCAGGACCTGGTGGTCCAGCGCCTCGCGGAGCGTGACGGCGCCTGAGTACGGATCCGGGTCCGGGGGCTACCCGGACCCGTTTTCGTGCGCCCGCACCGACCCGCGCGGGCCGGTCAACTCGTGAGCCCGTCAGCCCATGAGCCCGTCAGCCGGTCAGCCGGTAGAGCCGGTGGAAGCGGTCGTTGACGGCCAGGATCGTCATGCCCGAGAAGCCGGCCTGCACCGCCAGCTCGCGCACCTTTCCGGGACGCAACACCGTGCCGGTGCCCGTCGAGTCCGTCCCGGTGAGACTCGCCGGCAGGCAGTGCAGCACGCTCGTGCCGTACTGGAACCGCTCGACGTCGTCGCCCGGTGCGGTGAAGGCCGGCGCGACCTTCGCGTCCATCAGCAGCACTGCGCCGTCGGCGGCACGCAACTGCCGGCACGCCTGGAGCACGGCGACCGGTTGGGACACCTCGTGCAGCGCGTCGAAGAGGCACACCAGGTCGTACTCGCCCGCCAGCTGCGGGTCGGCGGCGTCGCGACAGGCGAAGCGGACCCGGTCGGCGACGCCCGCCTCGGCGGCGTTCCGCTCGGCCTGCCGCAGGGCCGCCCCGTCGAGGTCCAGGCCGGTCACTTCGGCCTGCGGGTACGCCCGCGCCAACGCGATGCTCGACCAGCCGGTCCCGCAGGCGACGTCGGCGATGCGCCGCCCGGGAGCGTCGAGGCGGGCGTGCACGTCGGGCAGCTGCTGGGCGATCCAGCCGGCGAGCTGGTGGGCGAAGAGGGCCCGGTTGGCGCCCGAGTGCCCGTCCCGCCAGTCCACGCCGAACACGTCGTCGGGCACGCCCGCACCGCTGCGGTAGGCCGCCACCAGCTCCGGCAGGGCGGCGGCGATGCCACCGAGCGGGAGTACGGCGAGGGAAGCCAGCGACATCGGGTCGTCCGACACCGTCAGGACGGCGGCGTGCCCGGCGGGAAGCCGGTACGCGCGGTGTTCGGCCGGCAGGCGTACGTCATCGGTTTCGACGATGCCGCAGACGGCCTGGTGCTCCAGCCATTCCCGGGCGTACCGGGGGGCGACGCCGGCGGCCCGGGCCAGCTCGTCGGGGCGCATCGGTCCCGGTGCGGCCGCCAGCGCCTCGTACAACCCGAGCTTGACCCCCAGGTACGCCGACAGCAGCTCCTGCGTGGCGAGAAGAGACTTCCACATTCTCATCGCGAACACGTGTGTCTGCGCGTCAGACGCCGTCATGAGACACCTCCCCGGGGCAGCCCAACTGTGCTTGCAGAGTGTTTACCCACAACACTCACTTGCCTGTTGCACGATACATGTAGACAGTAGGATGGTCATCGGTCGTTTCCGAGCCGCCTGTGGTGTTGCAGCAGGCGCGGCCCGGCACTCGGACCGGCACGCCAGACCGGAGGGCGAGGATCGGCATGACGACTCTGCAACTGGTCCGTGATCTCCTTCCGGAGATCGCCAAGAACGCTGACGAGGTCGAGCGGGGCCGGGGCCTCCCGGAGCATCTGCTCGACGGACTGCGGGCCGCAGGCTGCCTGCGCATGCTCGCCCCCGTGGCGTACGGCGGCACCGGCCTGAACGTGCCGGAGACGCTGCGCGTCGTCGAGACGCTGGGTACGGCGGACGCCTCGGTGGCCTGGCTGGTCGGCCAGGTCGCGCTCTCCCAGCTCATCATCGGCTGCGCGCCGAAGGAGACCGTCGCGGAGATCTTCGCCGACGGTCCGGACGTCTACGCCGCCGGCGCGGTGGCGCCCAAGGGCCGGGCCACCGAGGTGGACGGGGGATGGCGGATCTCCGGCCAGTGGCCGTTCGTCACCGGCTGCGAACGCGCCGCCTGGGTCTACCTCAACTGCGTCCTGGTACGCGGTCGCACGGTCGCCCTGGCCGAGGGCCGGCCCGCCACCCGGATCATGCTGCTGCCCGCTGCCGACGTCACAGTGGTCGACACCTGGCACACCCTGGGCCTGCGCGGCACGGGCAGCCACGACCTGGCCGTCTCCGGCCGCTACTGCCCCGCCGAGCGGGCCGTGGAGCTGGTGCCCGGATCGGCGGAGGCGGCCCGGGCGGCGATGAGCATCGCGCAGTCCAGCCTCATCATCGCGGCGGCGGCGCTGGGCATCGCCGAGGCGGCCCTACGGGACGTCGTCGAGCTGGCGGCGGGTGGCAAGCGACCGGCGCTGAGCGCGACCCGGCTGGCCTCCTCCACCGCCTTCCAGGAGCGGCTGGGCGAGGCTCGGATGGTGGTGCAGGCAGGTCGGGCGCTGCTCTACGACCAGGCCGGCGACGAGTGGGGCGGGTTCTCGGGTCCGGATGCGGCGCTGCGGCGAGCGCAGGTCCGCGCCGCGTCCGCGCAGGCGACCGCGTTGGCGGTCCGGGCGACCGACGCGGCCTTCGAACTGGCCGGCGGGACGGCGGTGTACGACTCGTCTCCCCTGTCCCGACGACTGCGCGACGCCAACACCGCGCGACAGCACTTCGTGGCCAGCCGCAACTCGTACACGGCCTTCGGTGCGCACCTGGTCGGCGAGGGCGGTGACGGCGGCCCACTGTGACCGGCGGGCCCCGATGTCACTTCGCGCTGGGGATGACACCCTTGCGTCGCAGCCGGGTGATCCACCCCTGAGCGGTGTGGGTGGGCACACCGTAGTGTTTGGCGACACCGGTGACGGTGCGGTTCTTGAGGTAGATGTCCTTCAGCTCGCTCGGGTCCGGCATACGCCGGTAGGCGCGGTCCGACTTCGCCACCCGGCTCGGCGTCACGGCGCGGTAGGGCCGGGCCGCGTCCGAGCTTTCGGTGGTTGCCGCGGCGGCCGCCGGACGCTTCGCGGCGAATGCCTGCATGAGCAGGTCCAGGTCGACCTGGAGCAGGTCGGCGGCACCGAGTTTGACGTCTTCCGCGACGCGGACGGTCAACTCCTTGATGTAGACCTGGCCGTCCTCGGCGAACACGCGCATGGTGGTGCGCGAGGACTCTTCTCCCGCGTCTTTCTCACCGAGCACCGGTGTGATCGTGACGATGTATTGAGCCATTGTCTCTGCCCTTCTTCCTACCGACAGCCGGTGCCCGCGAGACGCCAGGACACAATCTCATACGTTGCGTAGATTTGGCTGGCCCTTCCGGACGCATCCAGCAGACCCTCGATACCCCTGAGTGACGTCAGCATAACGGAAAGCCACCCTGCGGTATACCATCGACGCCCATGGTTGCCGAAAGACCACTTCGCGTATTAAACAAACGCGAGAAGAGCACCTCGAAGCCTCCTGGTGTTAGCAAGATCACCTGTGGGCGGTGGGTGCTCAGACCGGTATCCACACGTTCTTCGGCCGGAGGAACTCGCGCAGACCGGCAAGGCCGCCGATACGCGCGGAACCACTCTGTTTCACCCCGCCGAACGGTGCCGACGGCATCAGACCCGGTGCGCCGTTGACCCACACACTGCCGGCGGCGACCGCCCGGCTGACCCGGTGAGCCCGGCGCAGGTCGTTGGTGTGCAGGTACGCCCCAAGGCCGTATCGGGTGGCGTTGGCCAACTCCACCGCCTCGTCCTCGGTGTCGAAGCTCGACACCGCCAGCACCGGGCCGAAGATCTCCTCCTGCACGAGTTCGGTGTCGCGGTCGGCGTCGACGAAGACAGTGGGTTCGACGAAGAAGCCGTCGGCGAGGTCGCCACCGCAACGACCACCGCCCACCAGCAGCTGCGCGCCGGCCGCACGGGCCCGTTCGATCACCCCGATGATCCGGTCGCACGCCTGCCCGGAGACCACCGGACCCATCACGGTGCTCTCGTCGGCTGGGTCGCCCACCCGCACCCGGCGCAGTCGTGCGGTCAACGTCTGGAGCACCTGGTCCCGGACCGCGGAGTGGACCAGCAGGCGGGTGCCGTTCGCGCAGCCCTGCCCCGACAGGGCCACCACTCCGCTCATCGCGTACCGGGCCGCCGACCGCAGGTCGGCGTCGTCGAAGATGAGGTGCGGGGACTTGCCACCCAGTTCCAACGCCACCGGTGTCAGGTTCCGGGCCGCCTCGGCGAGCACCTGCCGACCGGTCGCCCCGCTGCCGGTGAAATGGACCTTGTCGACGCCGGGGTGCCCGGCCAGGGCCGCGCCGGCCGACGGCCCACCGGGCACGACCACCACCACACCCTGCGGCACCCCCGCCTCCACCGCCAGCTCGGCGAAGCGCGGGCCGACGAAGGGTGCCAGCTCCGACGGCTTGACCACGACGGCGTTGCCGGCCGCGAGCGCCGGACCGAGCAGTTGCGCCATCGACATCAGCGAGCCGTTCCACGGGATGATCCCGGCCACCACGCCGTACGGCTCGTCGAGGGTGTAGTCCAGGCTGCGCCCGGGCCAGGTGGGCAGCACCTCGCCGCCGATCTTGTCGCACCACCCGGCGTAGTACCGCAGGTGGTCGGCCGCCAGCGCCGGTAGCCGCCGGGCGAGTTGGATCGGCAGGCCGATCTCCAGGCTCTGCAGCGCGGCGAGGGATTCGGCGTGCACCAGCAACAGGTCCGCCAGCCGCAGCAACGCGTCGCGCCGGACCTCGGCCGAGCTGTCCCGCCACCGGGGCAGGCTCTCCCGTGCCAGCGTCACGGCCCGGTCGATCTCGGCCGGGCCGGCGAGCACCACCTGCGTCGTCGGCCGCCCGGTCGCGGCGTAGACGTGGTCCGTCCGCCCGCCGGAGGAGTCCACCACCCGCTCCTCGCCGATCCACAGCGCAGGCTCGGGCAACAGGTGCGTGGGTGGCTGGCTCATTCCCATCGCGCGCTCCTCACGTCGGGGCGGGTAACCGGTCGTACGCGTCTTTTCAGAATCCCATCAAAGCCTCGTAGGAAACCAGAGGCATCTTTGATAGACACTCTCACACACCGTAGATAGCCTGTCTTGCAGCATCCGAAGCAGCAGCGGTGTCCGCGCTGGTCGTACCGCCTTCCCAGCCGGCAGAGACGCGTAAAAACGATCATGGAAGGTACGCGAATGACACCATCGAGGACGCGACCGTCCCCCAGCCCTGCGGAGACGCCTGCGGATCCACCCGCGAAGCCGGCACCGATCGCCGGCCGGGCGCGCACCATCGCCCTCGTCGCCGTTCTGGTCGGCCTGCTGCTCGACCTGCTCGACATCGTGATCGTCAACGTCGCGCTGCCGACGATCCAGGAGGAGATCGGCGCCACCAGCTCCGACATGCAGTGGATGGTGGGCGGGTACACCCTCGCCTTCGCCACCATGCTGGTGACCGGTGGCCGACTCGGCGACATCTACGGGCGCAAGAAGATCTTCATCATCGGCATGGTCGGCTTCGCCGCCGCCTCGCTCGTCGCCGGGATCGCGGCGAACCCGGAACAGCTGATCGTGGCCCGCTTCGTGCAGGGCGGCATGGGCGCGCTCATGGTCCCGCAGGTGCTGTCGATCCTCCAGGTCATGTACCCGCCGCAGGAACGGGGCCGCGCCTTCTCCGCGCTGAGCGTCGTCTTCGCCGTCGGTACGGTGGCCGGTCCCATCGTGGGTGCCCTGCTCACCGCCGTGGACATCGCAGGCCTCACCTGGCGCACGATCTTCCTGGTGAACCTGCCCATCGCTGCGGTGTGTCTCTTCATCACCGTGAAGCTGGTGCCCGAGTCCAAGGGCGAGTCGGCCCAACGACTGGACGTCAAGGGCGCCATCCTGGTGGGTCTCGGCATGCTGCTGCTGGTCTTCCCGCTCATCCAGGGACCCGAGCAGGGCTGGCCGGCGTGGACCCTGGTCAGCCTGGTCGCCTCGTTGCTGGCCTTCGCCGCACTTGTCGCGGTACAGCGCCGCCAGACGGAGTCGCCGCTGATCCCGATCTCGCTGTTCTCCCACCGCTCCTTCCGCGGTGGTCTCGCCGTCTCCCTGCTGTTCATGAGCGGCGTCATGCCGTTCTTCCTGGTCAACACCCTCTACCTGCAGTTCGGGCAGGGCTTCTCGGTGATCAAGGCCGGCTTGATCGGCGTCCTGTGGGGCTTCGCGGTTCCGCTGTTCACCGCCATCTCCGCCCGCCACATCACGCCGAAGCTCGGGCGGCTCGGCCTGCAACTCGGGTTGGTCATGCTGATCGCGGCGATGGTCATCCTGATCACCGTGATCCACCAGTTCGACACGATCACCCCCTGGGCGCTCGCCCCCGGGCTGATCCTCGGTGGCGCGGGCATGGGCATGACCTTCGCCCCGCTGCTCACCTACACGCTCAACGACGTGCCACTGGACAGCGCGGGTGCCGCCTCCGGGGTGTTCAACACCGTGCAACAGATGGGCGCCGCCATCGGCATCGCGCTGAGCAGCATGGTCTTCTTCATCGCCCTGGCCGTGCAGTCGCCCGCCGTCGGCGACGACCTCCGGAACACGGTCAAGGAGGAACTGAGCGCCCGTGGCGTACCGGTGGCGGCTGTCGACGCCGCTGCTGACAGCGCCCGCGCCTGCTTCGACGAGCGGATCAAGGCCGCCAACCCGGAAGCCGATGTGGCTGCCTGCCGCGCCGTGGCGTCGCAGTCCGGCGCGGACGTCGCGGACCGGCACGACGAGTTGCAGTTCATCGCGAACCGCACCGCCTACCAGCAGACCACCGTACGGGCACTGGTCTACCAGATCGTCGTGTTCACGCTGGCCATCGCCGCCAGCTTCCTGCTCCCCCGCCGCGTCGAGCATCAGGGCTGAGCCGCGCTCGTCCGGTGCCCGAGTCGGGTCCGCCGCCAGCCGGCGGACCCGACGGGCGTCAGGTAACCCTGTGGCAACCCTCGACGAGGGTCGAACCAGAACGCCGTCGTCGGTCGTACGGCCTCACTCCGAGGGCGTACGACCGGCGGCGGCCTTCCCGTCCCCGGCCGTCTGCGCGGCCGTCCGCTCCTTCGCCAGTCGGGCACCCGTGGCGCGACGGTCCACGGCGAGATCACCGCGGCGCTCGACCGGTACGTGGGACGTACCCATCGCCAGGCCGGTGGGCGACGGCATGTAGTCGTAGACGGCCTCGTACTCGCCGGACCGGACCACGAACGTCTCGTGCCAGACCCCGACGTCGCCGTTGTTCTTCATCCGCTTGAAGTACCGCGCCCAGACCTCCGCGTGCGGCTGCTGCGGGTCGTTGGCGAACCGCTCCAGTTGCTCGACGCTACGGAAGTAGCCGATCAGGATCGGCCCCCGGGGAGTCCAGGCGTGGTGGGCGCAGAGTGCACCGTTGTCCGGGTCGCTGAACAGCGCCATGAGGATCTTGCGCATGTCGCGGAAGTTCGGGTACCACCTGTGGATCTTCCAGTACCGGTTGATCCGCATGCCGGTGATGAAGACAGCGAAGTCACCTTCGATCTCAGCGGTCATCCGGGGCCGCTGCTTCGGCTCATTGCCCATACCGGGTCACTCCCTCGTCCGGTGCCAGCGAACAGCACACGTATGTAGGATTCCAAGAGAGCAGTAGAGACTAGGAAATACAAGCATTGACTGTGGAACACGTCAGACAACACGTGTTGCCGAGGGGGTTGCCCATGCTCGCGCCCGCACCGCGTTTCGCCCCGCCGGAGGACCGACTCACCTACCACCACAGCGAACGGTGGGTCCGTGGTCGCATCGGTGACACCGTCGTCGTGGACAGCCGCCGACCGCTGCTGGTCTGGGAACCCGGACTGCCCGTGCCGTTCTACGTCTTCCCGCTGGCCGACCTGGTCGGCGGCACCCTGCGGCCCGCCGAACAGCCACCGGAGCCCGGCAGCCGGGCCGGCAGCAGCTTCCACGACCTGACCGTCGACGGGGTCACCCTGCCCAACGCCGCCTGGACCTACCCCGGCGACGTCTTCGCGCAGACCGTGTGCCTCGCCTGGCGGGAGTGGTTCGGCCAGGGCGTCGAGCGATGGTACGAGGAAGACGAGGAAGTATTCGTACACCCACGTGACCCGTTCTCCCGCGTCGACTCGCTGCCCAGCACACGGCACGTGGTGGTGACCCACGAGGGAGTCGTGCTCGCCGACACCCGACGACCGGTGCTGCTCTTCGAGACCGGGCTGCCCACCCGCTACTACATCCCCGCCGACGACCTGGTCCAGGAGTTGCTGCTGCCGTCCGAGCACCACACCCGCTGCCCGTACAAGGGGGTCGCCTCGTACTGGTCGCTGAGGCAGGTGCCCGGAGCCGCCGGGCGGAACATCGCCTGGTACTACCCCGACCCGCTGCCCAGCGTCGCCAACATCGCCGGGTTGACCGCGTTCTATCCAGAGCGGGTGACGATCCTGGTGGACGGCGAGTCGGTCAGCCCGCCCACGCCACACCGGTAGACCACGCCGCCTCCGCCGACCGCCTCGGCAGAAATTCGGTCGATCGTGTCGAGGACCGATGCCGGCCGTTCGTCACAGGGAGGACGCAGCCTTCCATCACGAGGAGCACCCATGCAGTACGCGATGCTGATCTTCGGTGACGACCGCGAGTGGACCACGATGTCGCCGGCCGACGAGCAGGAGGTGATGACGCAGATCTCCGAGTGGTTCGAGCGGTGGCAGCCGACCGGCAAGGTCGTCACCGGCGGGGCCGAGCTGGAGCCCCGCGACACGGCAAGAACCGTTCGCGCCGGCGCGGACGGCCAGCCGGTCGTCACCGACGGCCCGTACCTGGAACTCAAGGAGGTCATCGGCGGCATCGTCCGGCTGGAGTGCGACGACATCGACGAGGCCACCCGGATCGCGACCACCTGGCCGCTGTCGCCCGGCATGAGCGCGGTGGAGGTCCGCCCGGTGATCGGCAGCTGACCGCGGCGACGCCGAAGGGCGGCTCACCGGCGCCTCAACTCACCCACCCGACGCGACATCAGCTCCCGCTCGGCCGGATTCGTCGCCAACTCCAGTGCCCGTTCGGCCGCCGTCAGCGCCTCGGCCGGGCGGTCCAGCGCGGCCAGCAGATCGGCCCGGGCCGCGTGCCACAGGTGGTAGCCGGCGAGCCGGTCACCGACCGCGTCGACCTCGGCCAACGCCGGTGCGGGGCCCAGCGCGAACCGGGTGGCCACCGCCCGGTTCAGCAGGACCACCGGCGACGGGTCCACCGCGTACAGCAGGTCGTACAAGGCCCGCACGTCGGTCCAGTCGGTGTCCGCGTACGAGGGGGCGAGGGCATGGAGCGCGGCGATGCCGGCCTGCAACTGGCCCGGCCCGGTCCGGCCCAGGCGCACCGCCGCGCGTAGCCGCAGCGCCGCCCGTTCGATCGCCGCCCTGTCCCACAACCGGCGATCCTGCTGGTCGAGCAGCACGATGCGGCCCCACGAGTCGAACCGCGCGGCGGCGCGGGCCTGGTGCAACTCCAGCAACGCCGCCAGACCGGCCACCTCCGGCTCGCCGGGCAGCAACCCGGCCAAACCGGCACGATGAACGCGGCAGCGATCTCCGCCGTGCTCAGGCCGCTGGCGGCGGACAACGTCAACAACACCTCCTCGGCCCGGTCGAGATCGCCGAGCCGACGGCTGAGCACCCCGAGCATGCCGGCCGCGTCCGTCCGCCAGATCCGCTCCACCAGTTCCGCCACGTCACCCACCCGACCAGGGTGCAACACCCGGAGTACGTCGACGTCGACGTGGCCCGACCCACCATGTGATGCAACCCCGCGAGCCGCACCTGGCGTGACTAACTCGAATCGGGGATCGGAGGCCTGAATGGGCGATCGCGACACGGCGTTCGCGGAATACTTCGCGGCGAGGTCCAGCGCGATGCGCGGCACGGCGTACCTGCTCTGCGGCGACTGGCACCGGGCGGAGGACCTGGTCCAGACCGCCTTCACCAAGCTGTACCTGGCCTGGCACCGGGTCTCCCGGCACGAGGTGCTCGACGCCTACCTACGCCAGATCATCGTCCGCACCTTCCTCGACGAGCGGCGGCGCGGCTGGTGGCGGCGGGAGCAGTTGGACGATGCCGACCCTGAGCAGCCGGCACCCATCGACGCACCGGAGAACCGGCTGGTGATGCTCCAGGCCCTGGCCGCCGTACCGCCCCGCCAGCGGGCCGTGCTGGTCCTGCGCTACTGGGAGGACCTGCCGGTCGACGAGGTCGCCCACCTACTGCGCTGCTCACCGGGGACGGTGAAGAGTCAGGCCGCCCGCGGCCTGGACACGCTGCGCGGTCTCCTGTCACCCACGTACAGCGGCACCGAGAGAGGGTAACGATGGACGGACAGCAGTTGCGCGAGGCATTGCGCGACGAGATGGCGAGCGTCTCCTCGCCACCGCCGCTGGACACGCAGACCATGCTGGGCAGCGCCCGCCGGGCCCGCAACCGGCGTCGTACCGTCCGGGCCTGCGTCGGATCGGCGGCGGTGGTGGTGGCCGTGGCCTTCTTCGGAACCTTCGCCGTCCCGGGTGCCGGCGGATGGAGCCCCGCGATGATCGGGGCGCCCTCGTCCGAGGACGACACCGCCTCCCCGTGGCCGACCGGGCCGGACGGTCTCCCCCAGCAGGATCGCACCGCCCGGGCCGGCACCAGGTACGACCGCGGCGCCGAACTTCTCGACCAGCTCCGCGCCGTCGTGCCGGCCGGCTACACCGTCCCGGAGTCCCCAGAGGGCCCGTCCCACCAGGCACAGTACGAGCAGACGGTCGACGGAGTCGAAGTGTGGAGCTACTCGTCGGAGGTCAGCCTCGCCAAGGGCGAGTGGACGGGGCACCTACTGGTCGAGGTTCACACCGCAGGCAATCAACTGCCGACCGAACCGTGCGCGCTGACCCGCCAGTTCTGGGGCATGCAGGGCGACTGCGAAGTGGTCACCGTCGCAGCCGCACAGGTGGGCGTGGTCGTCAACCCCGGCGACGACGACCGTTTCGACCAGTGGGCCGCCTTCCGGCACCCGGACGGCGTGGTGGTCTTCGTCGCGCAGGCCACCGACCACGACAGCACCCTTCAGAGCCGTACCGAGCTGCCGTTCTCCGTACCGCAACTGGCATCCCTGGCCACCAACAAACGATTCCACCTCCAATAGCCCAATCTCGTCAGAGATCTTGGTACGTACCCGCCCTTATAGGGGCGTGTTCGTACCAAGATCTGCCATCGGTTATACCCCTTGGGGGTATATGGTGGGCGAGAGTGGAGGGGTGGGATGGTGCGGGATGAACGCCGCCACGGTGGACACGGGGACGAGCCTGCCGGGCCGCACGGTGGGCACAGCGAGCACGGGGGCGGCGAGCACGGGGGCGGCGAGCGCGGGGGCGGCGAGCACGGTGGGCGGCATGGGGGGCATGGTGGGCGCGGGGGGCATGACAAGCATGCGGGGCACGATCCGGAGGCGTTCCGGCGCAAGTTCTGGCTGAGCCTGGCGCTGACCGTCCCGATCGTGGTCACCAGCCACATGGTGATGGACTGGTTCGGCTACGAACTGGACTTCCCCGGGATCGACCTGGTGGGGCCGGTGCTGGGCACGGTGGTGTTCGCGTACGGCGGCTGGCCCTTTCTCCAAGGGGCGGTGCGCGAGATCCGCGACCGGGCCCCCGGCATGATGCTGCTGATCGCGATGGCGATCTCCGTCGCCTACCTGGCGTCGCTGGCCACCGCGCTCGGCGCGTTCGACCTGGACTTCTGGTGGGAACTGGCGGCGCTGGTCACCATCATGCTGCTCGGCCACTGGCAGGAGATGAAGGCGATCGGCCAGGCGCAGGGTGCCCTGTCGGCGCTTGCCGCGTTGCTGCCCGACGACGCGGAACGGCTCATCCACGACGGTCGGACCGAGCGGGTGTCGGTGGCCGACCTACGCGTGGGCGACACCGTGCTGGTACGGCCCGGCGCACGGGTGCCGGCGGACGGTCAGGTCCTCGACGGCCAGGCCGAGATGGACGAGTCGATGATCACCGGCGAGTCCCGGCCGGTGGCGCGGGCGTCCGGTGATCGGGTGGTGGCCGGCACCGTCGCCACCGACGCATCCCTTCGGGTACGCGTCGACGCGCTCGGCGACGACACCGCGCTCGCCGGCATCCAACGACTGGTGGCGCAGGCACAACAGTCCAGTGGTCGGGCGCAGGTGCTGGCCGACCGTTTCGCCGCCTGGTTGTTCTACATCGCCACCGCCACCGCCCTGGTCACCCTGCTGGTGTGGACCGTGCTCGGCAACCTCGGCGAAGCGGTGGTGCGTACGGTCACCGTGCTGGTCATCGCCTGCCCGCACGCGCTCGGCCTGGCCATCCCCCTGGTGATCGCCCTGTCCACGGCGGTTGCCGCGAAGGGCGGAATCCTGGTCAAGGACCGGCTGGCGTTGGAGCGGATGCGCACCGTCGACACGGTGCTGTTCGACAAGACCGGAACGTTGACCCGAGGCGCGCACACCGTCACCGCCATCGCCGCCACCACCGACCCACCGGCCCGGAACGACACCGGTGCCACCGAGGGCACACCCGGCCAGGCCGACACCGGCGCCGCCGCCGTACCGCGCCGGAACGACACCGGTGACCCACCAGCCCAGGACGACAACGGGCAGGAGACGGCCGGGCAGCGGGAGGTGCTGGCGATCGCGGCGGCGGTGGAGGCCGACAGCGAGCATCCGCTGGCCCGGGCGATCGTGGCAGCCGCCGAGGCGCAGGGGCTCCGGCGGACGGCGACGGGCTTCCAGGCGCTGACCGGTCGGGGCGTACGCGCCGTGGTCGACGGGGTCAGCTACGCCGTGGGCGGGCCGGCGCTGCTGCGGGAGTTCGGCGTCACCGTCCCCGAAGGACTGGCCCGACGGCAGGAGCAGTGGTCCCACCGGGGCGCGGCCGTACTGCACCTGCTGCGCCTGTCCGACGGCCAGACCTCCGACAGCCAGGCACCCGACAGTCAGGCATCCGAGGGCCGGGCATCCGACAGCCGGGCGACGGGCGGGCGGGCGGAGGTGCTCGGTGCGCTTGCCCTGGAGGATGAGGTGCGGCCGGAGGCGCGGCAGGCCATCGCCGACCTGCGCGGGCAGGGCATCCGGAAGATCGTCATGATCACCGGGGATGCTCGTCCGGTCGCCGAGGCCGTCGCCGCCGACCTCGGGTTCCGGGCCGGTGAGGACGAGGTGTTCGCGGAGGTGCTGCCGGCGGACAAGGACGACGCGGTGGTCGACCTGCAACGCCGGGGTCTGCGGGTGGCGATGGTGGGGGACGGGGTCAACGACGCCCCGGCGCTGGCCCGCGCGAACGTCGGCATCGCGATCGGGGCCGGCACCGACGTGGCGATCGAGTCGGCCGGGGTGGTGCTCGCCTCCTCCGACCCGCGTGGGGTGACCGGAGTGATCCGGCTGTCGCGGGCCGCGTACCGGAAGATGGTCCAGAATCTGGCCTGGGCGGCGGGCTACAACGTGGTCGCGCTGCCGCTGGCCGCCGGGGGTCTGGCCTGGGCCGGGGTGGCGCTCAGCCCGGCGGTCGCGGCGGTGTTGATGTCCGCCTCGACGATCGTGGTGGCGCTCAACGCCCAGTTGCTGCGCCGGGTCCGGCTACGCCCACCGGACTGACGCCACGTCGCGGAGCCCGTGCTGCCGCCACCGCAGAGGGAAGATTCGTACAAGACCCGGCCCGGATACGGCGAGCACACTCGACGCCATGGAAACCGGCACCGAGCCCGTACGCTTCGACACCAAGATCGCGGTGCTGCTCCGCGACGACCTGCCGGTCTGGCAGCGGCTGAACATGACGGCGTTCCTGGTCAGCGGCATCTCCCGGGCAGCGCCCGAGGTGATCGGCGAGCCGTACGCCGACGCCGACGACACGCCCTACCTGCCGATGTTCCGGCAGCCGGTGCTGGTCTTCGCCGGGTCGAAGGAGGTGCTGACCACCGCCCACCAGCGTGCCGTCGGGCGGAACCTGCCGCTGGCGGTCTTCACCTCGGACCTGTTCGGCACCGGGAACGACCGGGACAACCGGGCGGCGGTACGCGCGGTCGGCCGCGCCGACCTGGACCTGACCGGCCTGGCGGTGTACGGCCCCCGCAACGGGGTGGACAAGGTCATCAAGGGTGCCCGGATGCACCCGTAGCACAGGAGCGGTACCGGCCGGGCGGGTAACCGAGGATCCGTTTGAAGTGCCGACTCAGGTGTGCCTGGTCGTAGAAGCCGGCCGCGACCGCGACCTCGACGGCGGGCCGACCCTCCCGGAGCAACTGTCGGGCCAGGTCCACCCGACGTGAGATCACGTACTGGTGTGGTCCGAGTCCGTACGCGGTGGAGAAGGCGCGCACCAGATAGGTGGGGTGGGCGTGCAGGGCCCCGGCGGCGTCCCGCAGGCTCAGCCCGGTGACGACGTGTTCGTCGAGCAGTTCGCGCAGCCGACGCGCGATCCGCGTGTCACGCACCGCCGGTGCCTGCGGCGTACGTCGGGTGAGGTGGGCCCGGAGCCGTTCGCGGACGACGGCGAGTTGCACCTCGGCGGCGAACTCGTCACCGGGTGCCGCCACCAGCGCATGCAGCAGGTCGATCCGCCGCCGCAGCGCCGTGTCGTCGAACGAGGGCTGGTCCACGGCGCGGCCCACCAGCCGGTCGCCGAGCTGCTCGGGGTCGAGGTAGAGGACCCGTTTACGGAATCCGCCCGGGGTGGCCGGGCTGCCGTTGTGGGCTACCCCCGGCGGCAGCAGGGTGACCACCTGCCGGAACGCGCCGTGTTCGTGACGGTCGAGGTCGTAGCGGACGATCCCGTCGTCGACCACCAGCAACGTCCAGCTGCCGTGGGTGTGCATGGGGTACGCGTGCTCGGTGAACCGGGCGTGCAGCACCTCGGTTATCCCGCTGACCGGCGGCGACCAGACCCGTATCTGCTGCCCGGTGGACATCAGTCGACGGTAACGCCCGCTCCGGCCGCGGCAGGGTAGGCGCGGGTCTCGGTGGCCTTGACAGCGGCCCAGACCGGTTGGCCCGGAACCAGCTTGAGGTGGGCGGCGGCGGCCGGAGTGACGTCGGCGGCGACCTCGATCGGGCCGGTCAGTTGGATCCGCAGATTGTCGCCGTGCCGCTGAATGCCGGTGATGGTCGCCGGCCAGGTGTTGCGAGGGCTGCCGTCCGGCCGGTGCGGGTACAGCGCCACGGCCGCCGGTGCGAAGGCCACGAAAACCTCCCCGTCGTACCGGTCGCCGATGGTCAGCACGTGCCCGTCGGCGAGCCGCACCTGGTGACCGGTGGCGTGTCCCCGGTAGAGGTTCAGCCCCACCAGGCGGGCCACATAGTCGGTACGGGGTTCGGCCGTGATGGTGGCGGCATCGCCTTCCTGGACCACCCGGCCGTCCTCGATGATCACCAGCCGGTCGGCGAGCACCAGGGCGTCCAACGGATCGTGGGTGACCAGCAGGGTGGCTCCCGGGTGGGCGGCAAGATGCTGGTGCAGCTGGGCTCGGGTGTCGAGTCGGGTACGGGCGTCGAGGGCGGCCAGCGGCTCGTCGAGCAGCAGCAGCGCCGGGTCGACGGCCAGGGCGCGGGCCAGCGCGACCCGTTGGGCCTGCCCACCGGAGAGTTCGCGGGGCTTGCGGCGGGCCTGTTCGGTCAGGCCCATCCGGGCCAGCCAACCGGCCGCCCGCTGCCGGGCGTGCTGCCGGTCCAGGCCGTGCCGACGCGGCCCGAAGGCGACGTTGTCCAGCGCGCTGAGGTGGGGAAAGAGCAGGTAGTCCTGGAAGACCACACCGATCGGTCGCCGTTCGGTGGGCACCCAGGCCCGGTGTCCGGGGCGGTCCAGGTCGCGGCCGGCGAGGGTGAGGTGCCCGGCGTGCAGCGGGTGCAGACCGGCGAGGGCCCGCAGGGCGGTGGTCTTGCCGGCGCCGTTGGGCCCGAGCAGGGCCACCACCTCCCCGGGGGCGATGGTCAGCGGCAGGTCGAGCCGGAAGCCACCCCGGTCGACCACCAGATGCGCGTCCAGCAGCCGGGTCATGGTGCGCTCACCCACCGGTCCCGCAGGCTGGCCAGGATCACCACGGAGACGGTGAGCAGGACGAGGCTCAGCACGATGGCCGCCTCCAGGTCGGTCTCCAGGGCGAGGTAGACGGCCACCGGCATGGTCTGCGTACGGCCGGGATAGTTGCCGGCGAAGGTGATGGTCGCGCCGAACTCGCCGAGCGCACGGGCCCAGCCCAGCACCGCCCCGGCGGCCACCCCGGGCGCAACCATCGGCAGCGTGACGTGCGTGAAGGTGACCCAGCGGCCGGCACCCAGGGTGGCTGCGGCCTCCTCGTACCGGGTGTCGGCACCGCGCAGCGCCCCCTCCACCGCGAGGATCAGGAACGGCATGGCGACGAACGTCTGCGCCAGCACGACCGCGGTGGTGCTGAACGGCACGGTGATCCCGAACGTCTCGTCCAGCCAGGCACCGACGAGTCCACGACGGCCGAAGACCAGCAGCAGCGCCACGCCGCCGACCACGGGTGGCAGCACCAGCGGGACGGTGACCAGGGCGCGCACCAACCGGCGGCCGGGGAACGGCACCCGGGCCAGCAGCCAGGCCAGGGGCACGCCGAGGACCAGGCAGAGCAGGGTGGCGAGGGTGGCGGTCTGCACCGACAGCCGCAACGCGGTGAGTACGCCCGGCTCGGTGAGCCGCTGCGGCAGGGTGGCCCAGGGCGTACGGGCCAGCAACCCGACCAGCGGCAGCAGGAGGAACAGCAGGCCGATCGCGGCGGGCAGCAGCAGTGCGACCGGAACCCGGCGGGGGCGGCTCTCGGGTCGACGCACCGGCTACGGCACCTGGAATCCGGCGGCGGTGAACACCGCGCGACCCGCCTCGGAGCGGAGGTGCTCGACAAAGGCGCGGGCGGCGGCCGGGTTGGCCGCGTCGGTCAACACCACGACCGGGTAGTCGTTGATCGCCCCGGCCGACTCCGGGAACTCGACCCCCTCGACCTCAGCAGCGGCCCGGGCGTCCGTGCGGTAGACCAGGGCGGCGTCGACCTCACCCAGTCGTACCTGGGCCATGGCCGCCTTGACGTCCTGGGTCAGGGTGACCGGGGTCAGGGCGACCCCGGCGGCCTCCAGCGCCGCGCGGGCCGCCGCCCCGCAGGGCACCTGCTCGGCGCAGAGGGCCACCTTCCGGTCCGGCCCGGTGAGATCGCGCAGGCTGGTCACCCCGTCCGGGTTGCCCTTGGGTACGGCGATGACAAGCTGATTGCGTACGAAGGTGACCGGCTCATCAGCGGCGTTGCCGGCCTCGACGACGGTGGCCATGGGGGCCGGCGCGGCGGCGGCGAAGACATCGGCCGGGGCACCCTGGTTGATCTGGGCGGCCAGGGCGGAGCTACCGGCGAAGCTGAAAACCACCTTCACCCCCTGGGCTGCCTCGAAGTCCTCCCCGATCCGGGTGAACGACTCCGTCAGCGAGGCGGCCGCGAACACGGTCAACTCGCCACCGATCCCGTCGCCGGGTGGTTCGGCCCGGTCGTCGGCGCAGCCGGTCACGAGCAGTACCGCGAGCACGCCGACGGCGGCCAGGGTGGTACGCAGCCGGGTGCCGGTCCTTGCGGTGCTGACGACGGTCGCGCTCGGGAGCCGGAGGGTCGGTCGGCGGGCGATCCAGTCCACGAGCGCGGTCACCCCGCTATCTTGACGGGCCCTGTCCGGGGCCTACCCGCCCCACCCGACCTCGGGAGCCATCTCCAGGGGCGTCAAGGGGCAGCGTGGTACCTGCAGGTCAGTCCTCAGTTGGGTTGGGGCGGTTCTCGGCGATCCAGGCCCGGACGGCCTTGCCATCCCAGACGCGGCCCATCTTCAACGTGACGACCGGGTCAGGGAATCCTTTGCGGCCCACGATGATCGTGGCGCGCTGCTTGCTGATCCCGCCTAGCAGATCACGGATCTCATCCAGTCCGAGCAGATCCACGACCTGACGCTATGACCCCTGGGGATTGCCTCTGGGGGAACTGCGTGGGACAACGCCTATGGGGGTTGCCTTCATGCAACTCTTCGTGATGCCATGGGTACGTGACGCGATTCGTCTCGTACGGGGAGTATCTGGCTGGCGTTGCTCTGGCCCTCGGGCGACGGCACCGACCGGCGTGGAACCACATCCTCAAACGGGTGACCTGCCGATGCGGACGGGATCTCCCGTGTCGGGTACAGCACCGGGTGCCGATCAGCCGGGGCCACTGGCCGGGGGAGGCGTCATGACGACGCACAGCCCTGTTCTGCCGGTCTGGACGTGCGCGGGGTGTGGCGCTCCCTGGCCTTGCCGTACCCGTCGTCAGGAGTTGCAAGCCGAGTACGACAAAGCCCCTGTCTCCCTGGCGCTGTACATGGGCTCATGCATGGTGGCTGCCAGCCAGGACATGGGATGGGCGCCAGCGGCGTTGCTGCACCGGAGATTCCTCGGCTGGCTGCCATGACCGCACCCCGCGCCGGTGACCTACTCCTGGTGGGGCCCGAGGCCAGCGTGCAGTTCCTCCGACCGATCTTGTTCCGGGTGATCCGGGTGCTGGACTGGACCACCTACGACGGGTGGGTATGGCTGGACGGTTACCAGCTCGATTCCCGGGGTGATGCGGTGGACCGGCGGTCCATCTTCGTGATGAAGGCCGGACTGCGGACCGCCCCGGCACCCATGGTGGTCGGGCAACCGAGGCGGAAGAAGGTTCCCAGCCGGCGCGCGACGACCTGAGTCGTATCGACGGGCGTGCGAATCACCCTGGACCGGCTTAGAACGCCTCGGACCGTCGATCAACACAGTTGCGGAGTCGCTGGAACTACTGGCTGATCGCGGGCGACCAACTTCACGACGTCGCCCGTTGAGAGGAAACCTATGTTCAGCGCCACCTCGGGTCGGTCCACCCGCCCGGCCGTACTCCTCACCGGGGTTCTTCTCGCCGGCCTGTTCGCCGGCTGCAGCTCCTCCGACGACGACTCGACCACGGCCCCCACCCCGTCGGCCACCACCGCCCCCTCCGCCACCCCGGCAGCGGCGGAGGGCGTGCTGACCGTCCAGGATCCGTGGGTCAAGGCGGCCGACTCGGGGATGACCGGGGCGTTCGTCACCCTGGTCAACAGCACCGACGCCGACGTCACCATCACCGGTGCCACCTCCTCCGTCTCGCCGATGGAGGTGCACGAGATGACCATGCGCGACGGGCAGATGGTCATGCAGGCCAAGGAGGGTGGCGTGGTGGTCAAGGCGCGCAGCGAGTACCGCCTTGAGCCCGGCGGCGACCACCTGATGCTGATGAACCTCGCCCAGCCGGTACGGGCCGGTGACGAGGTCACCCTCACCCTCACCTTCGCCGACGGCCGGACCCAGACGTTCATCGCCGTGGCGAAGCCGTTCACCGGCGCTCAGGAGAGCTACGCCCCCGGTCACGGTGAGCCCTCGCACGCACCGCACGGTGAGCCGTCGCACGCCCCGTCGGCCAGCCACAGCCCGACACCATGACCTCGGCGAAATCGCCGGTGAGCCGGCGCGGTCTGCTCACCGGCGGCGCGTTGGCCGCCGGTGGCACGCTTGTCGGTGCCGTCGCGGTCGCCGCCGACCGCAGCGAGGACACCGCCGCAACGCCCGCGCAGGTGCCGGTGGCGACCGTCGGCGAGGCGATTGAGCCGTTCCACGGCGTACGCCAGTCCGGTGTCGCCACCGAACCGCAGGCGCACGCGGCGTTCGTCGCCTTCACCCTGCGTCCCGGCACCGACCGCGCCGCGCTCGGCCGGATGATGCGCCTGCTCTCCGACGACGCCGCCCGCCTCACCCAGGGGCGGCCGGCGCTCGCCGACACCGAACCGGAGCTGGGCCTGCTGCCGGCCCGGCTGACCGTCACGTTCGGCTTCGGTCCCGGCCTGTTCGCCGCAGCCGGCCTCGACGAGCGCCGGCCACCGTCGGTGGTCGACCTGCCGTCGTTCTCGATCGACCGGTTGCAGCCGCGCTGGTCCGGCGGGGACCTGCTGGTGCAGATCTGTGCCGACGACCCGATCACGGTCGCCCACGCCCAGCGGGTCCTGGTCAAGGACAGCCGGCCCTTCGCCACCGTGCGGTGGGTGCAGCAGGGCTTCCGGCGAGCCGCCGGGGCGGAGCCGGGCCGGACCCAGCGCAACCTCTTCGGCCAACTCGACGGCACCGCCAACCCCAAGCCGGGTGGGCCGCTGGAGACGGCCGTGTGGATCCCCGACGGGCCGGACTGGCTGCGCGACGGCACCACGCTGGTTCTCCGGCGGATCAGCATGAACCTGGAGACCTGGGACCTGCTCGGCCGCACCGACCGGGAGTTCAGTGTCGGCCGGCGGTTGGACACCGGTGCCCCGCTGACCGGCGCGGCCGAACACGACGAGCCGGACTTCGCCGCTGTCGGCCCGGACGGGCTGACCGTGATTCCGGACTTCTCCCACCTGACCCGGGCCCACGTCAGCGACGACCGGTTCCGGATCCTGCGCCGTCCCTACAACTACGACGGGGTGCCGGCGGCAGACGGCACCGCCGACAGCGGGTTGATCTTCGCCTCGTACCAGGCCGACATCGCCCGACAGTTCCTGCCCATCCAGCAGCGGCTCGCCGAGCGGGACCTGCTCAACGAATGGACCACTCCGATCGGCTCCGCCGTCTTCGCCATTCCGCCCGGTTGTCCCGAGGGCGGCTGGGTCGGCCAGCAGCTGCTCGGCTGAGGAGGAGAATCGTCATCATGCGCACCCGACTCCGCCACCTGTCCGCCCTGGGCCTGGCCGCCGCCCTGCTGGCCGCCACCGCTCTGCTGGCCGCGCCGGCTTCCCCGGCCTACGCGCACAACGTGCTGCGTAAGGCGACGCCGGCGCAGGACGCCGAGCTGACCAAGGCACCGACCAAGGTCACCCTGGACTTCCTCCAGAAGCTGAACCCGTCGTTCACCACGGTCACGCTCAGCGATGCCGACAAGCAGCCGGTGGCCACCAGCGAGCCGGAGGTGGACGGCACGAAGGCCACCGTGACCATCGACTCGACCCTGCCCAACGGCGTCTACACGGTGGCGTACCGGGTGGTCTCCAACGACGGGCACCCGGTGCAGGGCTCCTACAAGTTCACCGTGGCCGACCCGAGCGCCACCGCCGAGCCGAGCCCCAGCCCGAGCCCCAGCCCGGAGGCGACCGAGCCGACGGAGAGCCCCAGCCCGACCGCCGAGCAGACCTCGGTCGCGCCCGCCAGCCCCGCCGCGAGCGACTCCTCCGGTGGCGGTGCGGGTACGGCCGCGCTGCTGACCGGCGCCGCCGTACTGGCCGCCCTGGCGATCGGCGCGGTGGTCGTCCTGCTGCGCCGCCGCCGCTCCGGTGACAGCGCGGCGTAGTGCGCACACCGGCGTGACCGGTGCCAGCACACCGAGCGTGCCGCGCACCGATCAGCCGGCCAGCCCGTCGGCGCGGCGTCGGAACAGCGCCCGTTCGCCGTCGTTGCGGGTGAGTTCGGCGGCCCGGAGGAACTCGTCGCGGGCCGGTCCGGCGTGGCCCAGCCGGGCCAGCAGTTCGCCGCGCACCGCCGGCAGTTGCGGGTAGTCACGCAGGGACCGTTCCTGCGCCAACTCGTCGACAAGTGACAGGCCCCGCTTCGGATCACCCGCCAGACCCACCGCGGCGGCCCGGTTGAGCAGTACCACCGGGGTCGGCTGGAGGTGGGCGAGGACCTCGTACAGGGCCACGATGCGGGGCCAGTCGGTCTGCTCGGCGCGGGTCGCCCGGGCATGGCAGGCCGCGATCGCGGCCTGGAGGGTGTAGCTGCCGATGCCCAGCGCCTCGGCGCAGGCCAGCCCGTCCAGTCCGCGCCGGATCAGCAGCCGGTCCCACGACCGGCGGTCCTGGTCGAGCAGGGGCACCGGCTGGCCGGCGGCGTCGACCCGGGCGCGCAGCCGGGAAGCCTGGAGTTCCATCAGGGCCAGCAGGCCGTGCACCTCGGGCTCGGCGGGAAGCAGCCCGGCGAGCAGCCGCCCCAGCCGCAGCGCTTCGTGGCACAGCTCCGGACGCGCCCAGTCCGGGCCGCTGGTCGCCGCGTACCCCTCGTTGAAGATCAGGTAGATGACCTCCAGCACCGCCGCGAGCCGCTCCGGCAGCTCGGCGCGGGTGGGCAGTTCGAACTGCACGTTCGCCGCGGCCAGGGTCCGTTTCGCCCGGACGATGCGTTGGGCGGCGGTGGATTCGGGGATCAGGAACGCCCGGGCGATCTCCGTGGTGGTCAGGCCGCCGAGCAGCCGCAACGTCAACGCGACCTTGGTCTCGCCGGAGAGCACCGGATGGGCGGCGGTGAAGACCAGCCGCAGCAGGTCGTCGCCGATGTGGTCGTCCAACTCGGCGTCCCGCTCGGCCTCCGCGTACTCCTGCCGGATCTGTACGTCCCGGGTGATCAGGGCGAGCTTGCGCGCGTACCGTTCCTGGCGGCGCAGCCGGTCGATGGCCCGATGCTTGGCGGTGGCCAGCAGCCAGGGTCCGGGATTCTCCGGCACCCCGGTCTGCGGCCAGCGTTCCAGGGCCACGACCAGCGCGTCCTGGGCCAACTCCTCGGCCAGCCCGACGTCGGAGACGAGCCGGGCCAGGCGGGCGATCAGCCGGGCCGACTCGATCCGCCAGACCGCCTCGACCGCCCGGTGGGTGGCTCGCCTCGCATCGTCGATGGCGGAATCGGTAGCCGTCACGGTACCGATTCCACCATCCCGTCAGGCTGCCGGCGGGAAGTCCTCCGGCCCGAACACCTTGCGCACCTCGGTCTCACCCGACCAGCCGGGCCACATGTCCCGGTGCAGCTTCATGAACCGCGACGTCCACTCCACTGCCTCCTCCCGATCGCGTACCTCGTAGACCGCGTAGCTGATGATCTCCTTGGCCTCGGTGAACGGCCCGTCGGTGACGGCCAGCTTCCCGCCCGAGACGTCGACCCGCCAGCCGGCTGCGCTCGGCAGCAGCCCGCCCTGGTCGAGGAGGACGCCGGCGCTGGTGGCCTCCTCGCCGAGCTTCATGATCGCTGCCATCAGCTCCGGTGGGGCCGGGGTGTCGGGCTGGATGGCCTTGAGCAGTGCCAGGTACCGCATGTCGATCTCCTCTTTGACGGACTTCAGTGGGTCGTGCTGCTGCGGTGGTGCCACATCGTCGACGACAGCCAGGCCCAGGCCAGCAGCATGGCGGCGGTGAACGCCAGGTTCGCGGCGACGTGCCCGCCGCCGGCGGCCATCGCGACGAACCCGGCCAGGAACAACACCCCGGTGGTACGCGAGAAGGCCGCCCAACCGCGCCGCCGGTCAGCGGTGAAGCGGCGAGCCAGGCCGAAGCAGGCGGCGGCCAGGCAGCTGAAGCCGATCGCTCCCGCCCCGAAGTGCAACAGTCCGTGCCAGCTCATGGTGGCGGCGTCAGCCGGTGTGCCGACGGGGAAACCGAGGGCCGGATCGGCGCGGAAGATCCCTGCGGCGATCATGCTGAGGCCGTAGCCGGCCAGGAGCCGGGGCGGCCAGGTGCTGCCGATGCCGGGTCGCAGTATCCGCCGCAGGCCGAGCGCACCCGCGATCACGAGCAGGCCGGTGATGATCAGGTTGGTCATCTGGATCCAGCCCAGGTCACCGTTGGCGAGCAGGCTCCAGGCATGCCGGGTGAGATCGAACCCCTCCCGGGTCAGCGCCTGGGTCAGCGACACCACCACGTAGCCGGGGCCGGCGAGCAGGCCGAGCATCAGCAGCAGCCGTGCCCTCGGGTCGGCTCCTGGAAGGTGTCGCGGGCCCGTCCCGGTGACGGATTCGCGGGGTGCTGCGGTCGCCTGTCCGGTGCTGACCGGGTTGCTGGTGCGGGACATCTCCCGGCTCCCTTCGCTGTCCGGGGCGCGCCGTTCGGCCCCGCTACCAGGAAGCTCGAACGGGAAGACCGGGATTCGACACCACGGCCCAACTTTTCTCGAGAATTTTCTCGGCGGGAGTCAGGCGCCGCGTGGGGCGTACATGATGACGGCCACGCCGAGCAGGCAGATCGCCGCTCCGGTCAGGTCCCATCGGTCCGGGCGGAAGCCGTCGAAGATCATCCCCCAGGCCAGCGAACCGGCGACGAAAACCCCGCCGTACGCGGCCAGGATGCGCCCGAAGTTGGGATCCGGCTGAAAGGTGGCGACGAACCCGTACGCGCCGAGCGCGAGCACCCCGGCAGCCACGAACCACAACCCGCGATGCTCACGCCAGCCCTGCCACACCAGCCACGCCCCACCGATCTCGGCGATGGCGGCCAGCACGAACAGCACGACGGAACGCAGCACGGTCACCCGCGCACCCTACTGCGCGTCGCCCGGGCGGCGATGAGTTGCCGGAGCTATTCTCGTCCCCCGTTGAGGAGGTGGTGACCGTGCCGCCCGAGCAGCCACCCGTCGATCCGGACGTCGACCTCCACGTTGCCCGCCAGCGTGCCGAGTTGCGCGGCGGCACCGCCAGCCTGCTGGCGGCGATCGCCCTCGGCGGCATGATCGGTGCCGTCCTGCGGCACGGCTTGACAGTGGCGTTTCCACACTCCCCCACCGGCTTTCCGTGGGCCACCTTCGCGGTAAACGTCTCGGGCTGCCTGCTCATCGGCGTACTGATGGTGTTGATCACCGAGGTGCGGGCCGCGCCTCGACTGGTCCGACCCTTCCTCGGCGTCGGGGTGCTCGGCGGATACACCACCTTCTCCACGTACGCGGTGGAGGTGCAGCAGGCGGTGGCGGCCGGCGCGGCACGCACCGCGCTGCTGTACCTGGCCGGCACCCTGGTCGCCGCGCTCACCGCCGTCCGGGTCGGCCTCACGCTCACCCGGCTGGCGACCGGCATGCGACGCCTGCGGAGTACGGGGTGACAGTGCTGCTCGTGGCGCTCGGCGCGGCCGTCGGCGCACCGCTGCGCTACCTGCTCGACCGGGCGGTGCAGGCCCGGCACGACTCGGCGTTCCCGTGGGGCACCCTCACCGTCAACGTGCTGGGCTCGTTGATCCTCGGGGTGCTGATCGGTGGCGCGGGAGCCGGTGCGGTGCCCGGTTCCCTGGTCGCCCTGCTCGGTACCGGCCTGTGCGGGGCGCTGACCACCTACTCGACCTTCGGTTACGAGACGATCCGCCTCGTCGAGACGGGCGCCCGCCGGTACGCCCTGGCCAACGCCGTGGTCAGTGTCGCCGCCGCGCTCGGTGCCGCGTTCCTCGGCGTCACCCTGGCCGAGGCGCTCTGGGCCTGACCGCCTGGTTTGCCCCGGCCGGAGGCGGGTAGACGGCGGCCCGCTGAGCTGGGCGAGGAGGCTCCGGTGCGGGGTGAGCTGGCCGTGGACCCTCAGTCGCCGCTGCCCGACCTGCTGCACCGGCTCGACGCGAGCGAACACGGGCTGACCACCGACCAGGCCCGCCAACGGCTCGCCGAGTACGGCCGCAACGAGCTGCGCCGAACCAGCAGACGACGTTGGTGGCGGGAACTCGGGCGGCAGCTGATCCATCCCCTCGCCCTGCTGTTGTGGGTGGCCGCGATCCTCGCCTGGGTGGCCGGTACCGCCGTGCTGGGCGCGGCGATCCTCGCGGTCATCGCGGTCAACGCGGTGTTCGCCTCGGTGCAGGAACGGCAGGCCGAGCGGGCGGTCGAGGCACTGACCCGGTACCTCCCCCAGCAGGCGCGGGCCTTGCGGGACGGCAACTGGCAGGAGGTTCCCGCCGGGGAACTGGTTCCTGGTGACGTCATCGCCATCGGCGAGGGAGATCGGATCAGCGCCGACGCCCGGCTGCTCGACGGCGGTGTCGAGGTCGACCTGTCCGCCCTGACCGGCGAGTCGCAGCCCGCCTACCGCAGCGCCGACGCGACAGGTCCGGCCGAGAGCCTGACCGAGGCCGGCAACCTGGTGTTCAGCGGTACGTCCTGCCTGTCGGACGAGGCACGCGGGATGATCTACGCGACCGGGATGCGTACCGAGCTGGGCCGGATCGCCGCTCTGTCCCAGCGGGTCGGTCGGGAGGAGAGCCCGCTCGAACGGCAGGTACGTCGGGTGGCCTGGCTGATCGCAGCGGTGGCGATCGGTGCCGGTGTGGTCTTCTTCCCGATCGGGGTGCTGGCCGCCGGTATGCCGATCTCCGACGCGTTCACCTTCGCGATCGGGTTGCTGGTCGCAAACGTGCCCGAGGGGCTGCTGCCCACCATCACGTTGGCGCTGGCCGTCGGCGTACGCGGACTCGCCCGGCTGGGTGCGGTGGTCAAGCGGCTCAGCGCCGTGGAGACCCTCGGCTCCACCACCGTCATCTGCACTGACAAGACCGGCACCATCACCGAGAACCGGATGCGGGTGACCGCCGTACGCGCCGCCGACGAGTTGCTGGACCCGCTGCCCGACCCGGTGCCGTCGCCCGGTCCCGCGCTGTCCGCTCTGGCCGCCACGGCAGCCGCCTGCAACAACGCCGAACTGCGCCCGGACGCCGACGTGGGCGACCCGACCGAGACCGCGCTGCTGCACTTCGCCGCGAAGATCCAGCAGCCGGCCGGCAGTAGGCGGCAGAGCCAGTTCCACTTCGACCCGAGACTGCGGCTGATGTCCACCGTCGACACCGTCGGGACGGATCTGTGGCTGCACACCAAGGGTGCGCCGGAGGAGGTGCTGCGCCGCTGCACCCGGATCATCGGTGCCGACGGCGACGACCGGCCACTGACCGAGCAGGCGCGGGCCGAGCTGGCCGAAGCGGTGACCGGGCAGGCTCGGCAGGGCCGCCGCGTCCTCGCCCTGGCACGACGCCGGTTGACCGGGCCGCCCGGGGATCGGGACACGACCGAGCGGGAGCTGACCTTCCTCGGCTTCGTCGCCATGGTGGATCCACCCCGGGCGGCGGTGCCGGACGCGGTGGCCAAGTGCCACACCGCGGGTATCCGGATCATCATGGTCACCGGCGACCACGGGTTGACCGCGACCGCCGTGGCCCGGCAGGTCGGGATCACCCGGGGCGATCCGACCGTGCTGACCGGCGCGGATCTCGACCGGATGACTCCCCAGGCGCTGCGGGACCTGCTCGCCGAGCAACGCGAAGTGATCTTCGCCCGGGTGTCGCCCGAGGCCAAGCTGCACATCGCCGAGGCACTGCGCGCCGACGGCCAGATCGTGGCGATGACCGGCGACGGGGTCAACGACGCGCCGGCCCTGCGCCGAGCCGACATCGGTGTGGCGATGGGACGTTCCGGAACGGACGTGACCCGGGAAGCCGCGACGATGGTGCTCACCGACGACAACTTCGCCACCATCGTGGCCGCCGTCGGGGCCGGTCGCCGGGTCTACGCCAACGTTCGCAAGTTCATCCTCTACATCCTCGCCCACACCACGCCCGAGGTCGTTCCGTTCCTGATCTTCGCGCTCTCCGCCGGGGCGGTGCCGCTGCCGTTGACCGTGCTCCAGATCCTCGCCATCGACCTGGGCACGGAGACGCTGCCCGCCCTGGCGCTGGGTCGGGAGCCGGCCGAGCCGGGATTGATGAACCGCCCGCCCCGACGGCGTACCGAACGGGTCATCGACCGGCGGATGCTGCTGCGGGCCTGGGCGTTCCTCGGGCTCGTCTCCGCCGTACTGGTGATGGCAGGCTTCTTCGCCGTCCTGCTCGCCGGCGGCTGGACCCCGGGCGCGCCGACCGGGCCGGGTACCGCGCTGCACGAGACCTATCTCCAGGCCACCACGATGACCTTCCTCGGCATCGTGGCCTGTCAGATCGGCACCGCGTTCGCGGCCCGTACCGAACGCGCCCCGTTGCGGGCCGTCGGTGTGCTCTCCAACCGCCTGCTGCTGTGGGGCATCGCCTTCGAACTCGCCGTCGCCGCCGTCATCGTGGCCCTGCCGCCGTTGCCGGAGGTCTTCGGTACGCGGCCACCACCGGCACCGGCCCTGGCGCTGCTACTGGTCTTCCCCGTCGTCGTGTGGGGGGCCGACGAACTGCGGCGCAGGTTGATCCGGGGGCGGACGCACCCGGCGGTGGGCTAGTCGACGGGGTAGGCAATCGTGGTGGCGAGTGCCACCGCACCGGGCCGGCGGGTGTCCTGCCGCAGGAACTGCGCCACCACCGGCACCGGGGAGCGGAGCACACAGCCGTACGGGCGGTCGAGGCGGACGGCCTCCGGGTCGATCAGGTCGTTGACCCGTACGTGCCGGATCCGCCGCGCGCCGACGACCAGCCGGTACGGCCCGACCGGCTCGGTGTCCTCGTAGTAGAAGTCCAGCCGCAGGTCCGCCTCGGCGTCGCCGGTGTTGAGCACGCACAACTGGTCGAAGCTGGTGTACTCGGGCTCCGGGCCGGTGCCGCCGAACGGGATGCGACCGCCCGGCACCACCCACACCCGCGCCCCGAGCTGCGTCATCAGGTCTCCTCCAGCAGCCGGGCCAGATCGGGGGTGAGGAACACGCCGTCCGGGTCGAGGCGACGACGTACCGCCTGGAAGTCGTCCCACCGGGGCAGCAGCGGGCGCAGGTCCCGCGCGGTCATCCAGTGCTTCTTGCCCCAGTGTGGCCGGCCACCGTAGTGCCGGAAGACCGATTCCATGTCCCGGAAGTAGTCCTCGTACGGCAGGGTGGTGTTCTGCAGGCAGGCGATGGTGGTGGTGGGACGGCCGTACGCGTTGCTCAGCCAGATGTCGTCGGCGGCGATCGTACGGACCAGCACCCGCCAGCCCACGTAGCGGCGGTGCCGGGTCAGGATGCATCGCCGGACCTCGGCGAAGCAGGCCGGGAACGCCTCCGAGGGCAGCATGTACTCGATCTCCTCGAAGCGCAGTTCCCGGTTCTGCGGGATGGTCTGGTAGGTCGGCCCCACGTCGACCTCCCGCAGCTGACCCTCCGGGCCGGCCTCCAACATCTGCCGCGTCGCCCACCGCTGATCGTCCGGCGCCTCGTCGGCCCGGTTCATGGTCCGGACCTGGGTAAGGTCGCTGCGCGGATACCAGTAGAAGTCCATGTTGCGGTTGGTGTGCTGCAACTCGGCCAGGTGGTCCAGGGTCCAGTCGACCGGCGCGCACCAGGCCCGTCGGTGCAACTCGTAGCGGGACTGCACGTCGAGCGTCAACTGGGTGACCACACCCAGCGCGCCCAGCGACAGCCGGGCGGCGGGCAGCAGGTCGGGGTTGGACTTCGCCGAGATGTCGAGCGTCTCGCCGGTGCCGGTGACCAGCCGGACCTCGGTCACCTGGGTGGACAGGTTGCCGAAGCCGAGACCGGTGCCGTGGGTGCCGGTCGCGGTGGCACCGGCGATCGACTGGTAGTCGACGTCGCCGAGGTTGTCCATCGCCAGCCCGGCCTCGTAGAGACCCTCGCCGAGCGCCTTGAGCCGGGTACCGCCCCGGACGGTGGCCCGCTCGCCGGCCTGGTCGACCACCCCCACCATCTCGTCCAGGCTGAGCAGGATGCCGTCGGTACGCACCAGCGGGCTCGACGAGTGTCCGGAACCCACCGGCCGCACGGTGCGGCCCGACTCACGGGCGCGCAGGATCACCTCGCGCACCTCGTCCTCGTCGGCCGGTTCGACGCGCTCGGCGGGGGTGAAGGAGAGGCTGCCGGACCAGTTCACGAACGGACGGGACACCTCACCTCTCCCTTCACCTACGCGCGCAGGCGCTTACCCCGCACCTCGCGGGGTAGTCGTAGAGGCACCTACGTCCCCACCGGAGCTGCGATGACCTATCCCCCCATCGACTCGTACGCCTTTCTCTCCGACACCCACACCGCCGCGCTGGTCGCCGCCGACGGCGCGGTCGAATGGTTCTGCGTGCCGCACTTCGCCGGTGACGCGGTCTTCGCCCGCCTGCTGGACCGCAACCGCGGCGGTGTCCTCGAACTGACCGTGGCCGGCTGCGCCGAGCCGACCCGGCGATATCTGCCGGACACCCTCGTGCTGGAGAGTCGCTGGTCGACCCCGCAGGGGTCGGCGGTGGTGCAGGACTTCCTGGCGGTGGCGCCCGGCGAGGGCGCCCAGCCGCTGCGCGCCGACAAGGTGCTGGTGCGCCGGGTGACCGTCGAGCACGGCACGATCCAGCTGGCCATGCGGGTGGCGCCCCGGGTCGGGTACGGCGCCCGCGACGTCGCCTGGGAGCGGGTGGGCCGCCGCTGGCGGGCCGTCGGCACCGATCTGTGGGTCGGCGGTGACCTGCCCGCCGAGGCGGCCGGCGGGGAACTGCGGATCGAGGCGGAGCTGTCCGCCGGTACGACTGTGGCGTTGCTGGTCGGCTACGACGACGATGCCACCGACGTCGCCGACCCGGACGAGTTGCTGGCGCGTACCTCCCGGACCTGGCAGGCGTGGTCGGCGCGCAGTGACTACACCGGCTTCGGCTCCGACGCCGTCCGGCACAGTGCGCTGGTGCTGCGGGGGCTCTCCTTCGACGAGACCGGGGCACTGATCGCCGCGCCCACCACCAGCCTGCCGGAGGAGATCGGCGGGGTCCGCAACTGGGACTACCGGTACGCCTGGCATCGGGACGCCGCACTGCTGCTGCTCGCCCTGTTCCGGCTCGGGCACGCCGAGGAGGGCCAGCGGTACCTGCACTTCCTGATCTCCGTCTGCACCGGTGATCTGCTCACCCCGCTCGTCGACATTCTCGGCAGCACCGCGGAGGAGCAGGAGCTGCCCCACCTGGAGGGGTACGCCGGCTCCCGGCCGGTGCGGATCGGCAACGAGGCCGCCGAACAGGTGCAGTTCGACACGTACGGTCACATTCTGGACGCCGCGCTGGTGTACCAGCAGCTCACCGGCGACCTGACCGGCGAGCAGTGGGCGTTGCTGCGCAAGCACGTCGACGTGATGGCCGACCGCTGGCACGAACCCGATCACGGCATCTGGGAAGTACGCGGCCCGCGCCGGCACTACGTCAACGCGAAGGTGATGACCTGGGTCTGCCTGGACCGGGGCATCCGTCTGGCCGAATTGCTCGACGACCGGACCGCCGACGTGCAGCGGTGGCGCACGGCCCGCGACGCGGTGCACGCCGAGGTCCTGGAACGCGGTTTCAACCCGCAGGTCGGCAGCTTCGTGATGACGTACGGGTCGACCGAGCTGGACGCCTCGTTGCTGCGGATTCCGCTTGTCGGTTTCCTGCCCGGCGACGACCCCCGGATGCTCGCCACCATCGACCGGGTACGGCAGGAGTTGGAGATCGGCCCTGCGCTGCTGCGGCGTTACCGGGCCGACGACGGGCTGCCCGGGGAGGAGGGCGCCTTCCTGCTCTGCTCGTTCGAGCTGGTCTCGGCGCTGGTCCTGGCCGGTCAGCGGGACGCGGCTCGCAAGCTCTTCGACCAGCTCAGCGCGTACGCCGGCCCGCTGGGCCTGTACGCCGAGCAGCTCGCCGCCGACGGCACCGCCCTGGGCAACTACCCGCAGGCGTTCACGCATCTCGCCCTGATCGAGGCGGCGCTCAACCTCGACGCGGCGGGCGACCGGGACGCGCTGCACGAGTGGGCCGACCGAGGTGGCCGCTGACCAGGCACCGGGCCGCCCCGCCGGGAACCACGCCGACCTGACGAGCGACTATCGGTACATGGGGTGCGAGCAGTGGCGGGAGATTCTGTCGGCACAGTTGGACGGTGAGGCGACGCCGGACGAGGAGCGTGCGGCCGACGGACACCTGGAGACCTGCACGGCCTGCCAGGGCTGGTACAGCCGGGCCGCCACCGTGACCCGGCGGGCGCGTACCCAGGTGGTGCCCGCGCTGCCGGATCTGACCGAGGCCATACTCAGCGCCGCGCCGCCGCCTCGCCGCCGTGCCCGTACGCCGATCGCCGCCCTGCGGCGTCAGCGCTGGTTCGCCGCACTCGCCGGACGGATCACCACGGTCACCGCGTTGCGGGCCGCACTCGGCCTGCTCGGCGCGGTGCAGCTGGTCCTCGGACTGGCCCAGGTCGGCCGGGCCGAGGTGGCCCAGCACGTGCACGCCAACGGTCAACACCTGTGGCACGAGTCCGCCGCCTGGAACGTGGCCGTCGGGGCGGGCTTCCTCTTCGTCGCACTGCGCCGAACCCGACCCTCCGGCCTGCTGCCGATGCTCAGCGCCTTCGTGGCGACGCTCGTCCTATTGTCGATCAACGACCTCGTCGCCTCCCAGGTCGCCGTGGAACGCCTGGTCAGCCACGGCTTCCTGGTGGTCGGCTATCTGATCACCGTGCTCCTGGCGCGCAGCATGCGGCAACCAGGCGACCCGAACGACCGGCAGCGCCCGGAGCGGTCCCGCTGGCGACTCCGCCTCGACGAGACCGACGAGCCCGCCACCCTCCGCCTCCTGCCGCCCTACTCAGCCCAGGCCCACTACCCGACCCAGGCCCACCACGCCCCCCAGCAAGCCTCCCGCCACGCCGCCTGACCAGCCCGCCCACGGGGACCGAGTCGGTCGAGACCCGCCGGCACATCGGTCGCCGAACGTGCGCCCGCTTCGCTCGCAAGCTGCTCGCGCCGCTGCCAGACACTTCACCCGACGCCCTTTGCTCTGCTTCAACCCACGCAACGGATCCAAGCGGATGTTGTTGCGTGGGTTGAAGCAGAGCAAAGGGGCCACGACACATACCTGCTCCCCGGCTGAGGACCGTGCGGTGCGGTGCGGGAAGTGTGGCAGCGGCCGGCAGGCGGCGGCTCAGCCGACGGCGTCGGGGCGGGCGCCGCGCCGGCGGGTGGCCGGGCGCATGGCCACGACCAGGTCTTCCCGGGCCCGCGCCACCCGCGACCGGATGGTGCCGACCGGCACGTCGCACACCTGCGCGGCTTCGGCGTACGACAGTCCGAGCAGTTGGGTGGCGACGAACGCCTCCCGGCGGTCGGAGGTGAGGCCGTCGAGCATTCGGTAGAGCACCACCTCGTCGTCCACTCCGGCCCGTACCCCGGCCGAGGTCGCCTCGGCGGCGGCCTGCCAGTCGGCGAGGTTGGCGGTGCGGGGGCGGGCGGCGGCGGCCCGCACCTGGTCGACGGCGACCCGGCGGGCGATGGCGAGCAGCCAGGTCCGTGCCGTGGACCGGCCGGCGAACGACGGCAGGGCGCGCCAGGCCCGCAGGTACGTCTCCTGGACCAGGTCGTCGACGTCGCGCACCCCGGGCAGGTGCGCCAGAAACCGGTGTACGTCGTGTTGCGTGGCGCGGACGAACGCCGCGGCGGCGGCTTGGTCGCCCCGGCCCGCGGCGAACGCGTACCCGGTTATCTCGTCGGTCGCGGCTGTCATCGCCGTATTGGTCGCTCGACGCGGCGGGTTGGTTCCCGGCCGTTCGACATTGACGCAGTCGATTGGGCGGAGCAGCCGTACACTGCGACGATGAGGCGCGTGACGTGAGTGGGCAGGCCCTACCGTACGGACATCTGTGCTGGGCCTACGACGATCCCGACGGCTTCACCACCCGGGCGGAGGACTTCCTGCGCTCCGGCCTCGCTGCCGGCGAGCGCGTCTGGTACGTCGTCGCCGGCTCGCCCGGACCGGTCCGGGACCGGTGGCGTGATCTGGATCTGTTCGCCGACGCGTTGTCCTCCGGTGCCGCCGAGGTGCTCACCCTCGACGCGGCCTACTCCGGCGGGCAGGTGATCGACCCGGCCGGCCAGGTGTCGGCGTACCAGATGGCCATCCGGGCGGCGCTCGCCGCCGGGTACAGCGGCCTGCGGGTGGCCGCGGCCTGCACGGATCTGGTCCGTACGCCCGCTCAGCGGGCGGTGTTCGCCCGCTACGAGCAGCAGATCAACCGGATGATGCGGGGCGAGGCGTTCCGGGCCATGTGCGGGTACCACCGGCCGACGTTGGGTGATCGGGCGGTCGCCGAGCTGGCCTGCCTGCACCCGGAGCACAACGTCACCGACCTGCTGTTCCGGTTGTACGCGCCGACAGCCCACCCGGGTCATGCCGTGCTCGTCGGGGAACTCGACCCGGCCAACCATGATCTGTTCCGCACCGCGCTGGAACATTCCGAGCTGCGGCCGGTCGACGATGAGTTGATACTGGATGCAAGTGGGCTTCGCTTTCTCGATCACCGTACGCTGGTCCACCTGAGTGAGTACGCCCAGCAACGGGAGGCGAGGCTGGTGTTGCGCGGCTGCTCCGCCGGCACCGTCCGGCTCGCCGCCCTGCTGGATCTGCCCGGCCTGAGTGTGGAGGTGACCCGGTGAGGACGGGTCCCGCCGCCGCCGAACCCGGTTACTTCCACGAGGCCCTGTACTACGCCTCCGACGAGGAGCTGCTCGCGGTCGCGGTGCCGTTCCTGCTCGACGGGGTCACGGCCGGCGAACCGACCTTCGTGGCGCTCGGCGAGCGCACCGGCGGCCTGGTCCGCTCGGCGTTGCCGGCCGACAGCGGGGTGGAGTTCCTCACCGGTGCCGGGGTGTACGCCCGACCGACCTCGGCCATCCGGATGTACCGCAAACTCCTCGCCGACCTGACGGCCGGCGGCGCGGATCAGATCCGGATCATCGGCGAGGTGCCGCCGCCCTCACTCGGGTCGACCTGGGACTGGTGGGCCCGGTACGAAGCGGCGATCAACCGCGCGTACGACGACTGGCCGTTGTGGAGCATGTGTGCGTACGACACCCGGATCACGCCGGCCGACGTGCTGGCCGATGTCGCCGCCACCCACCCGCACATCGCCACCGCCGGGCAGCGGCATCTGCCCAGCCCGGACTACCTCGCCCCGGAGTCCTTCCTGCGGCAGAACCGGCCGGCGCCGCCCGACCCGATCCAGGCGTACCCGCCGTTGCTCGAACTGACCGACCCGACCGCCGCGCAGGCCCGCTCGGCGGTGCACCAGGCCGGTCCGGGGCAGCTGTCGGCGGAGGATTTCGACGACTTCGTCATCGCGGTCAGCGAAACCGTGACCAACGGGCTTCGGCACGGCTCTCCTCCCGTCCGGCTGCGCCTGTGGACGGCACCGGACCGCATCGTGGCCACCGTCAGCGACACCGGCAAGGGGCCGGACGACCCCTACGCGGGTCTGCTGCCCCCCGCCGACGGCAGGCCGGGTGGGTTGGGCCTGTGGATCACCTACCAGTCGTGCAACCACGTCACCTACCACCGTGACGCCGACGGCTTCACCCTCCGGCTCACCGCTGGTCAGCCACCTGGCCTGACCGCCGTTGCACAGAGCGAACCGCCGGGCGGCGAGCGCCGGCCCGGCGGTTCGGGGGATCCGCAGCTCAGCTCCGGAACGCGTCCTTGATCTTCTCGCCGGCCTGCTTGATGTTGGCGCGGGTCTGATCGGCGCGGCCCTCGGCCTCCAACTGCTCGTTGTCGGTGGCCCGGCCGACACCCTCCTTGACCTTGCCGGTGGTGTTCTCGGCGCTGTTGTTGAACTTGTCCTCGACACCCATGTCAGCCTCCGTGGCTCGTTTCGGTAGCTACGTCCATCAAGTACCCAGCCGAGCCCCGGCGAATCACCGAGTCAGGTAACCGGACGAAACCGTCGTAGCCGCAGACTGTTGGCCACCACGAAGACCGACGAGAAGGCCATCGCCGCTCCGGCGATCATCGGGTTGAGCAGGCCGGCGGCGGCCAGCGGCAGCGCCGCCACGTTGTACGCGAAGGCCCAGAACAGGTTGCCCTTGATGGTGCCCAGGGTGCGACGGGCGAGCCGGATGGCGTCCACGGCGGCCAGCAGGTCGTCCCGGACCAGGGTCAGGTCGGACGCCTCGATCGCCGCGTCCGTGCCGGTGCCCATGGCCAGTCCGAGGTCGGCCTGGGCGAGCGCTGCCGCGTCGTTGACGCCGTCACCGACCATCGCCACCACCCGGCCCTCGGCCTGGAGCCGGGAGACCACGTCGACCTTCTCCGCCGGCAGTACCTCCGCGATCACCTCGTCGATGCCCACCTCGGCGGCCACCGCCGCGGCGACGGTGGCGTTGTCGCCGGTGAGCAGCACCGGGGTCAGGCCGAGATCCCGCAGTCGACGTACCGCCTCCCGGCTGGTCGGTTTGACCTGGTCGGCCACCGCGAGCACGGCACGGGCCCGGCCCGCCCAACCGACAAGCACCGCCGTACGGCCCGCCGCCTGCGCGTCGGTCGCCGCCCGCGCCAGATCGTCCGGTACGACCAGTCCGCGCTCACGCAACAGCCGAGGCCGGCCGAGCAGCACGTCACGACCGTCGACGGTGCCGCTGACGCCCAGCCCGGCGACGTTCGCGAAGCCGGTGACCGGCGGCAACTCGCCGACCTCGGCGGCACCGGCCACCACCGCCCGGGCCACCGGGTGCTCCGAGCCGGCCTCCAACGCAGCGGCCATCCGGAGGGTCTCGTCGCGCCGCTCGCCCGCGCCCGGGATCACCTCCAGCAGGGTCATCCGGCCGGTGGTGACGGTGCCGGTCTTGTCCAGCACCACGGTGTCCACCCGCCTGGTGGACTCCAGCATCTCCGGCCCCTTGATCAGCACGCCGAGTTGCGCGCCGCGCCCCGTACCGACCAGCAGCGCGGTCGGCGTGGCCAGGCCGAGGGCGCACGGGCAGGCGATGATCAGCACCGCCACCGCGGCGGTGAACGCGGCGGTCGGCCCGGCGCCGGAGCCCAGCCACCAGCCCAGCGTGCCGGCCGCCAGCAGCAGCACGATCGGTACGAAGATCCCGGAGATGCGGTCGGCGAGCCGCTGGGCGGCGGCCTTACCGGACTGCGCCTGCTCGACCAGTCGGGCCATCTGGGCCAGTTGGGTGTCGGCACCGACCCGGGTGGCGGTGACCACCAGCCGGCCGCCAGCGTTGACGCACCCGCCGACCACCGCGTCACCCACCCCGACCTCGACCGGCACCGACTCACCGGTGACCAGGCTGGCGTCGACCGCCGAGGAGCCCTCGTCCACCGTCCCGTCGGTGGCGATCTTCTCGCCGGGCCGCACCACGAACCGGTCCCCCACCGCGAGTTGCTCGACCGGGATGCGGGTCTCCACGCCGTTGCGGAGCACGGAGACGTCCTTGGCACCGAGTTCGAGCAGGGCACGTAGGGCCGCCCCGGCGGTGCGCTTGGACCGGGCCTCGAAGTACCGGCCGGCGAGGATGAACGCGGTCACCCCGGCCGCCGCCTCCAGGTAGATGTTGCCGGCGCCGTCGGTGCGGCCGATGTCGAAGCTGAACGGGTGGGTCATGCCGGGCGTGCCGGCGGTGCCGAGGAACAGCGCCCACACCGACCAGCCGAAGGCGGCCAGGGTGCCCACCGAGACCAGGGTGTCCATGGTCGCGGCCCCGTGCCGCAGGTTCACCAGGGCGGCCCGGTGGAACGGCAGCCCGCCGTAGACCACGACCGGGGCGGCCAGCACCAGCGACAGCCACTGCCAGTAGGTGAACTGCCAGGCCGGCACCATGGCCAACGCGATCACCGGCACGGTCAGCGCCACGGATACCCACAGTCGGGTCCGCAGGCTGCGCAACTCGTCCACCGGCTCGTCGGTGGTCGCCGGTGCGGTGGCCGGCGCGGGCAGGCTGGCCCGGTAGCCGGTCTGCTCCACCGTGGCGATCAGGTCGTCCGGGGTGACCGGCGCGTCGTAGGAGATGGTCGCCTTCTCGGTGGCGTAGTTGACACTGGCCTGCACGCCGTCCAGCCGGTTCAACTTCTTCTCGATGCGCGCGGCGCAGGACGCACAGGTCATCCCGCTGATCGACAGTTCGATCCGGCCGGTCGCGGTGGGCAGCGGTCTGCTGGTGTTCATCGCTGGTCCCGTCAGTTGTGCTCGTGTCCGGGGGTGCCGTGCTCGTCGGCGATGACGCCCTCCGGGCTGGGGATGGCGCCCGGGTCACCGACGTGCACGGTGAACTCGGCGGTGCGTACCACCCCGTCGTGGCGGAAGTCGAGATAGAGCCGGTACGCCCCGGCCGAGGGGAACTCGGCGCCGAAGCGCACCTGTGGCCCGGGTGCCGTCGACCCGTCGCCCGGCCTGCCCTCGGGGTGCACGTGCAGGTAGGCCAGGTCCCCCTGGCGTAGTGCGACCAGGTGGCCGTACGCCCCCAGGTACGGTTCGAGATCGCGGACCGGCACCCCGTCGCGGCTGACGGTGAAGGTCAGGGTGGTGTTGCCGCCCGGCTGGGGTGTCCCGTGGAAGTCGACGGTGTAGCCGTGGACCGTGCTGCTGCTGGCCGGGGCGGGCAGAGGCTGCTCGGTCAACTCGCCGGGCACGGTCACGTCGACCCCGAGGGTCAGCGGCTCGCCGCCGGTCGGGGTGAAGTCGGCGAAGGCCCGCCACACCCCGGGCGAACTCACCGGTGAGGCGACCCGCCAGGTGCCGTCGGCGGCCATCTCCGGGTGTACGTGCTGAAAGCCGGAGAGGTCACGCCGGGCGACGATCAGGTGCATCGGCTTGTCGTGCGTCACCTCGTACCGGGTCACCGGCTTGCCGTCGGGGCCGGTGACCCGGAAGGCGAACTCTCCCTCGGCGGCGGCGACCGGGACCAGGGTGTAGCCCCGGTCGGAGACGAGCAGCCCGCCGGGCAGATGCCCGGCGGCTCCCGATGCGTCGTGCCCGCCCGCCTCCTGCCCGGGTGCGGCGGTGCCGTGCGGGCCCGTGTCATGGCCGTCGGCGACGACCGGGGCGGCGGAGCCGGTCACCTGGCCGACCCCGTACGCCGCGCCGAACATCGCCGCGAGGCCGAGCGCGAAGCCGGTGAGCTTCGTCGCTGTGTTCATCGTTGCACCTCGGTTTTCCGCCGCCGGTCGCCTCAGGCGCCGAGCAGTTCGTATCCGGCCTCGTCGACGGCCGCGCGTACCGCGTTCTCGTCGAGCGGCTGCTCGCTGGTGACGGTGACCCGACCGGCGGGCAGGTCGACCGTCACGTCGGTCACGCCGGGCAGCGCACCGACCTGGCCGCTGACCGCGCTGACGCAGTGTCCGCAGGTCATGCCCTGCACCTGGTAGGTCGTGGTGACCATGGGGCTTCTCCTTTTCCGCCTGGCCCGGCCGAGGGGCGGCCGGTGCCACGAACATACCCGAGGGGGGTATCCCCAACGCGACCGTAGCATACCCCCTGGGGGTAGGCTATCCTCGTGCTCATGACCACACCGACGCCGATCCGCGGCTACACCGCCAGCAAGGACCAACTGCTCGCCCGGCTGCGCCGCGTCGAGGGCCAGGTGCGCGGCGTCGAGAAGATGGTCGACGAGGATCGCTACTGCATCGACGTGCTCACCCAGATCTCCGCCATCCAGGCCGCACTCGACAAGGTCGCCCTCGGCCTGCTCGACGGGCACGCCCGGCACTGCATGCACACCGGGGCCGCCGAGGGCCGCGCCGACGAGATGGCCACCGAGATGATGGCCGCCGTCGGCCGTCTGATGAAGCGCGGCTGACCCACTCTCCGGCCCACCCGTCGACCACCGCCCGGGCTCACGAACCGCCGACGGACCCCACGCGTCCTGCGATCCGTTCCTGGGCTGGCTACCATTCGCACACGATGGCCTGCCGACATCCGCGCCTTCCGGCCCACCGCGCCGCCGGACGCGCACCCGCACCGCCGCCGCTGCCCGGCGACGACGACGGCCGCCCCGACACTCACCGTACGCAGCGGTTCCGCCACGTTCCGGCCGCCTCGGCCGCCCACCGCGAGAGTCGTACGGTCGGGCTGAACCGACTCGCCCGCCGACACGTACTCCGCTGAAGAAATCGTTGGGAGACTATCGAATGGGCGCCGATCACAGCCGTGCCGCTCCGCCCACCCCACCCGGGGTGCGGCGGATCCTCATCGTGACGGTGGTCCCCCTCTTCCTCGCCACGCTGGTCGCCGCGCTGGTGCTCTGGCCGCGCGACGCCCCCCGCCCGGAGGCCGGCGACGACCTGCCCCGGTACCACGGCACGGTCACCCGGGTGGTGACCGAACCCTGTCCGCCCAACCCCGCGGTGCCGGAGGGCACCCCGACGACGGCCGGTGGCCCGTGCGGCACCGTCACGGTACGGGTGCAGGACGGCCCGGACGCCGGCCAGCACGTGGACGCCCCCATCCCGGCCGGGCCGGGCGCACCCTCGGTCAGCGTCGACGACGACGTCATCCTGGTCTCGTTGATCGACCCGGAGGACCCGGCGATCAGCACCTACAACATCGCCGAGCACCAGCGCGGTATGCCACTGATCTGGCTGGGGGTGCTCTTCGCCGCCGCCATCGTCGCCTTCGGACGCCTGCGTGGGCTGGCCGCCCTGGCCGGCCTCGCGGCCAGCTTCGCCATCCTGCTCACCTTCGTGCTGCCGGGCATCAGCGCCGGCCAGCCGCCGCTGATCGTCGCCATCGTCGGCGCCGCGTTGATCATGTTCGTGGTGCTGTACCTGACGCACGGGGTGTCCGCGCAGACCTCGGTCGCCGTACTCGGCACCCTCGGCGCGCTCGTACTCACCGGGTTGCTCGGCCTAGCCGCCACCAACGCGACCCACCTGACCGGCTTCGGCAGCGAGGACGCCACCACCCTGTCGATGTTCCGGGGCGACGTCGACCTGCACGGCCTGCTGCTGGCCGGCATCATCATCGGGTCACTGGGCGTCCTGGACGACGTCACGGTCACCCAGGCCGCGGCGGTCACCGAGTTGGCGCACGCCAACCCGAACCTGTCCCGCCGCGAGTTGTACCGCTCGGCGACACGGGTGGGCCGCGCGCACATCGCCTCGGTGGTGAACACCATCGTCCTGGCGTACGCCGGCGCGTCGCTGCCGCTGCTGCTCCTGCTCACCGCCGACTCCCGCGCGCTGGGTCAGATCGTGACCAGCGAGTTCCTCGCCCAGGAGATCGTCCGCAGCGTGGTGGCCACGCTCGGGCTGATCGCCGCCGTACCGCTGACCACCGCCCTGGCCACGGTGGTGACCACCGCCGGACGGCGCCGCACCGGCGCGAACGCCGCGCCCGGAGCACCCGACGACGTGGCCGTCGCCCAGCCGCGACCGGCGACGGACCGGGCCGAGACGCTCCAGGCCCTCAGCACACCGCGTCCCCGTCACACGCCCCCCGCCACCCGTTCGGAGTGGCCCGAACCGGACAGGAGCACCGACACCCCATGGTGACACTCCTCAACGTGAGCACGCCGACCGAAAGGATCGACAAGCGTGTCACTCGTCACCCAGTGCGATTACGAAATGACACATCTTGCCGGGTTCGGCGCGTAGAGGACCAGACCGACCGTCGGGTAACCTCACTGCCGGTCACCGCCGAAGGCGCGCACCGGCGCCTGCGGTGCCACCGCCCAATCGCCACCAGGCGAGCCGGGAACCCAGGTACGTGGGGTGAATCCGCACCAGCGGTAGGGGCCACTTCCGTCCCGAACCCGTCAGCTAACCCGGTCGGCGGTCGATGGAAGGGAAGACAGTGACGGCACCCCTACGCCGCTGGTTGACGCCCGTGGTGGCCGTGTTCGCCGCGTTCGCCGTCTTCGCCGGCCCGCTGCCGGCGACGGCTGCGCCGAAGCCCCCCAAACCGGCCGGCCATGACGACGACCCGCCGATGCTCAACGAGCTGATCGAGGCGACGAACCGGGACTACACCAAGGCCAAGTCCAAGCTGGAAAAGTCCAAGAAGAAGCAGCTCAAGCTCGCCGTCGAGGTCCGCCGCGCCGAGGCCGACCTGGACGCCCTCGCCCCACAGGTCGCCGAGATCGCCACCCAGTCGTACCGGACCGGCCGGGTGGGCGCGATCGCCATGCTGTTGCAGAGCAACGCCCCCGACTCGTTCATCCACCGCGCCGCCGCGCTCGACGAGTTGAACCTGGTCAACAGCAAGAAGCTGGGTGAGGTCAACGCGGTCAAGCGCCGCGCCGAGACGGCCAAGCTGGCGCTCGACGCCGAGGTACGCGAGCAGCAGAAGCTGACCAACGACATGGCCCGCAAGAAGAGCGACGCGGAGAAGTCGCTCCGCCTGGTCGGTGGCGTCGGTCTCACCGGCGGCCTGGTGGCCGCCACCTCTCCGGTCGCCCGACCCGGCCCCAACCGGGCAGCCGACGGCGGCTGGAAGTCCGAGTCGTGCAACCAGAACGACCCGACCACGTCCGGCTGCATCACGGCACGCACCCTGCACATGTACAAGGAGGTCAAGCGCGCCGGTTTCAACCGGTTCGTCGGCTGCTACCGACCGGGTGACAAGTGGGAACACCCCAAGGGCCGAGCATGTGACTGGTCGTTGCAGAACAGCGGTTTCCGCCCCTGGTACAACGACGACACCCGGATCTACGGCAACAACCTGGCCGCGTTCCTGGTCCGTAACGCCGACCGGTTGGGTGTCTACTACGTGATCTGGAACCGGCAGATCTGGTTCCCGGCGACCGGTTGGAGTTCCTACAGCGGCCCGTCGAACCACACAGACCACGTGCACGTCTCGATGTACTAGCGCACGTCCAGCATCGCTTCGAGGGCCGTCCCGCCGTCCGGTGGGGCGGCCCTCAGCTCGTCTGCTGACGCCCTCGGCGGCCCGGCGCTCGCCGTCAGGCGACGGGCGCCGCGACCTCGGCGACCAGCTCCGCCGGTTCCGCAGCCACCGCCCGGACCTCGCCGGCGGCCAGCCGGTACGACATGCCGACCACCGCGCAACGCCCGGCGGAGACCTCGGCGGCCAGCGTCGCCGACGATCCCAGCATCGCCGTCACGGTCTGCGCGATGTGAATGTCGACGATCTCGTTCAGGTCGTTCACCCCGGCGGCCTGCGCCTGGCGCAGGCTGGGCACCACGGCGTCCACCACCGCACCCAGGTGACCCGTGGGGGCAGTGCCGGTGGCCAGCGCCGCCCGGGCCGCCTGCACGGCACCGCAGGAGTCGTGCCCGAGCACCACCACCAGCGGCGTACGCAGCACCGACACCGCGTACTCGACGCTGCCCAGCACCTCCGGGCCGACGGTGTGCCCGGCGGTACGGACCACGAAGAGGTCACCCAGCCCGCGATCGAAGATGATCTCGGCGGCCAGCCGGGAGTCGGAGCAGCCCACGATCACCGCGAACGGATGCTGCTCGCCGGCGACGGCAGCGCGACGTCCGGCGTTCTGATTGGGATGCCACGCCGTATCGGTGACGAACCGCCGATTACCGGCCATCAGTTCGGCAAGCGCCAGCTGTGGCGCGCCCGGAAGATCCGCGGTGAGCAGTTCCCGCTCCGGCCGCAGCTCTGTTCCGATCGGTCCGGGTCGACTCATCCGGCGCCCCCTCGCTACTCATGCGATGCCTGGTCATCCCGGGCCGACACTGGTCACGGGCTGGTCCAACGGTCACACGCAGCGCAAGCCGCGTCAAGGAATGCGTGATATGGATTTCAGGTATCCCCGGACGCTTGCGCTCCGGGCCGAGCGGGTGCAGGGCCCGACGGCATAGCCCGAAAAAGCTGAAAGGCCCATACGATGGGCGACATGGCAACGACAGGCGAGCGGGAGAACGCCCGTAACTGGACTTTTCTCACCAACCACGGGCACGTACTGCTCGCCATCGCACGCAACCCCACCGCCCGGCTCCGCGACGTCGCCGACGAGGTGGGCGTGACCGAACGGGCCGCTCAGGCCATCGTCGCCGACCTGGAGGCCGAGGGTTACCTCCAGCGCACCCGCGTCGGGCGACGCAACGAGTACACCCTCAACCCGTCCGGTCGATTCCGGCACCCCGCCGAGGCCGATCGCCAGGTCGGCGACCTGCTGGCGCTATTCACCGAGGAGCCAGTGGCCGGCACCACGTCGTAGCCCGGATCCCTGCCGCACATCCGTCCCGCGCGTGGTGGCCTTCGCCACCCCTGAACGAACGGGCCGCTGCGGTTGTCCCGCAAGGGCGATAGGTTTGACCGCGTGCCGAGTCTCGCGTTCACCCGTCCACTGTGGTCGGTGACGCGCTGCCCGCTGGCGGATCTGACCCGCCTGGCGCTGACGGCACTCATCCTGGCCGTCGGCCTCGGCGGCATCACAGCCACCGGCCTACCCGACGGCACCGCAGACCTCCCGGCCGCCCCGCCCGCCGCCGCACTGCCCAACCGCCCCGGGGACGCCCCCGCGACCGCCCGAGCCCTCTGGCCCGGCAACAACGAGTCGACACTCACCCTGGCGTCAACGCGCACCCGGCCCCGCAACGACGAGTCGACGCTCACCTCGTCCTGGAACGCGTCAGCGCTCACCTCGTCCTGGAACGCGTCAGCGCTGTTCTCGTCCTGGAACACGTCAGCGCTGTTCTCCCGGGACGAGTCGGCGCTCGTCTCGCCCGTGAGCGTTGTGCATGCCGCAGCCGTGGTGCCGCACTCCGAGCACACCGATGCCGGAGCCGTCCGCGCCAGCGCCCGGCCTGCCGCCGTACGCCTCGCCGCCGGCCCCGGTGAACCGACCCGGCGCGGCCCTCCGACCGCCTGACCTCGGCAGGCTCACGACCACTGGCTGGCTTTGCAACCTCACCTGGCCGAGTCGGGTCGGGCTCGCACCACCTGACCGGCATCGGCACCCACACGCCACCCGCCGGTGAGGACCCGCCCGACCACGAGTCACGGTCACAGGTTGCAGCCGACGGCCACGAGTCGCGGTCGCGGACCACGGCACGGGTTGCAGGCCACGGCCACCGGGCCGCAGTCGGAGTCTGCCGCGGCGAGACGCCGCCCAGCCCTGTTCCTCCCTTTCCAGCACAGTCGACGAACCCCATCCGCTACGAGGTGCTGATGATGCAGATCGCTCTCTCCGCCGTCCTGCCCGACGTGTCCCGGGCCGCCGTGATCTGGCTGAGCCTGTTGGGCATCGTCGTACTCGCCGTCTCCGGCCTGCTGCTGCGTCCCCGGCGACTCCGGTTCGACGCGGGTGCCCGGATCCGGGAAGCCGCCCTGCCGACCCCGCCGGAGCAGCGGGAAGAAGATCGCTGGGCGGAAGAGGTCATGGTGGCCGCCGACCGCGCCGAGGCAACGGCTCGCCGCCGACGCGACGAATGGCTCGCCGCACAGGACGAGGCCGAGCAGGCGTGGGAGGCGTACCAGACTGCGGAGGCGGACGTACGCCGGTTGGCCGAAGCCGCGAGCATGCCGCTGCCGCACACCCCACGCACCCCCGCCGAGTACGCCGACCGGGAGCGCTGGCTGCACCGGGCGGTGCTGGACGCGTACTGGCGGCGGGAACTGTCGGTGGAGCAGCTCAGCGATGTCTTCGCGCACCGCGGCTGGGATCCCCGCCTGCACCCGGTCCAGCAGGAGTTGGTGCTGCGCCGGGCGATACGTGACCACCTGTTCGCCCGACAGCGGGTCGCCCGGGAGCGGGAGCAGGAAGCCTGGCACGCCGCCGAGGTCGCCGCCGCAGCCGCCCGCAACCTGCGAGCCGAAACCACCACCGCCCTCCTGGCCGCCGACCAACAAGACTCCCTCCTCCCTCTCCTCACCGACCCCACCCCACCCACCACCGAACACGCCAACCCCGAACAGACCCGCGAAATCCCCCCCACCCCCATAGCCCGCCCCCCAGCCCCCGCCTACTAACCCACCCCCTCCCCACCCCTCCCACACACCCAACCCCCTCCCCACCCACCCCCAGCCCGCGTTGATCAAGACGTTTTGGTCTGCCTCAGCCCGATTTCCGACCAAAACCTCTTGATCAACGCGAGGGACCGGTGCCGCGAGCCGAAACCAAGGCCGGAGGGCGGGATGGGATGGGGGTGTCGGGGGGAGGGTGGGTGGGTAGGACCTCGCCGACGCGAGGAGGGCGACGTGGTCGCAGCGGGGGGTGCCGGGCGCGAGCCCGATGAGGCGGCGCACCGGGCGGCAGCGGCAGAAGCCGGGCCACGGCAGACGTGGACGGCCCTGCCCTGGCTGGTGCGCACCGCTGTGGTGTGGAGCGCCTGCCTGGTGGTGATCGCCGCTGGGCTCTACCTGTTGGCGCGGATCACGCTGCTGGTCACACCGCTGGCCATCGCGCTGGCCGCCACCTTCTTCCTTGCCGCGCTGCTCGACCCGGTACAACTCGCGCTCCGCCGGCTGCGGCTGCCTGCCTCGCTGGCCGCGCTGCTCACCGTCCTGCTGCTGCTCGGCATCCTGGGTGGCCTCGGGGTGCTGGTGTGGAACCTGACCGCCAACCAGTTCAGCGAACTGGGTGACGAACTACAGCAGGGCCTCGGGCGCACCCGGGATTTCATCACCTCCACTCTGCCCGTGACCGACCAACAGCTCGACGGTCTGATCGACCAGCTACGCAAGGCGGCCACCGAGCAGGAGGTCGACCCGGTCGCCAGCGCCCGCACCGTGACCGAGGTGTTCGGCTCCGCCCTGCTCGCCCTGGTGCTGCTGTTCTTCCTGCTCAAGGACGGCCGGGCGATGTGGCACTGGACGTTGCGCCGGATGACCGGGCCGAACCGGGAGGTCGCCGCCGAGGCGGGGCGGGTCGGTTGGCGCACGCTCGGGTCGTACACCCGAGGCACCATGCTGATCGCGGCCATCGACGCGATCGGCATCGGCCTGGCACTGGTGCTTCTCGGCGTGCCGTTGGCCTTCCCACTGGCCTTGATCACGTTCATCGGCGGGTTCGTGCCGATCATCGGGGCGACCGTGGCCGGCGCGGTCGCGGTGCTGGTGGCGCTGGCCGCCAACGGTCCCACCACGGCGCTACTCACCCTGGCTGCGGTGATCGCCGTGCAGCAGATCGAGGGGAACCTGCTGGAACCACTGGTGATGAAGCGACAGGTACGGCTGCATCCGGTAGTGATCCTGTTGGCGGTCACCGCCGGCACCCTCATCGCCGGCATCGCCGGTGCCTTTGTCGCGGTGCCGATCGCCGCCGTCGCCTGGCGGGTCATCGACAGCGTGCTGCGCCAACGCCAGGCTGCCGCAGCACCCCGACCGGCACCTGCGGCACCCGAGGAACCCCCGGCCACCGCAAATCCCGCACCCGGCTGAGGTACAGGCACTCCGGCCCGCCGCGCAAGCGTCAAGTGGGGCTACACGCTGTCCGCCCTCGACGACGCCGGCCTGGTAACCCCGCCCGTCGCTGACCGACCATCTACCCCGCCTCAACCCCTTTGCTCTGCTTCAACCCACGCAACGGATCCTGGTCGGGAACTGTGCGTGGGTTGAAGCAGAGCAAAGGGGCCAAGGTGGGACCTGGTGCCTGTCGACGACGGGCACGGGGGAGGGCGCGATGGTGTCAGGCCCGGGTGAGCTGGGGGTGCAGGTGATCGTGGAACCAGTCGGCCGCAGCCTCGGCTACCTGTTCCAGGGTGCCGGGCTCCTCGAAGAGGTGTGTCGCACCGGGGATCACCCGCAGGTCGGCCGGGGCCGTCAGTTGGTCCAGGGCGTGCCGGTTGAGCGAGATCACCGGCTCGTCGAGGCCGCCGACGAGCAGCAGGGTGGGGGCGCGCACCTGGCCGAGGGCGGTGCCGGCCAGGTCGGGGCGACCGCCTCGGGACACCACGGCGTACACCTGCTCGGGCCGTCGGGCTGCCGCGACGAGGGCGGCGGCGGCACCCGTACTGGCGCCGAAGATGCCGATCCGGGCCGTGTCGAAGGGCTGCTCCGAGACCAGCCAGTCCACGATCGTGGCCAGGCGGCGGGACAGCAGGTCGATGTCGAAGCGTAGTTCGGCGGTGACGGCGTCCGCCTCGGCCTCCGCCGGGGTGAGCAGGTCGACCAGTACGGTGCCGAGCCCGCCCGCACTCAGCGACCTGGCCACGGCGAGGTTGCGCGGACTGTGCCGCGAACTGCCGCTACCGTGCGCGAACAGCACCGCTCCCACCGGCTGGGCCGGAATCAGCAGGTCCGCCGGCAGATCAGCCCCACCGGCGGGGATCGTCACCGCATTGCCCCGAACGTCCATCGTCATCCTCCCGATCACGGGCCAGCCGCCCCCACCGCCGAGCCGATCCCCGCAGGCGTCGCCGGGACCGGCCCACCCCGCAGGCGCCGATGTCGCGTACGACAGGCATACCCCGCCCGGCGGTCACCACGCCGACGCTCGCGAGCGTTTGCCGGGGATCGGGTCGGGTAGCCGTCGCGGGACCGCAGACGGACCGGTGCCATCGGGTACCGGCGACCAGATCGCGAGGACCGTCATGCCGCATCATCACCGTGAGCCCGTCGACCAGGCCGCCGAACGTGAGCGGCAGAAGCAGGACGCCCCGCGTGGTCGGGACTGGGCGGACGAGGCTGCCCAGGCACGGTCGGCCGACGATCCTCGGGCCCGAACACCCCACGACCCCACCGGACGCCCTTCACAGGGCGAACCGATCTGACCGGCCGCACCCACGGCCCTCTGCTCAGAGCACACGCTCCGGGCAAGGGCTCGGGGCAGGGGCTCAGGGCACGCGCTCAGGCAGGTGCTCGGGCAGGCGGAGCAGCGGGGCGCGGCCGGGGGGCTGCTCCACCGGGGGCAGGTTCTCCGGCGGTGGGGGAATCGGTAGGGTCACCGGCTCCGCAGCGGTGACCTGCACCGATTCGCCGTGGTGGCGTACCTCCATGGTGGCGTCCGGGTCGGTGTGGTGGTGCAGGACGTACGTCGTCTCGTGCGGTCGTACGGTCACTCGCAGCCGGATTCCCCGGCACTGGAGCGAGAACGCCAACCGACCGATCCGGCTGGGCAGGCGCGGGGCGAACGAGGGTACGCCGTCGTGATCCCGTAGCCCACCGAAGCCGGCGACCAACGCGATCCACGCGCCGGCCAGCGATGCCATGTGCACGCCGTCGCGGGTGTTCTCGTTCAGGTCGTGCAGGTCCATCAGCGCTGCCTCGCGCAGATAACTGTGCGCCAGCTCCAGGTAGCCGACCTCGGCCGCCAGCACTGACTGGGTGCAGGCCGACAGCGACGAATCCCGCACCGTACGCCGCTCGTAGTAGAGGAAGTTGCGCAGCTTCTCCTCGTCGGTGAACGCGTCACCCCGCCAGTGCATGGCCAGCACCAGGTCGGCCTGCTTGACCACCTGCTTGCGGTACAGGTCGAAGTACGGGTAGTGCAGCAGCAACGGGTACTTGTCCTGCGGGGTGTGCGCGAAGTCCCATTCCTGCAACCGGGTGAAGCCCTCGACCTGCTGGTGCACGTCGATCTCGTCGTCGTACGGGATGTGCATGGCCGCGGCGGCGTCCCGCCACGCGGCGGCCTCCTCGTCGGTGACCCCGAGGTGGAAGGCCTCGTCGCGGTAGCGCATCGCCACCTCTGCGGCGGCGCGCAGATTCCGCTGCGCCATCAGGTTGGTGTAGATGTTGTCGTTCTTGACCGCCGTGTACTCGTCGGGGCCGGTCACCCCGTCGATGTGGAACTGGCCGTTGCGGTCGTGGTGCCCGAGGGAGCGCCACAACCGGGCGGTCTCCACCAGCAGGGTCAACCCGATCTCGCGTTCCAGCTGCTGGTCGCCGCTGATCAGCACGTAGCGCCGCAGCGCGTCGGCGATGCCGGACGCGACGTGGAAGGCAGCCGTGCCGGCCGGCCAGTAGCCCGACGACTCGGGACCTTCGATGGTCCGCCAGGGAAAGGCGGCCCCGGCCAGGTTGAGTGTGCGGGCCCGCTCGTGCGCCTGTTCCAGGGTCGAGAATCGCCAGTACAGCGCGTCGCGTACCGCCGCCGGATGGGTGTACGTCAGCACCGGCAGCACGAACATCTCGGTGTCCCAGAACGCGTGTCCGTCGTACCCCGGGCCGGTGAGACCCTTGGCGGCGATGGGCCGGCGTTCCGCGCGGGCACCGGCCTGGAGCACGTGGAACAGCCCGAACCGGACGGCCTGCTGGACCTCCGGATCGCCGTCGATCTCCACGTCGGAGGCGTCCCAGAACTCGTCCAGGTACTCCCGCTGCTCGCGGACCAGCCCGTCCCAGCCGTCGAGTTTCGCGGCGGCCAGGGCGGCACCCACCTGGTCGCGCAGGGCGGGCAGCGAGCGCCGGCTGGACCAGCCGTAGGTCAGGTACTTCACCACGCGCAGCCGCTGGCCCGGCTCCAGTACGCAGCCGACGGTGGTCCGCACCCAGTCCTCGTACCCCTCGGACTCGATGGTGGTGCGCGACGGTGAGTCGACCTCGTGCCCCATCGCCGCGGCGACCCGTAGCCCGGAGACCTTGGTGCGGTGCAGCAGCAGCCCGCCGTCGGAGGTGGTCAGTTCCTCCTCGGCCTGCAGGGGCGACTCCAGCACGGCGGCGACCCGGGGGTCTCGGCTCTGCGGCGGCAGGGCCTCGTTGGCCACCAGTTCCGATTGGACGATCAGCCGCAGCGGCTTGTCGTCGGCGACCTCCACCTCGTAGCGCATGGCGGCCACTGACCGCTGCCGGAAGGAGACCAGTCGGGTGCTGTGCACCCGCACCTCCCGGCCGGCCGGCGAACGCCAGTGCAGGGTCCGGTGCAAGGTGCCGGCCCGCAGGTCGAGGACCCGTTCGTGGGCGAGCAGCTCGCCGTAGCGCACGTCCAGCGGCTCGTCGTCGACCAGCAGCCGGATCAGCTTGCCGTTGGTCACGTTGACGATGGTCTGACCGGACTCGGGAAAACCGAAACCCGCCTCCGCGTACGGCAGGGGACGCAGCTCGTAGAACGAGTTGAGGTACGTGCCGGGCAGTCCGTGCGGCTCTCCCTCGTCAAGGTTGCCGCGCAGCCCGACGTGCCCGTTGGAGAGCGCGAAGACCGACTCGGACTGGGCGAGCACGTCCACGTCGAGCTGGGTCTCCCGGACGTGCCACGGCTCGACCGGGTAGGCCCGCTCCCGGATCACTCGGGCCGTCCGGCTTCGAGCAGTTCGGCCAGGTCGGTGACGACCACGTCGGCGCCGTGGGCGCGCAGCGCGTCGGCCTGCCCGGCCCGGTCGACCCCGATGACGTACCCGAAGCCGCCGGCCCGCCCGGCCTCGACTCCGGCGAGCGCGTCCTCGAAGACGGCCGCCTGCTCCGGCTGGACGCCGAGCAGCTTCGCCCCGGCGAGGAAGGTGTCCGGATGCGGCTTGCCGCGCAACCCCTCGGCGCGTGCGGTGAGTCCGTCCACCCGTTCCTCCAGCAGCGGTTCGAGCCCGGCGGCGGCGATGACCTCCCGGCCGTTGGCGCTGGCCGTGACGACCGCGCGACGCAGCCCGGCCGCGGCCACCGCCTTCAGGTACGCCACCGAACCGGGGTAGACGTCCACACCGATACTGCGGATCCGCTCCAACACCAGGGCGTTCTTCTGGTTGCCGATCCCGTGCACGGTCTGCGTTCCCGGCGGGTCCTCGGCCGTCCCCTCGGGCAGAGTGATGTTCCGCGAGGCGAGAAAGGTGCGGACGCCGTCGAGCCGGGGTCGTCCGTCCACGTAGCGGTGGTAGTCCGCGCCCGGATCGAAGGGCTGGTACGCCGTACCGCCGGCATCCGCGTGTCGGCGGAGGAAGTCGTCGAACGTCTCGGTCCACGCGGCGTTGTGCACCCGGGCGGTCTGCGTGAGCACACCGTCCAGGTCGAAGAGACACGCGGTCACGTGATCCGGCAGGCCGAGCACCGCACCAATCTATCCACGGTCGCCGTCCGGCAAACGCACTTCGCCCAACCCGGCGCGCCGGACCGGGGCGTCAGCGCCAGCCGACGTCGATGCGGTCGCCGCGTTCGTCGAAGAAGTGCAGGGCATCCATGCGTACCTTGATGGCCAGCGGGTGACCGGCGGAGACGGCGGGGTACGGCGCGAGCCGGACCGCCAGTTCGGCCGGACGGCGGTGATGACGGCCGGGGTCGGCCAGCACGCTGGCCTGGCTGCCGCTGTTCGGGTTCGCCTGCGGCACCGCGGCCCGGCCGGTGAACCGCTGCATCACCTGACCGAAGCGGCGCAGGCCGCGCTGGCCGAGCGGGGTGTCGCTGTCCGGTGCCGCGCCGACCTCGTCCACCACGATCGCGGTGGCGCCGATGTCGAGGAAGGCCAACGACTCGTGCCCGTGGTGTTCCAGGTAGCGGATCCGGCCCTGCAGGACGTCGCCCGGTGCGTCCGGGGCGACCGGGGTGAGCGCCTCGGCCCGCATCCCGACCACGATCCGCTCACCGTGGTAGTGCGCCACCGCACGGCTGCGGATGTCGTCCCACGGCAGGTAGAGCGCCTGCTCGCCGAGGGTGAGGGTGACGTACCGGTCGAGGTGGACGTAGACCGACGCCTCCAGCAGGTTCATCCGCGGGCTGCCCAAGAAGGCGGCGACGTAGAGGGTGGCCGGGCGGCCGTACACCTGGGTCGGTGTGCCCACGTCCTGGAGGACGCCCTTGCGCATGATGGCGACCCGGTCGGCCATGGTCAGCGCCTCGGCCTGGTCGTGCGTCACATAGATGGTGGTGACCCCCAGCTCGCGGGTCAGGCCGGAGATCTCGGCCCGCAACTCCGCTCGCAGCCCGCTGTCGAGGTTGGACAGTGGTTCGTCCATCAGGAACAGCTTCGGACGGCGCACGATGGCCCGGCCCATCGCGACCCGCTGCCGCTGCCCGCCGGAGAGTTGGCTCGGGCGTCGTGCCAGCACGTCACCGATGCCGAGGGCGCTTGCCACGTCGGTGACCCGCTCGCCACGCGGGGCCGGTTCGACGCCGGCCAGCTTGAGCGGGAAGGCGATGTTGTCACCGACGCTCATGTGCGGGTAGAGCGCGAAGTCCTGGAAGACCATCGCGATCCCGCGCTCCCGGGGCGGCAGGTCGTTGGCCACCTCCCCGTCGAGCATCACCGCCCCCGAGGTCGGCTCCTCCAACCCGGCGACCATGCGCAGCACCGTCGATTTGCCACAGCCGGACGGCCCGAGCAGCACCATGAACTCGCCGTCGTTGACGTCGAGATTGATGCTGTCCACCGCGACCGTGCCGTCTCGGAAGACCTTCGTGACATCCTTGAGCGCGACGGTGCTCACCGTCTCCCCCCCACCTCGTCTGCCGAACCCGGCAATGACTGTGACCAGGATCATGGCGGTCGCACATCGGGTAAACGTGTCATGTTCCGGTCGTGACAGACGTATTACGTTCCATCGAGTGGCGACTATCGGCTGAATCCTCCGGACTCAGCCGGAGATGTCACCGAGAAAAACCCGACGAACCACCCGCTGTGCGGCCTGCCCGTCCTCCAACGCACAGAAACGCTCCCGGAACCGCGCCCGGGTGTGGTCGGCCGCGACGGAGTCCGACAGCCCTGCGCGCAACACGTCCAGCAACTCCGGGAAGGTGCGTGCCACCGGGCCGGGCGGCTCGGCGAGCAGGTCGAAGTAGACCCCACGGGTCAGCCGGTACGCGTCCCAGTCCGGCGCGTAGATGACGATCGGCCGGTCCAGCACCGCGTAGTCGAACATCGCCGAGGAATAGTCGGTGACCAGCACGTCGGCCGCCAGATAAAGCTCCTCGACCTGGGGGTGGGCGCTGACGTCGATGATGCGGTCCCGGCCCGCCGGCGGCCACGCTCGACGATTGCGGTCGTGGAAGTAGTGGCTGCGCATCAGCAGCAGCCCGGACGGGCCGATCGCGTCGAGCACCCGTTCCGGGTCGAACGGCGGCCGATAGCCGGGCAGGTGCTCCCGGTGCGTCGGGGCGTACAGCACGACCTGCTCGCCCAGGCCCGCGCCGAGTGCCGCGCGCAGCCGCAGCACCTCCTCGGTGGTCGCGGTGACCAACCGGTCGTTGCGCGGATAACCCACCTCCAATGTGGTGTACGCGGCCGGATAGGCCCGCTCCCACATCTGGGTGGAGAAGCTGTTCGCGGTGATGCTGTAGTCCCAGCGGTCCACCCGGCGCAGCAGGCCGGCGAAGTCCATCCCGACCGCGCCCAACGGGTAACGCTGCTGGTCCAGGCCCATCACCTTGACCGGCGTGCCGTGGTGCGTCTGTACGTGCACCGAACCCGGCCGTTTACGCACCGAGTCCGGGAAGTTGACGTTGTTGATCAGCCACTTCGCCCGGGCCAGCACCCGGTGGTACGCGGGGGTCCCGGCCACCACGTACTCGATGCCCTCGGGCAACGTGTGCACCCGGTCCCGCCGGACGATCCACACACCTCGGATCTCCGGTGCCGACTGCCGGGCCGCCTCGTAGATCGCCGCCGGGTTGCACGCGTAGCCGCGGTACCAGTAGGCCGCATAGACGGCGAGGTTCTCGTCCAACGGGCGACGCAGTTCGGCGCGGTGGTAGCCGTACAGCGCGACGTCCCGAGCGGCCCGTACGGTGGCCTTGGCCGGCGGCACCACCCGGCGTCTGACCCGCCCGGCGGTCCGGCGGGCCTTCTCCCCGGTCCGGCTGGTGGCGCGCAACGCCGAGTACGTCCGCCACTGCCCGGCCGCCACCAGCCGGTGCTTGAGCCCTTCCACCCCGGCGGGAATCCGGTGGCCGCCCGGCGGCCGGAAGCGGGCGTGGTCGATCGTCACCCGGGCGAAGAAGGTCGGCCGCAGTTCCGCCGGGATGCGGTCCTCGTTGCCGAGCACCGTCAGGTAGTGCCACATCATCCGTTCGAACAGCGCCGCCCGCAGTTGCCCGGCGTCGAACCGGTCGGCCTCCCGGAACACCCGGTGCCACTGCTCGAAGACCTCGAAATGCCGCTCGCCCTGGGTCTTCGTGATCGCCCCCGCCCGCCGCTGCCGGTAGTTCACACAGACCGTGTCGAGCACGCCGATCCGGTCGGCGGCCAGCAGCACCGGATAGCTGAACGAGACGTCCTCGTACCAGCCGGGGGCGAAGCGCAGCCCGACCTCGGCCAGGAACTGCCGCCGGACCAGCCGGTTCCAGGCGGTGTGCAGCAGTTCCAGGGTCTCCGGTCGTTCCCGCAGCCGGAAGGTGACCGGCCCGGTCGGCTCCGGGAACACCTCGGCCATCGCGCTGCCGGTGACCATGTCGTCCCAGTGCGCGCGAACGTGGTCGACCAGCAGCACGTCGGGCCGGGTGGTGTGCAGCCGCTCGGCCACCTCGACCAGGCAGTCGGGCACCAGCCAGTCGTCGCCGTCGACGAACCAGACGTACTCGCCGACGGCCCGGTCCAGCCCGGCGTTGCGGGCCGGGCCGAGCCCGAGGTTGCGGTCCAGCCGGACGGCGCGTACCCGGTCGTCGCGAGCCGCGTACTCGTCGAGGATGTCGCCGCTGGCGTCGGGCGAGCAGTCGTCGACGCCGATCACCTCGATGTCGGTGACCGGCTGGGCGAGGATCGAGTCCAAGCATTCCCGCAGGTAGCCCTGGACGCGGTAGGCCGGGACGACGAAGCTGATAAGCGTCATCGTCCCGGCCTCCGTCAGATTGTCGTGCTCCTCCCGGCACCCGCCGGCACCCGTGCCGGCCGGACGAACCAGGCCAGCACCACACTTGCCACGAAGAGCACCAACAGGTAGATACCGAGTGTAGCCAGACCAATACTCACAATTCCGGCTATCGCCACCACCGCGAGTAGCACCGACCGCCCCTCCCAACCGAGGGTCGCCGCGTGCAGCGGCGGTGCCGGTTGCCGCTTCTCCAGCCGGGCCACCAAGTCGTAGTGGTGCAGGGTCAGCACGAAGACGTACCCGAAGATCAGCCAGGCGGGCGCCTGACCGATCACCCCGACGGCGATGGCGAACACGTACTCCGCAGCCCGCAGCGCCGCCGGCACCAGCCAGTCCAGCGGCCCGTTGTGCGCCGCGCCGGCACCGGCCGCACCGAGCAGCAGCATCAGCAACGCCACCGGCACCGCCCAGCGCAACCAACCCGCGTCGGCACCCACCAGCAGCGCCGTGACCAGCAGCGCACCCGCGCCGAACGCGGCGAGCACCGCGAGCACCAACGGACCCGGACGACGCAACACCGGCAGCCGGGCGGCCAGCGGGCCGTCGTCACGGTGCAGGGTCGCGTCGAGCGTGTCCAGCACCGGCACCCACATCCACCGGGCCCGCAGCGTACGCAGCGCCCCGGTGTACGCGAACGCCAGCACACCCCAGGTCAGTACGGCCAGCAGCGCGATCCGCTGGTTGAACAGCGCGGCGGCCACCGCGATCAGCGCCCACCGTTCCCCGATCGGGAAGACCACCGTGCGCTTGAGCCAGTACGACAGCGACCCGGTGTCGGCCTGCACCTTCGTGGACGCGGCGTTGAGCCGGTCACCGATGCCACCACCACCGCCGGTGCCGACCGCCTTCGGCCGCCGGGCCGCCTCGTCGTGCAGGACGCCGTACCACGCGTCGGTCATGTGTCGTACGGTCTGCAACGTCATCGCGGCGATCGCCAGGGCCCAGCCGTACCGGACCCCGGCCGCCGTGGCGCCCCAGCCGAGGCCGGCGTAGACCACGTACTCCTTGGCCCGGTCGGCCATGGTGTCCAGCCAGCCGCCCCAGGCGCTGAAGTTGCGGGTGTAGCGGGCCAACTGGCCGTCCACGCAGTCCAGCACGAACCCCAGGTAGAGCAGCACCCCGCCGGTGACCAGGGCGAGCCGGCCGCCGCTGGCGAACAACGCCGCCGCGGCCACCGCGAACGCCACCGACAGCATCGTCACCCCGGTCGGGCTCAACCCCAACCGGGCCGCCGCCTTGGTGACGTACGGGGACCAGGTGCTGACGAAGTACGTGGTGAAGAAGTCGTCCTTCTCCTTGACCGACAGCCGCAACTCGGCCCGGTCCTCGTCCACCTCGGCAACCGCGGCCCGCGCCCCGGACAGCCCGCTCTCGTCGTCGACCCGGTGCGCCACCAGCAGGCGTACCCGCTGGGCGAAGACCAGCACACCCTGGGCGGTGAGCCCGGTGAAGACCTGGTCCACGGCGGGCCCCGGCGGCTCGACGCGCGGACCACCGTCCCCGTGCCCGGCGGCCACGTCGGCCAGCCGACCGGTGGCGGCGGCCCGGGCCGCGGCCACCAGCGCCGGCAGGTCGTCCCGGCCGACCCGCACCGCGCCACCGAAGATCCCGGTGGCCTCGCCGTCGAGCCGGTGCGCCGGCCCCGCGTCGACCACCTGGCCGCGCTCCTCGCGGACCGTCGTGCGACCACCGGCGGGCGGGTCGGTGAGCACCAACGCCACCGTCGGCCCGACCGGGCTGGTCACCAGATGCCGCAGTACGGCGGTGTGCGCGACCAGGTCGGCACCGCTGACCACCACCGGGCCGGTCGACCCGCCGACCAGGTCGGCCAACTCGTCCAGGTCGGCCGCGAACCGCACGTCGGTGACGCCGGCCGACCGCCACTGCGCGGCCAGCCGATCCGCCAGCGCCGTACCATCGCCCGCCGGCAGGCTCGCGGCCGGCGAACCGGCGGCGAGCACGATCGCGAGCGTCACCGGGGAACCGCGTCGTGGTACGCGGCCAGCGCCTCGGCGATCGTGCCGTCGACGCTCAGCCGGCCCGCGTCGAGGAACAATCCTCGACGGCAGAACCGGGTCAGGTCCTTTTCGTTGTGTGACACCAGCACCAGAGTGCGCCCCTCCCCGAGCAGACGATCGATGGTCGTGTAGCACTTCGCGCGGAACTCGGCGTCCCCGACCGCCGTCACCTCGTCCATCAGCAGGATCGGGTGCGGCAGGTGGGAGATGATGGCGAAACCCAGCCGGACCTTCATTCCGGACGAGTAGTGCCGCACCGAGGTGTCGATAGCCCGTTCCACCTGCTCACCGGCGAACGAGACGATCTCGTCGAAGTGCCGTTTCAGGTAGCCCGAAGACAGCCCGTGCAGCCCGCCCACCAGATACAGGTTCTCCCGCCCGGTGAGGTCGTTGGAGAAGCCGGCGGAGAGTTCCAGCAGCGGCGCGACGTCGCCGGAAACCCTGATCCGCCCCTCGTCGGGAATGAGCACCCCGGCGATCAGGCGCAACAGGGTGCTCTTGCCGGTGCCGTTGCGGCCGATCACGCCGACGGTCTCGCCGGGCGCGATCGAGAAGGTCAGGTCGCGCAGCGGCCAGAACTGGCCGTCGCTCGCGCTGCGCCGCCCCCGGTGGATGAGCAGTTCGCGCAGCCGCAGCTGCCGCCGACGGTTGCGGACGAACCGGATGCCGAGACCCTCCGCCTCGATGATCGATTCGCCCATCAGAGTTCCTTGAGCACGGCGGGTTCGAGCCGGCGGAACGACCACCAGCCGGCGACGAGCAGCAGCAGACTGATGCCGACGGTGGTGGCGAGCATGCGGGCTGACGGGAACTCGTCCGGGTACCACACCGAGTGGTGCAGTTGGAAGATGCCGACCAGCGGGTTGAGTTCGTAGCCCAGCTTGAGCCAGCCGGGGAGGCCGGAGCCCTGGACCAGGCTCAGCGGATAGATGATCGGGGTGGCGTAGAACAGCACCCGGATGACCAGCCGCATGAACCGCTCCACGTCACGCATCAGCACGTTCCACGCGGACAGCAGCAGCGCCACCCCGATCAGCAGGGTGGCCTGCACCAGCACGGCCAGTGGCAGGGCCAGCAGCGACCAACCCGGATCGATCTTGCCCTCGGCGGCGTACCAGATCGCGATGCCGGCCAGGATCGGCAGGCCGGCGGCGTACTCGGCGAACCGACCGACCACCCGGCCGATCGGAAACACCTGCCGGGGCACGTTCATCGTGGTGATCAGCCGGGACTGGCCGGTCAGCGCGTTGGTCGCCTCGCTCAACGCCGAGCTGGTCCACATCCAGGCGAAGATCCCGGTGATCAAGAACAGCGGGTACGACCCGGCGGCCTCGCCCAGGTGTCGGTTGGTGTCCCGGGAGTACAGCACGCCGAAAACGAACCAGTAGATCGCGCCCATTCCCAGGGGCTCGATCAACGACCAGAAGTAGCCCAGCACCGACTGCTGGTACTTGACCGCGAGATCACGCCGGACCAGGATGCGCAGCGAGTTGCGGTGCGACCACAACGCCCCCACGCCAGAGGTCACCGTCGTTCTCCCGCCTACTGAACGGACGACAGGTTAGCAGTCGGTGAACTTCGTCCGTTCAGCACTCGATCACGTTGACCGCGAGACCGCCGCGCGCCGTCTCCTTGTACTTGACCTTCATGTCGGCGCCGGTCTCCCGCATGGTCTTGATGACCTTGTCGAGCGATACGGCGTGCACCCCGTCACCGCGCAGAGCCAGCCGGGCGGCGGTGATCGCCTTGATGCTAGCCACCGCATTACGTTCGATGCACGGTATCTGCACCAGGCCGCCCACCGGGTCGCAGGTCAACCCGAGATTGTGTTCCATGCCGATCTCCGCGGCGTTCTCCACCTGCGCCGGCGTGCCACCCAACGCCTCGGCCAACCCGGCGGCAGCCATCGAGCAGGCCGAGCCGACCTCGCCCTGGCAGCCCACCTCCGCGCCGGAGATCGAGGCATTCTCCTTGAACAACACCCCGATCGCGCCGGCCGCGAGCAGGAACCGCACCACCCCGTCGGCGCTGGCCCCCGGCACGAACCGCGTGTAGTAGTGCAGCACCGCCGGAATGATCCCCGCCGCACCATTGGTCGGCGCGGTCACCACCCGCCCACCAGCCGCGTTCTCCTCGTTGACCGCCAAGGCGAACAGGGTCACCCAGTCCATCACGTGCAGCGGATCCACCACCCGCGCTGCCGCCCCCGCCTGCGGGTTGGCTGGACAATCGGCGACTGGCTGCCCGGTGGCTGGTTGCACGGCGGCCGGGTGCGGCGTGGCCGGGTGCGGGTTCGCTGGGTCCGCGGCGGCTGGCTGCGGGGTCGCTAGGTGCGCGGCGGCTTGGTGCGGGGTGCCTGGGTGCGGGGTGGCGACGTCTGCTTCCAGGCTGCGGCGTAGTTCGGCGGCGCGGCGGCGGACCTTCAATCCGCCCGGCAGCGTGCCGTCGCGGGAGCAGCCGCGCTCGACGCACTCCTGCATCACCCGCCAGATGTCCAACAGCCCGGCCCGCACATCCGCCTCGGACCGCCAGGACAACTCGTTGGCGAGCATCACCTCGCTGATGGACAGCCCGGTCGAGGCGGTCACATCCAGCAGTTGCGCCCCGGTGAAGAAGGGATGGCGGACCTCGGTGCTGTCCGGCTTGATCCGGTCGGCACCCGCCGCCGCCTCGTCGACGACGAACCCACCACCAACCGAGTAGTAGGTGCGCGTCCTGACCTCGGCCCCGCTGCCGTCGTACGCCGAAAAGATCATCCCGTTCGGGTGGTACGGCAGTGACCGGCGACGATGCAGCAGCAGATCCCGATCCGGGTCGAAGTCGATCTCGTGCGTGCCGAGCAGCGCCAGCCGCCGCCGCGACCGAATCTCCGTCACCCGAGCGTCGACAGCGTCGGTCTCCACCGTCTCGGGCACCTCACCGGCCAGGCCGAGCAGCACCGCACGGTCACTGCCGTGGCCGTGCCCGGTGGCGCCGAGCGACCCGAACAACTCGGCCCGTACCCGACTCACCTCGCTGAGCCGACCATCGGCCTTGAGCCCGTGAACGAACGTACGCGCCGCCCGCATCGGCCCCACCGTGTGCGAGCTGGACGGCCCGATGCCCACACTGAACAGGTCGAACACACTGATCATGCCCACACCCCTCGCCCTGCGCCGGGATCACCGGTCAACAGACGATGAAGATCGCCACCGCCCCCGTCACCAAGGCCGGCACCAGCGCCCCGATACGGACGCCCAACCCTCCGAGCCTAACCCCCACCCACCCTCCCTCCCCCCACCCCACTTCCCCCGCCGATCTTGCACTTACGGTCGCCTATTGCACCTGATACGCCCGTTATGCCCCGACCAAAACTCCATGATCGACGAGGCAGGGAGCGGGGCGCGCGCAGGGGCGGGCGGCCGCGGGCGCGCGGGCATGGGGTGTGGATAGGGAGGAGGGCGCGGGTATGTACCTACGGGTGGGCTGGGGAAGGTTCGTTCTCGGGACGGAGGGCGGGGGCAGGTCCTGGCCCTAGCGTTGATGTCAAGAGCGGCGGATCGCCGCAGAGGGGAACTACCACGATGAGTCGCAAGCTTGTACGGCCCCGGCAGGGGCGCATGTTCGCCGGTGTCTGCGCCGGCCTGGCCCAGCGTTTCGGCATGTCGGCCGGGATGGTCCGGCTGCTGTTCCTGCTGTCGCTGCTGCTGCCCGGCACCCAGGTCATCATCTACCTGGCACTGTGGATCATCATGCCCAACGAGGACCGCTACCTGGCAACCGCCCGCTGACCCTCCCCCCACGCCGGGCTCTCACCGGCAGGGCGCCCACCCCGCGAGGCACCCGCACACGAGACACCCGCACACGAGGCGCTCACCCGCAGGGCACCTGCCCGCGAGGTGCCCGCACGCGAGACGCCCACCCGCTGGGCACCCACCCGTGGGGCGCAGGCAACTTCGGGGAAAGTGCTGCCAAACGGGGGCCGGAGGCAGCAACTTCCCCGAAGTTGCCCCACCTACCGGATGGGTCCGGCGGTGGGGCGGCGGGTCAGGGGGCTATGTAGGTGACGGTGACGTGCTCGAAGCCGAGGGAGGCGAGCAGGCCGACCAGCATCTTGCGGGTGTTTTCCTCGGCGCGGGCAATCAGCCCGCTGTCCCGCGCTGCGGCGGTGATCCGGTCCTCGGCGAGCTGGTAGACCTGCTGCTGCCGGTTCGGGTCACCGTTGACCAGGTCACCGACCCGGTTGAGCAGGCCCCGCTCCTCCGCGAAGACGTAGCTCTTGTCCAGGTCGAGGTTGGTCTCGGCGAGCTGCGGGGCCGGCAGCTTGATCTCGACGGACTTGCCGTCGGCCGACTGCACGATCGCCCCCTCGGTGAGGGTGCCGAAGTCGACGTACGCCTCGACGCTGCCTGATCCGACGAAGAGCGTGCGCTGGTTGAGCAGCCAGTCCGGCACGTTCCGGCGGTCGTTCTGCAGGTCGACGACGACCTGAAAGTTGCCCTCGGCGGCCACGTAACGGCTGAGATCCTGCATCGACTCCAGCAGCGCCGGCTGACTGCGGTCGGTCTGCTCCTTGCTGAAGGGATTGCGGAACTCGGGCAGGATCCCGGTGGTCTGCACGCCGAGCAGCACCACCACGGCGAGCGCCGCCGCGCCGAGCACCCAGAGCAGGGCCCGTGCGGCACCGCCGCCCGATGGCGGCGGGGGCGGAACATCGGACCGGTCGTCCGGGTGCAGGTCAGTGTCGGGGAACCTGCTGGTGGGCTCGTTGATGTCGCCGTCGCGTGCCATCGCCCTCACCGTCCTTGTCAGACGCGTTGTCTGTGATGACGGTAAGCCCCCTGTACGACAGCCGCTCGCCGAGTCACCCGATCGCGTGTTTCAGCAGTTCAAACCGCATGTTGTCACCGAACCGGAGCGACACGCTCAGCGCCGCCCGGAGCGACGCACTCAGCGCCCGACGGAAGTCACTCGACCGCTTCGGCGAGTACGAACACCCGGGCGTGGATCTGGTTGCGCTGTTGCAACGCGGCGCGCAGCGCGCGGTGCAGGCCGTCCTCCAGGTAGAGACCACCGTTCCACTGCACCACGTGCGGGAACAGGTCACCGTAGAAGGTCGAGTCCTCGGCGAGGAGCTTGTCCAGCGCCAACTCGCGCTTGGTGGTGATGAGCTGGTCGAGGCGCAGCGGGCGGGGCGGGATCTCGGCCCATTGCTTGAGTGTCAGGTTGTGTTCCGGGTAGGGCCGCCCGTCCCGGACCGCTCTGAAGATCACGACGGCACGCTCCCCTCCCCCTGTCCGGGTCGTACCACGACGCCGACGCGGGTCGCGGCACGGTGCCGCGCCCCGCGGCACCGATGTCGGTGCCAGCGTAGCGGCCCCCCGCACCTCACGTTCTGCTCCCTGGTGCCAGTTTCGCTACCGGTAGTCCGGTTCTCAACAGGACGAAACCACCCGTTCGGGTCAGCTCCACCGTCCTCGGCGGACCACTTCGTCCACCGGACGACGCCCTCGACGCAGTGAGGGTGACCGATGGTCGGGTGCGCGATAACCGACAGTGACAGCCCCGATCGGGTGGTACTCCTCCGGCACACCGAACGCCTCCCGGTAGGGCTCCAGCCGCTGCGGCGGAATCCCGAAGAAGCAGGAACCCAGTCCCTCGTCGACCGCCGTCAGCATCATCAGCAGAGCGGCGAAACCGGTGTCGATGTACCAGTACGGCACCGGCCAACGGTCCGTCGAGCGGTCCGCCCAGCCCTTGTCCGCTTCGGCGTACCGATCGAGGTAGACCGAGCGGTTGGCGTGCGGCACCACGATCAGCGGAGCGCGGCGCATCCCGGCCAGCCACCGGCCCGTACCGCCGCCTTCCGGGGTGGTGGCGGCCCAGAACCGCTCCCGGTCCGCCGGTTCCTCCAGCACCAGGAACCCCCAGCCCTGGGAGAACCCGGCGGACGGGGCCCGCACCGCGTGGTCCAGCAACCGTTCCACGACTTCCGGCGGGACCGGACGGTCCGGGTCGTAGTTACGCACCATTCGGCGTCGCCGGACGACGTCCGCGAACTCCACCTGTCTCTCCTCGATGCTGGGCCGGGGCGGCCGGTCGACGTCCGATCAGACTCCGGGCCGGATTCCCCAGGCACCTTGCCAGGTCTCGCCGGGTGCCAGGACGATCAGATCCCGACCGGACCGGAACGCGTCCGGCGGGCAGGTCATCGGCTCCACCGCCACCGACCGCCGGAACCGCTCACCGGTCAGTGTGTCGCCCGTGTAGACCTGCCACCAGCCGAACTGGGCGTCCGCCCAGATGCTCAGCCCGCTGGACCCGTCCGGGCCGCGCAGCGTCACCGCCGAACCGTCGTCGTCGCGGGTCACCTCCCCGAAGGCGAGGTCCAGCACCGCATCGCCGATGCGCCGCGGCTCGGTGTAGTCGTACTCGGTGCCGGCCACCGGGGTCACGCCGACCGGCAGCAACCGCCCGTCCACCAGCATCCGGCTCCGTCCGGGCACCTGCAACGCGATCTCCTCCACCGGTACGCCGGGCAGGCGTAGGTACGGATGCACCGAGAAGCCGAACGGCACCGGCTCGACCCCGGTGTTGGTCACCTCGTGCTCGCCGCGCAGCCCGTCGGCCCCGACGCTCCAGCGGGTACGCAGTCGCAGCGGCCACGGGTATCCCGGCTGCGGCGGCAGGTCGAAGCCGATCGTGACCTCGTCCGGCCGCTGCTCGATCAGGTGCCAGGACGACCAGTTGACCAGGCCGTGGATGGCGGTGTTCCGCTCCGGCTCGGTGATGTTGAGCTGCAACGACTGCCCGTCGAAGGTGTAGACCCCGTCCCGGATCCGGTTGGGCCAGGGCGCGAGCACCTGACCGGCCGAACCGGGGCAGATCTCGTCGGTGGCGTACCCGTCGACGTGCTCGACGCCGTCCTGGCGGTAGGTGCGCAGCCCGCCACCCACCTCGACGATGACCGCCTCGTGACCGGCGGCGGCAATGGTCCACTGTGCCCCGGAGAGGGGACGCGGCTCAGGGCTATCCATGTCGCCAGACCCTAGCTTCCAGGTCGGCTCTGCGCTCACTGCGGTCGGCGGTCACCGGTCTGGATCGCCGCCCGGTAGCGGGTGAGCGCCGGGAACGCCACGGCGAGCAGTACCGCCAGCACCGCCGCCGCCAGACCACCGCCCACCCAGGCCACACCGCTGCCGAAACCGGCCGCCATGGCTCCCGCCCGCAGGTCACCCAGGCGCGGCCCGCCGGCCACCACGACGGTGTTGACCCCTTGCAGGCGCCCACGCATGCGGTCCGGGGCGTACACGATCAGCATCGACTGTCGTACCACCGAACTGACCAGGTCGGCCGCGCCGGCCAGCACCAGCAGCGCGACGACCAGCCAGAGCTGGCGGGCCAGCCCGGCCATCGCCACCGCGACGCCCCAGCCGACAACCGCCAGCACCAGCACCAGCCCCTGCCGGCGGACCCGACCGATCCAGCCGGAGAGCAGGCCGGCGAGCAGCGACCCGATGGCGATCGAGCTGTACAGCCAGCCCACCGCCGCGCCGCCACCGAACCGCTCGGTCGCCACCTCGGGAAAGAGCGCCCGGGGAAAGGCGAACACCATCGCGATCAGGTCGATCGCAAAGGAGAGCAGCAGCACCGGTGCGCCGGCCAGGTAACGGACGCCGTCGACGATGCTGCGCAGCCCGGCCTGCCGGGGACCGCCGTCCGGGTCCGGTTCGGGCGGCATCGCGGGCAGCCGCAGCGCCGCCCAGACCAGCGCGACGAGCAGCGTGGCATCCAGGCCGTACGCGACGGGCAGCGCGATCCCGAGCTCGAAGACGGCGAGGATCAGACCCGCGGCCAGCGGGCCGAGTACCGAGGTGGCCATCGCCGTGGTGAAGTTCAGCGTGGTGGCGGCGGGCACCAACTCGACCGGTACCAGCCGGCCAACCAGCGCGGCGCGGGCCGGCCCGGCGATCGCGAACGACACCGAACTCAGTGCCACCAACGCCAGCAGCAGCACCGGGCTGCCGACATCCAGCAGGGCCTGCGCCAACAACCCCAGGACGGACACCCAGAGCAGCACCGACCCGCCCAGCAGCACCCGGCGTCGGTCGAGGGCGTCGGCCACCGCGCCGCCCCACAACCCGAAGACCAGCAACGGTACGAAGGCAGCCACGCCGAGCAGCCCGACCCAGAGCGAGTCCTCGGTCAGCGCGTACATCTCCACCGGTACGGCGACCGCGGTGAACTGGAACCCGAACATCGCGATGGCGTTGCCGACCCACAGCCGCCGGTACGCCAGCACCCGCAACGGGCGCAGGTCGATCGCCCAGCGGCGCTGCTCACGCGGCCGGGAGGTGTCTTTCGAGGTCACGGGGCCAGCCGCTCCACAACCCAGTCGCTGTCGGTACGGCGGAACCGCAGCCGGTCGTGCAGCCGGCTGGCCCGCCCCTGCCAGAACTCCACCGCGTCGGGGCGTACCCGCAGGCCACCCCAGTGTTCCGGGGCGGGGATCGGCGCCACCTCGGCGAAGCGCTGCGCCGCCGACCGGTAGGAGTCGTCGAGCGCGGCCCGGTCCGGCAGCACCGACGACTGGGTGCTGGCCCACGCGCCGAGCTGCGAGCCGCGCGGTCGGCTGGCGAAGTACTCCTCGGTCGTGGCCCGGTCGATCCGCTCCACCGACCCGGTCACGATCACCTGCCGCTGCATCGGAAACCAGGGAAACACCAGACTGGCGTACGCGTTCACAGCCACCTCGGTGCCCTTGCGGGACCGGTAGTTGGTGAAGAAGACGAAGCCCTGCTGGTCGTACCCCTTCAGCAGCACGGTGCGGGCGCTCGGCCGACCGGCGGCGTCGGCGGTGCCCACCACCATGGCGTTCGGCTCCGGCAGCCCGGCGGCCACCGCCTCGGCGAACCAGCGATCGAACTGGCTGCACCAGTCACCGGCCAGGTCGGCTTCGACCAGCCCCGATCCGGCGTCGTACTCGTGGCGCATACCCGATGGCGGTGGTGTGTCCCCCGTCACGTGTCCTCCCCTGTCCGTCCGGCGGATCCGCCCCCGACCAGCCCGTACGGTCAAGTCTCGCCGAATCGACGACGGGCGGCTCATCCGGGGATGTCGTGTGCAGCACATCGACAGTGGGTCGCACACCCGGTTACCAGCAGGCAAGATGTCACGAACACATCCGGAGAGGGTCGCCTAGGGCGCTCACCCGGCCAGGCCGGGCACCGAGCCTGGGCGGGCGCACCGACCACACACCAGGAGTAGTGAGATGGCCGATTTCAAACCCGGACTCGAAGGCGTCGTAGCGTTCGAAACCCAGATCGCCGAACCTGACCGTGAGGGCGGTGCGCTGCGCTATCGCGGGGTCGACATCGAGGATCTGATCGGCCAGGTCTCCTTCGGCAACGTCTGGGCCCTGCTGGTCGACGGCCGGTTCGGGCCCGGCCTGCCGCCGGCCGAGCCGTTCCCGGTGCCGGTGCACTCCGGCGACATCCGGGTCGACGTGCAGTCCGCCGTGGCGATGCTCGCCCCGTACTGGGGTCTGCAGCAGATGCTCGACATCTCCGACGAGCAGGCCCGTGAGGACCTCGCCCGGGTCTCGGTCACCGCGCTGTCCTTCGTCGCCCAGTCCGCCCGGGGTCTCGGCCTGCCCGCGGTGCCGCAGAAGGAGATCGACAAGGCCTCGACGGTGGTCGAGCGCTTCATGAAGCGGTGGCGTGGCGAGCCCGACCCCCGGCACGTCAAGGCCGTCGACGCGTACTTCATCTCGGCCGCCGAGCACGGCCTGAACGCCTCCACCTTCACCGCCCGGATCGTCGCCTCCACCGGCGCGGACGCCGCCGCCTGCATCTCCTCGGGCATCGGCGCGCTCTCCGGCCCGCTGCACGGCGGCGCGCCGTCGCGGGTGCTCAGCATGCTGGAGGCGGTCGAGCGCAGCGGTGACGCCGAGAGCTACGTCAAGGGCGTCCTCGACCGGGGCGAGCGGCTGATGGGCTTCGGCCACCGGGTGTACCGGGCCGAGGACCCGCGCGCCCGGGTGCTGCGGCGTACCGCCAAGGAGCTGGGTGCTCCCCGGTTCGAGGTCGCCGAGGCGCTGGAGAAGGCGGCGTTGACCGAGTTGCAGGCCCGCCGGCCGGACCGGGTGCTCGCCACCAACGTCGAGTTCTGGTCCGCGGTCGTCCTCGACTTCGCCGAGGTACCGGCCCACATGTTCACCTCCATGTTCACCTGCGCCCGGATGGGCGGTTGGAGCGCGCACATCCTGGAGCAGAAGAAGCTCCAGCGCCTGGTCCGCCCCTCCGCCCGCTACGTCGGGCCAGGCCCGCGCAAGCCGCACGAGGTCGACGGCTGGGACGCCGTCCCGCACGGCGTCTGAGGTGTAAGGAAGGGCCCCTTCTTAACGTCTTCGGTAGAGGAGGGGCCCCCTCTTAACACCCCGTTCCCGGCTTGTGGCGCCGCAGAGGCCGTCCGGGTCGTGGGCGGGCGGGTCGTGGGCGGGCGGATAGTCGGCGTACGCCCGTGGCCGACACCGTGTGGGCCAGGCCACGGGCTGTGGCGGACGACTCACGGTTCGGGGTGGGACGAGCACCCGGAGGGGTACCGACGGGTGCGAGGATGAAGGCGGCAGTGCCGCCGGAGGGTGCGATCACGCACCCCCACGCGCACGCCGATCGGTCCACTCCCACCTGCTCAACCGGGCCCCGACCCATGCGGAAGGATCTTGAAAACCGTGGCTGACGCTCCGACCATCCGGATTCCCGACGAGATCAAGCCCGCCGACGGCCGATTCGGCTGCGGGCCGTCCAAGGTCCGTCCGGCGGCGGTCTCCGCGCTCGCCGAGGTGGCCACCAGCTACCTGGGCACCTCGCACCGGCAGAAGACCGTCCGCGACCAGGTGGCCCGGCTGCGCTCCGGCATCGCCGAGTTCTTCTCCCTGCCCGAGGGCTACGAGGTGATCATCGGCAACGGTGGCACCACCGCGTTCTGGGAGGTGGCGACCTTCGGCCTGATCCGCGACAGGGCGCAGTTCGCCAACTTCGGCGAGTTCGGCGCGAAGTTCGCCAAGGCCGTCAAGGACGCCCCGTTCCTCGGTGAGCCCACGATCCGCAAGTCGGACGCGGGCAGCGCGCCGACCCTGGTCGCCGAGGCCGGCGTGGACGTCTACGCCACCCCGCACAACGAGACCTCGACCGGTGTCGCGGTGCCGATCAGCCGGGTGGCCGGTGCCGACCCGGGCTCGCTGCTGCTGGTCGACGCCACCTCCGGCGCCGGTGGCCTGGAGGTCAACGTCGGCGAGACCGACGTCTACTACTTCGCGCCGCAGAAGTGCTTCGGCTCCGACGGTGGCCTGTGGCTGGCCCTGATGTCGCCGGCCGCGCTGGAGCGGGCCGCCGAGGTCAAGGCCTCCGGCCGGTACATCCCCGCCTTTTTGGACCTGGTCACCGCGATCGACAACTCGCGGCTGGAGCAGACCTACAACACCCCGGCGCTGGCCACCATCTTCCTGGCCGCCGAGCAGACCGACTGGATGAACTCCCAGGGTGGGCTGGCCTGGGCGGCCAAGCGCACGGCCGAGAGCGCCGGCATCGTGTACGGCTGGGCCGAGCGTTCCGCCGTCGCCACCCCGTTCGTCGCCGACCCGGCGCTGCGCTCCAACGTGGTCGCCACCATCGACTTCGCCGACGGGGTGGACGCCACCGCGATCGCCAAGGCGCTGCGCGCCAACGGCATCGTGGACACCGAGCCGTACCGCAAGCTGGGCCGCAACCAGCTGCGCATCGCGCTCTTCCCGGCCGTCGAGCCGGCCGACGTGGAGGCGCTGACCGCGTCCATCGACTACGTGGTCGAGCGGCTCTGACCTAACGTTGGGCCAATGGGCCCGGTCGACCCCGTGGGGTCGCCGGGCCCATTACGCTGAGCGGACCGGCCGGGCTGCGGCAGTGCCGTGCACTGTCGTACCGTTGCGGTCGGCGGCCGGCGACTGACCGGCCACACAGCTCTCACCAGCACCGAAGAAGGCTGCTCAGCACGAGTTGTCCGGGCGTGGCGTCTCCCACCTGGACCCGGATGGGCGTACCGTGGTCCTCAACGCCCCGGGTGGCCGGCTCGTGGCGTACGGCCAGCGAAGCGGGACGGAGGCAACGCGATGCGCCCAGTACGCTTCGTCGCCCTCTCCGAGGACGGCCAGGCCCTGGTGCTCGCCGACGAGGTCGGGCGGCTGCTCGCCCTGCCCATCGACGAGCGCGTCGCCGGAGTGCTGCACGCCGAGCCGGGTGCACCGACGCTCGCGGTGGCACCGACCACCGCCGACCCGGTGCCGTCGCTGTCCCCTCGGGACATTCAGGCCCGGATCCGTTCCGGTGAGTCCGCTGAAGACGTCGCCCGCATCGCCGGAGTTCCGGTCGACCGGGTGCTCCGCTACGCCGGCCCGGTGCTGCAGGAGCGGGCGATGCTCGCCCAGCACGCTCGGCGTACCCGGCTCAAGGGTGCCGAGAAGCCGACCCCGCTGGCCGAGGTGGTCAACGGGCGACTCGCCCAGCACGGCATCGACACCGAGAAGATCTCCTGGGACGCGTGGCGTCGCGACGACGGCACCTGGCGGATCGTCGCCACCTGGCCGTCCGGCAAGGCCACCGCGCAGGCGGTCTGGGATCTGGACAAGACCCGTCAGTCGGTGACGCCGCACGACGACATGGCGCAGTACCTCTGCGCCGAACGCCCCACGCCGATCCTCGGCCAGGAGCCGGCACCGGAGCGGGGCGGCCACGCGCTGCCCGGTCCGTCGCGCGGCGAGCCGAGTCGGGGTGGCCACGGGCTGCCGACGCCGGCCGAGTCGGGCCGTACTGGCCGTGACCCGATCCGGGCCGGCCGGGACGCCCTGCTCGCCTCGCTCGATCGGCCGCTCGGCTCGACGTCGGGCCGTGGTCTCGAACCGCGGACCCCGGCCGCACTCGCCGGACCGCCGGATTCACCCCGGCAGCGGGCGGTCTCCGGCGGCGCTGCGGCGCTGCTCGGCGGTGGTCAGGGCTCGGCCTTTGACGACGACGCGGACGCGCCGAAGGAGGTGCCGGCCGTACCGTCGCTGGCGGTGCTACGCCCTCGCCGCACCAACACGCCGGCCGCAGCCGCCGACTCCACCGAGCCTGGCAGCAAGCCCCGCAAGCGCCTGCCCAGCTGGGACGACGTCCTCTTCGGCACCGGCCCCGCCGCCCGCGAATCCTCCTAACCCCCGCGCGCGTCACCCCGCACCCACCACACCCCGCGCCCCACCCTGCCCCGCGCCACGCCTTGGCCGCCCCGCCCGCGCACCCTGCCCTGCGCGCCCCGCCCTGCCCTGCGCGCCCCGCCCTGCCACGCGCGCCACGCCCTGCCCTGCGCGCCCCGGCCTGGCGCGCCCTGCCCTACCCCACGCCGTCCCGCGCGCCTCGCCCTTTCTGCACGATCTTGCACTTCCTGTCGGGGCAAACACGGCAATCTCGGGCATTTCTGCGACCAGAAGTGCAAGATCGGCGCGGGGTGTGGGGGTGGGGTGTGAGGGCGCGGGGGTGCGGGGTTTTGGGGTGTGGGGCGGCGGTGGAGCGATCGTCGGCCGCCGGCGGGGCGGTGTCCCGCGCCTCGCGGTCCGTGGCGGCGCGCAGCCCGTACCAGCCGATCGCGGCGACCAGGGCCACCTGGAGCAGGGCCACCTGGA